>JANRKQ010000217.1:0-35341 GCA_033763395.1 Myxococcaceae bacterium
TTCGCTCGCTGCGCTCGCTTCGGCGGGCGTCACGACCGACAACAACCAAGCCAGGAGGTGAACAACCGGGTATCCTGAAGACGACTCGACGACGGTGCGAATCAACTCATCATCACTGTCCACCAAATCGGGTCAGGCCCATCCTGCTCCTCACGTGCCTCACGGTGGGCCTCGTCAACTCGATGGGCGACTCGTCGTCGAGCGGAGCCAGCGCGGTGGCGTCGACGGTCGAGGCGACGGTGACGGCGCACGAGTGGGTGCGCGAAGTCGACGTCGAGGCGCTCGTCGACCGCGACGTCGAAGCCTGGTGTGACGAGGTGGCCCCGGCCGCCGTGGTGACGGCGCGCACGCAGCAGCCGCGTGGGAGCCGCAAGGTGCCTGATGGGGAGTCGTGCACCATGAAGAACGTCGACCGCGGGGATGGCACCTTCGAGAAGCGAGAGGACTGCCAGCCGAAGTTCCGCGACGAGCCGGTGCTGGCCGAGCGCTGCACCGTGCGCGAGCAGGGCTGGAAGGTGGTGCGCACCCAGACGCAGCGTGGGTCCATCGCTACGGCGGCGCAGTGGCCCACCATCAGCCCCGCCGATGGGCGCGAGCGGTCCGGGGCGCGGCGCGAATCGTGGGGGCTGGTGCTGCAGGTGCCTGGGCGACAGGTCCGCTGCACGGTGGCCAACGAGGCCCGGTGGCGCAGCGTGAAGGACGGTGAGGTTCGCACCATCGCGCGCAGCGGCCTGCTCGACGGCAAGCCGTGCTCGTTCTGAGGGGGCTCGTGCTGGCGAGTGGTTCGCTGTGCCACCCCTCGGCAGGTGCTCAGGAGCACCCGCTTGGCACGCCGCCCGAGAGCCGCAGCGGGGTGGGCGCGCGGAGCCACGCGTAGGCCTCGGCGAGGGCGCGGTGCGGGTCCGTGGTGATGACGGCGCCGTGCCCGACGACGATGCGCTGGAACGGCAGCGAGAGGATGCGGTCGAGGCTCCGCCTGGCGGCGGCGCGGTCGGCGAAGGAGGACCAGCGAATCACCCGGCTCAAGGCGACGCGGTCGTAGAAGCCCGCGAGCGTCGTATAGGTGCGGGTCCACCAGTGCGTGGGTCGCCCAATCTGGTGCACGGCGTCTGCGACCACGAGGGTGCGCGAGGGCCGGTGGAAGAGCACCGACTCTTCAAGACGGAAGCCGTCGATTCTCAGCTCGTCGACGAGGCCGTCGAAGGCGGGTGCCGGCTCGCCGTGGACCCGGTCGATGTTGAGGTCCCGACGTTTTCGGCCCAGCCCAGGCGGGCCGTGGACCTGGGCCCCCGGAAACTGCGACGCCCAGTCGCCCAGCCGAAGGTGGTGCATGAGGTTCGGCGCGTACAGGTGGGTGACGGGGCCGAGCGCCTCGACGGTCCTGCGCCGGTCGGGCGTGAGCGGAATTGGCGAGTGAATGAGCAGGCCGTCGCGCAGGCGCAGCACTGTCATGTTGGCGGTGAGCTGCAGTCCGAGGAACTGCACCGGCGCCGTGTCCATCCAGACGCCTTCGTCCAGGTACTGAAGCGCAGCCATCGTGCCTCCCAGTGAACCCGCACCGCAACCCTTGCACCAGCCGAGGCCACTGGCCAGCCGGGGTGCTCCGAGGCACCCAACCGCTTCGCGCGTGCTGGCTGGAAGCCACGCGTCACGGGCCGAAGTCGACGGCCACCTCGAAGCACCGCGTCGCCGCTTCGGCCGGAAACGGAGCTGCGCGCGGCACCACGCACTCGCGCGCGGCGTCGTCGAGGAGCGCCAGCCCGCTCGGCGACAGCACGAGCCGCTCCGCGGCGAGGTTCGCGCCCACGCAGAAGCGCACGGGGACCCGGCCGAGCTGACGAAAGCGCCGCGCCGCGGCCGGGTAACAGTCACGCGCCGCGGCCGCGAGGCGTGCGTGCACCCGGGCCGTCACGGCTTCCACGTCGGTGACGTTCCCCTCGCCCGCGGGACTGACACCACCGGTGCGTGCGCTCCCGGAGGTGCCTGCCGCGTCGGAGCGCCCTGCGCCAGCCTCGCTCCCATCGCCCCGCGCCCCGTCGACTGCGCTCGCGCCGAGGTTCGTCATGGGCGCCGCAGGAGCGCGACCGTCCCCTCGGGTGTCGGCGTCACCGTGCGGAGCGCCATCATCCGGGTCCTCGTGACGCGCGATGAAGTGGGCCGTCGCTTCAGGACCCTGGGCCAACGGGTCCTCAGGAGGCGTCGAGCGCTCGCCAGCCCGACGGCCGGCCAGCACGTTCGAGGGCGCGCTCGGCTTTGTGGCGCCGCTCGGAGCGCCCGAAGGGGAGGCGCTCGCCGACGCTCTCGGCATCAACGCGCCCACCCGCAAAACCTCGAGTGGCTTCGGCGCAGAGCTGGGCTTCGAGGGCGCCGGCGCCCACGACAGCGCCGCCCACGAGACGACCCCCACGATGACATGGGCCGCGAGCGACACCGCCACTGCGACCGGCCAGCGCCTCACGTGGGCCAACGCGGCAGGAAACCACCCGGGCCCACCGCCTCCATGGGCGTGCCGTAGACGGAGGAGAGCTGCTCGGCCGTCAGCACCTCGGCCGCGCGCCCAGCCGCCACCACCCGGCCCGCCGACAGCAACACGACGTGCGTGGCGAAGTGCGCGGCGAGCGTCACGTCATGCAGCACCGCCACCACCGCGTGCGTGTCGGAGACGAGGCCGCGCGCCAACGTCAGCGTCTCGACCTGGTGCCGCACGTCGAGGAAGGCCGTGGGCTCGTCGAGTACGAGGAGCGGCGCGTCTTGCACCAGCCCCCGCGCGAGGAACACGCGCCGTCGCTCACCACCGGAGAGCTCTGAGAGGGGCCGGTCGGCCAGCGCGGCGACGTCGAAGCGCTCCAGCGCACGTCGGGCCCGGGCCTCGTCCGCGGAGGTGGTGAGGCCCAGCGCGCCGACGTGTGGCGCGCGACCCATCAGCGCCACCTCGAGCGCGGTGAAGTCGAGGCCGTCGGGCACCTGCTGCGGCACCCAGGCCACCTGCTGCGCGAGCAGGCGCGGCGTGGATTTGGCGACGTCGTGCGGGCCCACCTGTGCCGTTCCCCGCGTGGGCTTCAGCAGGCCGGCCAGCACCTTCACCAGCGACGACTTCCCCGCGCCGTTGGGACCGAGCACGGCCCACGCTTCCCCGCCGCGCACCGTCCACGAGACGTCACGGAGGACCGCGGCGCTCCCGTAGCTGGCCGTCACCCCGTCGAGGCGCGCGAGGGCCGTCATGGCGCGTCGATGGCTGCTTTGAGGTCGTTCTCGAGGGACTTCGCCCGCCGGCCGAAGTCCCCTTCGTTGCCAGGCTGATCGACCTCTTTCTCCAGCTCCATGAGGCGCCTGGTGAACTCCATCTTGTTCTTCTGCACGTCGTTGATGAGGATGCGCGCCGTCTTCAGCATCACCTGCTTCGAGGGCTTCGGAGGCGCCGCCGCGGCCGCCGGCTTCTTCGGCAGCTTGCTGGGGGCCGTCAGGTCGTCCACCACCTCGACGGGGGCGGGCTCGGTGCCCGGCACCTTCACCTCGCGCGACTTGCGGGTCTCGGAGGGTTCAGCCGTCGGTATGGGGGTGACCTCTTCGACTGGCGTCACCGGCTGGGTGCTCAAGTCCCACCAGATGTAGGTGCCGACGGCGGCGATGGCGAAGAGGGGGAGCGCGAGCCAGACGAGCACGCCGCCCGACTTCTTCGCCGGCGCGGCGGGCTTCACGGTGGCCCCGGGCGCGGGCGTCTGGTCGGGCGTCTTCAGCGGCTCGCCCGGCTGTGCTTCGAGCGGCTCGAGCGGGGTGGCGCGCGGTGGAATCTTGCCTTTGTTGGCCTCGGGCCTCGGCGGCGTCGGCTTCTGCAGCTCGGGCGCTGGCCTGTTCCCGGTCGTCCGTGACGGAGACGGCCCCCGGACTCCGCTGGGCCGGGTGGCTGCCTTGCGGGCCGGGTCGCTCTTCATCGGCGCCAGGCCCTTCGACGCGCGCGCCTCGGGCAGGGTGCGGCTCTCGGCCGACAGGTCCTCGTCGAGCACGATGCTGGGCTGGGCCACCTCTTCCGTCATCCGCGCTTCGGCCGAGACGACGATGCTGGGCATCGTGGAGGACTCGGGCGCGACGGGCTTGCCCCCGGCCGGCGCGGGCGCTTTGCGCGTGGGCTGGAACGAGAGCGCCTCGGGTGTCGCGGCCGGTGGACCTGCGGGGACGGGGGCCGGCGCGGGCGGCGCCGCGGCGGGCATGGCGTCGAGGGTGAGCGCCGGGAGCGAGGTGGGCACCTCGCGCGTGGCCTTCGCGGGCGCCGGCTGCATCGTTTCTTCTTCGGGCTCGGCCGGCTCCTCGCTCAACTCGCGCGCCTGCGCCTGCAGGTCGGCCAGCATCTTCCGCTCGCTCTGGTACTCGCCGGCGAACGCCTCGGTCATGAAGCGCGTGGCCGTCTCGGGGCCGGCCGCGGGGTCGAGCTCGAGCAGAATCGACAGCAGCCGCCCGCGGAACTCCTCGGCCGTCTGGAAGCGCTGGGCCGCGTCGGGCGCGAGCGCCTTCATCACCACGTCACTCAAGGCCGGGGGACACAGCGGCTCGACCTGGCTGAGCGTCGCCACCTTCGGGTTCGCCACCACCGCCATCAGCTCGCCGGGGCTGACGCCATCGAAGGGGCCCTTGCCGGCGACCAGCTCGTACAGGCACAGGCCCACCGCGTACAGGTCGCTGCGCCGGTCGACCTTCTGGTGCCGCGCCTGCTCGGGCGACATGTAGAGGAACTTGCCCAGCACGATGCTGGGGTGCGTGCGCGTCGCCGACAGCGTCGACTTGGCGAGGCCGAAGTCGATGACCTTCACCTCGCCCTCGTACGAGATGAGGATGTTCTGCGGGCTGATGTCGCGGTGGACGAGGTTCAGCTCCTTGCCGTCGTCGCCCTTCTTGCGGTGCGCATAGGCGAGCGCGTCGAGCAGGCGGGTGACGACGTAGAGGCTGAACGACACCGGCAGCTGGAGCGACCGCTCGCTGGCCCTCGCCACCACCCGGCGCAGGTCCTTCCCGTCGACGAACTCGAGCGCGATGTAGGGCGCCCCGTCGTGCAGGCCCATGTCGAGCACCTGCGCGATGTTGCCGTGCGACAGCTTCACCAGAATGCGCGCCTCGTCGACGAAGCGCTCGACGAAGTCCGTGTCCTTCGCGAGGTGGGGGAGAATCTTCTTGATGACGCAGAGCTTCTCGAAGCCCTGCGCCCCCTCGAGCCGCGCCAGGAAGATTTCGCCCATGCCACCGGTCGAGAGCGGCCGCAGGAGCGTGTACCGCCCAAAGCGCTGGGGCTTGAAGGGCCTGAGGCGTTCTTTGGGGGCTCCCTGACTCATGATGTTGGGGTGGTGCGACCATTGAACACCACCGGACCGCGTGGCACCACCGGGAGTTATCGACCGGCCGGCCAGTTGGTTTCGAGGCGCCGCTGCTCAGCGCCACTGCACGTGAAAGGTGCCGCCGGCCACGTCCTGGTCGATCAGCCGCACGGTGACGTCCATGGCGCCAGCGAGCTCGAGCCCCCGCCCGATGATGCCGAGGTACCACCCCGGTCGCGACACGCGGTTGCACCACAGCTTCGCCTCGGTGGGTCCGAGTCGGGAGAGGTGGGTCTCAGAGAAGTTGTTTCCCGTGCGGAACTGGTGCGACAGCCGCTCGAGCGTGCGCCACGGGCCGATGATGCGCATGACGGCCACCATGGCGCGGCCGATGAGGGTGTTCTGGTAGCCGTCCATGAAGCGCCGGCCGAGCAGGCGGCCCTGTTCGAGCGGCGTGGCCTGGGGGGCGACGAGGGCGCCGGCGGCGTCGAGCACCGCGACGAACTGCTCCAGCGGGTAGGCGGGCAGCAAAGGGCGGTCGACGTCGAGGCCGAGCGTCTTGAAGTGGGCGCGCGCCTCGGGCGGCAGCGGCCCCAGCGCGCGCAGCAGGCCCTCGATGGTCTGGGAGAAGATGAGATGCTCGGCCACGACGGTGTCGATACTCTCTCATGCACCGGCCATGAACACCCTCCCATCGATGCTCGTCACCGGCGCCAGCGACGGCATCGGCTTTCAGACGGCGCTCCAGCTCGCGCTCAACGGCGCGCAGGTGCTGGCCCACGCGCGCAGCGAAGCGAAGGCCCTCGACGCCACCCGGCGTCTCGTCGACGAAGGCGCGAAGGCCGAACGGCTGGTGCCCGTCTGGGGCGACCTCGGCGACCTCGCGCAGGTGCGTGCGCTGGCGGCCCGGGTGCGGCAGGTGGCGCCGAAGCTCGACGTGCTGGTGAACAACGCCGGCGTCTTCATGAACTCGAACGAGCGCACCGCCGAAGGCTTCGAGGTGACGGTGGGCGTCAACCACCTCGCGCCGGTGCTGCTGACGCACGAGCTGATGCCGGCGCTCGAGGCCTCGGGCGCGGGGCGGGTGGTGAACGTCTCTTCCATCGCGCACACCCGGGGGCGGGTGCACCTCGACGACGTGCCGGTGCCGAAGCGCTTCGAGGGGTACTCGGCCTACGCGGCGTCGAAGCTGATGAACGTGTTGTTCACGCACGAATTGGCGCGGCGCCTCGAGGGCCGGCCGGTGTCGGTGTTCGCCCTGCACCCCGGTGTCATCTCGACGAAGCTGCTAAAGTCAGGCTTCGGCATGGGCGGAGCCGACGTGACGACGGGCGCCCGCACCAGCGTGCACTGCGCGACGACGCCCGGGCTCGCCGTGAAGTCGGGCGCGTACTTCTCCGACGCCCGCGAGGTGCCCTGCGCGCCGCACGCGAACGACCCGTCGCTCGAGCGGGCGCTGTACCTGAAGAGCTGCCAGCTGGTGGGCTGCGCGCCGCTGGGGTGAAGCGGGTTCGACTCCGGCCTCGCTCACCCGCATGGCCGCGCCGTCGGGCAGGCTTTGGCGGCTTCAGAGCCGCTCGAGGTACGTCACCAGGGCGTCGACCTCGAAGGCCGTCAGCGACTCGACGTGGCCATGGGCGGTGCCGCCACAGGCCGAGTCGGTGAAGCGCTCCTTCATCGTCTTCGCGCAGCCATCGCTCATCCACGGGCCGCGGCGGGCGACGCCGATGAGCGACGGCACCTGCGTCGCGTCGGGCTTGCCCACCGTCACCGTGAGGTTGGCGCCGAGCTTCGGGCCGGCGTGACAGGTGTCGCAGCCCGCCTTCACGAAGGCCGTGCGGCCGGCGGTGACGTCGGGCACGCCCGTGGGCGCGAAGGGCCTGGGCGCGGGAATGCCGTCGAGGAAGTGGCCGAGGTCTTCCACCGTCGCCGCCGACGGCATGGTGCCGCCCATGCGCGAGACGAAGGTGTCGGCCATCACGTCGGACAGCTGCGCGAGGTCGCCCTTCCAGTGGAACGGCGCGGTCGCCAGCAGGCCGCCCGAGAGCGCCTGGGTGCGGCGCACGGTGCCGTTGACGGTCCAGGTGTGGCCGTCTTCGTGGCCCTCCGGGTGACACGACGCGCAGGCGATGGGGCCGGTGGAGAAGTGGAAGAGCCGGTGGCCCGGCGTCTCGACGACGGCGCCCAGCGACACCCGCCCGAGCTCGCGGCCGCTCGCGTCCTGCTTCACCAGCACGTTGGGCACCCGGTAGTGCACCAGCAGCTCGTTCGCCGGGGTGAAGGCGACGCCGATGGGCGTCTCGAGCGGCAGGCGCGTGTCGAAGGCGGGCGTGGGCGCGTTGAGCGGGCCGCAGTTGGTGTCGGTGACGTCGCTCTGGAAGGCCGTGACGTTCACCCGGGTGAGCTGGTGGTTCGAGGCGTGCGCGATGACGAGCTGCGTGCCGTCGGCAGAGAGGGCGGCGTCGACGGGCAGCACGCCGGGCACCTGAATCGTGGTGGCGCCGGCCGGGCCGAAGCGGGTGACGGCCGTGCGCAGCACCGACAGGGGGCAGGTGGCGCTCGGCGTCGGAAACGGCACGGGTGCGTTGGGCGTCGTCGGCGGGGGCTGAGCCGGCGGCGGCGTCGCGGGAGCGCCACCGTACGTCGAGGGCACTGCCGGCTGGGGCGGCGGCCGCTCCCGTGACACCGTCGTCGCCATGCCCGGCTGGGGAACGGTCGGCTCTCCGGCGCGCTCGACCTGGTGCACCATCAGCACGTCGCCGTTGGGCGCCGCGAGCGTTCGCCACGCGACCTGCGCCGTGAAGGTGACGGGCGTGCCGCTCATCGAGAAGGCGGGGAGCGCGCGGGGCTGCAGCACCGTCGGCGACACGCCACCGCGCTCGTCATACAGGCGCGCGTCGCGGAACGTCGACACCGTGAGCCGGCCGTTCGCTTCGATGATGTCGCGGCCCTCGAGCCCCAGCTTCTTGAGCAGCCGCGAGCGCGTCGGTGACACGCCGTAGACCTCTCCCGTCGCGCAGACGACGAGCACCGCGTCGGGCGAGAGCGAGGCCTTCGTCACCCCGCGCGGCTCGGCGCAGACCGGCTGCGTCGCCACCACCTCGCCAGTGCGTCGAGACACGAAGGCGACCTTCCCCGCGCGCCGCAGCACCACCGCGAGGTGACCTGCGCCGTCGTCGACGGCCCGCCCGGGCTCACTCCCCGGTGGAAACGACGCCACCGCCTGCACCTGCATCGAGGAGAGGTCGACCAGGCGCAGCACGCTCTGGTCCGGGTCGGACACCGCGGCCAGCCGCCCGTCGGTCGAGACCGTCACCGTGCCGCCGAACAAGGGGGCTGGGTGCTGGCCCGCGCTCGTGGCGGCTGCGTTCGAAGCGTCCGGGCCCTCCGCGCAGGTGAGGGTAAGGAACACCACGACACACACCAGGCTGTTGCGCATGGCTGACGCTCCTGAGCTCGAGGGACCCCGGCACGGCGGCGTGAGAGGACTCGGCGACGTGTGGACCGGCCACGGCCGCTCCCGCGACACCGTCGTCGCCATGGCCGGCTGGGGAACGGTCGGCGCTCCGGCGCGCTCGACCTCGTGCTCCATCAGCCGGTCTCGTTGGGGTGTCCGCCGCCGTGAGAGGACGGCGGCGAGCGCGCTTCTCAATGGCGTCGACGCGCGCGCCTGTTACGAAGGCGCCCGTCGTGAACCCCTTCCGGAGAGATCCATGAAGCAGCTGCTCGTCCTCGTCACGCTGACCCTCGCGGCCGTCGCGCTGGCTGATCACCCCACGGAGCACCCCAAGGCGGGCATGAAGCCGGCCGAGGCGCCGAAGGCTGACGCCAAGCCGGCCGCCGACGCCCCGAAGGACATCATCGACACGGCCGTCGCCGCCGGCTCGTTCAAGACGCTCGCCACTGCGCTGACCGAGGCGGGACTCATCGAGACGCTCAAGGGCAAGGGCCCCTTCACCGTGTTCGCGCCCACCGACGAGGCCTTCGCGAAAATCGCCAAGAAGGACCTCGACGCGCTGCTGAAGGACAAGAAGAAGCTGACGGCCGTGCTGACGTACCACGTCGTCCCCGGCTCGGTGATGGCCGCCGACGTCATGAAGATGAAGGACGGCTCGAAGGTAAAGACGGTCGAGGGCCGTGAGTTCGTCCTCGGGCTCAAGGGTGGCAAGGTGATGGTCGACGGCGCCAACGTCGTGAAGACCGACATCGCGGCGTCGAACGGCGTGATTCACGTCATCGATACCGTCATCATGCCGAAGTAACCGACCCGGTCGTTGGGCCAGGGCCCGGCGCGCTCCCCGCAGCTCGGAGCGGCCGGGCCTTCGCCTTGTCTGCTGGACGGCCGGTTGAACCGCGCGCCCGCCTGTGTGACTCCTACGCGTCTGTTCCCGAGAGGTGCCGCGCCATGGCCGTCTTCCCACTTCGCCTCGGGTCGTTGCTCCTGCTGACCGCGTGCGCGCACCAGGTGACGAGCGCTCCGGCGCCGGCCGCGGTGAAGAAGCCCGTCGAGCAGGCCCGTGCCGTCACCGCCGACATCGCGCGGGGCATCGAGCGGCACATCGCCACGCAGAGCGCTGCGCAGCAGGGGTTCTTCCGACTCCCGTTCGAGGACCGCGAGCTCCGCCTCAAGCTCGTGCGGGTGCACCTCGAGTACCTCGCGAGCCTGGGGCCGCTGAAGAACTTCGCCTGCGTCGACCTCGTCGACACCGACGGAGAGGTCTACGACGTCGACTTCTTCATGGACGGGCCACCCGACGACATGGTCGTCACCGAGACCACCGTCCACAAGCTCAACGGCAAGCCCTTCTACGCCTGGGAGCAGGCCGCCGACGCCACCTGGCATCGCGTGCCGATGGACCAGGCCTCGGCGAAGCTGAAGGACGTCGTCGAGGGCCAGGACACCTTCGAGTTCGTCTACCGCGTCGAGCTGCCGAAGCTGTCGGCGCCGGCGCGCTTGTGGGTGCCGGTGCCGACGTCGGACCGCTCGCAGCGCATCGTTCCTCGCGGCGTCACTGCGCCCGGTCGGCAGCGCACCCTCGAGGACCCGGCCAACGCGAACCAGGTGCTGCTCGTCGAGCTCGAGCCGAAGGACGGCGAGTCGGTCGTCGAACTCAGGTTCGGCGTCGAGCGCTTCGAGAAGGGGCCGTACGCCGCGCCGCTCGCCGACCGGGCGCGCTTCCTCGCTCCCGACCGCCTCGCGCCGCTCACACCAGAGATTGAGCGCACCGCGAGAGAGGTGACGGCCAACAAGGCGACCGACCTCATCAAGGCCCGCGCGCTCTACGACCACGTGATGGACCGCATGTCGTACAAGCGCGTGGGCGAGGGTTGGGGGAAGGGTGACCTCGTGTACGCCTGCGACACCCGCTCGGGGAACTGCAGCGACTACCACACGTACTTCATCGCGCTGGCGAGGGCGGCTGGTCTCCCGGCGCGCTTCGCGGTGGGCGCCACCATTCCCGCGGCGCGCGACTCGGGCGGCATCAGCTCGTACCACTGCTGGGCCGAGTTCTACGCCGACGGCAAGTGGTGGCCCGTCGACATCAGCGAGGCCGACAAGTACTCGAACCTGGCCACGTATTACTTCGGCCATCACCCCGCCAACCGCATCGAGCTGAGCCGCGGGCGCGACCTCGTGCTCGAGCCGGGGCCCGCCTCGGGGCCCATCAACTTCCTCGCGCACCCCATGCTCGAGGTCGACGGCAAGCCGGTGCGGCAGCTCGGCCAGTTCTCGTTCACGCGCGAAGCCTCACCCGTGGCCGCGGCCGGAGGCGCTCCCGCGCGATGATCTTCAAGCCCACCTACCGCTTCGAGACGGGCTGCGCGTCGTACCTCTTCGGGTGCGGAGGCGTCGGGGTGTGCGCGGCGGTCGACGTGCACGAGGCTGACGTCGACGCGGCCCTCGCGTTCGCGGCGCAGAAGGGCATGCGGCTGACCCACGTGTTCGACACGCACGTCCACGCGGACCATCGCTCCGGCGGCCCTGCGCTCGCGGCGAAGGCTGGCGCGGCGTACTGCCTCCACGAATCGGCCGACGTCGACCTGCCCTTCGTCGGCGTGCGCGACGGGCAGACCATCGCGCTCGGGAACACCCAGGTGACGGTGCTCCACACGCCCGGGCACACGCCCGAGAGCCTGTGCCTCGTCGTCACCGACCTGCGGCGGGGCACCGACCCGTGGTTCGTGCTGACGGGCGACACGCTCTTCGTCGGCGCGGTCGGCCGGCCCGACCTCCCCGGCCACGCACGGGAGAGCGCAGGCCAGCTCTACGACAGCGTGCACGGCAAGCTCCTCACGCTGGCAGACGACGTCGAGGTGTACCCCGGCCACTTCGCGGGCTCGGTGTGCGGCGCGGGCATGAGCGGAAAGCCCTCGAGCACCATCGCCTTCGAGAAGCGGTGGAACGCGCTGTTGTCGAAGCCGCGCGAGGCGTTCATCGAGGCGCTCGTCGACGTGCCGCCGAGGCCGGTCGAGCTGGAGCAACACCTGCGGGCCAACCGCGGCCGCGCGACGGAGGCCAGCGGAAAGCCCTCGCCGTGACGGCGGTGCGGCTGGGCCTGCGCGAGAACCTCGGGCAGTTCTCCCTGCTGGTGGTGGTGAACGCCTTCGTCGGCGCGATGGTGGGCCTCGAGCGCACCATTCTCCCGGCCATCGCCGAGCGTGACTTTCACCTCGCGGCGAAGACGGCGGTGTTGTCGTTCATCGTCGTCTTCGGCGTGACGAAGGCGCTGACGAACTACCTCGCGGGGCGCTGGTCGGACCGGGTGGGGCGCAAGCGGGTGTTGGTGGTCGGCTGGCTCGTCGCCACGCCGGTGCCGTTCCTGCTGATGTGGGCGCCGACGTGGAGCTGGGTGCTGGCGGCCAACGCGCTGCTGGGGGTGAGCCAGGGGCTGACGTGGTCGACGACGGTCATCATGAAGATCGACCTCGCGGGCCCGGGCCGGCGCGGCCTGGCGATGGGGCTCAACGAGTTCGCGGGGTACTTCGCGGTGGCGGCGAGCGCGCTCCTCACGGGCGTGGTGGCGGCCCGAGTGGGGCTGCGGCCAGAGCCGTTCTTCCTCGGCGTCGGCTACGTGGTGGTGGGCCTGGGCCTGTCCGTCGTCCTCGTGCGCGAGACGCAGCACCACGTCGCGCTCGAGTCGAAGCAACACGGGGCGCCATCGGCGGCGCTCACGGCGCGCGAGGTCTTCTGGCGCACGACGCTGCTCGACCGGAACCTCTCGAGCGTGAGCCAGGCGGGGCTGGTGAACAACCTGAACGACGGCATGGCGTGGGGGCTGTTTCCGCTCTTCTTCGCGGCCGCGCAGCTCGACCTCGAGGCCATCGGCACCCTGTCGGCCATCTACCCGGCGACGTGGGGCCTCGCGCAGCTCGTCACCGGGGCCTGGTCGGACACGGTGGGCCGCAAGTGGCTCATCGCGTCTGGCATGTGGGTGCAGGCGGTTGGCATCGGCGTCGTCATCGCCTCGACGGGCTTCGCTGGCTTCGCGCTCGGCGCGGCGCTCCTCGGGGTCGGCACGGCCATGGTGTACCCGACGCTGCTGGCGGCGATCGGCGACGTGGCGCACCCGTCGTGGCGCGCGTCGTCCGTGGGCGTGTACCGGCTGTGGAGAGACCTCGGCTACGCCATCGGCGCCTTGCTGGCAGGTGTGCTGGCGGACTGGTTCGGGCTGCCCGTGGCGATGGGCGCGGTGGCGATGCTCACGTTCGCGTCCGGGCTCGTGGTCGCGGTGCGAATGGAAGAGACGCTGGCAGCCCGTCGTGCCTGAGCGCTGGCTGTCGACGGGTACGAAGAAAGCCGCCGGGCCTCGACGCCCTGAGCACCGCTCCCAGGTCCGTCGTGTCGTCGCGACCTGAAGCGGTCTCGGAAGAGGAGGAGTCCTCCCACCCCGATGCAGTCGACGTCGCATGGGGCGCCAGCAGGCCGGTGGCTCGTTCGTCCGCGGCCCAACGAAGAGTATGGTGTGGCGATGGGCGATCCCCCCCGTTCAGGCGCTGGCCCACGCGAAGCTCATCGCGCAGATGACGCCCAGAGCAGCGCATCGAGGCGCTGCGGGCGATCGATCGCGGCGTGCGCCGACTGGTCATGGCACGGCTGAGGGCGCAGTACCCGAACGCCTCGGAACAGGAACTGGTCATTCGCCACGTCGCCCAGGTCCATGGAGTCGAGGTCGCCAGACGGGTCGACGGCGCCGCGACGCCAGCGGACCTCCGATGAACGACATCGTCGACATCGCCTGGAAGGTGGCGCGGGCGTTCGAGGCCGTTGGTATCGAGTACTCTCTCGGTGGCAGTGTTGCGAGCTTGCTTCAGGCCACTGCGCGATCGACGAACGACATCGACTTCGTGGTGGAACTTCACGAGCGGCAGGTGCCCGAGCTCATTCTGGCGCTGGGTGAGCAATTCGCGGTGGAGGATGAGGGACTCATCGAGCGGCCTGAAGATCGACGGTGTGCACTCGTGCGCGAGGTCCGCGCATCGAGCACCCACGCGTTCAACCACGCACGCCCACGAGGGGCTCCGACGAAGGCTTGAGCAGCGCGCGCGCGCCGGTCGTCAGCAGGCTCGCCGCGAGGGCGAACAGCACCACCGCCACCACGCCGTTCACCCGCTGCGCCACCGTCGCGGTCGAGGCCGAGAAGAACGCCTCGCGCACCTGCAGCACCAGCGAGGTGAGCGTGACGCCCGAGACGAACACCATCGGAGCCACCGTGTACCAGTGCCGCTTGCCTTGCCGCTTCAGCCACACCGACACGCCCATCAGCGACAGCGCCGCGAGCAGCTGGTTCGAGGTGCCGAACAGCGTCCAGAAGCTCTTCCAGCTCCCGGCCTGCGCGACGAGCAGGAACCCGAGCGGCACGCCCACCGTCAGCGCGGTGCCGACGAGGCTGCCGAGCCGGCCGCCGAGGCCGGTGAGCTCCTGCACAATGTAGCGGCCCAGGCGCGTCGAGACGTCGAGCGTGTCGAACACGAAGGTCGAGAACGCCATGGCGCCGAAGGTGATGGCGAAGGGCAGGTGCTGCTCTCCCAGCACCACCGCGAAGAAGCGGCCGAGGCCGATGCCGTACACCGTGCCCGCCGGTTTGCCCGCCATGTCCTTCGACGAGACGATCATCACCGTGGCCAGCGCGATGACGGCCACGAAGCCCTCGAGCAGCATCGCGCCGTAGCCTACCGGGTGGCAGTGCGACTCCTTCTGAATCTGCTTCGAGGTGGTGCCGCTACACACCAGCCCGTGGAAGCCGGAGCACGCGCCACACGCGATGGTGACGAAGAGGAACGGAAACAGCACCCCCGACGCGCCGGGCACGGAGAAGCCCTTGAAGGCCGGCAGCTGCACCTCGAAGCCGCCGAAGAAGAGGCCCACCGCGCCGATGCCCAGGGCGAGGTACAGCACGAAGCCACCGAGGTACCCGCGCGGCTGAAGGAGCGCCCACACCGGCGTGAGCGACGCCACGAAGCAGTACGCGAGGATGATGACGGCCCACGCGGTGCCGCTGAACGAGACGAGCGTCGAGTACTGCGTCCCCACCCACACCACGCCCAGCACCGCCGGCACGAAGACGACGGTCTGCAGCCACAGCGGCGGCTTCAGGAAGCGCTCCACCAGGCCCATCAGCACCGAGAGGCCCAGGTAGAGCATCGACGCGAGCGCGACCGCGCCGCCGGGGTTGAAGTCGAAGGTGAGGCCGTCGAGCTCGGGGTCTCCGGCCACGAAGGTGCTCGCGGTGACGTCGGTGAAGGCCACGATGACGTAGACGAGCGCGACCCAGATGAAGGCCATCATCGCGACGCCCGAGGTGGGCCCAAGCGTCACCTTCACCACCTCGGCGATGCTCTTGCCCTCGTGGCGCACCGAGGCCACCAGCGTCGACAGGTCGTGCACCGCGCCGATGAAGACGACGCCGACGAGAATCCACACCAGCGCGGGCAGCCAGCCGAACTGCTGCGCCGCGAGAATGGGCCCGGCGATGGGGCCAGCCGCCGCGATGGCCGAGAAGTGCTGGCCCAGCAGGTAGAACGGCTTCGTGGGCACGAAGTCGACGCCGTCAGCGAGCCGCTCGGCCGGGGTGGGCTTCGCGTCGTCGAGCGCGTACTGTCGGGCCACGAAGCCCCCGTAGAGCCGGTAGCCGAGGGCCAGCGTCACGAGCGTCAACGTGGCGAGGAGCGCGAGGGACATGGGAGTCGGGGGCCTTGGGAAGCTTGGAGCCGTCGTGGCGGTGGTGGCGTGTACCACCCACTGCCAGTGCTTCGTTCCCGTTGATGACCCGGTTGACGCAGGCGCTCTCGACAGCGGGCTCGTCGACGCGGGCGTGCACGACGGGGGCTCGACGGACGGTGGCGCTCGGGACGCCGGGGTCGAGTGCGAGTCGCCCGCCGACTGTCAGGGCCCTTCGTGGGTGAGCCGCTGGTGCCTGTTCAGCGCACCCGACGCGGGCTTCTCGTGTGTCGCCAACCGCTGCGTGGCCGTCTGCCAGGACGTCTCGGGAGACACCTGCCGCGTCGACGGCTCAGGGGAATGCCTGGGCTGTACTCGCGACGGAACCCTCTGCCCGGGAGGCCGCTGCCAGAACGACGCCTTCAGCCTGCGCATCTCGAGCGTCGAGTGTCGGCCCGGTGTGACGGCTCCGCTGTCGGTGGATGAGCAGCTCACCTTCGCCTCGGTGCGCGGCGGGGCCTGTCTCATGGCCATCACCGGTGACGATGGTGGTGTGGGGTTCGTGACCCGCTCCGAGCTGGGCGGTCCCTTCTTCTCGTGGAACCTGCCCGTCCTCGGTGGCTGGTGCGTGTCGCATCAGTTGCCGACCGGCGCGCTGCGGTCGTCGGTGGCGTGCCCGCTCTGTACCTTCGTCATCGAAGGGCTCTAGCCGTCTGCCTGCGGTGCTCGTGGCAAGAGCGCGGTGGTCGTCATCACAACCCGCCGCGGCACGCCGGGAACACTGGGAGCCTTCGCGACGCCACCCCTCACGCGAGGCGAAGACTCCGCTGACGCGTCGAGCGTCAGCGACGCGCAGGAGCGCTCAGCGGGCGCCCAGTCGGTCCTTCTCGCGCCTCGCCACCAGGGCCGCCAGCGCAGCCGTCACGGCGTCGTCGCCCGGCATGAAGCACAGCGCCAGGCGGAGGTTCGTCTCGGCCGACTGCAGCAGCCCGCGGGCTTCATCATCTTGAGCTGCCTTGGCGAACAAGGTGGCGCGCTCGCGCGAACCACTGGGAAGAAAACGACCAACCATCGAAGGAGAGGCCGACATGAAGCTCCGGCTGACGGTGGCGTGAGGAGAACCATCTCCGGTGACGGACCACCATTCCGCCCAAGGCTCCGCAGGCATCGTCTCACGTCGGCCGTCGCAACGCGAACCGGGCGCAGCCGGTCGAGCAACATCATGGGCCTGCGGGGTGATCAGTCGAGCACGACGCCAGCGTAGACCTCGTCGACCGCGAACCGGAGTGGCGGTGAGCTCAGCTCGACGAAGCCACCGGCCGTCACGTCCGTTTCATCCCAGCCCGTGGGCGTGCGCCGGACGACGGTGATGCGGGGCGAGCGGTGCGACACGATGACGACCGCCACGAGCGATGGGATTCGTTGGTAGTGCCTGAGTTTTCCGCCGCGGTCGTATTCTTCGGTCGAGCCGCTCGTGACCTCGACCAGAAGGAGCGGATTCGTCAGCGCGTGCCGGTCGATTCGTGAGACGTGCCGCTCGCCGCAGATGACCGAGGCATCTGGAAAGGCCGCGAGGTCGACCTCTTCGACCCGGACTTTGAGGTCTGACGAGAAGACCGCACAGGACGAGAGCAGCCGCTTCAGAATCGCAATGGTGTTCGCTGCGAGCTCAGCGTGCGCGGGAGTGCCGCCGGCCATCGCGTAGATGAGTCCGTCGAAGTACTCGAGCTTCACGTCCGACCGCTCGAGCACCGAGAGGTAGTCCTCGTAGCTGTGGTGGAGCTGGGGAGCGGTACTCATGGAGTCCGGAGGTTACCACGCTCCTGAGGCCTGCCCGTGGGCCCCAGTCCTTGCACTGACCGCAGCGCCTGCAATGGTCGCCCCGATGCGAACGATTCGACTCTGGTCCTGCCTTGTTGTCCTGGTGCTCGCTTCCTGCGAGTGGGTCGCCGACCCGATGAACTTCACCCGCGAAGAGATTCCCCGCTTCAAGGCGAAGGTCGAACACCCCGCGCCGACGCCGAACCCCACGGCGCTCAAGGTGATGGCGTGGAACGTGAAGTACGGCGCCTGCCGCGTCGACTTCTGGTTCGACTTCTGGGGCGACCGCGTGCAGCTCTCGTCGACCGAGGTGAACGACTGCCTCTCGAAGATCGCGCTGCTGATCAAGGAGTACGACCCCGACATCCTCCTCACGAGTGAGATCGAAGCGGGCTCGAAGCGCAGCGCCTACGTCGACATGATTCAGCACCTGCTCGAGAACACCAACCTGCGCTACGCGGCCTACGCCTCGACGTGGGACGCCCGCTACGTGCCGCTCGAGGGCCTCGGCCGCATCAACCTGGGCAACGCCATTCACAGCCGCTACCCCATCGTGAAGGCCGAGCGCATTCGCCAGGCCGACCGCACCGACCAGGACCCGGTCACCGCGACGTTCTACATCAAGCGCGCCATCGCCCGGGCCGAGGTCGACCTCGGCAACCGCACCGTCGCCGTCTACGCGGTGCACACCGAGGCCTACGACCAGGACGGCACCAAGCAGAAGCAGATCGCCCAGATTCACGAGCTGGTGAAGGCCGAGACGCTGCCGTTCCTCCTCGGCGGAGACTTCAACGAGCTGCCGCCGGTGTGTGACGAGAAGGCCGCCGCGGGGGCCGCCGAGAGCTGTGACGGCAAGCTGCGGCTGGCGGGGTTCCTCGACGAGCGCGCCTCGGCCGCGGGCAGTGCCTTCGAACAGCCGCCGTACACGCCGAGCGTGATGAAGCGCTTCTACGACGACTTCAACCCGTGGATTCCGCTCGCGCGCTACGGCGTCGGAGACGAGGCGCAGCGCCGCTACTTCACGCACACCGTGCTCGGGCCCGACTCGAAGAACGACGAGGGCGTGCCCGGCTTCTGGAACCGCACGCTCGACTATCTGTTCATTCGGCCGACCGATGGCTGGCGCGACACCGACGTCATTCAGGGGCCCGGCCGGCTCGGCGTGACACAGGACGCGATTCGTTTGTCCGACCACGCGCCCGTCGCCGGCACCTGGGAGCTGCGATGAAGACGCTCGCGCTCTCGCTCCTGGCTTCGTCGCTCGCGCTCGCCGCGCCCCGCCCTGCGCGCGATACCGCCGCCGTCGGTCAGCAGGGCCACGGCAGCGTCGGCGTGTTCAACCCCCTGCGCCTCGCCATCGTCGACGGCATCGAGCTGGAAGCCAACCCGCTCGTGTTCTTCGTCGCGCCCAACGTGAACGCGCGCTTCCGGCTCTTCGATGGGCCGCTCCAGCTCACCGCCGAGGCCGGCCTGTCCTTGCCGACCTTCGGCATGCGCCTCACGAAGGGCTTCCTGTTTCCTTCGTGGGAGACGAGCACCAACGACATCGGGTGGATGCTCATTCCCCGCGTCGGGGTGGTGCTGTCGGGCCGCGTCTTCGAACACGACGTGTGGACGGCGAAGGTCGACGCTGCGTTCCGGGTGCCGCTCGGCCCCAACAGCGCGACGCCGCTCAACTCGTTCCTGATTCCGCTCGACCTGCTGCTCGCCGCGCCGCTCACCGGCCTGTGCGCGCGCGTTGGCGGCGCGTACGACCACGCCTTCGGCGACCGCCTGCGCCTGCGCGGCGAGCTGAACCTCTTCGTCACCGGCGGGCAGGGCGACCTCGTGGTGTCTGGCCAGCGCGGCGGGCCCATCGCGCCCATCTCGAATCTGGTGGTGACGGCCCACCTCGGGCTCGACATCGCGGTGTTCCAGCAGAGCCGCGTCACCGTGGGCGTGCTGTGGGCCAACGCCGACCAGGGCGCCTCGCAGGTGGTGCGCCAGGCCGACGGCTTCTCGGAGCGCCAGCGCGTACGCAGCAACAACTTCCTGCCGACGCTCGACTACATCTGGGCCTGGTACTGACGAGGTGCTGACGGAGGCGCACGAGGCAGCGCTGGCCACGCTGCGGTTGACGGCGAAGGGGCACCTCTTTGGTTGGTCGGCGCTCCTGCCGGTCCTCGCCGTTGGGCACGACCTCGCGGCGCAGCGTGGGTGGGCTCCGGCCCTGCGGCTGAACCCGCTCGTGCTGCTCGTGCTGGTGTTCGTGCTGCCGCAGGTGCTCGCGCGCCTGTCGATGCGCCCGTCGAGGCGGTCGACGGCCCGGGCCCTTCGCCTGCCGTTGTCGCGCGTCGACCCGTTCGACGTCCCGAACCGCGAGAACACGGCCTTCGTCTTCACGCTCTTCGGTGGCTACGGGCTCGGCGCCTTCCTGGCGTGGCTGCTCTTCGTCCTCGTGTCTGGCTGACCCCGAGGACGCCGACGGCGCTGCGCTGCGACGCGGCCCCCCTGCGGTCGGCGCGCGAGTCCTGACGATGGTCCGCTCCAGAGGCTCGCCAGGCGCCGTGCTCGGTCGCGTCGCTCGCTGCATCGGCGCTTCGTGTGGCGGCTCACTCTGCTCCTTCTGGTCGCAGCCTGCGAGACTCGACGTGGCTCGGCCGGCGTCGAGGGCGGCGGGCTCGACCCGCGGGAGGTGCGCTCCTGGCGCTACCGGTGGTCGGACTCGACGGGCATCAACCAGTGGATCGCGGTTGGTCCCCACTGGCTTCCGGTTCGCTTCGTGGCGTCCGCCCGCCCCCGGGTGCTCGACGACTTTCGTGCGCTCGACGCCGACGTGGTGACCGAGTGCGCCTCTGCTGGCGGTGACTGTGCCGGCGATTGTCTGTTCGTCGTCGGGCGCTTCGAGCCCACGCTGCACTTCTCGGAGCTGTCGCAGCCTGGGCCCGACGACCCGACGGACGCGCGGTGGTCGAACGCCGAGTACGCCGTGCAGTTCGAGCTCGTCGGCTTCGAGGTGCTGACGCCCTTTCGTGCGCATGTCTGGACCGGGAGCGAGCTGGAGGCGCGCTGGGCGCACGGTGAGCCCACCACGCTCGAGGCGAGACACTTCAATGGCCGTGACGTGAACCCAGCCTGGTACCGCCGCGCCCGGCCGAGGTGAGGTCGCGCCTCAGCGTGGTCGCGGCCCGCCGTCACGCTCGAACGCGCCAGCGCACCAGGCGGCGTGGCGCTCGACGAACGCCCCGAGGTCGAGTGCCCGGTGTTCCTTGCCACCGAAGGTCTCCTGGTGCAGCAGCGCCAGCACCACGGGCGCCACCAGCGTCAGCGCGGCGGCGCGCAGGTCCAGCGCGGGCAGCTGGCCCTCTGCCACGTGTCGCGCCAGGCGCGCCTCGGCCGTTCGCAGCGTCGGCTCCAGCACCATGTCGAGGTAGGTCGGCCCGAACGCCGGAGCCGTCAGCCCGTACGTCATGCCGAGCCGGTGAATCGACCCCAGCCCCGCTTCCCAGCCGAACACCACGCCGAGGAGGAACTCGCGGCAGGAGCGCTCGACGTCGGGGGGGACCTCGGTCGCTGCCTGGCGCAGCATCGGTTCGGCGCGTGCGTGCAGAAACCCCAGCACCGCTCGAATGAGCCCCTCGCCATCGCCGAAGTAGTGCCGCACCGTGCCAGCGTTGAGGTCGGCGGCGGCGGCCAGGCTCCGGAAGCTGTGCGGCCCCGGCGTCTCGGTGACGAAGTGCGCCACCCGCGAGACGATGTCGGCTTTCGTGGCCTCGAAGTCGACGTTCCGCGCGCCCTTTCGCCGGCCCATGCTGCACTTATCTCGTCTGCCTGTTTGCGCCGCAAGACGCGCCAGCACGACTTGCGGCGACGCGAGGTGGTTATTAAAAACGTCTGCATGGTTAATAAAATATGGATCCCGTTCGTAGCGCTGGTGGCGTGCTCCTCCCCTGCAGTCGATGGGTCCGGGGAGGCCGTGGCGAGCTGCGTGGCGGTGAGCGCGTTCAACGATGGTCGACCGGAGTGTCGAGAATATCTGGGCGAGGGGTGGTCGCTCGAGACCGCCGAGGCGGCCTGCGGCGCCCTCAAGGGCGACTTCCGCCCTGCGCGGGGCTGCGTTCGTGACGGAGCGCTCGGCGGCTGCGTGCTGCAGGAGCAGGGCCGGCCGACGCGGGTGGTGCCCGAGGGCGACCCGTCGACCTGTGTCTCGCAACAGCGGGGCTGTGAGATCTTTGGCGGAGGTCGGTGGACAGCCTTCGAGCGCTGCGGCGGCGCCTCGGCCGACGACGATGGCGACACCGGGCTGCCGCCCTTCATCCAGCCGGTGCTCGAGTGCCGGCCGCCGCTCCCCGGGTCACCGCCGGGGAACTCCGATGGAGGCGCGGTGTGCACCTGGCAGGGCACGCAGGGCTGCACCGAGCCGGGGCGCCGCTTCGAGGACTACGCCTCGTGTGACGTCGTGCGCACGCAGCGGCCAGCGGCCCCTGTCGCAGTGAACACGAGCCGGCCTCGAGATGACCCACGGCGCGCCGACCCCGCGTGGCGGGCCGAGGCCGAGTGGGTCCGCGACCAGATTCGGTCGTGCTCCTGCGTCTGTTGTCACTCGAGGCTCTCGCCCGTCGGGCCGATGATGTGGTCGCTCGACGGCGACGCGTGGATCGACACCTGGTACGACTCGGCCATCGCCGCCGGCGCCGGTGCCATCGAGTCGCCCGGCTTCGGGGCCTACCCGCCAGCGCTCAACAACGGGTTTCGCCGAACGGGCCTGCGGACCGCGCCCGAGAAGAGCGTCTTCGCGAGCACCGACCCGGCGCGGCTCGAGCGCTTCTTCGCCGGCGAGCTCGCGCACCGGGGGCGCCGCCCCGAAGAGTTCGCGTCGACGCCGCCCTTTGGAGACCCCATCGACCAGCAGCGGTTCTTCCCCGTCGAGCCCTGTCGCAACGGCGAGGGCGTCGCGGCCGACGGCACCATCGTCTGGCGCGGCGGCCGGGCCCGGTACGTCTACGTCCTCGACGAGGGCAGCGTGTGGCCTTCGATTCCTCCGTACCTCGACGAGCCGCCCGCGACCCGTTGGCGCATCGACCGGGACCCGTCGCTGCCCGCCGTGCCGAGCGGCCAGGTCCGCTACGGGGTCGTCGGGCCCGGTTGGCGGCAACGCATCCCCGCCCAGTCTGCGCCCCCGGCGCTCGAGCCCGGTCGTGCGTACCTCTTGTACGTCGCCGTCGATGTCGCCATTCCGGCCACCCGCTGCCGCTTCGTCACGCCCGTGCCATGACGACCGACGACGCCTCGGCCAGGCCGCCGGACGCCGCGCCTCGGCCAGCGCGCGGGTGGATCGCTCTTGACGGCCAGAGCAACGAGGTGGCCATGCGGTGGACCTCCCTCGTGCTGGCGGCCTTCGTGTTCGCGGGCTGCGTGCTCGGTGACGACGGTGCCTACCAACGCACCAGCGCGCCACACGAGACCCCCGGCGCCCACTGGGAGCTGGTCGCCGACCCGTCGACGCGGGGCTGGTCGCCCGCGGGGCTCGAGGCCGCCCGGCGACAGGCCTCGGCGCTGGGCTCGTCGGCCGTGATGGTGCTCGACGACGGCCGCCTCGTCGCGGCGTGGGGTGACACCACCGGCCGTTGGTACGTGGCCTCGGTGCGCAAGAGCCTGCTGTCCCTCCTGTACGGCGAGCTCGTCAGGAGTGGCCGCGTGTCGCTCGACGCCACGCTCGAGTCGGTGGGCCTCGACGAGGACACGCCGCTGACCCCCGCGGAACGGCGCGCCACCGTTCGCCAGCTGCTCACCTCGACCTCGGGCATCTACCTGCCTGCGGCCGCCAGTGACACGCCGTTGCCTCCGCGTGGGAGCCACCAACCGGGCGAGACCTTCACGTACAACAACTGGGGCTTCAACGCGGCAGGTACGCTCTTCGACGAGCGTGACCCGAGCGTCGACCTCTACGAGGCCTTCGACGCCCGGCTCGCCACGCCGCTGGGACTCGAGGACTTCGTTCGTGCGCGTGACGGCCGGTACGAGCGCATCGCGGCGTCGCGGCACGCCGCGTACCACTTCGACCTCACCGCGAGGGACCTGGCGCGCCTCGGGCTGCTGGTGTCGCGCCAGGGTCGCTGGGGTGAGACCGAGGTGGTCGAGGCGTCGTGGCTCTCAGAGAGCACCGCACCGCACGTCTCGACCGGGCCCCGCGAGGGGTCGATGGGCTACGGCTTCATGTGGTGGGTGTGCACCGAGGGCTCCGACCTGGCCGCGGCGGGGATGCCCGTCGGGACCGTCTTCGCCAACGGCAACCTCAACCAGTTCGTCGCGGTCATTCCCGGGCGGAAGCTGGTGGTGGTGCACCGCGGCCCCACGGGTGACGTCTCGTGGGCGCAGAAGGCCGCGCTCGTGCGGTCGCTCGTCGAGGCGGCCCCCCGCTGAGCGGATGGTGACGTGCGGCCGACCCACCCAACGCGAAGAGACCCGGAGGCAGCCCCGTCGCATCAGCACCTTGCACGCGGCAGTCTTTTTGGATGGGGGAGCGCCTCGGAGGCATCGACATGGCTGAGACCATCATCTTCAAGAACGCGAGCGCCGTGCTGCGGTACCACTCAGAAGGCATCGTCCACCACGAGTTCCTCGGCCGCATGGTGGGGCAGGACTTTCGTGACATTCTCGAACGCGGCCTCCAACAGCTGAAGAAGACGGGCGCCAGGAAGTGGCTGTCGGACGACCGCAAGAACACGGTCCTCGACGAGGTCGACACCAGGTGGGCGCAGACCGACTGGTTCCCCCGCGCGCACGCGACCGGGTGGAAGTACTGGGCCATCGTGAACCCCGAGCGCGCCGTCGGGCAGCTCCAGATGCGCAGCTCGGCGAAGCAGTTCGAGATGATGGGGGGGGTCGAAGTGCGCTTCTTCACCAACCCGGGCGAGGCGCTCGCGTGGCTCAAGTCGGCCGCCATCGACCCCGTGATGAAGGCAGGCTGACGGCGCTCACCGTCACCGGGTCGTCTTGATGTCGCCCTGCTTCGGGCCCGGCTTGACGCCCGTCGCCTTCTTCTTGAGCGTCGCGCTGACGGCAGACTCGGTCGCGTCGGTGAGGGTCGTCTGGAAGCCCTCGTAGCCGTCGCGCGACACCTTGAGCAGCATCGGCAGCTTCGACTTCTCGACCTTGAGTTCGAGCGGCGTCAGCCCCTTCTTGTCGCCGCCCAACTCGACCTCGGCCCCCGCTGGCTCGGAGGTCAGCGAGAACGTCGCGTACTCCACGACCACGGGTGGCGGGTCGACGCGCGGCGGCTCGACGGGCTTGACGGTCGGCGTCGTCACTTCGGGCGGCTTCACCCCTGGCGTGTCATCGGCCTTCTGGCCCTTGAGCGCGACGCCGGCCACCACGACCGCGACGACGCCGGCGACGCCGAGGCCCAGCCAGAGCCCCGCGCGGCTCTTCTGCGGGTTCTGCACCGCCTCGGTGAAGTGTTTGCCCGTCTGCCCGGTGTGCTGCACGGGCACCTGACCGCCCTGCTTCGAGCGGTCGATGGTGGTGGCGGCCTGGGCGTTCTTCTGCAGCCCGCCGGCGTCGAGGTCGGTGAGGCCCGAGTCTTCTTCGAGCGTGCGTGGGTCGGCCTCGCGCGCGATGCGGTCGGCGTAGAGGTTCTGCATGAACGCCACCAGGTGCGCGTTCGAGGCTGGAATCTTCTGCGCCAGGGCGAAGTCTTCCAGCGACATGCGGAAGGCGCCCGCGTCGGGGTAGCGGTCGTTCGGGTCCTTCGCGAGCGAGCGCAGCACCACGTCATCGAGCGCCTGGGGGACCGCCGGCTCGACCTGGGACGGCGGCGGCACCTGGCACGCCTTCACCAGCCGCTGCGTCATGAGGTCGTTCTCGCCCTTGAAGAGGCGCTTGCCGGTGAGCAATTCCCACAAGACGATACCGAGCGCGAAGACGTCGCTGCGCGCGTCGAGGTCGAGCCCGTCGGCCTGCTCGGGCGACATGTAGGGGAACTTGCCCTTCAAGATGCCCGTCGCCGTGTGCTGTGCCCGGCCCGCGGCCTTCGCCACGCCGAAGTCGATGAGCTTCACCGCGCCGTCGAAGCCCACCAGCACGTTCTGGGGCGACACGTCGCGGTGCACGAGGTTGAGCGGCACGCCCTTCGAGTCCTTCGCCTTGTGCGCGAAGTCGAGGCCCGCCGCGGCGTCGGCGATGACGCGCAGGATGACGCCGAGCGGGAGCGGGTTGTTCGCGATGCGCGCGCGCTTGTCGAGGCGGCGCACGTCTTCACCGGCGACGTATTCCATCTCGATGAAGTGCACGCCGTTCTCGACGCCGAACTCGTTGATGCGCGCGATGTTCGGGTGGTCGAGGCGCATGGTGATCTTCGCCTCGTCCACGAACATGGTGAAGAACTCTTCGTCCTCCACCAGGTGGGGGAGAATGCGCTTGATGACGACGAGCTTCTCGAAGCCCTCGGCGCCCTTGCGGGCCAGCAGCACCTGGCCCATGCCGCCCGCGGCAATCTTTCGCAGCAGCTCGTACCGGCCGAAGGGAATGCCCATGCGCTGCGCGCCACACTAGCGGGGAATGCCCGCGGCTCCCTAGCTTTTCATCCGGTAGCCGATGGCGAGCAGGCGGTGCGTGAGCGCGGTGGCGCCGACGGCGAGGCCCACCAGCAACCACAGGCCCAGCGACGTGCCCTCGTCGAGGCCCAGCATGCCCCGGCGCAGGCCCTCGACCATGTGCACGACGGGGTTGAGCAGGCTGATGGTGCGGAACGGCTCGGGCAGCGCGCGCACGGAATAGAAGACGCCGCCGAGGAAGGTGAGCGGCAGCATGAGGAAGGTGGGGAAGAAGTTGATCTGCTCGAACTTCTCCGCCCAGATGCCCGCGGCCAGGCCCAACACGGCGAACACGTAGGCCGACAGCGCGAGGAATAGCAGCGTGCCGCCCACGTGCGCGAGGTGGAAGCCGGTGAACAGCATCGCCGCGGCCCACGTGAGCAGCCCCACGAGCAGCCCCCGCACCATCGCGCCCGCCACGAAGCCGATGAGGAGCTCCGTCGGGCCCAGCGGCGCCACCAGCAGGTCGACGATGGTGCCCTGAATCTTGGTGATGAAGAACGACGACGACGAGTTGAGGAACGCGTTGTTCGCGATGCCGAGGAAGACGAGGCCCGGCACGATGTACGTCGCGTAGCCGATGCCCTCGATGTCGCCGTGGCGGCCACCGAGGGTGAAGCCGAAGACGACGAAGTACAGCGTGGTGCTGATGAGCGGCTGCAGCACCGTCTGGCCGGGCACGCGCAGGAAGCGGCGCACCTCTTTCTGCAGCAGCGTGCGGGTGCCGATCACGTTCACGAGGCGCCGCTCCCGTTCTTGAGCACGCGCAGGAGCACGTCTTCGAGCTTCGAGGGCGTCATGGCCACGTCGGCCACGGGCAGCTGCGCCGCGTAGAGGGCCCCCAGCACCTCGGCGCACGAGGCGCTGCCGGCGCGCTCCACGAAGGTGAACGAGCGCCCGTCGTCCGACAAGGCGCCGCCGGTGGCGCGCGGCGGCAGGGTGGCCACCGGCGCACGGAAGCTCACCGACAGGCGCCGCTCTCCCAGGCGCTTCAAGAGGCCCGTCTTCTCTTCGACGAGGAGCAGCTTGCCCTTGTCGATGATACCCACGCGGTCGGCCAGCTCTTCGGCCTCTTCGAGGTAGTGGGTGGTGAGCACCACCGTGGTGCCCTCGCCGCGCAGCTTGCGCACGTACGTCCACAGGTCGCGGCGCAGCTCGACGTCGACGCCCGCGGTGGGCTCGTCGAGGAACACCAGCTTCGGCCGGTGCACGAGCGCCTTCGCGATGAGGAGCCGCCGCTTCATGCCGCCCGACAGCGCGCGCGTGGGCGTGTCGGCCTTCGCCGACAACGAGAGCGCGGCGAGGAGCTCGTCGATGCGGCCGTCGTCGCGCGGGCGGCCGAAGTAGCCGAGCTGCAGCGCCAGCGACTCGCGCACGGTGAAGAACGGGTCGAAGTTCACCTCCTGCGGCACGAGGCCCACGTCTCGGCGGGGCGTGATGGGGTCGACGTCGAGGTCGACGCCGAGCAGCTTGATGGAGCCCGACGACTTGCGCACCAGCCCGCAGATGGCGCCGATGAGCGTCGT
This sequence comes from Myxococcaceae bacterium, assembly GCA_033763395.1. Taxonomy (GTDB): domain Bacteria; phylum Myxococcota; class Myxococcia; order Myxococcales; family Myxococcaceae; genus Xiheimicrobium. The sequence continues at coordinate 27,383 of JANRKQ010000217.1, forward strand.
CTTGCCAGCGCCGTTGGGGCCCAGCAGCGCGAAGATTTCTCCGGCCTCGATGGACAACGAGACGTCCGAGAGCGCCGTCAACGACGGGTACGACTTCGACACGCGCTGGACGTCGAGCACCGGAGCCACGGCCGCGCCCATCGCACAGAAGCGCGCCGGCCCCAACCCCAGATGGACGGTCAGACCGGCCAGCCCCACCTCGTCCACGCGGGTGATGCGCTCGTCTTCTTCCTCTTCGTCATCGTCCGCTTCGGCCAGGCGCCGGGGTGAGGCCATGCGCTGAGGAGCGGAGCCGAAACGCAGCGACTCCACCCTTCACCACGCCCCCTCGAGGCCACGCGCCCTCGAGGGGGCTTTTCATTTCGCGCGTGACACCCACACGAAGGAAGGCAGGCAGTCATGAAGAAGCAGCACTTCAACGTCGGCACCATCGGTCACGTCGACCACGGCAAGACGACCCTCACGGCGGCGCTCACCCACGTCGCGGCCCAGCGCACGGGCGGCAAGGGCCTGGCGATGGGCGACCTCGACCGCGCCCCCGAGGAGCGCGTGCGCGGCATCACCATCACCATCAAGCACGTGCAGTACGAGACGGCGACGCGCACCTACGCGCACGTCGACTGCCCGGGCCACGCCGACTACGTGAAGAACATGATCGCCGGCGCCGCGCAGATGGACGCCGCGGTGCTGCTCGTCGACGGCTCGTCGGGCCCCATGCCGCAGACGCGAGAGCACGTGCTGCTCGCGCGCCAGGTGGGTGTGGGCCAGCTCGTCGTGTTCCTCAACAAGGTCGACGTCGCCGACCCCGAGCTGCTCGAGCTCGTCGAGCTCGAGACGCGCGAGCTGCTCACGCAGCACGGCTACGGCGACGTGAAGGTGGTGCGTGGCTCGGCGCTGAACGCGCTCGAGGCGGCGCAGGCGGGCGTGGTGGACGAGCGCACGGCCTGCATCGAGCAGCTCCTCGGGGTGCTCGACGGCTTCTCGTTGCCGCCGCGCGACGTCGAGGGCCCGTTCCTCATGCCGGTGGAGGACGTCTTCTCCATCGGTGGCCGTGGCACGGTGGTGACGGGCCGGGTGGGCCGGGGCCGCGTGCGCATCGGTGAGGCGGTCGAGCTCATCGGCGCGAAGGACGGGGCCTCGGTGGTGACGGGCATCGAGACGTTCCACCAGCTCCGCGACGTGGCCGAGGCGGGTGACAACGTGGGGCTGTTGCTCCGTGGCGTCGACCGTGACGCCATCGCCCGTGGCGCGCTCGTCGTGCTGCCGGGCAGCGTGAAGGCCCGGCAGGAAGGTGAGGCCGAGCTGTTCGTGCTCACCGCGAAGGAGGGCGGCCGTCACACGCCGTTCGCCTCGGGCTACATGCCGCAGTTCTTCTTCGGCGCCACCGACGTCACCGGCACGCTGCTGGTGCCCGAGGCCGGCGTGGTGAAGCCGGGTGACCGCGCGACGGTGTCGTTCAGCCTCAAGCGCGCGGTGGGCCTGGAGCCGGGCATGCGCTTCGCCCTGCGTGAGGGCGGCCGCACGGTGGGCGCGGGCCTCGTCACCCGCGTGGGGTAGGGCGTTGGGAGGGCCGCCAGGTGGTGTGACTGGCGGCCCGCTCCCGTTGCAGCGTCAGCCAGGGGAGACGGGCGTGTCAGGTGTGGGCGGTAGACGGCGCGGGTGGACGGTGGGCGGGGCAGCACGGTGCGGGAGGCCTTTCGCGAGGGCTGGCCCGAGGTGTGCGGCGTCGTGTCCTCACGGGTGCGCCGGGAGGCCGAGGCCTTCCTGCAGTGTGGGCAACTCCGGTACGGCTTCGTGGAGGTGTCGTGCGAGGCGTGCCACGAGGCGAGGCTGGTGGCGTTTTCATGCAAGGGGAGAGGGTGGTGTCCCTCGTGCACCAACCGCCGGGCGGTGGAGACGGGCGCCGCCCTCGAGGCGATGCTGCCCCTCGTCCGCCACCGGCAGTGGACCCTCAGCATTCCCTTCACGCTGCGCTTCACGGTGGTGAAGCAGCCGGCCCTCTTGCAGACGGTGGCGTCGCTGCTGGTGCGGGCGGTGTGGCGTCGGCACCGGCAGGCCGCGCGGAGACTCGGTGCCTCGGACGTCTCCTTCGGCGGGGCTGTCGTCTTCACTTGAGTGGTTTGGGTCGACGTTGCAGGTGACGCCACACGTGCACGTGCTGGTGCCGGACGCGCTGTGGGGTGGTGACGGAGAGGCCCTCGCCGTCCCGCCGCCAACCGACGACGAGGTGACAGCGGTGCTGGCCCGGGTGCTGCGTCAGGCCCGGCGCCGTCTCGGGGAGGTGGCCCCGGCCTTCGTGGAGGACGACGCCGACGCCCTGCGTCTGGCGGCCCTGCAGCACCCGCTGCCGATGGAGGTGCCCGTCTCGTCCCGCCGTCTCGTCGCCACCGGCATGGGCTTCTCCCTCCACGCCGGCACCGCCGTGCACGGGAATGACAGAGAGGGCCTCGAGCGCCTGTGCCGCTACGGCGCCCGTGGACCGGCGGCGGACTGTCGCCTCCGTCGCCTCGAGGACGGCCGGCACGAGTACACGCCCAAGCGGGGCAGTCCCTTCACCCTGTCCGCCGCGGCCCTGGTGAAGCGCCTGGTGGCCCTGACGCCGCCGCCCAACGCGCACCTCACCACCTTCCACGGCGTCTTCGCACCCAACGCCAGGCTGCGGCCCCTCGTCACTCGCCAGCCCGCGGCCGCGCCCACCCGTCTTCAGCCCCTCGCCGCACCTCCGAAGAAGACGAAGCGCCGGCTCGACTGGGCGACGCTGCACCAGCGCACCTTCGGCACCGACGTCCTGCGCTGCCCCTGTGGAGGCCGCCGCCGCATCCACGCCGTGCACACCACCCGCGCCGCCGCAGAGGCCAGACTCGCGGAGTTGGGAGTCCCCCTGCCGCCCGCGCGCCGGAGCCTTCCGCCCGCCACCGCCCAGCCAGGCCTTCCCTTCGCTGCCTGACGCACAGCCTCGTCGTCTCACCGCGCCTCCACGCCCTGGGCCCCGTCCGTCTCGTGGGGCCTTGAGCGACGCCCGCACCGCATCTTCCGCGCGGCCGGCGCCCGCTCGCCTCTTGCCCCTCACCCCGGTTTCGTGGGTTGTTCTTCCTCTCCGTCTCCGAAGCCAGGGGTCGCGCGTTCGAATCGCGCCGGGACCGCTCCTGAAGTTGCCGTGGTCGTTAAGGAATTCAGGCTCGCGACGACGGCGCTCGAGGCGTTCTTCTCGGTTTGGACCCCATATGGACCCTGCGGAGCTGCGTTCGCAGCGAGTCGCACGGGTTCGGCGAGCTTGGGGACCAGCGCGGCGACGTCGAAGGTGAGCCGGTCGATCTCCGTGCGGAGGAAGCCGGGCGCGAGGTGGCCGTAGACGTCGGTGGTGATGCGCGCGTCGCGGTGGCGCAGGATTCATTGCACCGCCAGCGGGCTCGCGCCGGCCTGCACGAGCAAGCTCGCGGTCGTGTGGCGGACGTCATGAAGCCGGACCTTCGCCTTTGGCCAGAGCTTGCGGCCGTCGACCGGGCATACACGCACGTCCCTCTTCCCTCGTGGCATGCCGCTTTCCCCTTCCGGTCTCACGGTCCTCAGACCGGGAAACGGTCCGGGCTTTGGGGAACACGCCAGTCCAGAGTCCCCGGCGAGACCGACGCCAGCATCAGCCAAAGGATTGAGAGAGTTCAGCGTCCAGGTGACGCGCGCGTCTCCAGGAACCTCGCGCGACCGGCTGCGGCGTCAGCTCGGGACGGATTGACGGAACGATAGAGACGGGCCGCCTTCTGGCAGCCCTCGAGAGAATCGAGATCGCAGGCCTTCATGAAGTAGAGCGCCGCTGAGCCTTCCGCGCCCTCGCGCTCATCCTTTCGTGCCTGTTCCAGGCAGCCATCGACGAGCCCTCCGTTGCACCGCTCCGACGGCTCTTTGGCGCTCTCGAATCCAGGCTGCGCTCGCAGCGCGGCCTCGGCGATTGCTGCTTCTTTCGCCGTTTGCTGGGCAAGTTCGGCCGCCGTCGAGGGCAGACACCACCCACCCATGACCTCGAACTTCACGGGTCCCGACGACTCCACCGGTCGAACGATAGAAACACTGATTTGGTCGCCCTCGGCAGGAATGGTGAAGAAAGCTTCAGTCTCCGTCGTGGGAGAGGAGAACTGAACGAAGCCGTCACTGGTCCGCAGGTCGTAGAGCTTCAGGTTTCGTCCAGCCACTCCGATGTCGGTCGAATTCGAAAGCGTTGGGGCATCACTGCGAAAGGCATGGACGTAGAACTGGGCCACAAGGGCGCGACGCTCAAGCACTTCAAGCCCACTTGGGAAGTACCCAACCGTTGCACGTTGGCTGGTCTCGCATCTAAGGGCCTGGGGCCGGTTCACCGCGTCCCAGCGAGGACGAGAAGGCACGGCGGTCTGCTTGCTGCTGGCATCCATCGACCCCTGGAGCACCTCCTCCAGGAGGTCGACGGGCAAAGCGAAGTTGAGATTCTGTCGGACGACTGACCTCGAGCCGACCAGAGCTGAGGTGGTGATGCCGACGAGCCGGCCGCGCGCGTCGAACAAGCCGCCGCCGCTTGAGCCGCTTGAGATGGGGGCGGAGGTTTGAATGAAGCCGTTTCCCAGTCGCGACACGAGGCCATCGGCAAAGGTCAACTCGAGGCCGTCCGGGGAGCCCAGCGAATAGACGCGCTCGCCAACGGAGAGAGTCGCTGCTCTCCGACGCCTAGGTACCGGCCGGTTCAGGCCCGCGACCCGAAGTATCGCGATGTCTCGGCTGTCGCTGCGAATGAGGACAGCCGGCCAGTCACGCTCGCCGCTCCGAACCCGAACGCTGGTGGCGCCCTCAACGACGTGGGCGTTCGTCGCAACCAAATCCGGAGCAACCACGACCCCGCTCCCCTGCCTGGCGCCGACCGAGGTGTCGACAAGGACCATCAACACCGACGGCGCAAGGCGAGCGAAGAGATACTCGGGTTCGATCTCAGCGCTCCGGTGCGGCTGGCCCGCGTCGGGAGCCGCGAGAGCGACTGAAATTGACGCAACTGGAAGCAAGACCAAGCGAGCGGCGACCCTACGACGAACGAAGTAGTAGTTCAGCATGAGCCCCCTCATTCTCGACCTCCTCAAGTCGACCAAGCAACGATGGGCAACAAGGTAAGGTCACTTGAGGTCGGTCGCCAGCGCATCCAGCCCGCCTTGCGAGTCGGCCTCGATCTCGGCGCGGGGCCGTCGGGCACGTGCTATGCCTTGTCGATCATGGTCGCGTCTGCCCCTGCTGCAGGCGAAGCGAACGGCGAGAAGCTGCGCAGTCGCACGGCAAAGTACCAGGAGGAGTCGACAGGCAAATGGATTCTGTTACCGACTATGAAAGCCAAACCGCGAACGCGAACCGGAGCATCAGTTCGCGCGAGTTCAGGAGCAGACGGACACCCGTTGGACTCGAGACGTTATTCGGCATGAGAGTACTTCATTGTCGATATCGTCCGTCGTCGCACTCTCACCTCATGGAGGCTTGGCGTTGAGCCTGAAGAATGAAGGCCTAACGGGACGTTCGCACGCATTTGGCGCGACCTTGATTCAATGGCTATTGCTCTGTACGGCTTGCACCACCACCCCCTACCCGCAACTTGAGAAGAGAGTTGGGTGCGAGCCCGTTGCAATGCTCTGTTCGGAACGGGTCAGCGCGCCAACCGCTGCACTGCTTATCCCGTCACGGGCCCGTCAGCGTTTCTTCCGGGTCGCTCGCGCCGCCCTACTTTGCCGTGATCAACGCGGCGAGTTCTTGGATGTACCATCGCTCCCAGGCTGGGAAAAGCAAGCCCCCAATCAACGAGAGCCCATCACCCAAATCAACGGTGATTGTGACATCGTCGACTGTAGTCAAGTCACCGAGGCATGTGAGCGGCCTGATAGGCCGGTTGCCGTTCCATCGAGATGTCGCCGCGCCCCCCTTGACGGTGGGCGAGACTGCCTTCGCATTGAGAAGGAGGGATTTCCTCCCCGGTACATAGGCGCAGGAAACGTTTTCCCGGCCGACGCTTCAGTTGGCAGCGGGTGTGAAGAAGTCGAGTGCGGGGTGTTTGGGGGCGGGACAGATGACGAACTCTAAACTCACTAACTTTTACCAAGCCCTCAGCGAGTGCTTCGCCAAAAACCGAGCGAGGTGCGCCCAATCGCGGCCCCTATCCAACTGGGCTCAAATCATCTCTACGTGCGTGGCCGTTGCGGCGGCCGCAATTAGCCAACGCGCATGCAGCAACTCTCAAGACTACTACGCGGTGGCGAGTCAGAAGGCCAAGAAGGAGAATGAGTTGGGACCTCTCCTTGCGGTGAAGCAACAGGTAAAGGATTTACCTCCTGCGGCGCTGTCAGTTTTGGATGTCCGCCAGCACGTTGAGACTCACCGTGTCGAGTACGAGCGAGTCGCCAAGGAGGTGGCTGACCGGATTGTGGCGCGAAGCCTGAATGAGCCTGAGTTCGATGAACGGATAAAGCAGTTGGCCCGAGCGGTTCGCGATGAACTCTCGCAAGTCCGTCTAACTCGAAAAGATTGCGCGGACCTGAACGCAGTCCTGCGAGAGGCAGCGAGGAGCAGTCCTTCACCCGAAGTTCTGCGCGAGCGACTTGGCGAAGAACTGAGGCAGATTTCTAACACACACTATCTTTGCGGAATTGCGCTTGAGGACCGCCTACCAAACGCAGTGGTCTTCCTATCGCTCTACTACTTCGGAGATCGCAAGGACCGATCCACAGACTGGCTCTCGACCTCCGCGCAGTGGGCGCAACTCAGCATCTTCGAGACTTACCCTCTGCGTGAGCACGCCGACAACATAGCATTGTCGGCAGCACCCATCGATCTCCGCCGCCAAGCGGAGTGGAAGGGTTGCAGTGGGTACATCGACATGGATCGCTGGGGTGCCGAAGCGACTCCGGGATTCGAGCGAGGCTCTTTCCATTTCATGTTCGCTCCGCAATGGAGCAACAAGCCGGGCGAGCACACTGATTGCGCGTACTTGGGCTCAAAACCAAGGATACGCAAACTACGCGTATGGGGACCGAAAGCACGCGAGGTTGTTGAACCCGCTCCTGGGTCTGGCTGGATTTCTGTGGCCTTCTCCGAAAACGGCAGCGCCGTTGCAACCTTGGGACTCCCGACCGGCGAATCAGTACGTGCCGTAGTGCCTGCGTCTGCAATCTCCTGGAAGCAAGGCGAGTTCGTGCCGGTCGAGGTCCAGTGGAATGCCGGCGCGCTTAACCGAGAGAAGATCCTCACTCTAAACGTCGGTGGTGCTCAAGGTTCGACAGACACCACGAGTGCCGACGAGGGTGAGTTAGTGGTTCCGGATACAAACAGAGCGAGGCGATGAGCGCGCTCGGTTGTCCTCAGAAAACCATGTATTTTCGTCAGTCGTCAGCGCGTGACGATCGTGTACGCGAAGCTGCCGCGCGCCGGGCCGATGAGCCGCTGAAACCGCGCCCACTCGCTCGGCGGGAAGGTCTGACACCCGGCCGACCCGGTGCTCGACGAGCCGCCGGAGTGGAACAACATCGACCCGCCGCCGCCCGTGCGCGCCGAATCGTCCCACCGGCCGTTGTGGTTCATGTCGCGCTGCACGCGGTAGTCGCGCACCGGCCGCAAGCAGAACCCGTGCTTCCACGAGCTCTTCACGAACTCGTACGAGCCGTCGGTCAGGCGCCCCTGATCGGCCCGGCCGTCTCCGTTCACGTCGGCCGAGTACCGCGACATGTTCCGCGCTGGCTCGGTGTTGTACCGGAGCAGCTCGACCCGCGGCCGGCCCTGCGCGTCCTTCCACACCACCGCCAGGCGTGTGGCGGACCGGCCTAATAAGGGATCGCCCGTGGTTCGGCCAAGCTGATCGCAGGCAGTTCGGCCAAACGGATCGCCCCCAGTTCGGCCAAGCGGATCGCGCGCTGGCGGCACCGAGGCAGCGCCCTGGAAGAGGCCTGACCGGACCCAATGGATGTG
>JANRKQ010000218.1:0-1675 GCA_033763395.1 Myxococcaceae bacterium
CTCTTCTCGCTCGAGGCCTCGGGCATCGTCGGCCCCGCGCAGCTCGACGTCGACGTCACCTTCAGCCCGCGGCAGACCTTCTTCGACGCCGAGTTCCGGCCCGTCGACAAGAGCGCCGTCACCTGGGTGGTGGGCCTGTCACAAGCGTCGGACTCGAAGCTCGTCTACGCGCTCACCTACCTGGGGCTCGCGATTCCGTCGGTCACGGCCGACGAGCAGCTGGTGCTCCTCGAGCCGTCCACCGCGCGCGGAGCGCCCCGCACCGCCTGGTTCCACCTCTTCGTCGGCACCGTCTCGTACGCGCTCTTCGACGACCGGCTGGTGCTCGAGCTGCGTGGCGCCGTCGAGCCCATCGGCCGCAGCTTCACCCTGGGGCCGAAGGTGACGTGGAGGGCGCGCGAGGGGCTCGACGTGTACCTCGCGGGCGAGGCGTGGGTGGGCAACACCTTCAGCCCCTTCGGGTACTTCTCGCGCAACAGCAAGGTGCTGCTCGGCGCGCGGCTCGAGCTCTTCTGACGGCTACCGGCCCGCGTCGAACGAGAGGCCCGCCCGCTCCAGCACCGGGGCCAGCTGCTCCCGCTCTCGCGGCGTCAGCGCCGGCAGCCCTTCGGTGAGGAGCGTCAGCGCCCGCGGCTTCGCGCCGGGGTCCGCCAGGAGGAGGGCGCGCCCGAGGTCCACCTTCGCGCGCGCGAGGCGTCGGGTGTCGTCGACGTCGGCGAGCAGCGCGAGCACCTCGTCGAAGCGGGCGACGGCCTCTCTGGGTTGATCGAGCTGCAACAGCGCGTTCCCCAGCCCGGCCTTGCTGCTCGCCAGCGCCTCGTGGGTGGCCCCGCCGAGCTTCTCGCGCAGCGCCAGCGCCTTCTCGAAGAAGAGCTTCGCCTCGGCGCCCTTGCGCTGCCCCAGGGCGAGCCGCCCCTGGGCCTGCAGCACCGCCACCACCTCGATGGACTCTGGGCCGGCTTCGGCACGGCGAATGCGGAGCGCTTCGTCGAGGCTCTTCCTCGCGTCGCTCCACTGGCCCAGGCCCACCAGCGCGTCGGCGCGGGTGAGGTGGGCGCGGGCGGTGAGCGGGTCGTCGGGCCCCTTGAGCGCGAGCGCGATGGCCAGCTCCTCGTCGGCGGCGGTGAGGGCCTCGGGCCAGTCCTCGCCGGCGGCGTACAGCTCGGCCAGCAGCTCACAGGTGGTGGCCACCTCTCGCGTGCGCGGGCCCAACACCCGACGGCGCACCTCGAGCAGCTCCTGCAGCAGCGCGAGCGCCTCCTCGCGTCGGCCGAGGGGCTGCAGCGTGCGAGCGAGGCTCTCCATGGAGCGCAGCGTGTCGAGGTGCTCCGGGCCGAGCACCAGGCGGCGCGTGGCGAGCGCGGCCTCGGCGTAGGGCAGCGCCTCGGCGTAGCGGCCCTTGCGGCGCAGCGTCGAGGCGAGGTTGTGCTGCGCCGAGGCGGTGTGCGAGTGCTCGGGGCCTTCGAGGGCGAGGTGCAGGGCGAGCGACTTCTCGAACGAGCCGATGGCCTCGTCGAGGCGCCCCAGGTTGGTGAGCGTCGCTCCGAGCAGGTTGTGCGTCTGCGCGACGTCCGGGTGCGTGGGCCCCAGGTGCTGCTCCTGCAGCGTCAGCGCGTTGTGGAAGTCCTTCAGCGCGTCGTCGTGCTTCTTGCGGTGGCTCGAGCCGATGCCGTCG
>JANRKQ010000219.1:0-67866 GCA_033763395.1 Myxococcaceae bacterium
CCCGGTCTGCTTGTCGTTGAGGGCCACGTACCAGTCCTGCTGCGGCACCTCTTCGGCCTTCACCGGCTCGCTCTTCTGCCCCGAGTCGTTCGACTCCTCGGCGAGCTTCTTCACCAGCTCGGCGTCGAGCACCTTGGTGGATTCGCGGTCGCCCTCGATGGGCGCCTTCGCGTCCTTGCCCGTCGGGAGCGTCGTCGGGCCCGTCGAGCCGCCCGCGAGCACCGAGTCGAACACCGCGCCGATCTCGTCCTCGTCCGCGCCCAGGAAGCTGTCGCCCGGCCCCTTGTCACCCTTCGGCTCGTTGGTGTCGGCGCCGTTCTTCGCGGCCGCCGTCTTGGCCGCCTTCGCGTCCATCGCCGCCTGCACCGCGGGATCGTTCATGTTGACGCGCGAGGTCGGTGGATCAGCCGCGGGCCCACCCGGGTTCGTGAGGTCGAGCGTCGCGTCGACCCCTCCAGCCAGCGGGCTGTTCATCACCTGCGTCGCGGTGGCGTCGTCGGGGTCGCTCGAGTTCGCGACCGGGCCATTCTTCGCCGCGGCCCCGCCCTCGGTGCGCTTGACGTGAATGACATAGCCGCACTTGCGGCATCGGACCTTGACCCCCTTGGGCCCGACCTTCTCGTCGTTGATCATGTACTGCGCGCGGCAGCTCTCACAGACGAAGCGCATCAGGCGTCCTCGGGCCTAAACACCGGAAAACTGTAGGTTTCCATTCGGAGGGAGTCAAACGCACGGACGCCGCTCCCCGTCGGCGAGTTCCGGCGAATGCCCGCGATGGCGCGAAGAGTCAATCAATCTGGTCACTTGCGCAGCTGAACTTCGACGCTGGTGCCGACGGCGACCCGCAGGGCGTGAAGGTCGTCGCCGAGCGCGAACACCATCAGCTCGCGGATCTTCGAGCGCGGCTGCACGCGGAACGACGGGCCCGTCTCGGCCATCACCATGCGCTTGACGGGCTCGATCTCACCCGCGACGAACGCCCCCGCGCGCACGGCAGTCAGCTCGGCGCCTTCGAGGTAGTTCCGCAGGTCGTTTGGCGTCGCCACCTTCACGTAGTCGCGCGTCACCCGGGCGAGCGCGGCGCGGGCCTGCTCCGACAACGAGCGCTCCAGAAGCTTGCGCTCTGCGTCGATGGCGCGCAGGTCGGCCGTGAAGCGGAACCGGTCGACGGACAGGCTGATCGCCGCCTGCAGCACGGCCTCGAGTCGCTCCGCCGACAACCGCGCCGTCAGCACCAGCTCGGGCCTCAGCAGCGCCATGGTGCGGCCGAGCAGATACCAGGCCTCGCGCTGGCCCTGCTCGCTGAAGAACTTCCCGCCCACCCGCAGCCCGACCGGATCGGTGTGGATGATCTCGACCCCCACCATCGGATCGGGCGGCGCCTCGCTCGTCTTCTTGGCGATGCGATCGCGCTGCGCCACGAGGAACGGCGAGTACAGGGCGAGCTGCTGCATGCCGAGCAGCTTGCTCACCGCGCGGTAGTGCGTGAGGTGGTACTCGGCGCCCTGGCTCACGTCGATGAGGTGCTTCTTCGGCACGATGTTGTAGCGAGCGAAGTCTTCCTTCCACAGCGCGCCCGCCTGCTCGAAGAGAATGCCCATCAGATCGGCGAGCGGCCCCCGCACGCGCGGGTGGAACAGGTGCTGCTGCCACAGCCGGTCGGTGAGTGAGCGATCGGTCGTCTCGCGCTTCTTGGCGTACGGCGTCAGCTTGGTGAGGATCTCCTTCTCGGCGGCGCCGATGTCGCCGATGAGGCCTGACGAGACCTGCGCGGCGAGCCACGCCGAGTCGTAGTCCTTCCTCCGGGCGGCGAGCTCGGCGAGGGCCGAGGCGACCTTGCCCGGCGTGCTGGTGGTTGGCAGCGTCCGGCGCCAGGCGTCGACCGCGTCCTGTTCGTAGCCGGCCTGCGTCTGGGCCAGCGCCGCGAACTGCTCCTGCACCTCGAGGTTGTCGGGCAGGCCCGCGGCGACCACCTTGTAGATCTCGACGGCCGCGTCGGGCGCCTTCATGACGTTGAGGTACATGTCGCCGAGGGCGCGCCAGATCGTCATGCGCGCCAGGTGCGTCTCTTCCGTCTTCGGGAAGCGCGCGAGCATGCGCTTGTAGTTGTCGTCGAGCGTCTTCCACTTCTTGTTGCGGCCGAGCATCGCCTCGAGCGCGGTGAAGGCCTCGATGAACCGCCAGTCGAGATCGAGCGCCGCGTTGAACGACGCCACGGCCTTGTCGATGTCCATCAGCTCGTCGCGGGCGATCTCCCCGAGCGCGAAGTACACGCGCTTGGCCTTGGCGGGCTCGCCCTTGAGCGCGTCGGTCACCAGCATGCGCTCGAGCATCTCGGCGGCCTTCGCGCCCTGCTTCGTCTCGCGGTACAGCACATAGAGCGCGTCCATCACGTCGAGGACGGCGGGGCGCTCCTTGTGGGCGGCGAGGTAGGCGTCGATGGCGACGTACGGGTCGGAGAGCCGATCGCGGGCGAGCGCACCGAGCGCGACGCCGTTCTCGAAGCGGGCCTCGCCCTCGACGACCTGGAGCAGCTTCTGCCGGAAGTCTCCGGCGCGCTCCCAGTTCTGCGTGGCCTCGGCGATCGCCACCATCGACCGCAGCGACGGCTCGTGGTTTGGGTCGATGGCGAGCGCCTTGTCGAACTGGTTCTCGGCGCGATCGAACTGCTTGAGCTGGTGGTGCAGATCGCCCAGCGTCCAGTGGATCTCGGCGACCTCGAGATCGGTGAGATCGCCCCGGTGGTGGAGCAGGATCGACTGGTACACCTTGAGCGCCTCTTCGAAGCGCTTCACCTGCACCAACAGGTTGCCGTAGCCCTCGAGCACCGCGAGGTTGGTGGCGTCGAGCTGGTAGGCCTTCTCGAACGAGCCGAGCGCCTTGTCGCGGCGCGCGTTCTTCTCGCACACGTAGCCGAGCCGGTAGAAGCGCCGGCACAGCTCCTTCGCCAGCTCGTCGTCCTCGGGGGCCGCCGCGTAGCGCTGCGACATCTTCGCGGTGACGACGTCGAGCATCTTCTCGCAGCGCTCCCAGTTCTCGACCGAGAGGTAGATGTCGGCGAGCGGGCGGGCGGCCTCGAGCGAGTCGGGCACCAGCTTGAGCGCCTCTTCGTAGTACTTCGTCGCGTTGTCGCGATCTTCTCGGCCCTCGTAGTACCGCGCGACCGAGAGGTAGGCCTCGCTGCGCTCCTGGGTGTCCTCGGTCTGGCGCGCCTCTTCCAGCAGCGCCTTCTCGTAGTTCTCCCAGTCCTGCTCGACCTCGTAGATGCCCTTGAGCGCGCGGATCGCCGGCAGGTACGCCGGGTCGATCTCGAGCGCCTGCAGGTAGTTGCGCCGCGCGCTGCCCGGGTCGATCAACATGTCTTCGTTGATCTTGCCGGCGCGGAAGCAGAGCTCGACGGCCTCGGGCGTCGACCCGAGCACCTGCGCCTCACGCTCGAGCATGTCGAGGGCGAAGGGCCAGTTGCCGCTGCGCTCGTAGAGGGTGCCGAGCGCGTGCATCGCCGGTCGGCAGCGTGGGTCGAGCTCGAGGGCCTGGTGGTACGCAGTCACCGCCCGGTCCACCGCCTTGAGCTGCTGGTGGAAGATGTCGCCCATCTCGACGCACAACACCGCCTTCTCCTCGGGGTTGTTGAGCAGGTTGATGTGCCGGTCGACGACGCCGATGAGCTCGTCCCACCGGCCCTGGGCCTTGCGGAGCCGCTCGAGCGTCTTGATCGCCTGCACGTTCTGCGGGTCGACCTGCAGCGCGGCGTCGATGCAGGCGTCCGCGTTGGCGAGGTTCTGGTAGCGCTCTTCCCAGATCGACGCGCTCTTGAAGAGCAGCCGCACCCGCTCGCGGTAGTCGCTGGTGAGCTCGAGCTCGCGCTCGTAGACGGCGAGCAGCTCGGCCGGCCGATCGAGCCGCGAGTACAGCTTCTCGAGCGACTCGAGCGCCTGCAGGTTCGCCGGGTCGAACTCGAGCGCCTGGCGGAAGCCCTCGACCGCCGCCTCGTCGTCCTTCAGATCGCGCTCGTAGACCTGCGCCACCTCGACCTGGATGCGCGAGCGCTCCTCGGGCGTCGCCGCGATGTCGCGCATGCGCAACAGCGAGCTGGCCACCGCCGCGTGGTTGCCCTGGCGCCGCTGCAGGGTGATGAGCACGCCCAGCGTCTCGGCGTCGGGCTCGAGCGACAGCGCCCGCTCGAGCGCGTTCTCGGCGTCGTCGGGGCTCGAGAGGTGCTCGTCCCACGCGCGGGAGATCTCGCGGAGGATCTGCTTGCGCGCCTCGATGCTGGGCGCCGCCTCGAGCTTCTGCTCGAGCGAGACGATGTATTCCTTGTGCGAGCCGCGTCGGGCGAACATCGACGCGAGCCGCTCGAGCGCCGCCTCGTTCGTCGGGTCGAAGGCCAGCACCTTGCGCAGCGCCTTCTCGGCCGAGTCGGGGTCGTCGAGCTTCTGATCGTGCACCCGCGCGAGCGTCAGGTACATGCGCTCGGCCAGCGGGCCCCGGGGCAGCTCGTCGGCGACCTCTTCGTAGACGGCGGCGAGCTCTTCGAAGCTGCCCGTCTCTTCGGCGAGCCGCTCGACCTGCTCGCGCACGCCGTCGTCCGAGGCGTTGAGCTGCAGGGCGCGCGTGTACTGGAGGAACGCCACGTCCTTCTGGCCGAGGCGGGTCTCCTGCACCTGGGCGAGCTGCTGGAGCGACTGCACCTTCTCCTCGTCGCTCACCAGGTGCGGCAGGTACCGATCCATCGCGGTGGCGTACGCGCGCCAGTCGCCCTGCTTCGAGTACAGATCGAGCGCCTGCTCGTAGGCCTGCCGGTTGGGCGGGTCGATCTCGAGGATCTTCTCGAGCGGCGCCGCCGCGAGATCGGGCTTGTTCGCCGTCGACCGCCACAGCTCGACCACCTGGAACAGCGCGGCCGCGGCGTTCTCGCGCTCCTCGATGAGGAGGAAGTGCTGCGACTTCGCCTCGAGCACCCGCGCCGCGTCCGGCCAGGCCTTGAGCTGCAGGAACACCTGGAGGAGCCGATCGAGCTCCTCCAGCCGGTGGGGCTCGACCTCGAGCGCGCGCCGGGCCGCGTCGAGGGCCTCTTCACGCCGCGCGGAGCCGGCGATTATCTCGGCGAGCCGAATGCGGATCGCCTTGACCCCCGACGCCTCCTCCTGGAGCGGAATGAGGCGCCGCAAGATGATGACGAGATCGTCACGCCGGCCGAGCGCCTCGAAGATGTCGCGCAGGGCCTCGAGCGCGCCCTTGTGGCGGGCGTCGCGGTCGAGCGCGGCCTTGAAATACGCAATCGCGTCTTCGGCCCGCTGGAGCCGCTCGAACAGCACGCGCCCTACCCGCTCGTTGAGCCGCACCAGCTCGCGCGGGTCGATGGTGACCGACAGCTTCTGCAGCAGCAGCTCGACCAGCTCGTCGGCCCGGTTGGCGCGATCGAGCAGCGCGTTGAGCGCCTCGAAGGCCTGCTCGTTGCGGGGGTTCTTCGACAGCAGCTCGCGGTAGAGCGAGATGGAGTGATCGACGTTGGCCAGCCCCTCCGACGAGGTGACGGCCATCTTCGAGAGCACGCGCTCGCGCTCGGTGCCCTGCACCAGCTCGCGCTGCGCCTCGAGCGCCCGGTACAGCTTCTCGCTCATCTGCGCCTGCTCGTAGAGCTGCTCGAGCGAGCGCAGGCTGGGCAGGTGCTTCGGGTCGGTCTCGAGCACCTTCTCGAACGCCGCCGCGGCGAGGTCGGGCTTCTCGAGCGTCTCCATCGCCAGCTGCCCGAGGCGGAAGAAATAGCCCACCTTCTCCTGCGGCTCGGCGGCGACCGTGCCGAGCGCCTCGAGCGTCTCGGCCTGCTTGTCGGCGCGGTTGAGCTGCCCGTAGAGCTTGTCGAGCGACACCAGGGCGCGCGGGGCGAACGACGGCTCGAGCTCGCGGGCGCGCTCGTAGAACTCCACCGCCTGGCCCGCGTCCGACAGGCGCTGCTCGTGGAGCTGCCCGAGCGTGAAGCACACCAGCGCGGCCTCGGCCGGCTCGGCGATGCGCGGCAGCTCGGCCTCGTAGGCGTGCGCCAGCTCGTCCCATGAGCCGGCAGCGGCGGCGGCCTGCTCGAGGCGCTTGCGCAGCGGGGCGTCGTTCGGGTCTTCCTTGAAGGCCCGGTAGAACGCCAGGTACGCGAGCTCCGGCTCGGACTGCGCGTCGCGAATCTGCGCGAGCTCCTGCAGCAACGTCTTGCGCTCGACGACATCGGGAGACACCGTCACCCGTGCCTCGATGAGCGCCGACAGCTTCACCGGGTCGCCGCCCTCGCGGTACGCCTTCGCGAGCACCTCGAAGGCCGCCTGGTTCTGCGGCTCCTTCTGGGCCATCGCCTCGAGCCGCTGGAGCGCGCCGGGGTGCCTGGGGTTCTGCGCGAGCAGCTCGGCGTACAGCTCGATGCTGCCGCTCTTGTCGAGCAGCCGCGTCTCGCGCACCACCGCCAGCTTGAAGGTGAGCGCCGCCCGCTCGTCGGCCGCCACCAGCGACAGGCGCCGCGCCAGCACGTCGGCGAGCTCGGGCCAGCGCTGCTGATCCTCACAGAGCGCGTCCATGCGGGCGAGGGCGCCGGCGTCATTGGGGGCCAGCTCGAGCAACCGGCGGAAGGTGGTGAGGGCCGCCGCCGCGTCATTGAGCTGCTCGTCCTGCAGCACGCCCATCTGGAACAAGAGGCCCACCCGGCGGCCGGTGTCCTCTTCGACGTTGAGCTGCCGCTTGATGACGTCGATGAGCTCGGGCACCCGGCCCTGGGCGGCGAGCAGCTTGCCCATCTGCTCCATCGCCTCGCCGTCGGTGGGCGCCAGCGCCATCACCTGCTTCCAGCTCTCGACGGCTTCGTCGGGCTCGTTGGCCTCGGCCTGCAGCTTCGCGAGCGCGCGGTAGAGGCTCGCGCGGGCCTGGTCGTTCGAGGCCCTGGGCGCGACCTCTCCCAGCAGCACCGTGTACTCGTCGCGGGCGTCGGCGGCCTTGTAGAGCAGCGAGCACAGCGCCAGGTTCTTCTCGTCGTCGGGCAGCTCGCGCAGGGCGCGCGTGGCGGCCACGAAGGCCATCTCGGCGTTGTCCATCTGCTGCGAGTAGACCTCGGACATCTTGCGCAACAGCGCCGCGCGCTCGACCGGCTGCGGCTCGGCCGCGACCTGCGCTTCGATCATCTGGACCAGCTTGAGGTGCTCGCCTTCCTGCGCGAACACGGGCTCGAGCGTGCTGGCCGCCTCGCCTTTGAGTGGGTTGTCAGAGCGCGCCATCTCTTCGAGTGCGCCGACCGCACCGGCATGGCCGGGCTTCCGACGCAACACCTCCTGATACGTGTTCAAGGCGCCGCGGGGGTCGCCGAGCCGGGTCAGCTTGAGCCGCCCTAGCCGAACCAGCAACTCTCTGGCCTCTTCGTCCTGCCCCTGCGCCTCGGCCAGCTGCACCTCACGGGCGAGCACCTGCGCCAGCTCGGGCCACTTCTCCATCTCGGCGAACAGCCGGCCCAGCAGCTTCAGCGCGTTGGCGTCGTCGGGCTTGCGCTCGAGGATCGCCTGGTACGCCGTCGCCGCCAGCGCCTTGTCCGACAGGGTGTCTTCGGCCAGCGTCGCCAGGTCGAACAGCAGGTTCACCTGGCCCACCACGGTGGGCTCGAGCGCCAGCTGCCGCCGCATCACCACCGACAACTCGCGGAACTGCGAGGTGCGCCGGTAGATCTGCCCCAGCGCCTCGAGCACGAAGGTGTCCTTCGGGTTGCGGTTGAGGCACTCGGTCCACGCGCGGGCGGCGAGATCGAACCGCGACAGCCGCTCGCCATAGATCGCCGCCAGGCGGCGCCAGAGCTCACCGGCCAGCGGCTCGGCAGCTCCCCGCTCGAGGGCGTCTTCGTACGCCGCCGCGAGCTCCTCGAAGGCCCCGAGATCGGCCGCGAGCCGCTCGAGCTCTCCGCGCACCTCGTCGTCGGCGGGCGCCTCGGCGAAGCTCCGCAGCCGCGTGGTGAGCGCGAGCGCCTTCTGCCCCACCGCCTCGCGCAGGGTGGCGATCTCGAGCAGCAGCGGCACCCGACGTGACGCGTCGGTGACGCCCAGCCGCACGTCGAGCACCTCGACGAGCTTCTTGAGCTCCGAGGCCTGCCGGTAGACCGGCTCGAGCAGGCGCGCGGCCTCGACGCGGGTCGGCTCGTGCTGGAGCAACCGCTCGAGGCCCATCACCGCGTGCGGCTCGGCCCCGGACAGCTGCAACACGTCGGCGAAGGCCCGCAGCGCGTTCGAGAACTGACTCTCCTTCTCGAGCAGCTGCCCCCGGCGGAGGAGGAACTGCACCTTGCCTTCGATCTCGGCGGTCTCGTCGGCCAGCTGGGCCAGCACGTCGGCCTGCTCGGCGAGGCGATCGTTCTTGCCGAAGAGGTGATCGAGCGCCGTCAGCACCTCGGGCGTCCGCTTGAGGGCGAGCGCCGAGCGGTAGGCGTCGATCGCCGGCTCGTCGTCACCGGCGGTGGCATAGGCCTCGCCGGCCTTCACCAGCAGCTCGCGCCTCTCGCCGGGGTCGCTCGCCAGCGTCGCCTGCTGGGCGAACACCTGCGAGAGCTGCCGCGCGTTCTGCGACTTCGCGTAGAGCTTCGACAGCGCGTCGAGGGCCTGCCGGTCCTGGGGCGCGAGCCCGAGCAGGGCGTTCCATGCGCGCGTGGCTTCGTCCGTCTCGTCGAGCTGCTCGCGGATCTCGGCGCACCGGCGCAGGAGCGCGATCTTCTCGTCGGCCACGTCGACCTCGTCGGCGGTCGACTCGTAGATCTCGGCCAGCTCGCCATACGAGCCGGTGTCACGGGCCAGCCGCTCGAGCTCGGGCTGCACCTCGCTGCGCTCGAGCCCGTCGGTGAAGGCCTTGAGCGCGTTCATGAACGCGGCCTCGGGCTGCGAGAGATCGCGCTCGAGGATCGCGCGAATCTCGGAGGACAACCGCGCGCGCTCGGTGCGGCCCGTCGCCGACGCCAGCCTCGCCTCGCGAAGCGAGATGCGGGCCTGATGGTCGCCCGAGCGGGCCAGCACCGGGTCGAGGATCTCCATCGCCGTGGCGGCCTCGCTCAGGTTCGAACGCACCCACTGCTCGAGCGCCTGGCGCGCGCCCTCGTGCGAGGCGTCCTCCGACAGGATCTGGCGGTACACCTCGAGCGCGCCGCGCAGATCGTTCAGCTTGAGCTGCCGCAGCTGCCCCAGGCGAAACGCGAGCTCACGGCCCTGCGGGCTCTGCCCTTCCTGGTTGCGCCGCAGCTCGAGCGCAAAGGCCAGCTCCTGCGGACGATCGAGCTTCGTGTAGAGCCGATCGAGCGCCGAGGCCGCGTCGCGATCGAGCACGTCGCGGGCGACGACCTGACGCCAGTTGAGCGCCGCGCGATCGAGGTCTTCGAGCTTCGACTCCGAGAGCAGCGCCGCTTCCCGCTCGAGCGCGGTGCGCGCCGCCAGATCGATCTCGATGGAGGCGAGGCGCTCGATGATCGGCACCAGGTCCCACCACTCCTCCCGGGCGCGGTGCAGCCGCTGGAGCGACTTGAGCGCGTCGACGTTCTTCGCGTCGAGCGAGAGCACCTTGTGGAGCTGCGCGACCGCCTGCTCCTGATCGTTGAGCTTGCGCTCGTACAGCTCGGCCAGCTCACGGTGGAGCCCCACGGCCGCCGCGCCGGCGCCGCCGTCGACGAGCTCCTGGAGCACCTCGGCGTAGCTGTCGACGAGATCGGCGTCTTCCGAGGCCTGGCGCGTCGCCGAGCGCAACGTGAGGTCTTCGGGCGTCAGGCGTACGGCCTGGGCGAGCGACGCGAAGGCCTGCTCCGGCTGCCGCAGGTGCATCGTGTGCAGGTCGGCCGCGCGCTGGAGCGCCTTGACCCGCTCGAGCGTGTCGCGCGCCGACTCGGCGACGACGTGCAGCGCCGAGACCTGCTTGCGGTGATCGTTGGCGTGCTCGTAGGCCAGCAGCACGGCCCGGGCGGCCGCTTCGCGGTGCGTCTGATCGGCCAGCAGGTTCTCGAGCGCGGCGATGGCGTCGGCGTCGGTGGGCCGCGACTTGAGCACGTCGGCGTAGCGCGAGATCGCCTCGGCCTTGTCCCCCAGCACGTTCTCGACGATGCGCGCGCGCGCCACGCTCAGCTGCGTCGCGCGGTCCTTGTCGCCGGCCTGCTCGTAGAGCGCCACCAGGCGGCCCTGCACCTGCACCAGCTCCTGCATCTGGCCGCCCTGCTCGAGCAGCCCCGCGACGGCGGGCAGGTGTTCGAGCTCGGGCGCGCCCAGGCGAATCGCCTCGGTGAGCGCCAGCGCCGCTTCACGCGGACGGTTGAGCTCGGCGTTCACCTTCGACAGCTGCAGGTAGACCCCGCGCTTGTCGTCCCCTTCGGCCTGGCCCGCGAGGCTGCGCAGCAGCTGATCGGCGTCGAGGAGCCGCCCCTTCTCGAGCGCGAACGCCGCGGCCCGCGTCAACAGATCGACCGACGCGGGGCTCTTCTGCAGCGCGAGCTTGTACGCCGCCATCGCGTCGTCGACCGCGCCTGCCTCCTTCGCCAGCTCGGCGGCTTCGACCAGCATGCCCACCGCCGGCGACGCGTCGGCCACCTTGCCGGACAGCTCGACCAGGTTTCGGGCGAGATCCTGCTGGGCCTTGAGCTCGCGCGAAAGCCGCGCCGCCTCGACCCGGAACGCGCCGTCGGTCGGGTCGAGCGAGAGCCCACGCAACCGGAAGTCGAACGCGCCGCGCACGTCCATCAGCCGCTTCTCGGTGGTGTCGGCGAGCAGCGTCAGCAAGGCCTTCACCTCGTCGCGCTCCTGGGCCGAAGCCAGGAGCACCAGCAGCGAGGCCACCTGCCGCTGGAAGTCGCCCGCCTTCGCGTACACCGGCGCCAGCGCGCGCGCGATGTCGGTGGGCCTCACGCCCTGGGCCGCCAGCCGCTCGAGGCCGCCGACGACGGTGGCGTTGGAGGCGCCCTCGTCGAGCAGGTTCAAGTACAGCCGGGCTGCCTCGTCCTTACGGGCCAGGCGCTCGGCGAAGAGCTGCGCCAGCCGGGCCCGCCACTCCTGACGCTCGGCCGCCGAGTCGGCGAGCGCCATCAGCCGCTCCGCGACCGTCGCCACCTCGTCCCACTGGCCGAGGTTCGCTGCCGCCGCGCCCAGCTTCTTGAGCGTCGGCACGCTGTCGGCGTCGAGCTCGAGGATCTTCCGGTACACCGCCGCCGCCGCGCCCGGGTCGGCGGCCGACGCCTCGAGCTTGCGCGCCTCGGCCTCGAGCTTCGAGCGGGGATCCTGCGGCTCCTCGGCGAGCTGCTTCCGAATCGCCGCCAGCGCCGCCACCGCCTCGGCGTCGTCGCCATGGCGCTTCTGCACCTCGAGCCAGGCCTCCTGCGCCTCGGCGGGACGATCGAGCGACTGGAGCAGCTGCCCGAGCGTCTTCCACAGCCCCGTCTGCGCCGCCGCCGGAGCCACCTGCGCCGCCCGCCTGAGCGCCAGCGCCAGCTCGGCCTGCTGGTTCGCACGGAACGCCGCGTCCTTGAGGGCGGTGAGGAGCGTCGCCCGGCCCGGATCGAGCGGGAGCGCACACGACAGCGCGTGAAAGGCCCGCTTCGGGTCGCCCGCGTCTTCGCAGAGCAGCGAGACGAACTCGCACATGCTCACCCGCTCGGCCATCGGCTGCGGCGCCGAGATGCCCAGCTCGAACAGCGGCCAGGCGCGCTCGAGCTCCTGCCCTTCGACGAAGAGCTTGAGCAGCCGCCACGCCACCTGCGCGTTGTGCGGATCGACGGCGTTCGCGGCCTCGAGGTGGCCCCGCGCCACCTGCTCGTCCTTCAGCAGCCGGGTCGCGAGATCGGCGAGGGTGACGCGGAGCGCGACCTGCGCCGTCTTGTCTTTGAGCGCGCCCAGGTGGCGCTCGAGCACGGCCACGCCCTCGGCCAGCTTGCCCTGCCCGATGAGCTGCTCGCTGGCGAGCTCGGCGGCGTCGGGCCGCCCGGCGTCGATGCGCGAGGCCTGCTCGAACTCGGCGCAGGCCCCGGCTGGATCGTCGAGGCGCGTCAGCAGCGCCTGCCCGATGCGCAGGTGCAGATCGACCTGCGCCACCTTGTCGCGGGTCTCGGCGGCCAGCTTCGAGAAGATGGTGAGGGCGACGCGCAGATCGCCGGACTTCTCGGCCACGTGCTCGAGCAGATCGAGCGCGTCGGGCATCGCCGGCCACAGCGCGAAGCAGCGGTCGATGGCTTCCTTGATCTTCGCGGTCGCCGTGGGCTCATAGAAGGCGAAGAGCCGGGCCACCTGCAGCGACAGGCGCGCGGCGGTGCGGCGGTCGCGCTCCTCGAGGGACTGCGCCTTGAGCGCCTTCACCTTCTCGCGCCAGACGTACTCGAGCTTGCCCAGGTCCTTCTGGGCCTGCTGCGCGCGGGCGTTCTTCCCGTCGATGGCCAGCGCGCGGACGAGCGCCTTGGTGGCGAGCGTGTGCTCCTGCGGGTTGTTGACGAGGGCCTCGGCGAAGGCCACGTAGTCTTCGAGCAGCTCTCGCTCGCCCAGGTGCGTGCGCTCCCGCTCGAGCGACTCGTAGACCGACGCGGAGCGCCCTTCAGCGAGCAGCACCGCGCGCGCCTTCTGGTACCCGGCGCGTTCGTGGGGCGCGGCGCGCGTGGCGAGCTGGTAGCAGAGCACCGCGCGATCGCGGCGCGCCAGCTTCGTCTCGTACAGCTCGCCGGCCTTCAGGTAGTGCGCGGCGGCCGCAGCGCCCGACGAGATGAGGCCCAGCCGCTCGAGCGCATCGGACAGCATCGCGAAGTCGTTGCGGCCCTCGGCGACGGCCTTGAGGCCCTCGAGGGCTTCCCGCGCGTTTGGCGCATAGACGAGCGCGCGGCGAAAGAGCTCCTCGGCGCGCGGCGGAGACTTGAGCCGTTCGCGAGCCAGGTGCCCCGCGCGTGACAGCAGGTGCGCGGCCTCGTCGGGCGTCGGCACCTCGCGCGAGCGCGTCTCGTACAGGCGAATCAGATCTTCGACGCGGCCCGACTTCTCGAGGGTCGCCTCGACGTCGCCAAAGCCCTTCTCAGCAGCAGTGTCCGTCATGGGAGGAAGGCGGGAATGTAGCCTCCACCCCC
This sequence comes from Myxococcaceae bacterium, assembly GCA_033763395.1. Taxonomy (GTDB): domain Bacteria; phylum Myxococcota; class Myxococcia; order Myxococcales; family Myxococcaceae; genus Xiheimicrobium. The sequence goes on from JANRKQ010000219.1 coordinate 13,082, forward strand.
TCGGGAACGAACGCAAAACCACGGGAAAACACGGCGCTTTGTGTCCGGCTGGTGGTCAGCCGCGGGGCCCCTGGGAATCGCACACGGGCCAATCGAGCCGAGCCGCCGTGACGTGCGCGGCCCTGGCGTCTTCCTTCACCGTCCTCCAGCCGAAGCGCTCCGCGTACGCAGCGGCCGACGAGGCCGCCGCGCGCCGGGAGCGCTGGTTCAGGCTGAAGCGGTCGGCGTGACGGGCGCGGCTTCGGCTGGCGGCGGCACCATGGCCTCACCGTCGGCCTCGTCCTTCGCCTCTTCTGCGGCCGGCTTCGGCTCGGGACGCGGCAGCGCCTTCACCCGTTCGACGTTGGCCGCATCTCCAGCCTTCCCAAACAGCGCCTGCGCCTTGTCGAGCTGACCGGCCGCCTCGGCGAGCTCCGCCGCCTTCGCGAACTGGCCGAGGTGCTCGAACATCGCCGACGCCCGGTCCTTGCGGTTCGCGGCCAGGTACGCCTCGGCCGCCGCCTCGTGCTTGCCCATCGTCTCGAGCCAGCGCGCCTTCGACTGCAGGTTTCCCTCGGCCTCGGCCTTCGCCAGCGCCTCGGCGGCAAAGGCCGCGGCCTCGGCGTTCAGCTTGAGCTTCAGCATGAAGGCGTACGCCTTGGGCCCCGGCAACGGCTTGAGCAGCTCGATGGCATCGGCGCTGCGGCCAACGCCCATCAGAATGGTGGCCGCGCCCAGGCGGTCGCCGCGCTCGACGAGCTTCGTCACCTCGAGATCGCGCACGCGGTTCGCCGCCGCGAAGTCCTTCGCCTTCTCGTAGCAGCGGCGCGCGACCGACAGCTTGCCTGCGCGCTCCCAGGCCAGCGCGGCCTGGTCGAACTGCAGGGCCCGCTCGTACAGCGCCGCCACCTTCGCGAAGTCACCCTTCTGCACGTAGAGCTCCATCAGGAGCTCCCACGCCTCGGCCTTCTCGAGCTGGAGCGTCACCTCGTCGGGCGTCAGCTTCGCCGACAGCGCGGTGATGCGGGCCGAGTCCTTCGCCCTGGCGGCGTTCCGCAGCGCCGACTTGAAGTCGCCGCCAATTTCATAGAGCCGCGACGCCTCGGTGAACGACTGGTTCGCCTCGTGGAGACGTCCGGCGTCGCGCGTGCGACCCGCCTCCTCGAAGTTGCGGGCGTCGAGGGCCCAGTTGCCGGTCGCGGCGGGCGCGGGCTCGAAGCGCCGCTCCTTGTCACCGCGAGGGCCACGCTCCGGGCGGTCACGCCGCTCGGGCCGATCGCCTCGCTCACGGCGCTCCCCACGCTTGCCCGGCGATCCATCGCGGCGGTCGCCGCGACGGCCCCGATCATCGGCCACCGGAGCCTCGGGCGTCGCCAGCGCCGCGAGCTCGGACGCCGTGGGCTTGCGACCAGCCGACTCGAAGGCGGCGTTCGCGCGCTCGGTCTCGTTCGCCGCCGACCAGACGAGGCCGGTGGTGAAGAGCACGTCGCTCCACGTCGTCACCGGCGCCGCAGGCGGCTTCGGCGCTTCGGCAGGAGCAGCCTCGGCAGGCGCCGCACCCTCGGCAGGCGCGTCGGCGGGAGCCGCTTCGGCCGGCGGTGCCTCGGCCGGAGGAGCCTCGGCCGGCGCGACGTCCTTCTTCGGCTGCCGCGCGACCCGCATCAGCGTCGTGAGCAGCTTGCCCCGCGAGCCCATGTCGAGGTCGTTGAGCGACTTGAGCCGGAGCCCCTTCACGCCCTTGACGATGTCGTCGAGCGACTGCTTCTGGGCCGCGTAGTCACCCTTCGTCAGCGCCTTCTCCAACGCCGAGAGCTCGTTCACGACCCGGTAGGCCGCGCCGCCTCCACCCTTGCCGCCGCGCCGATCACCCCGGTCGCCATCGCGGCCGCCGCGTCCACGGCCCTTGCCGCCCTCGCGATCGTCGAACGAGAACCCACCACCGCCGCGTCCCTGGGGACCAGCGCCCTTCGCCTTGTCATTGGGGCCAACCATCGTGCTCTCCCGGGCGCCGTCGGACCCGGCCTCATGCCGGGCGCGAAGCGCATGTCGTGCCGACGGGCCAGAGGCGGCGAGGTGCCGCTGCTGGCGTCGTCAAAAACCCGCGTAGCGCACGAAGGGGAGCACTGAAAAGCCCACAGATTGGGTGAGGGCCATGAAGTTGAAGTTCGCGTCGAGCCCGATGCTGAAGTGGCGCAGGCGCGTGAAGTACTCGAGCCCCGGCCCCGCGAAGATGAGCACGTCGGGCGTGTTGATGAGGGTGGTTGGCTGGTACAGCATGAAGGCGGCTCCGGCGCGCGCGTAGAACCAGGTGCGCGTCACCTCCTGGCTGTCCTTCAGGCCGACGATGCGAATGCGGGCGCCGATGCCCGGGGCGATGGAGCCGTAGTCACCCGAGCGCACCGCGCCGCCCGCCATGTCCCGCACCAGGCCCGTGTAGTCGGCGCCCATGCGGTTGCTGGTGGCCAGGAAGAAGAGCGCCGGAGAGACGCGATCTCCGATGTCGTAGCCGATCTCGAGGAGCGCCGCCTGGCCGGGCGAGAAATACTGTGCGCTCCCGGTGCCGGCCGGGGGGTTGATGGTGCCCCAGAAGCCGCCCGAGACGCCGAAGAAGAAGCCGCGCTCGATCTCGTTGTAGGTGATGGCCTTGCGGTCCTCGAGGGGCTTGCCCTGGGCGAAAGCGGCGAGGCTGGCGACGAGAGAGGCGACGAAGAGCGCGCGCGTCATCATGAGCGCGGCACCCTACTCCACCTCACGGGGGATGGAAGGCGTTCACGCGGCGCGCGCGCAGGCCCCATCGATGAAGGCCCACAGCCGCTCGATCTCACCCGAGGGGTCGGCCGCCAGCCGGCGCGCAGAGAGGCGCAGACACGGCCCCGCCGCAGCCGCTTCACCTCGAACGTCATCGTCTTCCACCACCACGAAGCAGGCCTGGCTCAGCCGCGCGCTCACTTGCGCGGCGTGCGAGACGGCCCACTCCGACAGCCACACCCCGGGGACCCGGGAACGCTCCAGCAGCTCGACGCACGCCTCGCCCTCGATGGGCAGGTGGCTGACGAACCAGCGGCACCTCGTGGCGAGCGCCCGTCGCAGACACCGCAGGGCGAACGTGCTCCCCGTGACGAAGACGGGCCCACCTGGCGCGATGGCGTCACTCACGGGCACAGTGACGTGCACAGCAAAGACGACGCCACCACCGAAGACCCGCGACTTCCGGGCTCTGGCGGTGGCGGCACCGTCAACGCGCTGACGCCGAGGTCACTGCCCCGACTGCTTGAAGATGAACGGGTACGTCACGACCACCACGCCACCGCCCTTGGGCTTGGGGAAGATCCACGTGCGCACGCGGCCGGCGATGCACGACTCGAGCTCGGCGTTGCCCACCGTCGTCTGTGCCACGTTGGAGCTCGCCACCGAGCCCGCCGCCGAGATGACGAACTTGATGGCGACCTTGCCCTCGAGCTTCGGGAAGCGGTTGAGCTGGCTCTCGTAGCAGTACCGAATCTGCCCGCGGTTGGCGTGAATCACCTTGCGGATGAGCTCCTTGTCGAGCGAGCCCATGACGGTCGGCTCGGACGAGGTGATGCCGATGTCGACGTCCTTCTTGCCGCCCAGCACGCCCACGCCAGAGCCGTACCCGCCGGTGCCACCGCCGCGACCACGGGTGCCGATGCCGCCGATGCCGATGGTGTCTCCGAGGCCGCCGCCGCCCGAGCCCGAGCCGCGCAGCCCCAGGCCGCCGAGGCCAGCCGCATCGCCGGGCGCCGCGCCGAACATGTTGCCCATGGCGGCCTTCAGCTCACCGCCGAGGCCCTGGTGCCCGAAGATGGTGCTGACGCCGCCGCCGCTGTTGCCGAAGACCTTCGCCATCAGGAGGCGGGCCTGATCTTTGTTGTTGGGGTCGCCCTTGGGCGCCGCGTGGGCCGAGCGCTTCGGGGCGTTCTTCGCGCCCATCTGCCCCTCGTCACCCTTGCGCTTGGCGGCGATCTCACCCGAGTCCTTCTTCTTCTCGTACTTCTCGAGGATCGGGTTCTTCTGGTTCTCCGGCGGCTTGATGAGCAGCTTGGCGATGCGCGCCTGGTTGTCGCTCAGGTCGTCGGCGAACTCGTCGCCCTCGGCGTTGAGGTTCGCGGCGCTGATGACGAAGAGCGCGGCGATGAAGAACGCGACGAGGAAGATGTTGAGGACGGTGAAGTCGACGGACTCGGAGAAGGGAACGAAGACCGCCTTCGGCACCGGTTGGTAGAACAGCTCGAGGGTGATGCCGCCGAGGTCGACCCAGGCGAAGTCATCGCTGCCCACCTTGAGCGACACTGCGTCACCGTCGGCCTGCGCCAGCCCCTTCTTCTTCGCTTCGGCGAGCGAGAGCACCTCGTCACCGAACTTGCGGTGCAGCTCGCCCTCCATCTTCGAGGTGAACCGCAGCTGCGCGCCGTCTTTCCCGAAGCGCACGACCTCGAAGACCGGGCCCGTGATGTCGCCCATCTCGAAGTTCACGCCGGGGGCGGAGCCGACCGTGAAGGCCCGCTCCTGGCCGGGCGAGAGGAAGTACTCGCCGACGATCTGATCGCCCCAGAGGAACCGCAGCTCGAGCCCGAGCGGACCCGAGCCCTTGCGACGGCGGGGGCGCATGCGCGGGCTGATGCGCGCGTCAGAGAGCTCTTCGGGCGGTGCGGGCGGCGGCTGCCAGGCCTTCGCAACGGGCGCTTGAACGGCCACGGGCTGCGGCGCCGCGACCTGCACGACCGGAGCGGCGACCTGGACGACCGGAGCCGGAGCCTGCACGACGACCGGCGGGGGCGCTGGCACCGTCGCCACCACCGGCTGGGTGGCATCGGCGACAGGCGCGATGGTGGGCGCCACCGAAGGCGCCGCGCCGGCCTTCTCGACGCGAATGGTGGTGGCGCCGACCGTGATGGCGTCGCCGAACGCGAGCGAGCTCTTCATCACCCGCTTGCCGTTGAGCATCGTGCCCTCGACGGTGCCCATGTCGGTGACCGACAGGGTGCCGTCGGGAGAGACGTCGATGACGGCGTGAATGCGCGCGACCTTCTCGTCATCGATGGTGAGGTGCGCCGACGCAAGGCGACCGATCTTGATGAGATCGCGGTCGAAGTCCTTCGTCGAGATGAGCTGTTCGCCCTTGAATACCTTGAGCGTCAACGGGACGGGCACGAGTGCCTCCAGGGAAACTGCGGTTCAGGTGACGAGCGCCGACGCAGGCCTTCGACAGCGGCCCGGTCGATGGGTTCCGGGGGCTTCAGAGTTCGCCCACCGACTGCATCACCTTGTCTTTGAACTCCTCACGGATCTTGATGAGGTTCGAGTGCTTCACCTTCTTGCGCGCCTCGACGTACTCGCCGTCGGGCTTGGTGAGGTCGCCCTCGATGGTGTCGTCTTCGAAGCTGTACTCCGTCTGCTTCTTGTAACTGACGTTGTCGCCGCCCTTCTTGTCCTGGGCGAGCGCGCTGGCCGCGAACGAAATCGCGACGATGACGAGCCACAGTTGCTTCGACATGAGACCTCCAGACACCCTTTGAACGACACTCACCCTAGCACTGTCGAGGTGTCCGCCAACCTCCCGCATGGGTTTCGTGCATCCCACAGGGTGAGAGCGGGTGTGCACCGCGGTGGGCAGGTTCGATGGCACTGGATTCAGAGCGCGTCGACCGAGTTGGCGAGCTCGTTCGCGAACGATGCGCGCAGGCGAATGAGGTTCTTGAACCGGCTCTTCTCGGGCACCACGTTCCACTCCGAGAACGGCGCCACCCGGCCACCCTGAATGGCCTGGCCACCGGTGAAGTCATGGTCCTGCACGGGCGGCCGCTGGCGCTTCGGTTCCACCCGTGGCTCCGGTTGAGCCACGGCGACGAGGGCAGACAGCGAAACGACAAGCGCGACGAGACGAGACATGGCGGGGCTCCGGCGAAGGGTGAACGACCGCTCGTCAGACGCCCCGCTGGGGCCGTGCCGTTCCGTCGCGCTCAGAGCCCGTCGTTCGGCTCGTCGGGCGGCGGCGCCTTCTTCTTGCCGGGCTCGGCGGGCGGCTCTTCCTTCTTGGGCTCCTCTTTCTTCGGCGCTGGCGGCGGTGGAGCGGCCCGTGCGGCGGGCTTCGGAGCAGGCTCGGCCTTCGGAGGAGGCGGCGCAGCCTTCGGAGGCGCGTCCTGCTTGGGCTCGTCCTTCTTCGCCTCACCCTTCTCGTCCTTCAGCGCGTCGGCGGCGGCCTTGCCCTTGGCCTCTTCCTGCTGCTTCTTGAACTCGGCCTCCTTCGCCTTGCGCTCTTCTTCCTTGGCCGCCTCTTCCTGCTTCTTCATCTCCTCTTCCATCTTCTTGGCTTCTTCTTCGGCCTTCTTCATCTCCTCGCGCTGGGTGATGACGGCCTCCTGCTCCTTGATGAGCTCGAAGACCTGGTGGTTGGCGCTGACCGAGGTCTCGCCCCCGGAGAGGCTGACGAACTGGCGGTAGTACGTGATCGCCTTCTCCGGGTCGCCCTTGAGCCCGATGATGATGCCGCGGTTGAGGTAGATGGCCGGCAGGTTCGAGTTGAGCTTCTGCGCGGCGTCATAGGCCTGCATCGCCTTGTCGAGCTGCCCCATGCCCTTGTACGCGACGCCCAGGTTGACGAGCGCCTCGGCGTTCGAGCCGTTCGCCTGGAGAATGCGCCGCACGTGCTCCTCGGCGCTGCCGTAGTCCTCCTGCGCGAAGGCCATCTTCGCCAGCTCGTAGTGCGCCGGGAGGAAGTCGTTGCGCGCGTCGACGGCCCGCTTGAACTGCACGCGCGCCTTCACGGGGTCCTTCTCGGCGAGGTTCAGCAGGCCCAGGGTGAAGTAGATCTCAGGGTCGTTCTCGTCGATCTTCGTCGCGCGCAGGGCAATGAGGCGGGCGAGCGAGAACTGCTTCTGCTCGTAGTGCACCGCCATCATCGTCTTGTAGGCCTGCAGCGTGCGCGGGTCGCGGAAGAGGGCCTCCTTCGCCAGCTCCAGCGCCTTGCCGCTCTCGCCACGCCGCCGGTGGATCTCCGCCAGCCGCGCGCGGCTCCCCGCGTCGTCGGGGTAGGTGTTCAAGATGTTCTCGTAGATGGCGACGGCGCCCTTCTCGTCACCCTGGTTCTGCGCGATGACGGCCAGGTTCTCGGCGGCCTGCCGCAGCGTCGGCTTCGACGCGAGCGCCTGCTTGTAGAGCGTGACCGCGTCCTTCGTCTTGCCCTGGCGCTCGGCGATGACGCCGAGGTTGTAGGTGGCCTCGGCCAGGTTGTCGTCCGCGTCGGCCGCGTTGCGGAACTTCTTCTCGAGGGTGGGCCAGTCGTACTGGCCCGACTTCTTCTGGGCCTCGAACGCCTTCACCGCGTCTTCGAACAACAGCTTCGCCTTGCTCGAGATCTGCGGCGTCTCTTCGGTCTGCGCGACGTTGCCCGCGGTGCGCTTGACCTGCGGCCCGTCGACCTTCACCGCGCCCGACTCGGTCGTCTTGCACGCGGCCAGCGCGAGGGCCGCGAGCGCGAGGCTCACGCGGAGGTTGGTGATCGTCACAGCGTGTCCTCCGGCTCGGCGTCGTTGCTCTTCTTGGCGGCAGGCGCCGGCGCGGGCTTCGGCGACGGCGAGGGCGCGGCCTTGGGCTTGGGCTCGACCTTCGCCTCGGGCTTGGACGGCGTGGAGAGATCGATCTCATCCCCCTGCCGAGGCGTGGCGTCGACGACGTTGCGGCCGATGCCAGAGGTGTTGCTCTTCAGCTCCGCGGCCTTCTCAGGCGAGATGACCGGCACCGTCTGAATCGTCGTCAGCAGGCCCTGACCGATCGACGCCGCCACCGCGTTCTCGGCGGGCTTCAGCTCGAAGGTCTCCTCGCCCATCCTGGGGAACAGGTCGGGCTTGTACTTGGTGCGCAGCATCTCGAGCGCCTTCGACGAGCAGGGGTTGAAGACGTCGAGCTCTTGCGACTTGGCGACGGTGGCGGCGAAGGCCTCGGCGGCCTTGTCGCGCACGGGAGCGGCCTGCTGCTCGAACTGCGCCTTCACCTCGAACAGCAGATCCTCGGGGATGCCCTTGGGCACGGGCGGGTTCGAGAGCGCCTCGGCGAACTGGTCGTACGCCATGCCGATGCGCGCGAGCGCGCAGATGGCCGGGTCGGCCGACTTGAACTGCACCGTCTTGGTGTACGTCTTCTGAATCTCTTCCAGGCCCTTGGCCTTGGTGTTGATCGACCCCTTGAGCTCACCGATGTTGGCGAGCGACGTCCACCGGAGCTTGAGGTTCGAGTAGCGCTTGAAGTCGTCTTCGTTCATCACGAACGAGGCGCGGGCCACCGCGTCGAGCGCCTGGATGTCGAGGGCCTCCTTCTGCTTCTTGTTCAGCTTCTCGTAGTAGTCGAGCACGCGAATGAAGATCTTCCGGGCGCCGGTCGCGTTCTTGAGCTTCTCCTCGTAGATCCAGGCGATACGGCCCTCGGCCCAGAGCAGCTTGCTCGGGTCCTTGATCTGGTCCTTCTCGTACTCCTCGTAGAGCTTCTGGGCCTTGGTCCAAAGGCCCATCTTCTCGTGCAGATCGATGATGGACTTGGTGACGGCCTCTGCGTCCTTCGATTTGGGCCACAGCTCGAGGTACTTCTCGCGGTTCTTGAGCGCCTGCTTGTATTGCCCAAGGCCGTCGCGGAAGACGCCAGCGTTGTACAGCGCATCCTGGGCCTTCTGCTCTTCCCAGACCTGCTCCGGCTGGGCGGCCGCGGCGGCGTCCTTCTTGCCCTTGGGCGCGGCCTTCTTGCCCGCGGGGCCCTTCGACTTCTCGTAGGCCGCGGCGTAGCGCTCGTAGTGATCGGCCGCGTCGCTGAAGTCGGCCACGGCCTCGTACCCCTCGGCCAGCGCGTACAGCGTCTTCGGCACGTACTGCGACTTCGGGTACCGGCTGATGAGCTGCTTGCGCACCTCGATGGCGCGGTCGAGCATCTTGGCGTTGAAGTAGTCGATCGACGCGTTGTACAGCGCCTTGTCGGCGAGGTCTGACTTCGGCCAGTCCTGCACGAAGGCCATGTAGGCGTCGGCGGCCTTGGCGTACTCGTTCTTCGCCTCGAGCTGATTGATGAGCTTGAAGGAGGACTGCTCGATGAGCTTGGCGAGGTCCTCGCGGAACTTGCCGACGGCGAGCTTCTCTTCGGCGTAGAACTTCTTCGCCCACTCGTTCACCTTCGCCCAGTCCTGGAGGATGTTGTACGAATCGAGCACGAGGTTGGCCGCGATCTCACCGGCGCGGTCCCCGTTCTCGAACTTGTACTCGGGGTACTTGAGCGCGATGTCTGCGAAGCGCTGCACCGCCTCGTCGAGGTAGTTGTAGTCGTAGTAGATCTTCGCGGCCTTGTAGGCGATCTCGACCTTCTTATCGCCCTTCTCGATGTACTTGAGATAGCGCTCGCAGGCCTCGAGGAGCGCCTGCTTCGTGGGCGGAATGGCCGCCTTCTTCGTCGGGTCCGCCGCGGGAGCCGCCTTGCCAGCCTCGGCGGTCGCCTGCTCCTTCACCACCGAGTCCCAGGCGAGGATCGAGTTGTACGCGGCGTTGTTCATCCACTTGCCGGGCTTGCCGGCCGCGCCGCCGTCGCCCTTCTTCTCGACCCGCGCCACGTCCTGCAGCATGACGCGCGTGTATTCTTCTGCGGCCTTCTGGTACTTGCTCAGGTTGTCGTTGAGCAGCTCGGCCCAGAAGAAGCGCAGGTCGTACGCCTTCGGGTTGTCTGGGAAGAGCGTGAGGTAGTCGGCGTACACCTCGTTCGCGAAGCCGAAGGTCTCGTCGTCGCGCGTCTTCTTCGCCTCGTTGTGCCAGTTCACCGCGAGGTTCGAGATGGTGCGCTCGGACAGCTCGCGCGCCTCGTCGAGCGCCTTCTTGTCCTTGTCGTCCATCTTCGGGTTGCCCTTCATCACCCCGTCCATGATGGTGACGAGGCGGCGCACCTGGGTGACGGTCATGCGCTTGTTGCCCGCGCGCATGATGCAGTCGACGATCTTGCCCTGGAAGCCGGGCGCGTCGGGCGCGGTCGGGCGCTCCTTGATGAGCATGTCGTAGGTGAGCGCGGCTTCCTTGTCCTTGCCGTCCTCGTAGTAGAGGTTGGCAAGCTGCTTCGTCATGAGCCGCAGGTCGTCGGCCTTCTTGGCGAGCTTGCTGAACTTGTCCTTCGCCTCGTTCGGGGTGCCGCCGCCGCGTGAGTAGGCGCGCACGTAGTCGTTGCGGGCTTCCTTCACGAGGCCGGCGCGCTTCGACTTGCCCTTGCCCTCGACCTCTTCGGTGCCCGTGATGTCCGCGTAGAGCACGACGGACTTGAACTGGTCCATCGCCTTCTCGTAGTCGGCCATGTTGAAATAACACCACCCCTGCTTGTACAGCGCATAGCCGTACACCTGATTCTCGGGGAACTTGGCGGCACTCTTGTAGTTCTCGAGGGCCTTCTCGAGCATGTCTCGTTTGCCCTTCGAGTTGTTGAAGTAGTACTCGCCGACGGCCAGGTACGCGTCAGGCAGGTACTTCGACTTCTGGTACTTCTCGATGAGCCGCTTGTATGAAGCGAGCGCCTTTTTCTGGTTCTTCTCGTCCGACGAGTCCATCAGGTTGAGGCCCAGGAAGTAGAGGACCTCGTCGGTGCGCTCGTAGTCTTTGTACTCCTGCACAATCTGGAAGTACTTCTCGACGGCCGAGTCGGCGAACTCCTTCGACTTCGCCATCAGCTCGGCCTTCTCGGCCTCGGCGCGCGCGATGCCGGCCTCGTCCTTCGAGTTCATCGCGCGGATCTTGTCGTCGTCCTTGCGGTTGGCCTCGAAGAAGTAGGCCTTCGACTCTTCCCAGTAGAGCTCGCCGAGGCGGAACAAGAGGCCCGGCTTCTCCTTCTTGTCGGTCGACAGCTCGATGATCTTCGAGAGGTCGGTGATCTGCGCGCGGCGCTTCTCGGCCACCTGCAGCTCGACGTCGAGCCGGAACGCGTCGTACGTCAGCGTGGGCGCGTCTTCTTCCTTCTTCTTCTTGCGCGTGATGTCGCCGGCGAGCGACTTGTCGGGCGCGATCGAGGTCTCTTTCTTCTTCAGCTCGGCGTCGACCGCCTCCTTCTTCGAGGCGGACTGGGCGAGGGCCACCGGAGCGGCGAGGAACGTGCACGCCAACGCGCCGACGAGGGCGTGGCGAAGCGAGCAGAACGGGAGGGACGGAAGACGCATGGACTGTTCCCGAGGCAAGGGCCGGTACGAGTGCATCGAAACTTGCAGAGGAGCCGCTTCAACTCACGGCCCCACTCCTTCAACCCTTTGGAGGTGGGGGATTGTCGCCGCTGTGCGCCTGAACGGTCAAGCAATCCGCGCGGCTAACGCCCAAGGGCCTCGAGCAGCCGCCGCGCGGCGCCCACCTTGCGCACGTCGTCGCCGACCGTCACCGACAGCTCGATCGAGGGATCGCGGGCGAGCAGCGACGTCAGCAGCCAACGGTCGATGTCGGGCGGCACCTCGACCCGGGTGCCCTTTCCGCACGGAAAGACCCCGGCGCTCACCGCGAGGAGCGTCGCGACATGGAGCTCGGCCGAAGCCTCGTCGCTGAGCCTGTCGCCGCAGTCCCGCGCGAGGAGGAAGTCTGGCGTCACCTCCACGCTTCGGCGGGGCCCAAGCTGCCGGAACCGCGCCCACTCGAGCACGTCGACTGGCCCCGTCGGCCGCCATCGGACGCGGGTCGGGGCCACCAGGGCCGCCGTCGCCGCAAGCGCCTCGTCGAGCGGACCTTCGAGGTCGAGCGCCACCGCGCGACTGCCCCGCCACCGACGCAGCACCTCGGGCCAGCGCGGGTCGGGGCGCAGCCAGAAGCCCGCGCGCGGAGCGGCCGCCATCGCCTGCCCATCGACCTTCGACAGGGGCGCACGCAGCTGCACGAAGGACGCCTCGAAGCGCGAGAGCGTGGTCAGCGTCGAGTCGCGCAGCGTGTTGCTGCGGGTGGTGAGCCAGAGCGTGACGAGCGGCCTGGCGAGCACGCGCAAGACGTCGGGCTCGAGGTCTTCGCTGGCGATCACATGGACGACGACGGAACGCCCGACGACGAGGTCGGGGCTGCCGGTCGGCAGCGGCCGCTGGTCCTGGGCGAGGGCCAGCTGGGCCAGCAGCACGACGAGCACGCTACTGGTTCTTCTCGATCCACTTCGCGAAGGCGTCACGCTTCGCCGCTTCCTCGAACTGCACGACGTCCCAGAGGTCGACGCCGACGATGAGCTGCTGGTTGGCCTGGAGCTCGACGAACTTCTTCTCCCACTCGTCGGCGCTCACCTCGGTCGGGCCTGCCACCTGCTGCCGGGGACCACTCGGAACCCTGGCCGCTTTCGTGGCCGTGGTGCTGGTCTTGATGACCATGTCGGTCGGCTTCACCGCCACCACCCCTTCGACGATGCGAACGATCGACGCCCTCCGGGCCTTGGGCGGCTTGGCGGCGGCGACCATCTTCTCGGCGTCGATGCGGAACACGGTGCCGCGCACGCCGGCGACCGCGCGCTCGGTCGACACCTCGTAGCCCGCGCCGCCGATGGCCTTCTTCACCTTGGTCCACAGGCTGCCGGACTGGAGGAAGGCCTTGAACCCCTTGCGCTCCTGGCCCTCGAACTCGGCCTCGGTGATCTCGAGCTTCGAGCCGGGCGCGAGCATGATGACGCTCTCGTCGGTGAGCACCAGCTTGAGGTTCCCGCTCTCGACGGAGATGAGGTCGCCCAGCTCGATGGCAGCGTCTTTCGCGAGGGGCACGGCCTTGCCGCCCTTCGGCGTGCGCGTCGCAGCGCCCTCGACGACCGCCACCTTGCCTACGTCAGCCAGGGCGAGCGTCGCCGCCAGCGCCGCTGCGACTGCGAGAAACCGGTTCATCGAGTGCCTCCATTCGGCGTGAGCGTGACGGTCATCACCACGCGAGTCTCGTCCGCCGCCAGCCACGTCTCCCACGTCCCGAACCCCGACTTCTTCACCACCACGTGCCTCGGTGAGCGCCCGATCTTGAGTCCGCGCGGCTCGCCGCCGAAGTCCGAGCAGAGGCCCTGGCTGACTCCGTCGAGCGCCACCTCGGCGTCCGTCGGGGTGCACTTCAGCACCAGCTCGCCTGCGCCTGAGACGCGCACCGGCGCCCGGACCTGCGGCACCTGCGGTAACTCAGGCAGCCGCACCGGGTTGGCCGTCGTGGAGCACCCCAGCAGGCCCATGACGCTCACGAGCGCTCGCTTCACTTCCCGACGTTGATTTCGACTGTGTTGGTCGTGGCTGCGACGACCTCGAGCTTCCTCTTCTTGAAGGTCGAGGATTCGACCAACTCGGCAAATTCGCTCGTGACGCCTGCGTAGGTCACGCGGTAGCTGGCAACTCCCTTGGCAAAATCGCCCTGGTCTATCGCTCGAACCCCCTTGAGGGTCTCGAGCGACTTGCGAAAGTCCTTCGCTGCCCCGAATGATTCAAGTCCACGGACGCTGACTGAGACCTCGACACCGTTCACTGCACGGTTGCGGAGGTGCTCCGTGACGGCCTTCCGAACCTCCGCGATGATGTCTGCTTTCCTATCTTCAACGACGTTGAAGACTGACCGCTCATAAGACATCGCGAAAGCGCCAAGGGCCTTGGTGTCCGTTTCCGCCGACCCCTTCTTGTAAAGGCGACCTGTGAAGCGTTTGATCTGAGCGCCCGAGTCCGTCGCAAATACAGTCAGCTCATACTCTCCGCTGACAGGGAAGAGCGTCTGGGTCCCGTCTGGCTTGCGCCCACCCATCAAGAATCCATCAGGGCTGAGGTGGCGCATCGTCACGCTTCCCGACACCACATATTGGACCTTGGCGACTTCAGCGAGTTCCCGAGCTTGCCCCCCGGTGAGGGAGACCCCCGCCGCGAGAGTGAGCTTTCCGGAGTTCGCGATGCTCTCATTGCGAATGTCCCAACCGTCTGCCTGCATCGCGTTGGACAGCGCAACCTCGAGGTTCTTCGTGGTGAGAACAGCGTTGGTCTTGGTTTCTCCGTTCTCGACGAGGGTCTGCTCGTTCAAGAGGACGATGGCAGTTGGTCGCCCGGATCGCTTCACGAGATCCCGTGCAGCTTGAATGTCCTTATCGAGGTTCTCCGTGATGACTTCAGCCTTCACCTTGACCGAGACGACTCCCTTCTCGACCTTCTTCGAAATCAGCTCGGACGCCTTCACGTAACCCGACGTGTTCGCGAAGACCTGGTCGCGGACGATTTGGTTGTTAACCGCGAGCGAGTCTGCGTCGAGTCGAACGCCTGCCGCCTGTTCGACGGCGCTGCGGAGCGCGAGGCCTCTGGCCTCCTCGAAAGCCTTGGCCTCGTCCTTGTTGACGATGGCAGCTTCCCCAAACCCCTCCTTCACAACGACCGACGCCACCTGAGCCAGCGCCAACGACGCAACGAGCAAAGCGGAGACCGAGAGTGTGCGCATGGTGCGTGCTTCCTCAGTTGAAGACGATGACGACCTTGCCCTGGGCAAGGAACGGTGGGTTCGCCGAAGCCAGCTTCTTCGCTTCGTCCGCGGACAGGAGCACGTCAGAGCCGCTCGCCTTCGCGGCCTTCACGACCAGCGGCTTGTCGCCGGCCTTCATGCTCTTCTTCGCCTCTTCGAGCGACTGCACGTACGCCGCGACGCCGGTCGTCTTGCGTGCCTCGGGCGAGAGCGAATCGACGCTGTAGACCGGCTTGCCAGCGTCATCGAGGACGCGCGGCATGAGGGCCGGCAGCAGCTTGAGCCCGCGCGCGTCGATCACCAGGCCCGTCCCGAGCTCGGCCGACACGACCTCGTCGGGCGCCTTCGCGTCGGCGGGCTTCTCGGTGGGCTTGACGGGCTCGGGTGGCTTCACCGCGCCCTTCGCCGGAACCGCGAGCAGCTGCGTCGCATCGGGGTCGAGAATGTCGGTCAGCATCGCCACCGGCACCTCGATGTCGATCTCGACGCCGTTGTCCGAGAAGTAGCGCTTGTTGGCGACGGTGTAGCCCTTCACCACGCCCTCGACGCGCGCGCGCACCGAGTCGTCCCTCATCACGTCATCCATCTTGCGGGAGCCGTCGACCTGCACCCCCTTCACCTGGGACAAGAGGTTGCGGAAAGCATCGAGCAGCGCCGCACGCTCGGCTCCGAGCCGGGCCTGGGCGGGGCTCGACGCCTTCATGTCGGGGGCTCCCGCGCCGGTCGCGCGGATCACCTGGCCCTGCCAGTTCACGCCCTGAGGGGGCCGCTGGGCCTCTTTGCTGTCCTTCTGCTGGGCCACGGCAAACACCGATGCCGCGACCACTGCGACGACGACCAGACGCTTCACGGGACTCCCCCTTGATGGGTTCGACGACGACGTGCGGTTTACTCTACGGAGTAAGACGCCGAACCTTCAAGGCTTGGGACACCCCACATCAGTTGGTCGCGCGCGCCACGTACTGATCGATGAGCCGGCGGTGGCGCTCGGTGAGGAGGGTGAACTTCACCCCACTGCCTTCCTCGTTGTGATCGAGGTCGGCCCACTCGCGAACCACCTCTCCTTCCGCATAGATGACCTCTTCCGACCCCGGGAGCTGGAACTGGAGCCCCACCCGCTTGCCCGCCATCTGCGGCTCGATGAGGTGCGCCAGCCCCACACCTTCGCGCGAAATGTCGGAGGCCCGCGCCATGTACGGCACGCCGGCGACGTACTTGTTCAGGTAGATGTCGAGGTTGACCCGATCGTTCTTGCGCTTGTTCTGGCTCATTCGAGGCTCCGCGTTTCGGTGCGCGCGCTGCAGAGGTGCAGCGAGCTGTAACGGAGCCTACGGACCTGATCCGACTCGTCAAAAAACGCGGCGAAATGCCGGGAAACTTGCGCGCGGGCTGATCAGCGCTTCGGCGAGGGCGACAGCGCCTTGTCGGTCGCGCGCAGGAGCGGCTCGGCGCTCACGGGACTGCCCGTCGCCCCCACCATCCACACGTCGGGAGCCACGGCGCCCTGCACCGCCATGCGCTCGATCTCGGGGCCGACGACGCCCTTCGTGTTCACCTGCTCCTCGATCTGAAACGCGATGAGGTGCCCGAGCGGGTAATTGAAGAGGTACAGCGGGTAGCTGATCATGTGCGAGTAGATGCCGAGCAGCGGCGTGTCTTTGCCGCCCAGCACCGGCGCGTAGTACTGGTTCCACACGCGCTTCGAGATCGCGACCGTCGCGTCCTTCAGCTGCTTCGGCGTTGCCTTCGGGTGGTCGTACATCCAGTGCCAGACCTCGAGGTCGACGAGCGCGACGCCGGCGATCTCCCACGTCGACCAGAAGTCGTTCAGCACGCGCAGGCGCTCCTGCTCGGCCGACGGCTTGCCCAGCCCCAGCAGCTCGAGATCGCGCGCCTGGAAGACGAAGGCGATCGCCTCGGTGAAGGCGGTGTTGGGCACGCCCGCCAGCAGCGTCGAGTCGACGCCGTAGAGCGAGAAGACCTGCTCGACGTTGTGCCCCAGCTCGTGCACCGCGATGTTGTAGCCCTTGTAGTTCATGCCCTCCTTCTCGACGCGGGTGCGCAGGCGGGGGAAGTCGCCGCGACGGGCCGACTGCATCGCGTGCCCGGCGCCCCGTGAGGGATCGACCCGAATGCGCTCCGAGAGGTACTTCGCGCGCTCAGCCGAGAAGCCCAGGCCCTGGAGGATGCGGGGAATGTCTTTCGCGAACGCCTCGGCGGTCGGGTAGCGCGCGCGCACCTTCGCGTCGAGCTCGGCCTCGGGCACGGTGCCGCGCGGCAAGAACCCGTTGAACCAGAGATCGACCGGCTCGAGCGGGCGACCCAGCCGCGTCTGGATCTCGGCCGCGACCTTCGGCACCTGCGGAGACGTCAGCACCGCCTCGAGCAGCTGCTTGACGCGCGCTTCGGGCATCTCGGCGCCCAGGGCAAACGCGCGATCGATGGCCGTCGGCGCGATGGGCGAGAACGGGTCGGCCTTCTGCTGCGCGCGGAAGTTCGCGAGCAGCCGCTGGTAACGAACGTCGGCCTCGGGCGCGGTCGAGGCCTTGACGTCTCTCGCGGGAGCATCGGCCTCGACGGTGTCCGCCTGCGCCGCGACGACCGTGTTGCTGAAGGGGTTCCAGTCGAGGCGAGGATTGTCGATCACCGCCGCGGGGATCGTCTGGGTGACGATGCGCTCCATCACCTTCACGATGGCGCGCTGCCGCTCGAGCCCCTGCGGATCAGCGTACTGCGCTTTCAGCTCGTCGCGCAGGTCCCAGTGGCTGATGAGGCGCTTGTCTTTGGGGAAGAGCCGCGCGCCCTGCTCCGAGAGCACGTGGTGCATCCACACGTTGTACTCGGCGATGTAGAGGTCGGCGGCCGACTGCGACGCGCTGATGCCCTGCTGTACGTCCGCGGGAACGCGGCGCGAGAACCGCCCCGTGAGGCGCGCCTCGGCCCACTGGCGGCGGCTCCACGTCGGCCCCTTCGCGAGCCGCTCGTCGAGCGTGGTGAGCGGGAAGTTGAGCAGCGCGACGAACGCGAGCTTCGAAGAGAACAAGTCGTCCACCAGGTGGGCCGAGGGATCCCACGCAGCGAACAGCGGGTCGACCTTCTCCATCGGCCCCAGGTCGAGCTCGGTGGGCCGGCGCAGCTCACGGCCGATCTCGAGCAGGTGCCCGTCGATCTGCTCGAGGTTCGCCTCGAAGCGCCGGAAGGTGGACTCGAGGCGCTGGGGGTCGACGACGAAGTGCTCCTTCGCGAAGGCGGTGAGATCGCCGTCCTCCTTCCGCCAGAGCGCTGCCACCTGTCTGACACCTGTCGAGATGCGAGCGCGTTGTGCCTCGCCGTGGGTCTTCACGAGCTCAGCTTCGAGAGCCTGGGTGTTCATGGGTGCAGCCGCCAGAACGACGAGGAGGACGGACATGGGCGCGCACCCTCGTGAAGAGCGCCGCCGCTTTCAAGCGCAAAGCCTGGGCTACAGTGACGCGGTGCTCACCGTCGCCTTGTGGCTGGCCCTCGCCGCCGAGCCCGCCCCCAAACCGAAGCTCGTGGTGCTGTCGATCGACGCGAACGTCGACCCAGCGACGAGGGCGGGGTTCGACGACGCCATCGCCGCGACGGTGGCGAAGACCGGCGCGTTCGACGTGGTGAGCTCGCGCGAGGTGCAGGTGTTGCTGGGCATCGAGCGCCAGAAGCAGCTCCTCGGGTGCTCGAATGACTCGTCGTCCTGCCTCGCTGAGCTGTCGGGAGCGCTCGGCGCGCGCTTCGTCCTCTCGGGGGCGCTGGCGCCCCTCGGCGGCACCTGGCAGCTGTCGCTGCAGATGCAGGACACGGTGAAGAGCCTGACGGTCGGCCGGTCTTCGCGACTGGCGAAGAACCTCGACGGCCTGCGGGCGGTGCTGCCGTTCGCGGTGGCCGAGGTCACGGGCACGCCGCCGCCAGCGCCCCCGTCGAAGATCGGGCCCCTCGCGATGGTGGCTGGAGGCGCGCTGCTGGCGGCGATCGGCGGCACGGTGCTCTTCGACGCGCTGACGGAAGCAGCGGCGATTCGTCGCGAGCTCGAGTTCGGCAGCGCGCCGCGAACGCGTGTGTCGTACCTCGACGACGAGACGTGGCTTCAGCGGCAGGCCAACCTCGGCGTGCTGGGGCTGGCGCTGGGCGGCGCGGTGCTCGCGGCCGGCATCATTCTCTGGCCACCCGACCTGGCGCGTGGCGTCGCGCTGGTGCCGACGCCCTCGGGCGCGTTCGTCGTGGGGTCTTCTGATGCGGGCGCTCGCTGGGCTCGCCCTGGTGGCCCTCGTCGGCTGCGTGAACCTCGGCCTCGACGAGCCACGTCCGTATGCCTGTCTACCGGGCGCGCCGGCGCCCGAAGACGAAGACCTGGATCCATGTGCCGACGGCTGGACGTGCGGGTACGAAGGCCGGTGCGTCGATCCCGACGCGGGAGAACCACGGTTGTGCCTCGCGGCGACCGACTGTGCACCCGAGTGGCGGTGCGGGCTCGCGGTCAATGACTTCGACGGAGGCACCTTCGGCCGGTGCCAGGACACCCGCGTTGCATCTTCATACCCCTGTGACGACGACTCGTGGTGCGAGCGGGGCTGGCGCTGTGGCCCCGAGCGCCGCTGTGTCGACGCGACGGACGATGCGCTCGAGGCGTTCCCCACCGATGTTCCCGCTGTCCAACGCGTCACCCCCGCCCTGCCCACTCCGATGCTCGATCTCACCGTCGCGTCGAGCAGTCCCGGGCAGATCGAGCTGGGACTGTTGACGCCCACGGGTGTCACGCTCGTCACCTCGGGGCGCCAGCTCACCACCAGCCGGCTCGCCGTCGATGGCGGCCTGTGGGTGCGGCTCACTGGCTCGACGCGGAGCGATCTGACGCTCACCGTCGTGAGTGAGGGTCGCACGCTGCGGTCGGTCCTCGACGTGAAGGGAGCGCTGACGGCGCCGGTCGAGACCTCCTGGCCGCCCTTCCGGCCGCTTGGTCTCTCGTTCGACGCTGAGCCCCGCGGGCCCGTACCGACCGACCGGCTCATCGCGTGGAGCGAGAGCGCCGTCGCGACCGTTCGTTTCCCGGGAGACCGGGCCCAGCTGCTGCCTGCGCCGCCGGGCGTCATTCAGCGCGTCGAGGGGCACCCGGGCTGGCGGTCGTCGCTCTTCGCGGCGACCGCGATGGGCCTCTTCATCTCTCGTGAGGACGGCGGCTGGCGGCAGGTCGACCTGGGCCTCAAGGTGGACTGCGGCGCGGGCGTGGCCGACCTGCGTGTGCTCGGAACGCCGGGCACTCCGGTCGAGCTCGCAGTCGTCACGAGCGGTGGAGCCGCGACGTGCATGGCCCTCCTCGGCGCGGTCGACGGCGGCTCCCTGCAGCGTCTCGCGGACGACTCAGTGTGTGCTCCCACCTTTCGGGTGCGTGGCCTGCGCCCAGCGCCGGGAGGGGTGGGCGCGACCATCGACTGCGAGCTGGACGGCGGCACCGAGCGCTCGGTCTCCGTGTGCCTCGACGGTGCGACGTGCCCCGGCAGTCGCGGCGTCGAACCGGGAGGCCCCGCCCCCCTGCTGCGCGCCCGGGCCGACTGGCCCGACCTTCACCTCGACGCGTTGATCGACTGGCGTGGCTTTCCCGCCATCGACGTGGCGGACGGCCTTGACGAGTCGCGCACCAGGCCGCTCTTCGGCTCGCTCCAGGTCGCGACCACGCGAACGTTCGATCTCGTCACCTCGACGACGCTCGCTCCCGACGCCTCGGTGGTGCTCATCGGCCGCCGGGGGCCCGACGCGGGGCTGGAGCGCTTCGCCGAGGTCGCAGGCGCCGGGCTTGGCCTCGACGCCCTCACCACGGACCTTCACCCGCTGACGACCATTCCACTGAGCACCTGGTGGCTCGGCAACGATGGGACGGTGCGCGCCGTGCTGCCCCAGCAGGACGATGGCGGCCCCGGGCCCCTGGCGTGGTTTTCTCCCGTTCGGCCATTGACGGCGCCTCCCCCCGTGGCCGCGCGGTGGCGCAGCGACGGAGGCGCGTTGATCGTGCTCGCCAACGAAGACGCGCTCCTCGCGGGCGAGGCGGGGGCTGGCGGCCAGCTCGACTTGAGGCTCGTGCCGGCGAGCCGGAGCGCGATCTCATCGGTGAGCATCGCCCCCGCCCCGCTCGCGTTGCTCGACGGTGGAACGGTCGAGGTGACGGGGCACACCATCGCCCTCGGCAGGCTCTACCGCTACGAGGCACGGAATCGTGTCTGGCGCAGCGAAGAGATCGGGCTGAACGAGCTCGCGATCGCCACCTGGTACGACGGAACCCGCGCGCGGGTGGGTGTCGACACCGGAGAGATCCTGGGGCTGCCGAGCCGGGTGCCGATATCGCAGAAGGTGCCCTGGCCGCCCGCGACGCAGTTCGTCTCGGCGTGCCGTCAGACGTGGGCCGTGACGGCAGGGGGCGTACACCGGCTCGTGCCCGCCGATGGAGGCCTCGCCTCGTGGGTGCGTGATGGAGCGCTCCACGACGCGCTCGGGCCACACACGAACGAGGCCGCCGTCACGCTCACGTCGTCCGGGGAGGAGCTGATCGCGATGACCCCGGAGGGCGTCGTCGCGCGACGGCGGCTCGAGGGCTGCCCGCCGAGGTGACACCGCGTCAAGGCGCCGAGGCGGGTCCTGTTGCGCGCGGGGCAGACGTTGCTACACGGCGCGCCCATGCGCTTGCGACTGCTCGCCCTCTCGACGCTGACGCTCACCCTCGCCTGCCCCGAGCCGATGCCCCGGCCCGACGGAGGCACCGGCCAGGCGCCCACCATCACCAGCTTGACGCCGATCTCGGGCCCCATCACCGGCGGCACCAGCGTCACCATCAACGGCTCGCGCTTCGCCGACGGCGCCACGGTGCGCTTCGGTGACGCGCCGGGCCTTCAGGTGGTGGTGGCCAACGCGCTGCGCCTCACCGTGCGGACGCCGGCGGTCACGAACCCGGGCCGCGTGGCGGTGACGGTGACGAACCCTGACGGCCAGTCAGCCACGCTGCCTGACTCGTTCACCTTCGACACCAGCGGCGTGCGCGCCATCACCCAGGCGCTCGTCGTCTCGCCCGAGGAGTCCGTCGATCGCTCCGGCGCGGCCATGGTGGCCTTCAAAGTCACGGCGCAGGTGCAGGTGCCGATGGTGACGAACGGCCCGGGCCAGGGCATGGGCGTGCGGGCGCAGGTGGGCTTCGCGGCGACGACGATAGATCCGCCCGTCGAAGGCGACTTCACCTGGACCGATGCGACGTACCTGTCCGACGCCGACGCCGCCGCCATGGGAGACGCGCTGCGTGACGTCTACGAAGGCACGGTCACCGTGCCGGGCGCGACGACGATGCCGCGCACCTACCGGCTGGCGGCGCGCTTCTCGATCGACAACGGCACGACCTGGCGGCTCGCGGATCGCGACGGGCTGGGCAACGGCGTCTCGGTGGCGCAGCTCGCGCGGCTGGTGGTCGAGCAGAAGGGCATCGGCTGGTGCCGGCTGGGCGGGCGCACGGCGGGAGCGCCTCCGACGGTGACGGTGCGGGGCGCCCAGCAAGGCCCGCTCGTGTACGCGCAGGTCTTCGTGCAGGGCGTGACCGAGGCCGCTGGCGCGGGCGCCGGCGTGAAGGGACAGATTGGTGTTGGCATGATGGGCACGGCCCCCGCTTCGTGGACCTGGACCGACGCCACCTGGAACGTCGACGTCGGCAACAACGACGAGTGGCAGGTCATGTTGCCCAACCCGGGCGTGGGCACGTGGCGCTTCACCTACCGGTTCAACCTGAACGACGGCTCGTACGTGTACTGCGACGCCGACGGCAACGACACCGCCACGCCGGGCGGCTTCTCGGAGGATCAGACGGGCACGCTGACGGTGCTCGAGCCGGGCGTCGATTCGTGCAACCTGCAGTTCCCCGTCTCGGCGAACGCGCTCATCGGCTCGCCCGGGCCGCTCGTGTACGGTCGGGTGCTCGCGAGCGGCGTGACCGACCGGCTCGACGGCGGCATGCCGATGGGCGTGACGATGGAGCTGGGCCTCGGCCCCTCGGGCGTGATGCCGGATCAGTCGTCGTGGACGTGGCAGCCGGCCACCTTCAACGTGCCAGTCGCGGGCGGTGGCGCCGAGTACCAATCGCAGCTCCCGGTCTCTCCCGAGGGCACGTACGCATATGCGTACCGGGCGCGGCTCGGCACCGCGGGCGCGTGGACGTATTGCGATCTCGACGGCAGCGGGAACGGCTTCTCGACGACGCAGGCCGGCGTGTTCTCGGTGACGCCGTTCAACTTCGCCGAGTGCCGGCTCCAGTTCCCGACGACGCTCACCTCGTACGAGGGGCGGCCGACGGGGCTGGTGTACGGGCAGGTCTTCGCGCCCGGCGTGACGACGATCACGGCCGACGCGGGCGCTCCGGCGGGCATCGAAGCGCAGCTGGGCCTGGGGCCGACCATGGTGGATCCCGCGGCGACCGACGGCGGCGGTGGCTGGTCGTGGGTTCCGGCGGCGTTCAACGTGCCGGTGGCGGGCGGCGGCGTCGAGTACCAGGCGCGGCTGACGGGCCCGACGTCGGGCATGTACGCGTACGTGTACCGGGTGCGCTACCAGGGCGGCGCGTGGACGTACTGCGACGCGGACGGGGTGGCGAACGGCTACCAGTTCGCGCAGCAGGGAGCGCTGACGGCGTTGCCGCTCGACGTCGACGAGTGCGTGGTGGAGACGGCGACGAGCACGGCCATGCCGAACGCGGCGATCGACCAGCCGTACCTCGCGCGGGTGCGGGTGCCGACGATCACCGACGACGCGGGCGTGGGCGCGGGGGTGGTGGCGCAGATCGGCTACGGCGCGCCGAACACGACGCCCTCGGCATGGACGACGTGGACGAACGCGACCTACGACTCGGACACGCAAGCCACGTTCGATCGCTACCGGGGCACGTTCATCGCGCCGGCGACGGGAGGCACGTCAGAGGTAGCGTTCCGCTTCCAGGTGGGGACGCGGCCCTTCGTCTATTGCGACCGCGATGGGCGCGCGAACGGCTACACGTCGGCGCAGGCGGCGACGCTGGTGGTGTCGAGCGCAACGGTGGTGACGGCGTGTCAGTTGCTCACGCCGAGCGCCTTCAACCTGCCGAGCGGCAGTCCGCTGACGGTCTCGGTGAACCTCGCAGGAACGGGCACGGCGACGGCCGGCGCGGCGTCTGGCTTCCGGGTGCAGGTGGGCATGGGCGCGCGGGACAACGCCTCGACGAGCGGGCTGTGGGGTTGGGCCGACGCGGCGTACGTGAACGACGTGAACGCGCGTGACGTGTACGCGCTGACGTTCGCGCCCTCGTACACGGGCGATCGCGCGGTGTCGGCGCGGGTGTCGGCGAACGGCGGCACGAGCTGGACGTACTGCGATCTGAACGGCTCGGACATGAACGGCTACGAGCAGAGCCAGCAGTACAACGTGACGGTGACGCGGCACGAGACGATCCAGTTCTGCAAGACGCAGTTCCCCTTCTCGGTCTCGGTGGACGCGGGCCTGAGTCGCATCTTCGGGCAGGTGTTCCAGGCGGGGCTGACGCCGGACGCCGGGGCTCCGATTCGGGCCGAGTTCGGCACGGGCAACCGCAACGCCGAGCCGGGCCTGGCGTGGGGCTGGAGCGCGGCGCCGTTCTCGGGCTTTGGCCTCGCTCCGAACCAGAACAACAACGAGTACGCGGTGGACTACCGGCCCGACGGCGGAGCGCCGAACTACGCCTTCCGCTTCACGGTGAACGACGGCGGCACGTGGTGCTACGGCGACAACGACGGGCACGGTGCCAATGGCAACGGTCAACCGTGGGACGGCTTCCGCGGCGATCTCTCGGGCGCGGTGAACCTCGGCCAGGTCGTCCCCTGACCTCCCTCCTTGCCCAGAACCTGTTGTCCCCGATGGTGCTCGCCTTCGCGCTGGGCGCCATCGCGGTGCTGGTGAAGAGCGACCTGCGCATCCCCGACGGGATGTACCAGGGCATGTCGATCTACCTGCTATTCGCGATCGGCCTGCGCGGCGGAGGCGAGCTGGCCGAGACGCCGCTGGCGATCGTGTGGAAGCCGGCGCTGGTGACGGTGCTGCTGGGCATCGCGACGCCCTTGTGGGTGTTCGCGATTCTGCGGTGGGTGGGGCGCTTCAAGGACGTCGACGCGGCGGCGCTGGCGGCGCACTACGGCTCGGTGTCGGCTGTGACGTTCACGACGGCGCTGCTGTTCCTCGAGGCCGCAGGCGCGAAGGCCGAGGGCTTCATGCCGGCGCTGGTGGCGTTGCTCGAGATGCCGGCGATCCTGGTGGCGTTGCTGCTGGGGCGGCGGGCGCAGACGAAGGTGGCGAGCTCGTCGGTGTCGCTGGGAGAGGTGGTGCGCGAGGTGGTGGTGGGCAAGGCGTCGCTGTTGCTCCTCGGCGGCGTGGCCATCGGCTGGCTGTCGGGCCAGCACGGCGTGCAGCAGGTGGCGCCGTTGTTCCTGGCGCCGTTCAAGGGCGTGCTGGTGCTGTTCCTGCTCGAGATGGGCATGGTGGCGGCGCGGCGGTTCCAGGACTTCAAGAAGGCGGGGCCGTTCCTCATCGGCTTCGCGGTGCTGATGCCGGTGGTGCACGGGGCGCTGGGCGTGGTGCTGGGGCAGGCCGCGGGGCTGTCGGTGGGCGGAGCCACGGTGCTGGGGACGATGGCGGCCTCGGCGTCGTACATCGCGGCGCCGAGCGCGGTGCGCACGGCGCTGCCCGAGGCGAACCCGGGGTACTACGTGACGGCGTCGCTGGCGGTGACGTTCCCCTTCAACCTGTCGCTGGGCTTGCCGCTGTACTTCGCGATCGCCAAGCTGGCGTTCGGAGGCGCGACGTGACGCTCAAGACGGTGAAGGTGCGGCTGCTGACGGTGATCGCCGAGGCGGTGCTGCGGGATCGGCTGGTCGAGGAGCTCAAGCTGGTGGGCGCGAGCGGGTACACGGTGGCCGAGGTGCATGGCTCGGGCTTTGGGACGGTGCGGGCGAGCGAGTGGGCGGGGCCGAGCGTGCGCTTCGAGACGGTGGTGACGGACGAGGTGGCGCAGGCGCTCCTCGAGGTGCTGGCGGAGCGGTACTTTCCGAGCTGGTCGGTGGTGGCCTACCTGCAGGACGTCGAGGTGGTGCGGGCGGAGCGGTACCAGCCGAACCCGGCGCTGTCTCCGCCGCGGCCGAAGAAGGGGTGAAGCGTCAGGCCGGCGGGAGGCGTTTCGTCGTGAGGATCACGGTTGACACCAGGGAATCCGGAGCGTATTTGCCCGCCCGCTCTCGAAGCAGCACTGGGCAGGGCGGATAGCTCAGGGGTAGAGCGTCGCCCTTACAAGGCGAGGGTCGCAGGTTCGAAGCCTGCTCCGCCCAAGCTGGTGAAGGACAAGTGAATACGCAGGTCCCCACATGGGGGGTTAGTTCAGCTGGTTAGAACGTCGGCCTGTCACGCCGAAGGTCAGGGGTTCAAGTCCCCTACCCCTCGCAGAGAAGAGAAACCCCGGAGTCGCCTCGAGCGCTCCGGGGTTTTTCGTCGCCGGCTGGCGGTGAGTGGGTTCTGCATTGGCATGCCGCGCATCACGCTTGGCGTCGACAAGGGCTGTGACACGAAGGACTTCATCGAGAACTGCCGACGTATGAACCCCACTCTGCAGGTCGCGATGAAGCAATACGGCGCCCTCGGCGAACGGTATGGCCGGGTCGCCCGGGTAATCCCTTAGTCAGCATGCGCGGATGCTGATTGAACCGGACTGGGTCTCGTTTCTTCAACGCCCGTTAGAGTTTCGTCCATGCGAACGCCCTCCATTCTCCGCCTCAAGTGGAGCGTTCAGGCTCTCGCGCAGGATGCTGCAACCCAGGTCACGCTCTTTCCTCGATTCGTCTCGGTACCCGACGAGCTGGTTCTGGAGTTCGACGAGCATCTCCGGGCCGCGCCCCGCTCAGGTCTTTCACCCGATGCAGCGCTCGCTCTCGACGCGCTCGCGCAAGTCATTGACCGGCACTCTGGTGAGGGAAGCGCACCAGCATGGACGCCAGAGGGTCTGCAAACGCATGAAGCATGGAGAGCGATCAGAACGGCTGCCCTGCGAGTTCTTGCGACCGCAGGCTGGGGCACCGAAGCGCCGCCAGCGAATCGCGGTGACGTCTTCGTAGGAGCTGACGAGTGAGGGCGTGAGAGCCGTCAAGGCCACTGCACGCGGACGCCGGCCTGTACCGCCAGCGGCGCCAATGGCCGCGCACCGAACGGCCTGCGCGCCACCACCACCTGCTGGTTCGTCAGGTTCATGCCCTGCGCGTAGAACTGAAACGCGCCCACCCGATAGCTCGCCGTCGCGTCCAGCAGCACCCGCCCCGGCACCGTCGGCTGGCCCATTCCATCACCCGCCTCTTCCACGAAGCCGCTCGAGTACTCCGCGCCCACCGACAGCGACAACGCCTCGCGGTTCACGATCAACCGTGCCGAGCCCTGGTGCATCGGCACGTACGGAATCAGATCGCCCGCGCGCACCACGCCCCAGATCGGGTTCGACGACGTGAAGTCCGACGAGAACCGCGCGCTCGTCAGCGTGTACGTCACCTGCGGTACCAGCTCGACGTTCGCCGGGAGAGGAATCACCACCGACGCCAGCGCCTCGAGCCCCACGATCCGCGCCGCGCCGCCGTTGAACTGCCGGTTGAGCGCATCGTCCACGCAGCCGGTGCTCCCGGTGCACTCGCCGGTGATGTTCGAGTACTCGCTCCAGAAGCCCACCAGCTCGAGCCGACGCCGCCGCGACGGCGCCCGCACGCCCAGCTCGCCATGGAGCGCCCGCTCCGGTCGCACGTCGACGGCCTGCCCCGGCGTCACTGGACTGAAGCCCTGGTGCACGCCTCCGAACACGTTGAGCCCATGCGGCAACGCCACCACCGCGCCCGCGCCCAACAGCGGCACCGCCTGCAACGACCGCGTCTGCCGGCCGGCCAGATCGTCCGCGAACACCGTGTCGATCAGCTCCACCCGCAGCCCAGGCGAGAGCAGGAACCGCCCCCACGTCATCGTGTCGTGCAGGTGCAGCGCTCCGGCCCGCGAGAGCCCCCGGTTCAGCGCGTCCTGCGCCACCGGCAGCGCGTCGCGCTCGAGCGCTCCATTCACCACCGCGTAGCCCGTCGCCGTATGGTTGCGACGGATCTCGTCGTGGTGAAACCGCAGCCCGGCCTCCAGCTCGTGGGCGATGGGCCCCGTCGTCGCCTTCGCCACGCCCTCGACCTGCACGCCCTGGCTCACGAACGTGCGCGCGTTGTTCAGCACGATCAACGACTCGTCGAGGCTGCTCGACTCCACCTCGCCCCGGAGCACGCCCAGGTACTGCCCATCGAGCCCGCCCCGCACCGGCTGTACCAACAGCTCGTAGAGCCCCGGTCCACGACGGAACCGATCGAGCCGGTTCCACGCCCGGAACAACGAGTGCCGGTACGCCGTCGCCGAGACCGTGAGCCACGACGCCGGCTGCGCGCTCCAGCGGCCCGTCACCGACAGCCGGTTCCACTGCATGCGGTCGAGCGCCGTCGTCGCGTAGCGCCGCACCGGGTTGGCCTCGAAGTCTTCCTGCGACAAGCCAAGGTACGTCTCGCGGCTGTCCTCGAGCGCCAGCGTCGCCTTCACCTCGACCTGCTGCTTCCACGCGTCGCCAGGTGAGAAGCGCCCCTTCAACATGAACTCGCCGCGCTCGAAGCCCGTGTTGCCTCCACGGTCGAGCACCTTGAAGCCGTCGTCGCGCAGGAACGCGCCCTCGGCCAGCAGGCCCCACTTCTCCGTGCCCACCGCCGCCACCCCGTGCACGCGCGCCTGGAACCGGCTCCCTCCGGCGACATCGAGCTTGAACAGGTTCTCCTTCGGCACCTCGCGCGTGCGCAGGTTGATCGCTCCGCCGATCGTCTGCGGGCCGAACCGGATCGCCGCCGGGCCCTTGTAGACTTCGAGCCCCACCATGCGCGTGACGAGCGGGAAGTAGTACGCCGCCGGCGCGGAGTACGGCGCCGGAGCGAACAGCACACCGTCCTCCATGAGCGTCACCTTCGAGCTCCGGTCGGGGTTGACGCCCCGCAGGCCGATGTTCGGCCGCAGCCCCAGCCCGTCCTCCTCGCGGAAGTAGACGCCCGGCACCTCACCGAGCACGCGGTGAATGTCGTTGAGCTCGCGGCGCTCGAGATCCTCCTCGGTCAACGTCACCGCGCTGCCGGTGATCCGCCGCACGTCGGGTCCGCGCTGGCCGGTCACCTTCGTCGTGAAGCGCGAGCCCGCGTCGGGCACCGCCTCGATTGGCTCGACCTCGACTTCCCAGTAGCCACCGTCGACGTCGGCCTGCGCCACCACGAAGCGACGGCGCTCGCGCGGCGCGAGCATCGGCGTCTGCGAAGCGACCATCGACACCAGCACCGCGCAGAGCATCACGTCACCTCACCGCCACCGGCTGCGGCAAAGGCGCCCGCCTGGGAGACCCATTCAGCGCCGCACGAAGATCGCTCCCCTCGAGCGTGAGCAGATCGACGTCAGGCCGGAACAGCAGCACCGGCGCCCGCCCATTGAGCGACACCTTCGCGTCCACGAAGACCTCGACCGGCCGGCCGAGCTTGCGCTCCAGCTCTCGCCCGACGTGCCGACCGAGTTGAACGATCAAGTCCGGCTGCCCGCTCATCTCGTTCGCCTGCCGCGCCGTCAGCACGTCTCGCGGGTCGATCTGCCATTCGCGAGGTTCACCCTTCGCCCGCACCCGGTAGCTCACCGCGCCGTTCTTCTCGCGCAGCATCACCTTCCACGACCAGCGCATGCCCTGCTCGTCCCACAGCACGTCGTCACCCAGCAGGTGCGAGCGCAGCGGGAAGAGCGCCTGGAAGGCCACGTACAAATTGAGCCCCATCGCCAGCACTGCTCCGAGGGGACGCTCCGACGGGCTGGCCGCACCCCACCGCCACCCGAGCCGTCGCGGCCACGAGGGCTCGAAGAACAGCGTCGCGTTCAGCGTCATGAGGAACGGGAAGATGCCGATGTCGAACAGCGCGTGCGTCGCGCCGTGAAAGCCCAGCACCGCCACCAGCGCGAACGGCCGCGTCCGCCGCGCCGAGAGCCAGAACGGAATCGTCAGATCGTACAGGCACGCCGCCCAGCTCCCCACGAGCGGCGCGAACGGCAGCGCGAGCAGCGGTCCCAGCACCGGGAGCCCCCGGTTCGCCGCGAACCACGTCTCGAGCGGCTGCCCGTGCAAGAGCCAGTCGGTGTTCACCTTCGCCAGCCCTGCGTGCACGTAGACGACGCCGACCTGGAACCGCAGCAGCCACAACGCCCAGCGAGGAACCGCGGCGCCCTCGAGCGGGAGGAGCGTCAGCAATGCGCCCAGCAGGAACGCGAGGTAGTCGTGGTTCAGGTAGTTGGTGACGTCGTAGAGCTTGAGCCAGCCGAAGCACGCGAGGAAGACGAGTCCCCCCAGGCGCCGCGCCGCTCCGGAGCCGAAGCCAAGCCCCAGCGCGCCCATCGCCCCGACCGCCAGCGCCCACGGCACCAGCGACTTCGGCATCACCGGTATGAACGAGAACGCCTCGTATTCGAAGCGGAACGTCGGCTCGAGGAACAGCGGGCCAGTCCACCCCGTGAGGTGGAGCCGAACGAGGGCGCCAGCGAGGAGCAGCCCGAAGAGCGCGCGGTACACCCGCACCGAAGCGCCGTCTTCCGACGTGCCGGCCCAGCCCGCGAGCTGCTCCCACCTGGCGCGCATCAGTAGTTGGTCCGGAAGCGCACCATCTCGTCGGCGGTGAAGCCGTAGATGGTCTGCAGCTGCGTGTTCGCCGCGAGGACCCCGTCGACGTCCGGCGGCACCATCGTGAGCAACTGGAACGCCGTCGCGCCCGACAGCGAGGGGACCTTCATCGCCGTCACGACCTGATCGATCTGCGCGTCGGTGATGCGCCGGCTCGCCTGAGGCACGGCCTTGAGGCCGAGGAAGAACGACGCGCCCTCACCGAGGTCGTGCATCGCCGAGGCCTTCTTCGTCACGTCGGCCATCGGGTCCTGCAGCTTCGTGGCCGCCGAGTTGACGTAGTAGACGACGGTCGCCGCGAGCACCTTCTCCCACTCGATCTTGATGGTCTCGAGCGCTGCCGTCCGCTCCGCGCTGCAGTCCGCCGACCCAGCCGCCGCGCGCGCGCGCACGAAGGCATCTCGCAGCGTCGTGTACTGGCCCGCCTGGCCCTGCGGCGTGCGGCGCTTGGCGTACTTCGCCATCAGCTCGTCGCGGCCCGGCGCGGTGGTGTCGTTCTGCGGGAAGTTCGGCGTCGCGCCGTACAGCGCGAGGATCTGGTCGATGGACTCGGGCGTCGTGGCGGTGGGCATGCGCTTCACCGCCTCGGCGTAGAAGAGCGCGCCGTAGAGCCCCTTGTCGATCACCTGGCGCAGATCCACGCCGCGCTCGCTGAAGATCCACTGGTTGGTGCCGGTGCCGTAGAGGCCGCCGCCCATCGGCGGATCCATCGGCGTCCACACACGGCCCTGCGAGGCGAGGAACGCGGTGAAGGTGTCGTTCACCACTGGCTGGAAAGCCGCGGCGGTCAGGCTCGCGAGCGACGGCGTGCCGGCGGTGTTGAGCTCGTCGAGCTGCGTGCGGGTGACGGTGACGCCGGCGTCCAGCTCCGCCGCGCGCATCGGCGCGTTGAGGGCGTTGAGCTTGCCGAGCAGGCTGATCTCAGCCGCTGCGTTCGTCGCGAAGCCCGCGTCGGGGTACGCGCCACTGAGCGTGGCGATGCAGCCGCTGGTGCCGCCCCCGTCGGGGCGCATGTCCATCGGGCCGCAGGCGGTGACGGCGAGGACGAACAGACTCAAGAGGACTCGGTACATGGTGGGTCTCGAAGCTGCGGGTTGGCCCTTCGGAGCGTCAGTCGTTGTCGCCGGCCCCCTCCTTCGGGACCTTGAGCGACAGCGTGGTGACGAACTGCGACTTGAAGAGATCGGTGTACGCCTTGACGGCCGCGTGGAGCGCCTGCAACCCGTCGAGGTCTTCCGTGGCGGCCGTCGACACTGGGCGCTCGAACGCCCGCGCGGCTGCGAGGGCGGTGTCGAGCTTCTGGAGCATCTCGTCCTTCAGCGCTCCCGCTCCGCGCTCGACGAGCAGATCGTCGAAGGACACGGCGTTGCTGGAGGTGTCGAACGAGCCAGTGAAGACGGCCCGCGCCATCACCAGGTTCTCCACGATGGCTTTCGTCGACAGCGCGGCCCGCGGAGACTCGGCCAGCGCCGGGCACGACTGCGCCATGCACGCGGGCGTGATGCCCGCCGGAGCCCCCAGCTTGTAGTCCTTCACCCAGCGGTCCACGTAGAAGAGGCCCGCGTAGACGTCGTCGAGGCCGTCTTTGGGCGTGCGCCAGAGCGAGCCCATCGAGCCGGCCTGCTTGAGCTTGTCGCCGAAGCCGCCCGCGGCGCTCCACCCGTCACGCGCACGCCGGGCCGTCGCCTCGAGGTGCCGGGCCACACCGAGCGCCCAGGCCTTGCGCCGCGCCTGGAGCGTGGGGGACGCCGCCAGGGCCGCCCAGCTGCCGTTGGTGTTGATGGTGGCGTTCGCCGGGCAGGAGTTCGAGGACGACTGGTTGAAGAGCAGCTCTTCGAGCACCACCAGGCCCTTCGAGGTGACGAGGGCCGTCGCGAAGTACGCGTCGTCGGGCGCGGTGTTGGCCGCCAGCGCGGTGTCGACCCGGCAGAGGTTCGTCGTCGGCCAGGAGTAGATCTCGTCTCGCAGCCCCTCTCCTGCCGTCACCTGCGTCGCTGCGCCGAGCGGCCCGAGCTGCAGCACCTCGACGCGCTGCCAGGTGACGAACGCCTTCTCGAACGCCGCCTTCGCCGCGGTGAGCGCCTGCCCGTCCGCGCCCGCAGCCGCCTGGGCCCACCCGTCCACCGCGCCGCGCAGCGCCGCGAAGTCCGTGACGGCCTGCTCGAGCGCCGGCCGAGCCAGGGCCGAGTCGAAGGTCTCGAGCGCCTGCCGCTGGAGCTGGTCTCCGCCCGGGTTCGGCGTCGGACCTGGCGCGGGGCTGGTACAGGCGAGGGCCATCACCATGCTGATGTTGAGAACAATTCGCAATTGCACGAACCGACAGATACCGTCTTCGGAAGCCATCGGGCGATGAAAAAAACTCCGCCGACGGTGAGTCGGGCTTCTCTGCAAATCCTGCGGCGCGGAGCCCCCATGACGCCGGGCGTCGACGGAGCGCCCTCCTGCTCGCAGGGAGGACCATGTAGGGTGCCCGCCCCCGCATGCACCCCTACCAGCGCATTCACTCCGGCAGCCGCGTCGTGCCCCACCTCGTCAAGGGCCAGTGGCGCTTCGAGAAGGGCCCCCACACCGTCACGAGCCCCTACACCGGGCAGCTGATGCTCGAGCTCAAGGGCGCCGACCGCGCGCTCGTCGACGAGGCGATCGCGGGGGCCTCCGCCGGCGCGAAGGAGTGGGCGCAGGTGCCTATCAAGGAGCGCACACGCGTGCTCTTCCAGGTGCGCGCCAACATCCTCGAGCGGATGGACGAGCTGCGGGCCACCATCTCGTACGAGTCGGGCAAGACGCTCGCCGAGGCCGAGGCCGGGGTGATGAAGGGCGTCGAGGTGCTCGAGTTCGCGCTCTCGCTGCAGAACCTCGATCAAGGCGGGAAGATGGAGGTCTCGCGCGGCGTGCACTGCGAGGTGCGCCGCGTGCCCCTGGGCGTCGTGGCCGGCATCACGCCGTTCAACTTCCCCGCGATGGTGCCGATGTGGATGATGCCTATCGCGCTCGCCCTCGGGAACGCCTTCGTCTGGAAGCCGTCGGAGAAGGTGCCGATGACGTCGCAGGTGCTCGGTGAGTGCTTCACGAAGGCGGGGCTGCCACCGGGCGTGCTGACCATCGTGCAGGGCGGCGTCGACGCGGTGAACGCGATCATCGATCACCCCGAGGTGCGCGCGGTGGGCTTCGTGGGCTCCACGCCGGTCGCGAAGGCCGTCTACACGCGCACGACGGGCCTCGGGAAGCGCGCGCTGTGTCTGGGCGGCGCGAAGAACCACATCATCTTGATGCCTGACGCCGATCCCGACATCGCCGCGGCTGGCATCGCCGACTCGTTCACCGGCTGCGCGGGCCAGCGCTGCATGGCGGCCTCGGTGGTGCTCGCCGTAGGCAAGGTCGACGGCATTCTCGCGAAGGTGGCCGAGCGCGCCGCGGCGCACCGCGTGGGCGAGACGATGGGCGCCATCATCACGCGCCAGCAGGTCGAGTTCCTCAAAGACGCCATCGCGCGCAGCGTCAAGGACGGGAGCAAGCCGCTGGTCGACGGGCGCACGGTCACGCCGCTCCCCGGCTACGAGAACGGCAACTGGCTGGGCCCGACGATTCTCGACGGCGTGAAGCCGGGCAGCGAGGCGGCCACGAAGGAGCTCTTTGGCCCCGTCCTCTCGGTCATGCGCGTGGGCTCGCTCGACGAGGCGCTCGCCATCGACGACGGCATCGACTTCGGCAACGCCACCAGCGTCTTCACCTCCTCCGGCGCCATCGCCGAAGAGGTCGCCCGCCGCGCGAACAGCGGGATGATCGGCATCAACATCGGCGTGCCGGTGCCGCGCGAGCCCTTCTCGTTCGGTGGCACCTACGAGTCGAAGTACGGCTCGGGCGACATCACCGGGCCCGCGTCGCTCGCCTTCTGGACCGACCTCAAGAAGGTCACCAGCAAGTGGACGATGCCCAAAGACCTCAACTGGATGAGCTGATTTCCCTCACCGGAACCCCCACATGGCCAACGCTTCGTCTCACCGGCTGCGCAAGAACCACATCGTCCTCACGTCACACCCGCACTTCATCTACGGCGACTCGCCCGAGGTGAAGTGGGGCTCGAAGGATCCGCACGTACGCGGGCCCATCGTCGCGTCGTTCACCAACAAGCTGCACCGCAACGCCATCGGCTCACACTCGGGCAGCTACACGATCTACCGCGCGCTCGCGCTCGCCGCCGGCCAGATGGACCCCGATCACCGGCCCGACCTCACCAACACCGATCCCGTGACGCCGATCGGCCCCTTCCCGTCCTGGTACGACCCGGAGCGCATCGTCTCGCTCGATCCCTGGGGCCACCTCGTGCACCAGGCGTTCAAGAAAGAGCTCGCCTCCGGCATGGACGTGCGGCCCACCATCGCGGTGACGCGCGCGCACCTGGTGATGACCGAGCTCGAGAACGCCATCAACCAGGGCCGCCTCTTCATCGACGGCAAGGTGGTGAAGACGAACAAGGACGTGGCGGTGACGAAGGCGGCCATCGAGCCCGTCTGGTACCTGCCCGGCGTGGCGAAGCGGTTCGGCATCGAAGAGATCCCGCTGCGCAAGGCGCTCTTCGAAGAGACCGGCGGAATGTTCCCCGAGCTCATCACCCGGCCCGATCTCAAGGTGATGCTGCCGCCCATCGGCTCGACCTCGGTCTACATCTTCGGCGACGAGAAGCTGATCGGCCGCAACGACGTCGAGGTGACGGTGCGCGTGCATGACGAGTGCAACGGCTCCGACGTGTTCGGCAGCGACATCTGCACCTGCCGGCCGTACCTCGTGCACGGCATCGAGGAGTGCATCAAGACGGCCCAGAAGGGCGGCATCGGGTACATCGTCTACTTCCGCAAGGAAGGCCGCGCGCTCGGCGAGGTGACGAAGTTCCTCGTCTACAACGCGCGCAAGCGCCAGAAGGGCGGCGACTCGGCGGCCACGTACTTCCACCGCACCGAGTGCGTCGCGGGCGTGCAGGACATGCGCTTTCAGGAGCTCATGCCCGACGCGCTCAACTGGCTCGGCATCAAGCGCATCGACAACCTCATCTCGATGTCGAACATGAAGCACGACGCCATCGTCGGCAGCGGCATCAAGGTGGTGCGGCGCTACGAGATCCCGCCCGAGAAGATCCCCCAGGACGCCTCGGTCGAGATGGAGGCGAAGAAGGCTGCCGGGTACTTCAACAAGACGACCGGCGTGAAGAAGAAGAAGGACCTCGTCAAGGTGAAGGGGCGAGCCCTCGATGAGTGAGCTGCCCTGGCCGCAGGTGTCTGGCGCGCTGGCGACGATCACCGACCCGGCCACCATTCGTGCGCGGACCCAACACGTGCTCGACGCCGCGCTCGCCGGAGAGACGGCCTTCGCGGTCGACCTCTCGAAGCTCGGGCCCTGCGTCGACTTCGTGATGCAGGTGACGAACGAGAACTACCCGCGCGGCGACATTCCGTTTCATGGCCGGTACGAGCACCTGAAGGCGGGCGGTGTCGATCGGCTGGCGAAGCTGCTGGCGACGATGGGCCCTGCAGACCGGGTGGAGCAGGCCCGCGCGCTGGTCGATCTCGTCGTCGTCTCGGTGCTGCTCGACGCGGGCGCCGGACCCGCGTGGACGTACGTGGAAGACGGCGTGACGTACTCACGCTCCGAGGGGCTCGCGGTGGCGTCGGCCGCGATGTTCATGGAGGGGGCGTTCAGCCACGACGGCTCCCGCCGCGTCACGGCCGAGGGCCTCGCGAAGCTCACCGTCGCGCGCGTGTCGCAAGGCATGCAGGTCTCGGCGCAGAACCCGATGACGGGCCTCGAGGGGCGCGCGACGTTGCTCAAGCGGCTCGAGACGTCGCTCCGTTCGGCGCCGGCGCTGTTCCGCGGTGGACGGCCGGGCGGAATGGTCGACGCGCTGCTCGCCCAGCCCCAGCCAGTGGCGGCGACGTCGCTGTTGCGGCTGCTCCTCTTCGGCTTCTCGACCATGTGGCCCGCGCGGGTGACGCTCGAGGGCATCGGCTTCGGAGACGTCTGGCCGTGGCGCGGCGACGGCCCCGACGCGTGGATTCCCTTTCACAAGCTCTCCCAGTGGCTCGCGTACTCGCTCGTCGAGCCGCTCGAGCACGGCGGCGTGCGCTTCACCGGCGTCGAAGAGCTCACCGGGCTGCCCGAGTACCGCAACGGCGGCCTCTTCCTCGACTTCGGGGTGTTGACGCTGCGCGATCCCACGCTGGCGACCATCGAGCTCGAGGCGTCACATCCAGCGATCATCGAGTGGCGCGCGCTCACGGTGCAGCTGCTCGATCGGGTCGGTGACGAGGTGTGCCGCCGAATGGGCAAGACAAAGCAACAGTTGCCGCTCGCGCGGGTGCTGCAGGGCGGCACCTGGAGCGCCGGGCGGGCCATCGCGAAGCAGAAGCGACCCGGAGGCCTTCCGCCGCTGACGCTCAAGAGCGACGGCATGGTGTTCTGACTTTTTCGAGGGGAATTCCGACATGAAGAACGTTCACGTCATCAAGCACCCGATCATCGAGCACAAGCTCGCGCACCTGCGGAACAAGGACGCGACGCCGCACGAGTTCCGGCAGATCTTCAACGAGTTGGGCTCGATCCTCGCGTACGAGGCGACGCGCGATCTCGCGCTCACGAAGACGCCGGTCGAGACGCCGATGATGAAGACGTCGGCCTTCAAGGTGCAGGAAGAGGTCGTCGTCGCCGCCGTCCTTCGCGCCGCGGAAGGCATGTTGCCCGGCTTCATGCAGATGCTGCCGTTCGCGCACTTCGGGCACATCGGCATCTACCGCGACAAGTTCATGAACCAGACGGTCGAGTACTACTTCAAGCTGCCGAAGACGGTGGAAGGCCGGCGGCTGATGCTCCTCGACCCCCTGCTGGCGACCGGAGACACCTGCCTCGCCGCGCTCGACCGCCTGAAGCAATACAAGGTGGGGCCGATCAAGGTGATCACCATCCTCTCGGCGCAGGTGGGCATCGACAAGGTGCTCGGCGCGCACCCGGACGTCGAGATCTTCACCTTGAGCATCGAGAAGGGCCTCGACGAGCGCGGCTACCTCTTGCCGGGACTGGGAGACGCCGGTGACCGACTCTTTGGCACGGTGTAGGGCGCTCTTCGCCTCGGGCCGGCGCGTGCTGGTGGGCGTCGCAGGCGGCTCGGGTTCGGGCAAGACGACGCTCGCGCAAGAGCTGGTGCGGGCCTTCGGTGACGAGCACGGCTGCCTCGTCATGCAGGACTCGTTCTACATCGACCAATCCGCGCGCTTCGACGGTGACGGCGGCAGCGTGAACTTCGACCACCCCTCGAGCCTCGACTTCGGGTTGCTCGAGTCGCAGCTGCGGGCGCTCCGCGACGGGCGAGGCGTCGAGGTGCCCATCTACGACTTCGCGACCCACCGCCGGCTGGCTCGCACGGAGCCGCTCTCATCCCGCCCGCTCGTGGTGGTCGACGGCACGCTCATTCTCGATGCCGCGAACGTGCGTGGCTTGTTCGACGTCGCGGTGTTCGTCGAGTGTGAAGAAGACGTACGCTTCAACCGTCGCCTCGAGCGCGACGTGCGCGAGCGCGGCCGGACGACCGACGGGGTGCACAAGCAGTTCTTCCGGCAGGTGAAGCCGATGCACGACGCGTACGTCGAGCCGTCGAAGCAGCACGCGCACCTGAAGGTCTCGGGTATCGAGCCGCTCGAGGCGTCGATGCGATCCGTACTCGAGGTGTTGTCCCAGCGGTGACGACCGTGCCCATCGATCGTGTCGCGGCGACCCGACGTCCACAGCGGAAGCGCCAGGGCTCTCAGCGTTGGCACCGGCTGCTCTTCGTGCACTGGGAGTGCCCGCGTCGGTGCTGCGCCCACTCGTCGATCCGCGGCTGACGCTCGATGACTTCGAGGGCCGGTACTTCGTGGGCCTCGTGCCGTTCACCATGCAGCGGGTGCGGCCCTACGACTGGCTCCCGTCGATGCCGACGGCGACGACCTTCGGCGAGATCAACCTGCGCACCTCCGTGCACCTCGACGGCCAGGAGCCGGGCGTCTGGTTCTTCAGCCTCGACGCGCACTCGTCGCTCGCCGTGGCGGCCGCGCGCACGCTCTGGCACCTGCCGTACTTCCGCAGCGACATGGCGTGTGAGGACGATGGGCAGACCGTCTCGTGGACGTCGCGCCGACGCTGGCCGTCGCCGAAGGCGAGCGACTTCTCGGTGCGCTATCGCGTCGGTGCCCCGATTCTGCCACCGCCGCCCGGCAGCCTCGAGTTCTTCCTCGCCGAGCGGTACCAGTTCTACACGACGCGCGGA
The DNA here is from genome assembly GCA_033763395.1 of Myxococcaceae bacterium. Classification (GTDB taxonomy): domain Bacteria; phylum Myxococcota; class Myxococcia; order Myxococcales; family Myxococcaceae; genus Xiheimicrobium. The sequence continues at coordinate 51,570 of JANRKQ010000219.1, forward strand.
TCTTCCCTGCTGCGCGCGCGCGTGCACCATGCGCCCTGCCCGCTCCACCTCGCCCATGACGTCGAGGTGAACCCCGCGCTCCTCGATGCCGCAGGGCTGCCGTCGAACGGAGCTCGCACCGTCGACCTGTTCAGTCCCGGGGTCGACGTCGACATCTTCTCCATGGAGACCGTCGACGCCCCCGTGCGTTCATAGCCAGCGTCCTGAGCGCTCCGGCGCCTCGCGGTCGCCCAACGCCCAACGCGCGAGCGGGCTGGCCCGTCTCGACGCGACCGGACCCTTGAGCGTCGTCAGCGCACCCTCAGGCGCGGGCGGGAGTGCTCGCGCGGGGTCATGATCTCGAGCGACAGATCCATCGCGCGCGCCGAGTGCGTGAGCGCGCCCATCGACACGTAGTCGACGCCGAACTTCGCCAGCGCGGGCAGCCGCTCGAGCGTGATGCCGCCGGACACCTCGAGCTCACAGCGCCCATCGGCCACCTGCACGGCCTCGACGATCTGCGCGTCGGTCATGTTGTCGAGCATCACGATGTCGGCGCCCGACTCGATGGCCTCTTCGAGCTGCGCGAGCGAGGTCACCTCGATCTCGATCTTCACCAGCCGCGGCGCGTTCTCCTTCGCGCGCTTGAGCGCCTCCTTCACCGAGCCGCCGACCGCCGCGATGTGGTTGTCCTTGATGAGCACGCCGTCGAAGAGCCCGATGCGGTGGTTCGTGCCGCCGCCGTGGCGAACGGCCGCCTTCGAGAGGCCGCGCAGGCCCGGCGTCGTCTTGCGCGTATCGAGGATGCGCAGCTTCGTGCCGCGAACGCTGCCGATGACGCCGACGGCCTTCGACGTCATGGTCGCGATGCCAGACAACCGCTGCACCAGGTTGAGCGCCGTCCGTTCGCCCGCCAGCAGCGCGCGCAACGGCCCCTCGAGCTTCGCGACCCGCTGCTTCTTGAGCGTCTTGTCTCCGTCGCCGAGATCGAAGTCGAGCTCGACCGACGGATCGAGCCGCTTGAACACCTGCGCGAAGACCGACAGGCCCGAGAGCACCAGCTCTTCCTTCGCCCAGAGCTCCGCCTTGCCGTGCGCAGCCGCGGGCACCAGCGCCTCGGTCGTGACGTCGCCTGCCGAGCCCAGATCCTCGTCGAGGGCGAGGTCGATCAGTCGCTCGATGAAGTGGTCGCGCATGGGTGGGTCACCGCTTCTTCTTCGGGGCGGGCTTCTTCGCCGACGGCTTCTTCACCGGAGCCTTCTTCGCAGCGGGCTTCTTCTTCGGTGCCGCCTTCTTCGCGACGGGCTTCTTCTTCGATGCCGCCTTCTTCGCGCTCGGCTGCTTCTTGCCGGAAGCCTTCGTGGCCGTGGGCGTCTTCTTCGGCGCAGCCTTCGGCTTTGCGGCGGGCTTCTTCTTCACCGGCCGCTCGGCCACCTCTTCTTCCTTCGCGGCGTTGAACTCGCGCACGGCGTCATCGACCAGGCCCATGCCCATGTAGGCGACGCCGAGGTCGCGATGGTCCTGCGACGACAGGCCCTCCTTCGTGCCCTCGCGGAGCTTGTCGAGCGCCTCCTTCACCTGCTGGTCCGGGTCGGCCGGCACGGTGACGCCAGAGAGCTCTTCTTTGAGCTCCTCCTCGAGGTTCACGGGCCCGGCCGCCGGCGGAGCCACCTTCACCTCGACGGGCGCGATGCGCTTGAGGTTGTCCTGGAGCTTGCCGATCCGGCCCTCGAGCTCGGCGATGCGGGCGCGATCCTTCTCCACGACGTCGGCGGGCGCGCGCTGCGCGTAGTTCGGGTTCTCGAACTTCTTCTGGATCTGCGCGATCTCGGCCTCGGACTTGCCGATTTCCTTCTTGAGCCGCTCGCGCTCCTCGGCGAGGTCGACGATGCCGGCGAGCGGCACGAAGATCTCCATGCCCTTGCGGATCTCGGCCGCGGCCTGCGGCGGCTTGGTGCCCAGCGGCTCGACCGACAGCTTCGCCAGCCCACACAGCGGCATCACGTAGCGCTTGTAGGTCTCGACGGTACCGCGCACCGTCACGTCGTCGCTCTGCACCATCGCCTCGATGCGCAGCGACGGCGCCAGGTTCGACTCACCACGAATGGTGCGCACGCCGTCGATCACCGTGATGAGCGGCTCCATCGTGCGCTCGGCGGTCTCGTCGCGCAGGCGCTCATCGGGCTTCGGGAACTCGGCGATGCAGATCGAGTTCACCGTGCGCGCCATCGGCAGCTTCTGCCAGATCTCCTCGGTGATGAACGGCGCGAACGGGTGCAACAGCCGCATCACCCGGTCGAGACAGAACACGAGCGTGGCGCGGGTCGACTCCTTCGCCTGCGCGTCGTCGCCGTACAGCGAGCCCTTCGACAGCTCGATGTACCAGTCGCAGAACTCGCCCCAGAGGAACTGGTACAGCGTCGAGGCGGCGTCGCTGAAGGCGTAGCGCTCGAGCGCCTCACCGGTCTCGCGCACGGCCACGTCGAGGCGTGACAGAATCCACCGGTCGGCGAGCGAGAGCGGGCGCTCCCGAATGAACACGCGGCCGTCTTCCTGGAAGTCGCCCAGGTTCATCAGCGCGAAGCGCGCCGCGTTCCAGATCTTGTTGCAGAAGGCCTTGTAGCCACCGATGCGATCGATCGAGAGCTTGATGTCACGGCCCTGCTGCGTGAGCGCCGCGAGCGTGAAGCGCAGCGCGTCGGCGCCCATCGGCTCGAGCCCCTTCGGGAACTTGTTCTTGATGCTCGCCGGCAGGCGCTCGGGCGGCGCGCCCTGGATGATGTCGAGGGGATCGATGACGTTCCCCTTCGTCTTCGACATCTTCTCGCCCTTCTCGTCCCGCACCATCGCGTGCAGGTAGACGGTGCGGAAGGGCACGTCGTCCATGAAGTGCAGGCCCATCATCATCATCCGGGCGACCCAGAAGAAGATGATGTCGTGGCCGGTCTCCATCACCTGGTTGGGGTACCAGGTCTTGAGATCCTTCGAGTTCACGTCGGGCCAGCCGAGGGTCGAGAACGGCCACAGCGCCGAGCTGAACCAGGTGTCGAGCACGTCGGGGTCCTGCACCCACTGGCCTTCGGCCGGTGGCTCCTTGCCCACCACCGGCGTCGACTTCTCGAAGTCCACCGTGCTGTCGGGGCCGACCGGGAACCACGCGGGGATCTGGTGGCCCCACCACAGCTGCCGCGACACGCACCAGTCCTGGATGTTCTCGAGCCAGCGGTTGAACGTCGCCGTCCACTGATCGGGCACGAACCGGGTGCGCCCGTCCGCGACGGCCTTCAGCGCACGCTCGGCGAGCGGCTTCGTCTTCACGTACCACTGCGGCGACAGCCGCGGCTCCACCGGCACGCCGGAGCGCTGTGACTTCGCGAGCGGCAGCTTGTGCGGCTTCTCCTCGACGAGCAGCTCGAGGGCCTTGAGATCCTCGAGCACCTTCTTGCGCGCGGCGAACCGCTCGAGCCCCTGGTAGGGCCCGCCGTTCTCGTTCACGAACGCCGTCTCGGTGAAGATGTTGATCATCGGCAGGCCGTGCCGCAGGCCCGTGGCGTAGTCGTTGTGGTCGTGCGCCGGCGTCACCTTCACCACGCCAGTGCCGAACTTCGGGTCGACGAGCTGGCCGTCGGCGATGATCGGGATCTTCCGGCCCACGAGCGGCAGCACGACGTTCTTCCCGATGAGGTGCTTGTAGCGCTCGTCCTCGGGGTGCACGGCCACCGCGGTGTCACCGAGCATCGTCTCGGGCCGGGTGGTGGCGACGATGAGCTTCTCGGCCGAGTCCTCGACCGGGTACGCGATGCTCCAGAGCGTGCCGTTCGTGTCTTCGTTCTCGACCTCGAGATCCGACAGCGCCGTGCGCAGCACCGGGTCCCAGTTGATGAGGCGGTTGGCGCGGTAGATGAGCCCGTCTTTGTGGAGGCGAACGAAGACCTCCTTCACGGCCTCGGACACGCCGGCGTCCATCGTGAAGCGCTCGCGGGACCAGTCGAGCGAGGCGCCGAGGATCCGGTGCTGCTGGCCGATGCGCTCGCCGTACTGCTTCTTCCAGGCCCACACGCGCTCGAGGAAGGCCTCACGACCGAGATCGTGCCGCGTCTTCTTCTCGGTCTTCATCAACTCCTTCTCGACGACCATCTGCGTCGCGATGCCGGCGTGATCGGTGCCGGGGAGCCACAGGCAGTTGAAGCCATTCATGCGCTTCCACCGCGTCAGGATGTCCTGGATGGTGGCGGTGAGCGCGTGCCCGAGGTGCAGGCTGCCGGTGACGTTCGGCGGCGGCAGCACGATGCAGAACGGCGGCTTCTTCGAGTCCGGATCGGCGGTGAAGAGGCCGGCGTCGAGCCACTCCTTCGACCAGCGGGCTTCGACCTCGGTGGGCTCGTACGACTTCGACAATTCAGCGGAGCTCATGGTGTTTTCGCCTGACAAAGGGCCTCGACGCGGCCAACGGAAAAACGGCGTCGACCCGTGTGGAATCGACGCCGCTTTCTGACACATCTGACTCTCAAGACAACGGAAGGAAGGTCACGCCAGCCCCTTCGCCTCGCGCTCCTTGATGAGGCGATCGAGCTCTTCGCGAATGATGGTCTCGGCGAGCTGGGGCACGACTTCCCAGGCGATCTTCTCGATGACCTCTTTCGACGCGGCAGAGAGTGCGGCGCGCAGCGCAGCCTCGCCCCCATCGGCGGGCTTGTCGTCGAGCGAGAGCGACTCGGTGGGCGCCTGCTGCGGCGGCGGGCGCATCGGCTGGCCGGGCATCGGCGGGCGGCCCTGCATCGGGCCTCCCGGGGGCGGCGCACCGAGGCCAAAGGGGTCGCGGCGCATCGGCTGCCCCGGCATCGGCTGACCACCAGGCGGGCGCGGCAAGCCTCCCGGCATTCCCGGCGGCGGCATGCCCGGCCCCGGCATTCCCGGAGGACGCGCCATGCCCGGCGGCGGCATGCCCGGCCCCGGCATTCCTGGCGGACGCGCCATGCCCGGCGGCGGCATGCCCGGCATTCCCGGCGGGCGCATGCCCGGCTGCGTTCCCGGCGGAATGCCACCCGGAGGCCCCGGCGGACGCGGCATGCCCGGCCCCGGCACCCCTGGCGGACGCGGAATGCCCGGCTGCGTGCCCTGCGGAATGCCGCCCGGCATCCCCGGCCCGGGCGGACGCGGCATGCCCGGCCCCGGCCCCATCGGCGGACGCGCGATGCCCGGCTGGGTGCCCATCGGAATGCCCGTCGGCGGCGGCGCCACTGGCGGACGCGCCACGGGTGCAGCGCCCGTCGACACCGGAGACACGGTGCTGATGGGCGCCGCGCCGGGCGCCATGCCCACGAGGTTTCGCACGCGGTCCATGAAGCTCTGGCTGTCGAAGGGCTTGACGATGTGCGCGCTCGCGCCCGAGGCCCGCGCGCGGTTCTCGTCGAACGGCTCGAAGGTGCCCGCGAGCAGCAGCACCGGCGTGTGCGCCAGCGACGGGTCGGTGCGCACGGCCTGCGCCACGTCGTAGCCCGTCTTGCCCGGCATCATGCAGTCGGCGATGACGAGGTCGGGCCGCAGCTCGCGCGCCTTGTTGATGGCGTCGACGCCGTTGTCGACCATCGTGACGGTGAAGTCCTCGTGCGCGAACACCATGCCGATGGCTTTGCGCATGGTGATGGAATCGTCGGCGACCAGCACGCTCTTGGGCATCTTCGAAGCTCTTTCGTCGAACCGGGAAAAACCCCGGCGAAATGGCAACTTGAGTGTAGGTGGCCGCTGCCGTGTCGCCAAGAAAAGGACGCTCGGGCCCCCATGCTCGGTCAGCGGCGCCTCGGCGGCGTGGTGAGGCCCGCGGCGTAGAGCAGCCGCACCACGCGGAAACGGTGGCCCTCGAAGGGCGCGAGCAGCTCGAGCATGCGGGCGTCACTGCCGCGTGACTCGCGCGCGAGGGCAAAGCAGACGAGGTGCGGCAGGTTGACGTCTCCGGGCACCAGCGCGTCCGGGTCACCCAGGCCGAAGCCCCGCACCATGCCCATCGTCCACGGGCCGATGCCGGGCACCATCGACAGGCGGCGCACGACCTCGGCGGCGGGCGTCTCGATCGACAGGAAGGGGTGCTCCGCCTCGGTCTTCGAGAGCGCGCGCAGGGTTCGCGCCCGCTGCTCGTCGATGCCCAGCGCCCGCAGCTCGAAGGTGGGGAGGTCCCGCAGCGTGGGCGCCGAGGGAAAGACGGTGCCACCGGGGCCGAAACGTTCGGCGAGGCGCGCGAACTGCCCGCAGGCTTCTCCGAACGTCACCCGCTGTTGCAGCACCGCGCCGCACGCCACGTCGAAGAGCCACGGCATCGGCCAGAGCTTGAGCGCCAGAAACCGCTGGTGGAGCCGCGCGACCATCGGCTGCCTCGGCACGAAGCGCGCCGCGTCGTCTTCGTGGGCGGCCAGCCGCCGGTGCCACCCCGCGAGGAGGCCCTCAACGCCTGGCCCGCTCGCCTCGGCCCACACCCCCGCGTCACCCGTGTGACAGGTGACCTCGACGACCTCGCCGCTGCGCACGAAGCGCTTGCGGAAGGTCGCATCGGACGGGAACGACGCCGTGGGGTCGCTCCGGCCGAGCGCCTGCAACGCGAACGTGCGTCGAAGATCGACCGGCTGCGGGAAGAGCGGCACCGACATCGCTGCGCCTCGTAACGGCGTCGCTCACTATTGTCTGGAGTCCACGCGCGACCGCGCCGACACTCGTGTCTTCTTCGCGATGGGAGGGCGCATGACACGACGTGCAGTCCCGGGGCTCGCGCTGCTGCTCGGCTTCAGCGCATGCACCGCCGTCAACTACACGGCGCTGCCGACCCAGCAGCAGCAGGGGCAGATCTTCATCACCGCGCAAGGGCTCTCCGAGCCCTACGAGAGCGTCGGCATCGTGCAGATCACCCGCCGCGGGGTGTTGGTGTTCGGCTTCGCCGATCCCGCGGGCACCGATCTCGCGACGGCGGTGAACGAGGTCGAGGGGCAGATTCGCCGCGCCGGCGCCGACGGCCTCATCAACACGCGCGTGCAGCAGACGAACTACACCACGCTCGCGCGCATCTTCGGCCTCATCTTCTTCTTCGCGCCCCTGCCCGCCGAGGTGACGATCACCGGCGAGCTCGTGCGCGTGCGCCGCGGCGCGGCTCCGGTGGCGCCGGGAATGCCAGCCCCCGTCCCCGTGCCGGCCGGAGGGACGCCCCTGTGAGACTCGTCATCTTCCTGGTGACGCTCGCGCTGCTCTCGTCGTGCAACGCCGTGGTGCTGGGCGTTCGGCTCTCGAGCGTGCCGCAGACCGACAACACGATGTTCCTGTCGACGGGCACCTCTCCGCGGAAGTTCCGCACCCTGGGCTTCGTGCAGGTGCGCGGGTACGGGCAGGAGTGGGGCGGCTACGGCAACCTCGGCGACGCCCAGCTCGACGGCACCATTCACAACGCGCTCGCGAAAGAAGCGGCGCGCATGGGCGGCCAGGGCGTCATCAACATCGAGTTCCTCGACGAGAACCCGTCGACCGACGTGGAGAAGGCGCAGCGCGCCTACAACACCGTCGCCTCGACGCTCTCGGGCAGCCCGCAGATCGAGACCAAGGATCGCTACGTCACCGTCACCGGCGAAGTCATCGTCTTCCTGGAGTAACCACCCATGCGAACCACCCTGCTCTGTCTCGCCTTCGCCGCGCTCTCGGGTTGCACCGTGGTGCACTCGGTCAGCTTGCCGGCCGTGCCCGGCCAACCCGGCCAGGACATCTTCGTCACCGCGGGTGACATCGCGACGCCGCACGAGGTGCTCGGCCTCGTCCAGGTGCACCGCGCCGGCGTGCTGCTGTTCGGGAACATCGACGTCATCGGCACCGACCTCGAGTCCGGCTTCAAGGAGACGCTCATTCCCGAGGTGAAGAAGCTCGGCGGCGACGGTGTGGTGCGCGTGCGCTACCACATGACGCAGTACACGCCCTGGGCCCGCGTGCTGGGCGTGCTGTTCTTCTTCGCCCCGCTGCCCTCGCAGGTGACCATCACCGGCCAGGTGGTGAAGCTGAAAGCTGGCTAACGGCGCCGCTTCTCGAGCATCGGCGTGACGCTCAGCACGAGGATCGCCAGCACCACCAGCCCGGCGCCGACCGCCTCGGCCGTCTCGAGCGGTTTCCCCAGCGCGAGCGCCGCCATGCCCACGGTGGCCACCACGCCCGCGAGCACGCTCGAGGCCCGATTGACTGGCACCGAGAACGAGTTCTCGCGCGCGTCGAGCAGCACGAGCGCTCCGAAGATGCCGGTGGCTTGAGACAACACGCCGATCACCAGCGCCCAGCCCAGCTGTGCCGAGAAGGGCACCTCGACGAAGCCGCGACGGAACTCCGCCAGCCCGCCCTCTCCGATGAGGGCGAAGCAGGCCAGCGCCAGCAGCGCCGCCGGCGTCGAGACGAGCTGCTCTTCGACGAAGTAGCGCTTCGTCACCGACGGGTCGTCGCTCTTCGCCAGCCGGCTCATGAAGCGCAGCCGCACGAAGTACGCCCCGAGGTAGAGCACCACGTCGACCAGCGCGAGGAGCGACACCCGCAGCTCGGCCCGCCCCAGCGTCGCCACGGCCAGCGACGACAGCGTCAGGCCCAGCGCCACCCACGAGTACCAGCGCACGCGCCGGCCCGAGAGCAGATCGACCAGCGGCGCCATCAACAGCACACCGCCGCGCATCAACAGCATCATGAAGACGATCGAGACGCCTTCGAACGTGTACGCGAGCGTCGTGGTGGTGAGAATCGTCGCGCCGCACAGCCCTGACAGCGCCGTCCACCGCGTCGGGGTGGGCACCGAGAACCGCCCCACCTGCCGCCGTGAGGCGAAGCGCCACCAGCCGGTCGAGAAGATGAACACCAGCATCGCCACCAGACTCGCGCTCGTCGACACCGGCAGAATCGCGTTGCCCGAGACCCGCTCGCCCAGCGCGCCGTCGCTCAAGGCCTTCGTCAGCGCGCTGTAGGGGGCGTAGGCGGCGAAGTAGCCGAACGCCCACCACCAGATGCTCGGCCCTGCCCCGGCGCTCACGCGGCCAGCACGGACCGTCGTGACACAGGTGTCACATTCGTTGGGCTCACACGAGCGACTTCGCGGCCGCCACCACCTTCGCCACCGTGAGGCCGTACTGCTCGAAGAGCACCTTGTCGGGGGCCGAGGCCCCGTAGCCGTCGACGCCGATGGTGACGCCGCGGTCGCCGACATAGCGCTCCCAGCCCAACGTCACGCCCGCTTCGACCGACACGCGCGCCGTCACGTCCTTCGGGAGCACCTGGGCCTGGTAGTCCTTCGGCTGCGCGCGGAAGCGCTCGAGGCACGGCATCGACACGACGCGGGTGGGAAGGCCGGCCTTCTCGAGCTCCTCGCGCGCCTTGACGCACAGCTGCAGCTCACTGCCGGTGCCGAGCAGAAGCACCTTCGGTGTTCCGCCGCTCGCCTCCACCAGGACGTACCCGCCACGGTGCAGACCCGACGCCGGCGCGAACGTGGAGCGATCGAACACGGGGATCTTCTGCCGCGTCAGGACCAGCCCGGTGGGGCCCTCCTTCCGCTCGAGCGCGTAGACCCACGCTTCGGCGGCCTCGGCGGCGTCTCCGGGGCGAACGACGTGCAGGTTGGGCATCGCCCGCAGCGCCGCGAGGTGCTCGACCGGCTGGTGCGTCGGGCCGTCTTCTCCCAGGCCGATGGAGTCGTGCGTCCACACGTGCACGACGGGCAGGTGGTTCATCGCCGCCAGGCGCACCGACGGGCGCATGTAGTCGCTGAAGCAGAAGAAGGTGGCGGTGAAGGGCCGAACGCCGCCGTGGTACGCCAGGCCGTTGGCGATGGCCGCCATCGCGTGCTCGCGGACCCCGAAGTGAATGTTGCGGCCGGCGCCGGTCTGCCCGTCGAAGCTGCCGCCGTCCTTCAGCACGGTCTTCGTCGAGCCGCCGAGATCGGCGTCTCCACCCAGCAGCTCGGGCACCTTGAGCGCCAGGGCGTTGAGCGCCTGACCGGCCGCGGTGCGCGTCTCGACGCCCGTCCCCGCCGCGAAGGTGGGCAGGCCGTCCCTGAAGCCCTGGGGCAGCTCGCCCTTCATCACCCGCTCAAACTCGCGCGCCAGCTCGGGGAACGCCTTCGCGTACGCGTCGAACGACGCCTTCCAGGTGGCCTGCGCCTTCTTGCCGGCCTCGACCGCCTCGAGGAACTTCGCGCGCGCCGCGTCGGGCACCCACAACGACTTCTCGGGATCCCACCCGAGGGCCTTCTTGGTGAGCGCGATCTCGTCCTTGCCGAGCGGGCTGCCGTGCGACGACGACTTGCCGGCCTTGTTGGGCGAGCCGAAGCCGATGGTCGTCTTCACGACGATCAGCGTGGGCTTGCCCGTCTCAGCCTTCGCCGCGCGAATCGCGGAGTCGATCGCGTCGAGATCGCCGTTGCCGTCAGCCACGTGCAGCACCTGCCAGCCCCACGACTCGTAGCGCTTGCCGACGTCTTCGGTGAACGACAGCTTCGCGGGCCCGTCGAGCGTCACGTCGTTCGAGTCGTACAGGCAGATGAGCTTGCCGAGCTTCAGGTGGCCGGCGAGCGAGGCGGCCTCCATCGCCACGCCCTCCATCACGTCACCGTCGCCGACGAGGCAGTAGGTGAAGTGATCGACGATTGCGTGACCGGGCTTGTTGAAGCGGGCCGCGAGCGCGCGCTCGGCCATCGCCATGCCGACGGCGTTCGCGTGACCCTGCCCCAGCGGACCGGTCGTGGCCTCGACGCCGGGCGTCAGGCCGTACTCGGGGTGACCGGGCGTCTTCGAGCCCCACTGCCGGAAGTTCAGCACCTCGTCCCACGAGAGCGGGTAGCCGTGCAGGTGGAGCAGCCCGTAGAGCAGCATCGAGCCGTGGCCCGCCGAGAGGACGAAGCGGTCGCGGTCGGCCCACGAGGGATCGGCCGGCGCGTGCTTGAGGTGCCGGTTCCACAGCACCCAGGCCATGGGCGCGGCGCCGAGGGGAAGCCCCGGGTGGCCCGAGTCGGCCTTCTGGACGACGTCGATGGCGAGGGTGCGCAGCGTGTTGATGCAGAGGAGATCGAGCTCGCGGGCAGAGGTCGTCATGGAGCGGCGAGTTAGCAGGGGCGCACGCTCAAGTCGCGCGCCGTCAGCCGGGGCGAACGCCGCTGGCGATTCCGCTGCCCAGGAGCCCCCCCCTGCGAGCCTGACCGTGACACGCTCAACCCTCCGCCAACGGCCTCGAGTGAACGCGCCTGGCACCAGCCGGAGCGTGAACGTCTCGGGCCAGCCCTCTGCGCTCAGCGCTTGGGCGGAATCGCGCGGTGCGGAGCCGACGGAGGCCGGGCGGTGGCCCCCTGGGGGCGCGCAGGCGGTGCGGCTCCGGGTGGCCGACGATTGGCGGGCGGCTGCGGGTACGCCTTGATGTTGGTGCCGTCTCCGTCACCGGCTCCCTCGGCCATGAGGGCTTCGTCAACCTCGACGGACTCCTCGGGCTCGGCGGCGGGCTCTTCTTCACCCGTCTCGGAGGCGGCCGGCTTCTTCGCGAGCAGCGGGTTGCGGGTCGGCGGCGGCGTGGCGTCGTCTCGCGCGGCAGGTCGGGCTGGCGCCGCGGTCTGTGACGGCCGGGCTGGGGGCGCCGCGGCTGGCTTCGGACCTGCCGGCACCTGCACGCTGGGGCCCTTCGCCGCCTGACCTGAAGCCTTCTTCCGCGCGTCCTCCTGCAGCTTCTCTTCGAAGGCCCGGTACTGCTCGGCGTACTCGTCGGGATCCGGCAGGTGCTTCTCGCGGTGCTTGAGCGAGGGGGCCCAGTGGGTGGTGACGTTCTCTCCCACGCCGTGCACGAGCGGCGGTGGCGGCAGGCCGTAGGTGGCGGGATCGAAGAAGGCCTCGTCGAGATCGGTGAAGCCGTACGCGCGGGCCTTCATGAGGAACGTCGGCAGAATGCCCGTGGGCGCGTGGTACCCGAGCACGTTGCCCTGCTCGTCCTTGGTGACCGGCGTGTAGAGCCACAAGTCCTGCGTGCGGTAGTCGCCCTTCTCGTTGAGCGGCAGCACCTCGCTGATGGCGATCGTCTTGCGCGAGCCGTCCTGCAGGCGCTCGCAGCACACGACGAAGTTGATCGCCGCGGCCACCTGCGCGCGCACGGCCACCATCGGCAATTCGACGGAACTCATGAGGCACAACGACTCGATGCGGCGCAGCGACTCGGTGGGTGTGTTGGCGTGCGTGGTGGCCATCGAGCCGCCGTGGCCCGTGTTCATCGCCTGCATGAGGTCGAACGCCTCGCCGCCGCGCACCTCGCCGACGATGATGCGGTCAGGCCGGAGCCGCAGCGCCGAGTGGAGCAGGTGCCCCATGTTCACCTCGCCCTTGCCAAACTTGTCCGGCGGGCGCGACTCGAAGGGCACGAGGTGTTCCTGGTTGAGCTGCAGCTCGGCCGAGTCTTCGATGGTGAGAATGCGCTCGTCGTTTGGGATGAGCGACGAGAGGATGTTGAGGAGCGTCGTCTTGCCCGAGCCGGTGCCCCCCGAGACGAGCATGTTGAGCTTCACCCGCACCGCCGCCTCGATGACGCGCACCATGGGCGGGGTGATCGACCCGAACTTGATGAGGTTCTCGGGGGTGAGCTTGTCGCGGAAGAACTTGCGGATGGAGATCGTCGTGCCCTTGCGCGCGATGGGCGGCAGCACGACGTGAATGCGGCTCCCGTCGGGGAGGCGGGCGTCGAGGCGCGGGCGATCTTCGGACAGCGGGCGGCCGACGTACTGGGCCATGTTGCGCGCGGCGCCGAGCAGGCCCTCTTCGGTGAAGACGGCGTCGGTCTTGTAGAGGCGCCCCTTGCGCTCGATCCACACGTCCTTCTCGCCGTTGATCATGATCTCCGAGACGGTCTCGTCATCGAGATACTGGGTGACGGGCTTGAGGAAGGCCCTCAAGGACTCCTGGAACATCGTCATGGCCGTGGAGTGTACCCCGGTCGTCGAGCCAGTGGCGAAGCGCCAGCGCCGTTCTAACGTACGTCCCATGGCCAGTCGCCGCACGAGCCCGAAGCCGAAGAAGCCCGCCGCCAGGAGCCCTGCGCCGAAGCCGCCCGACGAGGCCCCGGCAGACGAGGCGCCGAAGGCGCTGCCGAAGAACACCCTGCCCTTCGAGATCGACCCGAAGAAGGTCGAAGAGTCGCTCAAGAAGTTCCGCGATCAGCTCGTCCAGCTCACGAAGAAGGGCCGCTACACGAAGGTGCGCTTCAAGTTCCGCGGCAAGCAGCTGCTGCCCGACTTGCCGCTGGCCGCGGTGGTGGCCGTCGAGGGCGCGACGTTCTACTGGACGGGCCTGCTCCGGATGCTCGTGTTCAACCTCGCTGGCCGCGCCGTCATCGACGTCGAGCTGGTGAACGACAGCGAGAAGCGCATCACCGCGGGCAAAGAGGCGCTCCTGTCGGGCGATCTCGACGTGGCGCTGGCCTCGTTCCGTGAAGCGCTCGAGATGGACCCCGAGAACGCGCTGGTGCACCTCAACCTGGGCGTCGCGTACAAGCTCAAAGGGCAGAAAGAGGTCGCGCGGCTCGCGCTGCAGCAGGCGAAGAAGTTCGACCCGCAGGGGCCCACCGGCGCCGAGGCGGACCGGCTGCTGTCGACGCTCGGGGCGCCTCTCGCGACGGGCTGAGAGCCCCGGCGTCACCAGCGCGACGGCCACGTGTACTTTCTGCGTCGTCGCGGGTCGGCGACTGCGTTAACGAACGACCCGGTCCATGGCGCCCGAGCGAAAAGCCGGCATCGGCTTCATCTTCGTCACGCTCTTCCTCGACATCCTCGGCATCGGGCTGCTGATTCCGATCGTCCCGCAGCTGGTGAAGGGCTTCGCCGAGAGCGCCCTCGCAGGCCACGGAGACGCGCTCATGCAGGCGTTCTCGACCCCCGGCGAGGTGCCCGAGGAAGTGGCCTCGCGCTGGTACGGCTGGCTCATCGCCTCGTACGCCGCGATGCAGTTCGTCTTCTCGCCCGTCATCGGCGGCTTGTCCGATCGCTTCGGTCGCAGGCCCGTGCTGCTGGCCTCGAACGTGTGCCAGGGCCTCGACTACCTGCTCATGGCTTTCGCCCCGTCGTTGGGTTGGCTCTTCATCGGCCGCCTCATCTCGGGGCTCACCGGGGCGAGCATCGGCACGGCCACCGCGTACGTGGCTGACGTCACGCCACCCGAGAAGCGGGCGCAGAGCTTCGGGTTGGTGGGCATCGCCTTCGGCCTGGGGTTCATCGTCGGTCCGCTCCTCGGCGGCGTGCTGGGCTCCGTCGCGGTGCGGCTGCCCTTCTTCGTCGCGGCGGCGCTCACCATGGCCAACGCCGCGTGGGGCTTCTTCGTGTTGCCCGAGAGCCTCTCGGGCGAGCTGCGACGGCCCTTCTCGTGGAGCCGCGCCAACCCCTTCGGCACCCTCGCCGGGCTCGGCCGGTACCCCATCGTGTTGGCGATGACGGCGACGGCCTTTCTTTTCAACCTCGGCCAGCGCGCGCTCGAGAGCACCTGGGTGCTGACGACGGCGCACCGCTACGGGTGGACCGCGAAGGACGCGGGCATCTCCCTCGCGATCGTGGGCGTGGCCGCGGCGCTGGTGCAGGGCGGGCTGGTGCGCCGCGTGGTGCCGGCCCTCGGAGAGCGCCGCGCTTTTCTCTTCGCGGGCCTCGTCGGCATCGCGACCTTCATCGGCTACGGCCTTTCGCCCTCGGGGCTCGTCACCTACTGCATCATTCCATTCGGAGCGCTCGGAGGCATCGCGGGGCCGGCGGTGCAGGCGATGCTGTCGCGCGCGGTGCCCGCCAATGAGCAGGGCATGCTGCAGGGTGGCCTCGTGAGTCTCACCTCGCTCACGCAGGTGATCGGCCCGCCGGTGGCGACGGGCCTCTTCAGCTACTTCATCAGCGCGCGGGCCCCGGTGGCCCTGCCGGGCGTCTCGTTCTTCTTCGGAGCCGCGTGCATGGCGCTGGGCCTCGTCTCTGCCCTGCGCGCCTTCGCGAAGCACCCGGAGCCGCGCGCGACCTGACGGTGGTGAGAACACGTGCGGCGGCAGGACCGGGGCCAGCAGCCGCATCAGCGCGTCTGGCTCACGGCCTGCGAGCTACTCCGAGATGGGCTTGTCAGCCTCGCCGGCGCCGCGCTCTTCCTGGTGCTGCTTGGGGTTCGTGCCCCAGCCGAAGTCGCTCGGCACCTTGCCGCCGCCGCGGCCCTTCGTGCCGGTGCCCCACTCGGTGTCGTGGTGCACGATGTCGGTGGTGGTGCGGCCCTTCCAGGGGACCGGCAGCTTGGTGGGATCAGACGGTTTGTTCGAAGCGCCCATGCGCCGAGCGCTTACTACGGCGCACGGCACCAGAGCCACGGGTACAGTGACGTCGGCCGTGAGCGCTTCTGGACGAATTCATGCCTTCGACTGGCTCCGCGGCGTCGCGGTGGTGGTGATGATTCAGACGCACTCGCTGGTGCTGCTGAAGCCCGAGCTGGCGCGTGACGCGCTCTACAGCTGGCTGGTGCGCATCGACGGGCTGGTGGCGCCGTCGTTCATCTTCTCGGCGGGCTTCGCGCTGGCGCTGGTGCAGGTCCGCTCCGCCCGTTCTTCGAAAGACGTCAAGGCGCAGCGCCGCGCCCAGGCCCTGAAGACGCTCAAGCGCATCGGCGAGGTGCTGCTGGTCGCCAGCTTCGTCAACACCGTGTGGTTCCCCACGTGGCGCGAGCCGAAGTGGCTGTTGCGCATCGACATTCTCCACTGCATCGGCCTGTCGCTGCTGCTGGTGTTGCCGTTGCTCGTGGGCCTGGCGAGCCGGCCGCAGGTGCTGCGCTGGTTGATGCTCGGGCTGGCAGGGCTGGTGTTCGCCCTCTCGCCGCTCGCAGAGCACGTGGACGGCGTCTGGGCCATCTTCGCCACGCGGAAGGTGGGCCTCATCGACGCGACGCACGGCACCACGTTCCCCCTGTTTCCGTGGAGCGGCTACGTCTTCCTCGGCGCCTCGTTCGGCGCGACCGTGGGCATGCTGCAGCCGTCGAGCGCTGGAACGAGCATGGCCGCGACGCTCCGGGCCGAAGCGCCGCTGTGGCGCTGGTGGGCGCTCCTGTGGGGCGTGGGCGCAGCGCTGTGGGCGACCGATGGGTTCTGGCGCGAGGCCTACCCGCCGCACGACTTCTGGGCGAACAACCCGGCCAACGCCGCGCAACGGTGGACGCTGGTGCTGTCGCTCGTGGCGCTCTTCCGGCTCATCGAAGTCACCCGGCCGGCGTCGACGACGTCACGGCTCGCGCGGCTGGTGGGCACCTTCGGCGCCTCGTCCCTGTCGGCGTACGTCTTTCACGAAATG
>JANRKQ010000220.1:0-4145 GCA_033763395.1 Myxococcaceae bacterium
TACTTCATCCTCGGGGCCTTCGCGGCGGCGCTGCTGCTCTACGGCGCGGCCCTGCTGTACGGCGCCACCGGCACCACGCGGCTGTCGGACCTGGCGACGGCGCTGCCAGGCGCGATGGCCACGCGCTCGGGCCTCGTCTACGCGGGCTTCGGGCTGGTGCTGGCGGGCTTCGCCTTCAAGGTGGCGGCGGTGCCCTTCCACATGTGGACGCCGGACGTCTACGAGGGCGCGCCCACGCCGGTGACGGCCCTCATGAGCGTCGGCGTGAAGGCCGCGGCCTTCGTCGCGCTGGTGCGCACCTTCCTCGCGCTGACGCACGGGCTCGACCCGCAGGTGCCCTTCGCCCTGTTCTCGCTGCTCGCGCTGCTCACGATGGTGGCCGGCAACCTGCTCGCGATGCCGCAGCGGAACGTGAAGCGCATGCTGGCGTATTCCTCCATCGCGCACGCAGGCTACCTGCTGCTGGGCGTCACGGCCCTCTTCGTGCCGCCGTCCGCGAAGGCGGGTGACGCGGGGGGGGTGCTGGCGGCCACTCCGCTGCTGGCGGCGGGCGCCGTCAACGCGAGCGTCTACAAGGGCATTCTGTTCTACCTGCTCGGCTACACGGTGACGTCCATCGGCGCGTTTGGCACGCTGGCCGCCATCGAGCGCCGTGAAGACGAGACGCGCGGGAACACGTGGGACCTCGAGCGCCTCTCGGGCCTGGCGCAGCGTCAGCCGGGGTGGGCGGCGGCGATGGCGGCCTTCATGCTGTCACTGGCGGGCGTGCCGCCGACGGTGGGCTTCCTGGGCAAGCTGTTCCTCTTCAGCGCGGCCGTCGACGCGGGCCTCATCTGGCTGGCCGTCGTCGGCGTGCTCTCGAGCGTCGCGGGCACGTATTATTACCTCCGCGTCGTCGTTTACATGTTCATGCGGCCGGCTCCGGCCGACGCGCCCGCGCCGTTCCGTCACTGGACGACGGAGGTGGCGCTGGTGGCCTCGGCCATCGCGACGGTGGCGCTCGGCATCGTGCCCGGGCCGGTGGCCGAGTGGTTGTCGCGCGCGGGCATGGTGTTCGGGAACTGAGGCGTGCGAGCGACGCGGCTCGTCTCGCTCGACCGGACAGAGCCGATCATCGCGGTCGAGCAGGTTGACGAGCAGCTGCTTGTCGCGACTGCGACAAGCATCGAGCAGGTCGCCAGGGCGGGTCTCAGGCCGCTCGTGAAGGACCTCGACATACGCAGCTTCGACTGCGGCTGGGCCCTCACACCAACCGAGTTGATCTCGCACGACGCGACTCGGGTGAGACTCCCTGAGTTCAGTGGCTCGCCGGTGAGACTGCGCGCGTCTGCCGAGGGCGACTTTCTGATCGCCTCTCACGCTCCTCCGTTCTGGCGGATCAGCCGAGTCGACGCACACGGAAGCCTGCTGTGGGAGGGCACTGTTCCATTTCCACCGACAGTTTCTGGCTACGTCTCAGAAGCCAGAGCACGCGAAGGTTGGGCGGTTCGACCGAAAGCGCCGTGGAAAGCCACCTCCTGGCGAATGACCGCTTCGGGTCTGTGCATCTCGGGCGATCGGCTGCTTGCCGTCTTCACGGAAGTGTCGAGTGGGGTCGGAGTCGGCTTCGGCTTCGACGCCTCCTCGGGTCAACTGGTCTTTCAAACCGAGCCAGCACCCTTTGGTGAAACGGCTCCAGGACCCGAAGCGGGCTCCTTCCTGGCGGGAATCCAGGGCTACGGAGCCTTTGAGACGCGACTGCTGGACAGAGACGGGCGTGCCCGAGAGAGGTGGCCTTCACACGGACTGCGAGTACCTGGCCCGACGCTGCGCCTCATCGAACTCGAGAACGTCCTGCCCTCGCGCTGCCGTGTGGCGACGCTTCAGCCAGCTGGCACCGTTCTCCACGGGCCGATGCTCGAGGGGTACTACACGTCACCAGTGCTCGGAACCCAGGCACATGGCGCGGTCTTCTGGCGCAACGGTCGACTCCTCGCACTGCCGCCTGATGGCGCGTGGCTCGATTCACTCGCCGCTGTTCCCGACTTCACGTTCGTCTCTCATCTCGCTGGCCGCGCTCCAGGCATCATGGCGCTTGCGGCCGATCTGCCCTGGGCACCTGAGGAAAAGGGGCCGCCAGCCAGACGGCTCCTCGTCTTTGAACTGAGCGAGTGACGTCGCTTCGTCTCTGGAGCCTCCAAGCGGGCCTCGAGCTCTGCGGCCTCGGCTGTCGGGCTCAGAAATACGTCGAGACCGTGACGGTGCCACCCACGCTGAAGCGCTGCGGGGCGTTCAGCGTCACGTACCAGTCTGCGAAGACGCGCGCCTGCAGCGACAGCGATGACACCACGAACACCTCGAGGCCCGCGCCGGCGCCCGGGCCCACCAGCAGGTTGTCACCGAGCGCGGCTTGACGGGCCACGATGAGCCCGCCGACGTGGAGAAAAGCGAAGGGACGGACGCCCTCTTCGAGCAACAGGTACCGGACCCCGAGCTGAAGGCCACTTGTGAGCACCAGGCCCCTCCCGTCGGGGGTGTCGGCGCCTACGCGAACGCTGGCCAGCGCGATGGGAACGCGGCCGAACACTTCGAAACCGCCGTCGACGTACGACGCGTACTCGAGCCAGAGCGGAAACACCGCGTCAGGGACCGACGGGTCCTGCCCGAAGACGCTCACGGCGCCGAGGCCGAGGCCGACACCACGATTGGCGAAGCTCGCCGCACCCGACGGCGACTGGGCGGCGACGACACCTGACGACAGAAGGACGACGACGATCAGCCGACGAGGACCTGCGCAGTGCATGTGACGCTCCTGGCGCCTCCCAGAGTGGAGGACGGCCAGGGCGACACGACAGCGGCGAGCAGCGCCTTCTGCTGCACCTCACGCTCACACACACGACTCGCGAGCGCCCTCCGCTGAGCCGCTTCGTCGCGCGGCGGGTGAGGGATAGGTGACGGGTGACGACGAGGAGCACGAGGGAGTATCGGCGCGACGGGCGATCGGTTGCGTCACGAGAGCGCGCGACGGCATCATCGCTGCACACTGCGCCGCCGCCCGCTGCTCACCAAACGAGAACACGACGAGGCACGACCAGCGGCCTTGAAAGGCTCAACGCCGTTCCCTGCGACGTGCCCGCGCCACCCGCTTCGGCTTCGGTCGATCGATCGTCGTTTGCGACGTGCGAGTCGTGACGAGACAGGGGGCGACTGATTTTCGTGCGTCGCACGACCGCCTCTGGTTCCGCTCCGCCTCGTGGGCGCGGCCGCCTGGCGCCCATCCTCGTTCGAGCGAAACCCGAGCAGCAGCACCAACAGTGGGCCACGACAGCGGGCCGCGCAGCGCGCACACTGCTGGGCGAGCAGGAGCCCGGGAGGTCATGGTGGCCAGCACGAAGGCGCAGCGACGACAGCAGGGCCTGTTTCCGTCGAGAGATGTCGACGTCGAGACGGCGCTGCAGCTCCTCGACTGGAGCTGGTACCGCTTCGCCAGGTCGACCGCCGCGCTCGACGCGGCCCGCGCCCGCGCCCTGCTCGAGGCCCTCCCGCGGTGGGCCGATGAACCCGCGCCGAACGAGCGCCAACAGGGCCGCAGGCGCTGCGCCTTCATCTTCCTCGAGACCGCGACCGTCGCGGCGGACGAGCAGCACCTGCGTTCGGCGTGGAGGGATGCGGTGGACGCCCTCAAGGCCTTCGAGGCGCAGTACGCGTGGGGCTCGAAGGAGAAGGCGGCGAGTCTACGCGCCGTCAGCAAGCGCCCGGCGCTCGTCCGCGGCGCGCAGGCGGCGGCGGTCGCCACCCTCGTGGTGCCGCTCGAGCTGCTCGCGGTGCTCGCCCTCGAGGGCTCCGAGGCCTCGGTGGACGCATTGATGCCGCACGTCGAGCGCGCCTTGCAGCACGAGGGCGCGCTCGAGCAGCTCGTGAGGCTCGAGCGGTTCCTGGCGCCGACGCCCGCGATGCAGCGCCTGGCGGCGCTCCTCTCGAGCCGGGTGGCCGCCGCGCGCGCCGCGTCGCCTGTTCGGGCGCTCGCGACGAGGCTGGGGCTCGACGGCGGCAAACGCTTCAGGGTGGAGCTGCGCCTGGTGGGAGCCCGCGGTGGCGGGCTGTACCTCGACCTCGACAGCGAGCGCGCCGGGCCTGCCGTACGGGGCTCGGTGCAGCACCCGACG
>JANRKQ010000221.1:0-7995 GCA_033763395.1 Myxococcaceae bacterium
AGACCCCGCGAAACTGTGCTTCGGACGAGGACCTTTCGGTGACAGTCACCACAGCTCCCTCCTGGTTCATCGAGATTCGAACGTGAACGGCTCCTGCCCGGAGTGGGGCACGTCTGGCCCTCGGCTCCAGCTCACAGCGGGTGGAAGAATCGCTCCAGGTCGTCCATCAACGTCTCGGGGGCGCGCTCTGCGAAGCCGAGCGACGTCGCGCCCGCCGCCTCCATCGCGTCGAGCCTGAAGACGCGGCCCGCGCCGCGCAGCCGGTCCCAGCCGAGCAGGTACCAGACGGGCGCGTTGAGCAGGAGCGCCTGCGGCTCCACCTCACGGTTCGTCCGCTGTCCGGCGCGGTCGACGTACGTCACGTGCAGGCATCGCCGGGCGAAGAAGGCATCTTGCAGCACCGTGACGACGCGCGGGCGGGGTGCACGCCACGTCGACGCCACCCGGACCGAAGCAGGCGCTCCCACGAAGACGCGCGTACGCAGCCGGCTGATGACGCGACGCTGCTGCGGTGGAAACGCCGCGCCCAGCCTCGCCCGCAGGGCCCGCACGCTCTTCAGCAGCAACGGAGAGCCCAGCGACTCGGCGATGGCCAGCGCCAACAACAGGTCGATGACCTCACGGTGATCGAGCTTGAGCCGGTGGAGGCCGGCCCCCACGAGGCGCACGCCGCCGCCGCGCCCCACCTCGGTCTCGAGCGAGACGCCCTGCTCCTCGAGGCGCCCGAGCGCGCGCCGCACCGTCCGCAGCGACACCCCCAGCGCGTCGGCCAGCGCCTGCCCCGTCCACACCTCGCGGCTGGAGAGGAGCCCCATCACCTCGTCTTCGATGCGCATGACCAACACCTCGACGCACAATGGTGCCACGAAATGGCACTGTTTCCGTCGATGGTGCGTTCGGTCGCGAACGAACGCGTCCGAACCTCAGAGGACTCCACATGGTGTACGAAATCGTCAGCTTCCGTTTCTCCGACAAGCGCCCCGTCGCCGAGCAGCAGCAGCGCCTCGAGGCGATGGGCCGTTGGGTGAAGACCCAACCCGGCTTCCTCGCCCGCGCTGCGTTCTACGACGCCCAGCAGGACCGCTGGGTCGACCTGGTCACGTGGGCTGACCTCGCCTCGGCGCACACCGCCATGGAGCGCAGCCAGCACGAGCCCTCGCTTGCCTCGGCCATGGCCGCCCTCGACACCGACACCCTCGCCATGGGTCACTTCGAGCGCAGGGTCGTCGAAAACGGCTGACCCCGAATCGACCCTGAAAGGTCCTGGCGGGTCAGGGCTCTGTCCCGGCCATGCGAGGGACCGTGCAGTGGGTCGTCCGGCTGCTGATGGCGGCCGGCGTGGGTGTCGTCGTGTCGTGCGGAGGTCCACCCGTCGGTGAACCCGACGGCGGCGCTGGCGGAGGAAGCGCAGGGGGCGGCGCCGGGGGAACCGCGGCGGGCGGATCCAGCGGCGGCGGAAGCTCGGACGGTGGCGCGGCCGACGCGGGACAGCCCGCAGCCCGTGGCAGCGCGTGCACCAGCAACGCCTCGTGCGCGTCGGGGTTCTGCGTCGACGGCGTGTGCTGTGAATCGGCGTGCACGGGCAGCTGCACGGCCTGCATCGCGAGTGAGACCGGCGCCGCCGACGGCCTGTGCGCGCCCATCACCGAGGCGACCGACCCGGACAATGAGTGCCCTGTGGCTCCGGGCTCGTGTGACACGGGTACCTGCAACGGCGCAGGCGCGTGTGGCCGGGCGCAGAACGGCGCCGTGTGCCGCCCCGCCGCGGGCCCGTGTGATGCCGAGGAGCGGTGCGCCAACGACCTCTGCCCGATGGACGCTCTCCTGCCGTCGTCGACGACGTGCCGGCCGAGCGCGGGGCCGTGCGACGTCGCCGAGACCTGCTCGGGGGGCGGGCCGGGGTGTCCTCCCGACGTCTTCTCGAGCAGCGCCACCGTGTGCCGGGCCTCCGCCGGCGCCTGCGACCCCGAGGAACGCTGCAGCGGGGCCGGCGCGATGTGTCCCTCCGATGCGCTCGCTCCGGCACAGACGCCCTGCCGCACCGCGCGCGGGCCGTGTGACGTCGAGGAGCAGTGCTCCGGCAGCTCGACCGCCTGCCCCGCTGACGTCCGGGCCCCCAACACCACCGTCTGCCGCGCCGCCGCAGGGCCGTGTGATGTCGAGGAGCGTTGCTCCGGCGCCGCCGATACGTGCCCCGTCGACACGCTCTCGCCGTCGACCCAGGTCTGCCGTCCATCGGCCGGCGTGTGCGACAGCCAGGAGCGGTGCTCCGGTACTGCGCCTGCGTGCCCTGCCGACGTCAAGCTGACGACGGTGTGTCGGCCTGCCGTGTCGACGTGCGACCTCGCCGAGTCGTGCGACGGCCTCACCAACGACTGCCCAGCCAACATCGGCCAGCCGCCGACCACCGAGGTCTGCGCGCCGTACCGGTGCAACGCCACCACGCTCATGTGCACGAGCGGCGCGTGCAACAACGACTCCCAGTGCGCCCCGGCCTCGTTCTGCCGCGGCGGCGTCTGCGTTCGCGGCAAGCGCATCTTCGTCACCAGCACCACCTACGGCGGAGACTTCGGTGGGCCCGCGTCCGCCGACGCGCTCTGTCAGGGCCGTGCCCAGGCCGGCGCGCTCTCAGGCACCTACAAGGCGTGGCTCAGCACCAGCACCGTCAACGCTCGCGACCGCATCACCCAGTCGACGGTGCCGTACTACCGGCGGTCAGCCAGCAGCATCCTCCTCGTCGCGAACAACTACGCCGAGCTCGTCGCGAACGGCCAGCCGCGCACGATCAGCTTCACCGAGCTGGGCAGCGCCGTCGCCGGCTTCGTCTGGACGGGGTCGAACAACTCCGGCGTGTACTCGGCGCCCGCCTGCACGGATTGGCAGACCGGGGCGGGCAACGGCCGCTTCGGCACCATCGGCGCCACCACCGTTCCCGGGTGGACCGACGACGGCACCGGGCCGTGCTCCTTCCCCCGACGGCTCTACTGCATCGAACAGTGAGGACTCGACCATGCGGCTTCTGAAGTGGGTTGCACTCATGACGCTCGTGTCCGCCTGCCCTGCGCCCGTCGGCAGCATGGACGGCGGAGCGGGCGGCGGCTCGAGCGCTGGCGGAGCGGCGGGCGGTGTGGGCGGCGGCGAGACGGCCGGTGGGGCGCGAAGGTGCCCTTCGCATCGGCGCCGACCCCCATCGACGTCGAGGCGACGTCTCCGCTGGAGCGTGTCATCGGCCGACACCGCCTCCGCTGCGCGCTCACGACGAACGATGGGCTCGACTGCTGGGGTGACAACGTGTCGAGCAACGGCGGCCTGGGACGCGGCGTCACCGGCAGTCAGCCCACGCCTGCCCCACTCGATGGCCCGTGGAGCGCGCTCGCGGTGTCGAGCACGGGCGGCTGCGGCGTGGCAGACGGCGGGCTGTCGTGCGGGGGCACCGGCAGTCAGCTGCCCGTGACAGACGGCGGCGTGGTGCTGCCCGCGCCAGCTCCGGTCAGCAGCGCGACGGACTGGACGACGATCGCCCTCACCGGCCGGTCGACCCCTCGCGTCGGTCCGCTCTCGCTCAACCCCAGCCCCTTCGGGCACGCCTGCGGCCTGCGCAGTGGCGGGCAGCTCTTCTGCTGGGGCCGCAACACCCTCGGCCAGCTAGGCGTCGGCAACACGACGACGTCCTTCACGCCCGTCGCCGTCCCGCCGCCCGCTGGCGCCACGTGGAGCCAGGTCGCCGTCACCGAGTTCGCCACCTGCGCCATCGCGAGCACGGGGCGCCTGTACTGCTGGGGCAGCAACGCGCAGGGCCAGGCCGGCGTGGGCATGGCGAGCAACGTGGTGCTGACGAGCCCGACGGCCATCGCGAGCACCGCGACCGACTGGACGTACGTCGCGCTTCACCAGACCCGGGTGCTCGCGCGTCGCGGCAACGGCACGCTCTGGACCTGGGGCGGCGGCGTCGCCACGCCCACCGCCGTCGACGCGGCCACCGACTGGGAAGAAGGGCTGTGGGCCTCGAACCTCTGGTGCGCGCGCAAGACGAACGGCACCGTCTGGTGTCGGCTCGGCACGGCGGCTCCGACGGCAGTGGTTGGCCTGACGGACGCGGTGCGCATGGCGCACTCCCAGTCGCAGTTCTGCGCGCTGCGAGGGAACGGCGCCATCTCGTGTGTGAACAACAACGGCACCAACTGGGTCATCGTGTCGACGCTGACACCCGCCACGCCGCTGCGCACGTGGGAGCTGGCCACGGGCCTCTCGTGCGGACTGTCGATGACCGGCGAGCGCTGGTGCGCGGGCACGCGCGCGAAGGCCCAGCTCGGAGACGGCTTCGATGAGCGGGTGCCGGCGCCCGTCCTGGCGCCATAGGCCACGATGGACGGCCTGGAGTAAGGACGAGGGGTGTCACCGCTCGTCTTCGTGTTGTTGGCGTGCCCGGCGCCGTTCGAGGTGGAGCGGGCGCTCGACGCGTCCGTCAAGCCGAGCGTGAAGGCCCGCCATCGATGGGACGTCGCGGTCGAGGGGCCGACGTTGCGGGTGACGCTGCGGGACGACGGCGGAGCCCTGGTGCGTCAGCGCGTCGTGCCCGCACCGGAAGCCTGCCGCGAGCGGGCGCGCGTCGCGGGCGCCGTGCTGGCCGCGTGGATGATGGAGTCTCCCGGGGCGCTCGATGGCGGAGCCGTGGAGTCGCCCGGTGAGTCGCCTCGAGCCGAGTCTCCCGAGCGTGCCTCGGCGCCGTCGGCCTCCGCGAGGACCGGGCCAGGCGCTACCGAACCGTTGGCCGAGGCCGCGCCAATGGGGGCATCGGCCAACGCAGGGGGTCCTCCCCCAGCCGCGCCGACCCGGTCGACCGAGGGCGAGTCCGCGGCGAGCCCAGCGCTCGCGCCGCCCGTGCCTCCATCGACCGGCGTCGCACCGTCGGCTGCGCCCGGGAACCGCTCGACTGCGCGTGGTGGAACGTCTTCCACAACCTCGGTGTCCACCGCCGCCGCGCCATCAACTTCTCCACCGGACCGCGCGAACGAGCGTGCAGGACCGACTTCGACGAACGCTGGGCCGTCGTCTCCGTCACCGGGCGCTGCACCCTTGACGCCTCCACCGAACCGCGCGGACGAGCGAGAGGGAGCGTCATCAACAGCCTCAGCGCTCACGACTGCATCGGCCAGTCCTCTGGGCTCGACTCCGGCGCCGAACTCTGCCGCGCGTGACGGTGGAGTTCGCTTCTCTGCGCCGGCGCCGACCACTCCCGAGGCGGACGCCACCCTCCCCTCGACCTCACGACCCGCGGAGCGGCTCGACGCGCCAACACGCACCGGCCCGTCTCGGCCCGACGGCACGGCCACGACCGCTGCGAACACCGAGGCTGGGAACGACGACCGCACACGGCTCGCCTCGGCGCTGACTCTCGATGGAGCGGCACCAGCGCCTCCCCCTGCACTCTCGACGACGCTGAACCCCGCGGACCCCACCGACGCCTCCTTCACCCCGTGGCGGCTCGACCTCGGGCTGCATACCCGCGGGGAGTGGAGCACCACCGTCTCGCCCGCGCTCGGCGTCAGGCTCGGCCTCGGCCGACGCTTCGGAGGCTTCCTCGAGCTCGACGCCGCCCTGCCGCGCGACGCCACCCTGGGCGTGGGCACCATCACCTGGAACCGGTTCTCGGCGGGCCTCGGGGTCCGCTACCAGGCGCCGCTGGGCCGCGTCCTGCTCGAGCCGGGCGTGTCCGTCGACGTCGCCGCGCTCTGGGTCCGCTCCCGCGGCTACACCGTCGACGCCGAGGCCGTGCGGCCAGACGTGGCGGCCTGCGGGCACCTTCGGGCTGGGTACCGCTTCGGCGGCCTGCTCGTCTTCGGCGGCGCGCGCGTGTGCGGCTGGCCCATCACCACCCGCGCTCAGGTCCCGTCGGTCGATGGCATCGTCGTGCTCCCGCTCGTCGACGCGTCGCTCGTCATCGGCCTCGGCTGGGAATGGCTGACAGGTTCCGCGCCGTCGGGGCTCTCTGACACGTCACAGGTGGCGCACGGGCGATGACTGCTCACCTCCCAGCCGAGGCAGACCGGGTGACCGCCCTCACCTTCGACGAGGTGTACCGTGCGCACGCGCTCACCGTGGCGCGCTGGGCAGCACGGCTCGGCAGGCCCTGGCTCGACCCCGAGGACGTCACCCATGACGTTTTCCTCAAGGTGCAGCGCAGCCGCCTCGACGACATCGTCGACGTCGAAGCGTGGCTCTACACCATCACCGTCAACGTCGTGCGCACCCGGCGGCGCGTGGAGCGGTTTCGACGGTGGTTCCAGCGGCCCGAGGCCGACGGCGCCAGCGTGGCCTCTGAGGCGCCCCACGGGCTCGACGCGCTCGAGCGCAAGGACGCCGAGCGGCTGGTCGTCGCCGCGCTCGCCCGCTTGTCGGACCGGGACCGCGAGGTGCTGGTGCTGTTCGAGCTCGAGGGCCGCTCGGGGCAGGAGATCGCCCGCCTCATGGCGGTGCCGGTCGACCGGGTGTGGGTGTGGTTGCACCGGGCCCGCGCCCGGTTCGCGAAGGCCGTCGAAGCAACCCAGGAGAGGACGCCATGAACGAGCTGCCAGACGACGTGAAGGCACTGCTCCAGCGCGGAGACCCCGCCCGTGACGTCTCACCCCAGCTTGTCGCGCGCGTCTCGGAGCGGCTCGACACCCGGGTCGCCGTGCAGGGTCGATGGCAGGGCGCCGTGCTCGTCGCGGCCCTGGTGGCGAGCGTGGCGATGGGCGCGGCCGGCACGGTGGTGGTCGCGCGCTGGGTTCCAGGCGTGCTGGCTCCGGCGCCCCGCGCTACGCCCCCGGCGTCGACGCCGCGACGCAACCCGGATGAGGCGGTCACTCAGGAAGCCCGGCTCCTCCAGGCAGCGTTCGAAGCGCTCGCGCGTGGGGCGCCCGACGAGGCGCTGGCGAAGCTCGACGAGCGCGACCGCGCCTTCCCCGCTGGTGCGCTCGCGGCCGAAGCGCGCGTGGCACGTGTGCGGGTCCTGCTCGCGCGGGGAGACGACGACGCGGCCCTCGACCGGCTGGCGGCGCTCCCCGAGGCCGACGTGACCGCCGCGCTGCGCTCGGCGTGGGTGCAGGTGCTCGTGAAGCGCGCTCGCTGCGAGGACGCCCGCCAGGTGGCCCGCGCGCTCGACGGAGCAGCCGCCGCCGCGGCGCTGGGCCCGTGCGCGGTGAAAGGTGAGCCGTGAGCGCGGCTCCTTGAATGGGCATGAACGCCTTCGCCAGCCGCTGGGGTCGTGTCGAACTCGCTGCCCTGCCGCGTGGGCGCAAAGCGTCCTTGCTGCCGCGTTGCCCTGATGGAGCACCCCTGGTCGCGAGGTCGCCGACGAGGACTCACGCCCTCGCGAGCCTCGCCATCGTCGTGAGCCTCTCGGGCTGCGATCGGTTCCTCACCCTCGGAGACGATTCACGCGGCGGCCTCGACACGTGCACCTCCCTCGTCTGCAGCAAGGCGTGCCCGGGCGGCTACACCCCCGACGAGCGCGGCTGCGAGACGTGCCAATGCCTCGAGACGAATGACGGAGGTCCGAACGCTGGCGCGGCCTGCGTGCCCACGTTCTGTTCGCTCGCGTGTCCGAACGGGTTCGCGCGCGACGACGCGGGCTGCGAGCGCTGCGCCTGCGCGCAGAACGCCGATGGTGGTGGGGCCGCCGGCGTCGACGGGGGTGGGGTCGACGCCGGCGGAGTGGATGCGGGCGCTCTGGACGCAGGCGCGTGCACGACCGACTGTCAGATGCCGTGCCCGCACGGGTACCTGCGCGCACCCAACGGCTGCGAGCTGTGTGTGTGCGCGCCCGCGCCCGACGCCGGGTGTGGGGGCCCTCCCTTCTGCTCGCTGCCCTGCCAGTTCGGCTTCAAGCGTGATGCGCGCGGCTGTGAGCTCTGCAACTGCTCCCCCCAGCCGATGGCGACCTGCGCCCCACCGCCGTGCAGCCTCGTTTGTCCCAATGGCTATCGGAGCGACTCGGCGCGCTGCCTGCTCTGC
>JANRKQ010000222.1:0-17793 GCA_033763395.1 Myxococcaceae bacterium
ACCGCCAGCCTCACCGATGCCCGCAGCGACGACGCGGGCGGCGGCGCCGGGCGCTCGACGTCGCGCTTGAGCGAGAGGAACTCGACGACGCAGGCGGGGCAGGTCGTGAGGTGCCGCTCGAGGTCGCCACGCGTCGGATCGTCGAGGACCGCCAGGTGGAAGCCGATGAGCCCGGCGCGCGCTTCATCACACGTCATGACGAGACCTCCTGATGCAGGCGTTTCACCAGCTCATGCAGGCGCGACTTCACCGTGCCCAGCGGTACCCCGAGCACCGACGCCAGCTCGTCGTACGAGAGGCCCTGGGCGCGAAGGTGGAAGAGCTCGGCGAGGGGCGCGGGCAGCTTCTGGACGGCGGCGGTGACGGCCTCGGAGGCCTGGCGGTGCTGGAGCAGCTCGTCGGGGGCCGCGCGGGCCGGCTCGAGCTCGACGAGGTGTACGACGCCTTCGTGGGCACGCGCCGCGCGCTGCGACGTCCGTGACCGGTTGAGCACGAGGTGGCGGGCGACCTCGAAGAGCCACGCCTTGAACGTCTGTGCACGGCGGCCTCGCGCGTGGTCCTTGAGTAGCGCCAGGAACGTCTCGTGGAGCACGTCTTCGGCCTCGGCGTCGTTCCCGAGCTGCCGACGGAGGAAGCCGTACAGCGGCGCTTCGTAGCGCGCATAGAGGGCGTCGAAGGCGGTGAGGTCGCCGTCGATCCACCGCTGGTACAGCGACTCGTCGGAGCGCGAGAACATGAGGCGTACGCGGCGTGACTCTAGCGGGCCGAGACGGGCTCCGGTCGCCGCAGCACGCCGATGGCCGAGACGAGCAACGCCAGCAGGACGAGCAGGAACGCCAGCACGAGGTTGTTGAGGGACTCGGCGATGCCGGTCGCGCCGCCGACGAGCTGCTCAGTCGCGGGTGCCTTCATCACCCAACGCATGGTGTTGATGAGGCCCATCACGGTGCCGAGCGCGCCGCTCGTAAGGGTCAACAGCCCGAAGACGAGGGGGCGCCGCAGCCAGTCCTGGCCGCGCAGCCCGAGAATCGACGTCGCGATCAACACCAGTCCAAAGGCCGCGGTCGGCCACATGACGAGTCCACCTTCTTCGAAGAACAGCCCCATGGTGTCGCTCCTGGTCGAAACAGCGTGTGCCCGGGAAGGAACCGAAGGCGGGAAAAGGTTCGCATGAGGCGGCCTGCGTTCCGGATCTCGCGTGGTTGGAGCGCCGCTCGAGGTCCAGGTGTGCGAAGAGGAGGCCCGTGGAGTCGTTCGTCACCTGGCTCGAGTCACCCCCGCCGGCCGAGGCGCTCCCCCGTCGGCTCAACAGCCCCTTCGACACCGAGCCGCCGCACCCCCTCGTCGCGTCGGCCGCCGAGCGGGTGATGGCCCACCTGGCGCGCGGCGAGCTCGGCGGAGGTCTGTCGACCCAGCTGCTCCACGGCGCCTCGGGCGGGAAGATGTTCGGCGTGCTGTTGGTGCGCGCAGCCGATGGCCGGGTGGGCTTCCTCAAGGCCTTCTCGGGCCAGCTGGGACAGGTGTGGGACGTCGACGGCTGGGTGCCGCCGGTGTTCGATCGCGCGGCGCGTCTGGCGGTCGAGCCGGTCGGAGAGCGCACCGTCAAGGCGCTCACGGCACGGGTCGAGGCGGCGCGGGCCACGTCTCCTCGCGCGCGACTCGAGGCCGCGCTGCACGGGGTGATGGCGCAGCAGTCGGCCGAGCTCGAGCGCCTCAAGGCCACGCACGAGGCCCGGCGGGTCGATCGGCATGCCGAGCGCGCCCGGCTCCTGGCATCGGGAGAGGACGTGAAGCTCAGCCTTCGTCAGCTTGACCGCCAGAGTCAGGTCGACGACGTCGAGCTCAAGACGGCGAAGCGCGGCTGGCGCGCGGCGTGTGAAGACCTGGAGCGGTCCCTGGCCCGCGAGGCGAGGCACCTGGGAGCGCTCGAGCGCCTCCGACGCGTCGTTTCGCAGGTGGTGTCGTGGCAGATCTACGACACCTACGTGTTCCAGAACGCGCGGGGCCAGCAACGCTCCCTGCGCGCGCTGTTCGAGCCCGCCATTCCCTCGTCGGGTACCGGAGACTGCGCCGCGCCGAAGCTCCTCGTCTTCGCCCAGCGGAGCGGCCTCACGCCCCTGGGCCTCGCCGAGTTCTGGTGGGGCGCGCCTCCGCCCGGTGGCGGCCGCCAACAAGGCGCCTTCTTTCCGGCCTGCAAGGACAAGTGCGGGCCCCTGCTGCCATTCCTGCTCGAAGGCGTCGAGGTGGCTCCCTCGCGCCGGTACCGCCCACCGCCCCGCGAGCAGCACGCGCTCGAGGTGCTGCACGAAGACGCGCGGCTGCTGGTGGTGAACAAACCCGAAGGTCTCCTGTCGGTGCCTGGCACCGATTCGTCCGTCACCGACTCGGTGCTCGCCCGGGTGCGGGCCCTCAAGCCTCACGCGACGGGGCCGCTGCTGGTGCACCGCCTCGACGTCGAGACCTCGGGGCTGCTCCTGGTTGCCCTCGATGACGAGGCCTTCGTCGCGCTCCAGCGCCAGTTCATCGAGCGCACCATCGAGAAGCGGTACGTCGCCGTCCTCGACGGCCTGCTCGACGCCGACGAGGGGCGGGTGGAGCTTCCCCTGCGCGTCGACCTCGAGCAGCGGCCCCGGCAGCTCGTCGACTTCGAGCACGGCAAGCCAGCGCTGACGCTCTACCGGGTCCTCGAGCGCGCCGGCGGGCGCACCCGGGTCCACTTCTTCCCCAGGACGGGGCGCACGCATCAGCTGCGGGTCCACGCGGCGCACGCGCTGGGGCTCCACCGGCCCATCGTCGGCGACCGGCTCTACGGCCAGCCTGAGCGCCGCCTGTACCTGCACGCCGAGCGGCTCGAGTTTCGTCACCCGGACGATGGGCGGTTGGTGTCTTTCGAGGCCCCGCCCCCGTTCTGATGCCAGGCGCGTGGGTTCGCGAGGCCGGTGGAGCTGATCCATACTCCCGCGTCCCGATGACGTCGTTCGCCACAGGCCTGTTGCTGGTCGCGCTCGGGGCCTCCCCCACC
The DNA here is from genome assembly GCA_033763395.1 of Myxococcaceae bacterium. Lineage (GTDB taxonomy): Bacteria > Myxococcota > Myxococcia > Myxococcales > Myxococcaceae > Xiheimicrobium. Next base: position 3,023 of record JANRKQ010000222.1, read on the forward strand.
GAGGGAAGGGTGTCCTTCGTCTTCGGCGGCGACGTCATTCCGCACGAGCCAGTGAAGAAGGTGGCGCAGAAGCACGCGCGCTTCGCCGCCGACGGCACGCCGATGAACGACTCCGGGTGGGGCCACATCTTCGGGCCGCTCTCGCCCGTCTTCCGCGGCTACGACGTGGCGGTGGTGAACCTCGAGACGCCGGTGACGCGCCTCGAGCAGCGCGAAGTGAAGGAGATGCTCTTCAACGCGCCGCCCGAGCTGCTGTTGGGCCTCAAGTCGGCGGGCGTCGACGTGGCCACCTTCGCCAACAACCATTGTCTCGACATGCACCCGGAAGGCATCACCTCGACGCGGCAGCTGCTCGACGAGGTGGGCCTCGCGACCGCCGGCGCCGGGCGCACCGAGGCCGAGGCGTGGACGCCGCTCGTCATCGAGCAGAACGGCGTCCGCGTGGCGCTCATCGCCGTGAGCCGGTGGCTCAACAAGTTCCACAACAAGGGCGGGCCGCTCGACCCGCACGTGCCGGTGGTGCCGTACCTCGAGGAGCCCATTCGCGGCGGTCGCAGCTTCGACGAGTTCTTCGCGCACGTGCGGAAGACCGCGGCCACCGTCGACGCCGTCATCGTCGTCATCCACTGGGGCGCGGAGTACGTGCACGAGCCGCTCTCCCACGATCGCGAGCTCGCCCGAGGCATTCTCGACGCCGGCGCGTTGGCCGTCATCGGCCACCACCCGCACGTGCTCCAGCCCGTCACCACCCCGCGTCTTCCCGACGGGCGAACCGGGCTGGTGGCCTTCTCGCTCGGCAACCTCGTGTCGAACCAGGACTACGACAAGGCCGACGGCACCAAGCGCGATGGGCTGCTGCTGGGCGTCGAGCTGACCAAGCCGAAGTCCGGCCGAGTCGTCATCACGAAGGTGACGCCGGTGGGCATCGGCACCGAGAACCGGACCGGGACGAGCCGGCGCAACGTGCAGCCCGTGGTGCTCGACGAAGAAGTGGCCGCCGTGACCGAGCGCCTCGCGCGCCTCGCGGACCGGGCTGGCGCCACCTCGGAGCGGCGACAGCTCGAGGCGCGGCTCTCCATTCTCGAGACGCGTCAGCGGCGCATCGGCGAGATGGTGGCGTCACCGCTGCCCGGGACCCCCGCCCGGGCCCTGCGTGGTGGTGCAGGCCCGATGGGCGCGACGCCGGCGCGGTGAGTCCGTCTTGACCCGACCGTCGGGGTCGACCCGAACTGGAGGTAGGCAAGCAGGCGAGAGCTGGGCTGATCCACCGCGGTACGTGTGATGCACACGGCGGGGCCATGGCCCGGCTGAACCAGCTGTTCGAGTACCTGTTCGTGAACGCCGGGAGCGCGCTGGTGCTGGACTCGGGCACGACGGGCGTCTTCCAGCAGGAGGGCGCGGCCCCGTTCCCCGTGTTCCGCTCGCCGCTGTCGAGCGGGCAGATCCTGCTCCTCTTCGCCGACGTGGTGCCGAAGACGCAGTCGACGCAGCTCCTGTCGGGCATTCCAGTGGAGTTCCAGCACGAGACCGCCTTCGGCGTCGTGAACGTGCACATGACGCTCTCGGGCGACGACCTGCGCGTGACGGCGCACGCCGTGAAGAAAGGCCCGCCGACGCTGGTGCCGATTCACGGCGGCCAGCTGGGCCCGCCGGCGCCAGACCTCGAGATCACCCAGCGCACGAAGCCGACGTCGTCGCCTGTGCCCGCCGTGTCTGGCAATGGGCTCAAGGCGTTGATGGCCGAGATGGCGTCGCGGCGCGCCACGCACCTGCACGTCGCCTCGGGCGGCAGCGCCATGCTGCGCGTCGATGGGCACCTTGTCCCCGTCGCGGGCATGGCCTATGCGGACGCGCACCTCCGTGACGAGCTGACGCAGCTCGCACCGCCGGAGCTCGCCGGTGAGGTCGCCCAGCACGCCCGCTTCGACTTCTCGCACGTCACGCCGGACGCGGTGTTTCACCTCGCTGCCCAGCAGTCGCGCACGGGCCTGTCCGTGGTGGTTCGGTACCTGCCGCGCGTCGTGCCGTCGGTGCCCTCGCTCGGTCTGCCCAACGAGCTCGTGCAGGCGATGGCGGGCTCCGGGCTGTGGGTGCTCTCGGGCCCGCCCGGGCATGGGGTCACCACCTCGCTCGCCAGCGTCATGCAGGCGGTGGTCGACGCGCGCGCCGTGTCGGTGCGGTGCCTCGAGTCACCCATCGAGTACGTCCTCAGTCCCGGGCCGGGCCCCCTGGCGCAGCTCGAGGTGGGCGCGCACATCGGCTCGTTCCGCGAAGGCCTCCGCGACGCGCTCCACGACGACGTCGACGTGGTGATGGTGAGCGAGCTCGACGACCCCCAGGTGCTGCACGAGGCGCTGGTGCTGGCCGAGCGCGGGCGGCTCGTCGTCGGCTCCCTGCACGCGAGGAGCGCGGCCCAGGCCGCCGAGAAGCTGGTGCACCTCACGGGCGGAAACCCGGCGGCGCGGTGGCAGCTGGGCCAGAGCCTGCGGGGCGTCTTCGCGCAGGTGCTGTGCCGGAACACCGAAGGCGGCAAGAGCCTCGCGTGGGAGCTGCTGCCCGGGGTGCCCCCCGTCCGCTCGGCCGTCTCCGACGGACAGTGCACGTCGTTTCCGTCGTTGCGGACGCGCACCCTCGAGCAGAGCCTCACCGAACTCGTCTCAGCAGGCGTGGTCGAACGCGACGACGCGCTGTCGGTGGCACCAGACCGGGCGCAGCTCGAGGTGGCGCTGGGCCGCCTGCCGCCAGTCCCCCGCGCGGCCTGAAGCGTTCGTTCTCCGTCACAGCGGAAGCGCTCCACCCGAGGAGCGGCCACGGCTCGACGCGGGCCGTCGCGAGCGCATTCGAGCGCGACGCAGGCCGGAAAAGCTGCGTAGAAGGCCGGCGCCATGCCCCTTCCGCCTCCGCGCCCCGCGACGCCCCTCGAGCTCATCGGCAACACCCCGATGGTGAAGGTCACCCACCTCGACACCGGGCCCTGTGAGCTCTTCCTCAAGCTCGAGTCGAACAACCCCGGCGGCAGCATCAAGGACCGCATCGGCCTGTCGATGATTCGCGCCGCGGAAGAGGCGGGTCTCGTCGGGCCCCACCAGAAGAAGCTCATCGAGGCGACCGCTGGGAACACGGGCCTCGGGCTCGCGCTGGTGTCCGCGGTCAAGGGCTACGAGCTGACCCTCGTCATTCCCGACAAGATGAGCCAGGAGAAGATCGCCCATCTCAAGGCGATGGGCGCGCGGGTGGTGATGACCCGCAGCGACGTCGGCAAGGGCCACCCGCAGTACTACCAGGACGTCGCCCAGCGCCTCGCGAAGGAGACCGGCGCGTTCTACGTGAACCAGTTCGAGAACCTCGCGAACCCGAAGGCCCACGAAGAAGGCACCGGGCCAGAGATCGCCGCGCAGCTCGACTTCGACCTCGACGCGATGGTGGTGGGCGTCGGCTCTGGCGGCACCATCACCGGCCTGGCCAGGGCCTTCCAGAAGCTCGTGCCGAAGTGCGAGATGGTGCTCGCCGACCCGAAGGGCTCGGTGCTGGCCGACTACATCGCCACCGGCACCCTCGGGCAGGCCGGCAGCTGGGTCGTCGAGGGCATCGGTGAAGACTTCATTCCCTCCATCTGCGACCTCTCGAGCGTGAAGAAGGCCTACACCATCACCGACGCCGAGAGCCTCGAGACGGCGCGCGAGCTGCTCCGGGCCGAGGGGATTCTCGCGGGCTCGTCCTCGGGCACGCTCATCGCCGCGGCGCTCAAGTACTGCCGGCAGCAGACGACGAAGAAGCGGGTGTGCACCTTCGTCTGCGACTCGGGCAACAAGTACCTGTCGAAGATGTTCAACGACTACTGGATGCTCGACCAGGGCTTCATCAAGCGCGAGACGAAGGGAGACCTGCGCGACGTCATCTCTCGCCGCTTCGCCGACAACGCCGTCGTCACCGTGGCCCCCGACGACACGCTCCTCACGGCGCTCGCGCGCATGAAGCTGTACGACGTCTCGCAGCTACCGGTGATGGAGCAGGGGCGCCTGGCCGGCATCATCGACGAGTCAGACCTGCTCTTCGCCGCGGTCGAGGACGAGACGAAGCTCAAGCTGCCGGTGCGCGAGGTGATGGTGCCGCGGCTGCGCCTCAAGACGGTCCAGGTGGGTACGCCGCTGCGCGAGCTGATGCCGATGCTCGACAGCGGGCTCGTCGCCATCGTGATGGACGGCGAGGCCTTCGTCGGCCTCATCACCCGCATGGACGTGCTGAACGCCCTGCGTCGGCGCCTGCGCTGACGCCTTCTCGTTCGTTGAGAAGGGCCTGGTGCGCCGGTGCTCCAGGCCCGCACGCCGGGGCCTCGTCGCGCGTGGATTCGCGGAGCTTTCGGTGGCACGTCTGGTGCGTCGGGTGGGCGAATGGCCGACTCGCCCAGCACCCCGCACGACGCGATCTTTCGCGCCATCTTCGACAACCCCGAGGCCTTGCGCGGCGAGCTGGTCGCGCTCCTCGACAGTCCGCTCCGCGAGCTCGTCTCGCTCGCCCCCATCGACCGGGTTCCGGGCCGCTTCGCCGACGAGGCGCTGCGTGGGCTCGAGAGCGATGCGCTCTTCCAGGTCCGGTTCCCGGGTGAGCCACCCCTGCTGGTGTACGTGCTCTTCGAGCATCAGAGCCGCGCGGATCCGCTCATGCCGTGGCGGCTGCTCCAGTACATGGTGGGCATCTGGGCACGCGTCCTCGCTGACGAACCTGGCCGCACCCGGCTCCCGCCCATTCTGCCGGTGGTGCTGTCGAACGCGTCGGGTGGGTGGCGCGCGCCGCGCAGTGTCCGGGCCCTCCTCGATGCGCCGGCGTGGCTCGGCGCCCACCTCGCCCGTCACACGCCGGACTTCGAGTTCGTGCTGGACGACCTCGTCACCGTTCCACCTGATGCGCTCGATCGACGACCGCTGTCTCCCTTCGCCAAGCTGGGCCTCTGGCTCATGCAGACGGCGCGCGATCGACCCCGGCTCGAGGCGGAGTTCCCCCGTTGGAGGCGGCTGCTGGAGGAGCTGCGGGGCACCCCCCGTGAGCTGTTTCGGCTGTTGGTGTACCTTCGCGCGGTCGCCAACTTGACGGTCGACGAGGTGCACGCGCTCACGCAGGTCCGCCTGGGTGAGCCGGAGGACGAAGAGATGATCACCGCACGAGATATCTGGTTGTCGACCCTGACGCCGGAGTGGCGGAAAGAGGTCGAGGAAGAAGCGCGCGAGCGGGGGGCGAAGGCTGGCCTGCAGCAGGGGCTCGACGAGGGTCGCCGGCAGGGGCTCATTCAGGGCCTCGAACAGGGCCTCGAACAGGGCCTCGAACAGGGCCGCGAACAGGGGCTCGAACAGGGCCGCGAACAGGGCCGCGAACAGGGCCTCGAACAGGGGCTCGAACAGGGCCGCGAACAGGGGCTCGCACAGGGCCGCGAACAGGGGCTCGAACAGGGCCGCGAACAGGGCCGCGAACAGGGGCTCGAGCAGGGACGCCAACAGGGACTGCTCGAGGGCCAGCGCCTCGCGCTCGTGGCCATGCTCGAGGCGAAGTTTGGTCCACTCAGTCCGCCGTGGCGGACGACGATTGGGACTGCGTCGGCCGGGGATCTTGGTCGCTGGCTTCCCCGAGTGCTGGTCGCCGCACGCGTCGAAGAGGTGTTCGGCGAATGACTCGGACGCCCACTCCGACGAGCGGCTGAGCCCGGTCTCGGACCGTCCCGGCGAGAACGCAGCGGTGGGCCCGTCTCAGCGCAGCTCGGGGTCGTACGGCCGCCCGAGCGCCGCAGGAGCTCTCGCGAGGCCCGGACGCTGGAACGTCAAGACCAGCAAGGTCAGCGCATACGGCAGGGCCAGCAGGACGCCCTGCGGCACGTGCTCGACCAGGCCCGGAAACGACGACGCAAGCGACAGGCGCAGTGCGTTGCCAAAGGAGAAGAAGAGGGCGGCGAGCGCCGCTCCCAGGGGCGTCCACCGGCCGAAGACCATCGCAGCCACCGCCATGAAGCCCAGGCCTGCGGGCATGTGATGCTCGAAGCGGTCGAGCACGGCCGTCGACAGGTGCGCGCCCCCCAGGCCGGCCAGCGCACCAGATGCCATCACGGCGCCGAGGCGGAGCCGCGAGACGCGCACCCCCATCGCCGCCACCGCCTCGGGCTTCTCGCCGACGGCGCGCACCCGCAGGCCCCACGCCGTGCGCTCCATCAGGCCGTGGATCATGTGCGGGGTCACCACCGCCAGCCACGTCAGCGGCGAGTGCCCCAGCCAGCGCGGGAGCTGGGTGATGGGCGGTGTCCCCGAAGGCGATGAGAACCCGGCCTCGAGCAGGAACTGCCCGAGCGCCAGCATCACGAGGTTGATGGCCATGCCCGAGACGACCTGGTCGCTGCGGGCGAAGATGCAGAGCCCGCCGTGCAGCGCGCCCACGAGTGCCCCTGCCGCGACGCCGACCACCACACCGAGGGGGGTCGGCATCACCAGCGCCGCCGCCGCCGCCGCGAAGGCGCCTGCGCGCATCATGCCCTCCACGCCGACGTTCACGACGCCGGCCCGCTCCGAGAGGGTGGCGCCCACCGCCGCGAAGACCAGCGCCGGGGCCGCGTCGAGCACCGTGTCGAGGAGCGACAGCACCAGTCCGCTCACGGGCCGCCTCCGCGAGGGGGCGCGAGCCGATCGACGAGCCGCACCCAGATGAGCCGCGCGGCGACCAGCAGCAACGCGAGGCCCTGAATGAGCTCGGGGAAGCTCTTGTGGACGCCGAAGAGCTGCATGCGCGTGCCGCCGGCGCGAAGGCCACCGAACAACACCGAGGTGGCCAGCACCCCCAACGGGTGGCCGTTGCCGATGAGCGCCATCGCGATGCCATCGAAGCCGTAGGGCGCGCCCAGGGTCGCTGGGTACCGCTGCTCGGTTCCCAGCACGAGCACCGCGCCAGCCAGGCCCGCGAGCGCGCCAGACGTTACCATCGCCCGCACGACGGCCCCGGCGACGTCGATACCCGCGGCGCGAGCCGCCTCGGGGCCCAGCCCGACGGCGCGCCACTCGTACCCGCCGACGAAGCGCGACAGCCAGAGCCACAGCACCAGCGCGGCGACCACGGCCAGGAGGATGCCAGCGTTCAGTCGTGACACCTCTCCGACGAGCCGCGGGAGCTCGGCTGATTCGTGCACCTGCGCCGTGCCAGCGACCGAATTCCCACCCCCGACCTGCGCGCGGAGCGGGCCTGGCACCAACCAGTTCTCGACCAGCGAGACCGCCACCCAGTTGAGCATGATGGTGCTGATGACCTCGTGCACACCGCGCCTCAGCTTCAGGAGCGCCGGCCCCAGCGCGTAGAGCGCTCCGGCAGCGCCCGCCGCCAGGAGGCAGAGCGTCACGTGGGCGAACGCCGGCAGCTCGACGCCCGCGCCCACCACCGCCGCGGCCAGCGCGCCCACCATCAGCTGGCCCTGCGCGCCGATGTTGAACAAGCCCACCCGAAAGGCGACCGCCACGGACAGCCCGGTGAGGGTGAGGAGCGCCGCCTTGGTGGCCGACTCACCCCACGGCCGCAGCAGCACCGCGATGGACGCGCCGTCGACCAGCTTCGGCAGGTCACCGATGGCGCCCCACGTCATCGCGAGAAAGGCGTCGACGGCCACCTCGACGCCCCCTCGCAGGACCGCGACCGCGACGAAGCAGACGACGAGCGAGGTGGCGATGGCGAGCACCGAGGGCAGGGCCGCGCGCACCGCCGCCTGCCTGCTCGAGGGGCCCGTGGGCTCAGGCATCGAGCACTCCCAGCATGCGTTGGCCGATGAGCCGCTCATCGAAGGCACCACGCGAGAACTCGCCGGTGACGCGCCCTTCGTGCAGCACCAGCAGCCGGTCAGCCAGCGCCAGCACCTCGTCGAGGTCGAGCGAGACGAGGACCACCGCCCCGCCGCTGGCCCGGAATGCGAGGAGCCTCGCCCGCACGGCGTCGACGGCGGCGAGATCGAGACCACGCGTCGGCTGAACGGCGACCAGCAGCTTCGGCGCCCCGTCGAGCTCACGGCCCACGACGAGCTTCTGCTGGTTTCCTCCCGAGAGCGCGCCGACGCGCAGGCCCGGCGCGCGCGGCCTCACGTCGTGCGCCTCGAGGAGCGCCGTGGTGCGAACGAGCCGGCCCTCGACGTCGATGCGCGGGCCCTTCGCGAAGGGGGGGCGCCGCTGCCGCCCGAGCGCCACGTTCTCGGCCACCGAGAAGTCGGTGACGACGGCGTGCTTGAGCCGGTCCTCGGGCACGTGCGCCACGCCCAGCGCGCGCGCGAGGCCGGGCGTCAGCTTCGACGCCTCGCCCAACACGGTGAGCGTGCCGCCGTCGACGACCCGCAGGCCGGTCAACACCTCCGCGAGCTCGCGCTGCCCATTGCCGTCGACGCCCGCGATGCCGAGCACCTCGCCGGCGCGAACGACGCACGACACGTCGCGGAGCTTCCCGGCGCTCACCCGCACGAGGGCCGCCACCACGTCGGTCGGCCGCGCGTCCGAGGCCGTCGCCGACGGAGCACGGGGCCCCACCATGAGCTCGGCAAGTGATTCGGGCGTCGCAGCGGTCGCGGCGACCTCGGCCACCTTCGTGCCCCGGCGCAGGACGGCGACGCGGGTGGCGAAGGCGAGCACCTCTCTGAGCTTGTGGCTGATGAGCACCACCGTGAGCCCCTCGTCACTGAGCCGCCGCGTCACCGAGAACAGCTCGTCGGCCTCCTGGGGCGTCAGCACCGCGGTCGGCTCGTCGAGGATGAGCGTCCGCACGCCCCGGTGCAGCGCCTTGACGATCTCGACCTTCTGCTGAGAGCCCACGGTGAGGGTGTCGACCCGCGCGTCGAGCTCGAGTGAGAACCCGAAGCGCGCGCAGGTGGCCTGCACCTCGTGCCGCGCCCGCTGCGCGTCGAGCAGGCCCAGGCGCGTGGGCTCCCGGCCGAGCACCACGTTCTCGACGACGGTGAGCGTGGGGACGAGGGTGAAGTGCTGGTGCACCATGCCGATGCCCAGCGCGAGCGCGTCGGCCGGAGTCCTGATTCGCACCGCCCGCCCGTCGACGTGCACCTCGCCGCGGTCGGCGGCGTAGAGGCCGTACAGCACGTTCATCAACGACGACTTGCCAGCGCCGTTCTCACCCACGACGGCGACGCGCTCACCCGCCTTCAGCTCGAGGGACACGTCATCGAGCGCCAGCTGGGTGCCGAAGCGCTTCGAGATGCCGCGCAGGGCGATCGTCGTCATCAGCCGCCCTGGCCCGCGGGCGGGGCGAACGTCTTGAGCGCCTCGATGGTCGACGGCACCACCACCCCACCCGAGACGACGGCTGCGCGCAGGGCGTCCAACCGGGTCAGCGCGTCGGCCTTCCCCGGAAAGTCGAGCGTCACCGGCGCCAGCGTCACGCCACCCTCGGCGAGCCCCATCACCACGTCGCCGGCCGAGAAGGCCTCGCGGTCGAGGTCGAACACCGCCTGCCACACCGCGAGGTCGACCCGCTTCACCATCGACGTCAGCACGGCCTCGGGCGCGAGGTGCGACTGGTCCGAGTCGACGCCGATGGCGAAGACCGCCTTGCCCGCGGCACGCGCCTCCTTCACCGCCTGGATGACGCCGCTCCCGTCACTGCCCGCCGCGTGGAACACCACCTCGGCGCCTTTGTTGACGAGGTCGGCGCCGGCCTGCTTGCCGTGCTGCACGTTGTCGAAGCTCCCGGTGTACTGCACGAGCACCCGGGCCTTCGGGTTCGTCGTCTGGACGCCCGCCTTGAAGCCGGCCTCGAACTTCGTGATGAGCGGAATCTCCATGCCGCCGACGAAGCCCACCGTGTCCTTCGCGACGAGGCCCGCGAGCGCCCCGGCGAGGAAGCTGCCCTCATGCTCCTTGAAGACGACGGTGCGCACGTTGGGCAGCTTCAGCGGCGTGCCCTTCGCGTCCAGCACCGGGCTGTCGATGAGCAGGAACCGCGCGTCGGGGTTCTGCTTCGCCGCCGTCTCGACGGCGTTCTCGAGCGCGAAGCCCACGCCGATGACGAGGCTCGCGCCCTGGTCGATGACGAGCTGGAGGTTGGGCTGGTAGTCCTCCTGCACCTTCGACTGCACCACCAGCGGCCGCACCGGTACCGGCTTCACCGTCGCTCGCAGCTCCGGCGGCACGGTGGCCTCGCGCGCGGCGGGCGCCAGCGCTTCGTAGGCGCCTCCCTTGAAGGTCGAACTCGCGGCCCAGGCCTCGAGGCCCCGCAGCGCCGAGTCGTTGAAGGACTGGTCGCCCCGCCCGCCGATGTCGGTCACCAGGCCCACCGCCCGGGCCTTCGGTGCCTCCTTCGTGTCCTGCGCCTTCTTGCAGCCCGTCACCACCAGCAGCACCGAGAGGAGGACCCGTCGCATGAGAGCGGCGTTGTAGCCCCGACGGTGGCCGTCGTCAGCGGTCAGGGCGCGGGCGTAGAGTGACGGCGATGGATGAGCGAGCGCTCCCTTTTCTGCACCACTGGTACACCGCCTCGAGCGAGCCTCGAGGGCCAGCGCCTGCCACGGCTCCGTCGTCCGGAGCGATTCCGGTGCCCACCCTCACCACCGCGCGGCTGGTGCTGCGTGACTGGCGCGACGACGACCTGCCAGCCTTCCGCGCGCTCAACGCAGACGCCGAGGTGATGCGCTTCTTCCCGTCGACCCTGTCGGCCGACGAGAGCGATGCCCTGGCGAAGCGCGTGCGGGCGCACCTGGCGCGCGAGGGCTTCGGGCTGTGGGCCGTGAGTCCCGGCGGCTCGAACGAGCTCCTCGGCATGGTGGGCCTCGCGCGGGTGTCCTTCGACGCGGCCTTCACGCCGGCCGTCGAGGTCGCCTGGCGGCTGAAACGAAGCGCCTGGGGCCAGGGGTTGGCCACCGAGGCTGCCCGTGCAGCGGTGGCCTTCGGCTTCACCGCGTTGGGCTTGAGCCACCTCGTCAGCTTCACCGTGCCGGCGAACCAGCCGTCTCGCCGCGTCATGGAGAAGCTCGGCTTCCGCCACGACGCAGCCGAAGACTTCCTCCACCCGCGTCTCCCGGCGGGGCACCCCCTGCGGCTCCACGTGCTGTACCGCCTGCCGTACGAGGCCTGGGCCCGGGGGCGAAGGCTGCCGTGACGCCTGACGCCAGTGGTGGGAGAGCCCCCTTCGGTGCCAACATGCTTCAGCGCGCCGCCAGGCGTGACGAAACGAAAGGGAAGAGGGCTTTGGCGAGGCTGGTCCGCCACTTCATCGAGGAGCCACGAGCCTGCTCGTACCTGCCGCAGCTGAAGGCGGCCCTCGAGTACCGCCTGATGGTCGACGTCACCCCGCTCGAGCTGCAGACGCTCATCGTGCGTGGGTGGCGGCGCTTCGGGCCTGCGTACTTCCGCCCCGCGTGCACCTCGTGCATGGAGTGCGTCTCGATTCGCCTCGACGTGCACCGCTTCACGCCGACCGACAGCCAGCGCCGCGCGCTCCGTCGCTCGAAGCGCTTCCGCGTCGAGGTGGGTCGCCCGCGCATCGACGAGGAACGGCTGACGCTCCACGCCCAATGGCACGGCACCCGTGAAGACAGCCGCGGGTGGGAACCGACGCACCTCACCGAAGACGAGTACGCGACGCAGTTCGCCTTCCCCTCGAGCACCGGTCGCGAGATGGCCTGGTACGACGGCGAGCGGCTGGTGGCCCTGGGGCTCATCGACGTCACGCCCGACTGTCTCTCGGCGGCCTACTTCTTCTACCACCCCGACATCGCCCGCCTGTCGCCCGGGGTCGGCAACGTCATGCGCTGCGTGGAGTTCGCCCGCGAGCTGGGCTGTCAGCACCTGTACCTGGGCTACCGCGTCGAGGGCTGCGCGTCGCTCACCTACAAGGGTGGCTTCCGCCCGCACGAGCTGCTGATGGGCCGTCCGGGGCTCGAGGAGCAGCCGGTGTGGCTCGAGGCGCAGCGCACCGTGGGCTCGCCGCCGAAGTGACGCGCCGTCAGGAGGGCCCGGAGCGCTTCGAGGCCAGCCTGTTCTTCGTCTGCTCCCAGGTGGCCATGTCGGCGACCCGCCGCGGAAACGCCTGCGAGACGAGCGCGCCCAGCTCGTGGTCCTTCATCGGCCTGGCCGTGTCCCGCACCGCCTGCGCCATCTCGAGCGCGTTGCGGTAGCGGTCCTCGGGGCGCTTCTGCAGCGCCTTCTCGACTACCGCCCACCACGGGTTGGGAATGCCCTTCGGACGCACGAGGGGGTCGTTCACGATCGACTCCATCGTCTTCGTGTCGTCCTGCTGGTCGAACGCGCGGGTGCCCGTGAGCGCCTCGTGGAGGATGAGGCCCATCGAGAAGACGTCGCTGCGGCGGTCGATGCGCTCGGCGGTGGCCTGCTCCGGAGACATGTAGAGCGGCTTGCCCTTGACGATGCCCGGCAGGGTGACGGTGCGCGCGTTGCGCATCTTCGCCACGCCGAAGTCGAGCACCTTCACCCGGCCGTCGAAGCCCACCATGAGGTTGTGCGGCGAGAGGTCGCGGTGCACCAGGCCCAGCGGCAGCCCGTCGTCCCCCTTGGTGTCATGCGCCGCGTGCAGGCCCTCGAGCGCCTGGGAGAGCACCGCCGAGATGAGCGCCTCGGGCAGCGGCCCGTTCGGCCAGTACACCACGTGGTCGAAGTCGACGCCGGCGATGAGCTCCATGGCGATGAAGTAGCTGCCGCCGCCCTGCCCGAAGTCGTAGATGGTGACGAGGTTCGGGTGCGACAGGCGCATGCCCAGCTTCGCCTCGTCGAGGAACTGCTTCACGATGTTCTCGTCCTCGGCCAGCTTCGGGAGAATTCGTTTGAGTGCCACCAGGCGCGAGACGCCGCCGGGGTTCACGGTGCGCGCCACCATCACCTGGGCCATGCCGCCGGTGCCCAGCGGCGTCAGCAGCTCGTACTTGCCGATGCGCGCGTTGGGCCGGAAGTCGCCGGCCGCCGCCAGCTCGTCGAGGCGCTCGGTGGGCGAGTGGCCTTCGGACAGGGCGATGAACGAGAGCACCGCCGAGTCGAAGATCTCGGCCACGGCGTCGACGAGCGCGAGCACCTGCTGGCCGCCGTCCGAGAAGTGACCGGGCAGCACGAACCCCAGGCTGCCCAGCTCGAGCTTGCCGAGGTCGAGCGGCGCCACGAACACGGTGCGCCCGTTCTCGACCGGCTGCGCGCCCCGCACCCCGGCCCAGCGCACCACGTCGAAGACCCCGGTCCCCCAGGTGCGGGTCAGCACCGCGCCGTGCGTGCCCTTCACCTGCACGAAGGCCGCCTGCGCGTGAATGAGCCGCGCGCACTGGGTGAGGAACACGTCGGCCGCGGCGGCGAGGCCGAGCTGCCGCTCGAGGCAGTCTTCGAGCACCTCGTCGGCCAGCCGCTGCACGGCCAACAGGCCCCGAAGAAAGCGGACCTCTTCGTCGACCGTCTCGAAGGTGAGCGCGGGCCGTTTCATCGAGGCGGCCTACTTCTTCTCGGTCTCGGCCGCGTAGATGGCGTCGGCGATGCGGTACGCGCTGCCCTCGAGCTGCTTGATGGCCGGGCGGATCTTCTCGGGGTCGGCCGTCGTCAGCTGCTTCTTGAGGTTCTCGAGGTCGACCTTGATCTCGTCGCGATCCTTCTCCTTGAGCATGCTCGCGTACTCCTCGAGCGAGCGCTCGGTCGTGTAGATGAGGCCGTCGGCGGTGTTCTTGAGGTCGGCGAGCTCTTTCTTCTTCTTGTCGCCTTCCACGTTCGACTGCGCGTCGGCGATCATCTTCTGAATCTCGGCTTCGGTGAGGCCCGAGTTCGAGACGATTTTCACGGTCTGCACGCGGCCCGTGCCGAGGTCCTTCGACGACACGTTCACCAGGCCGTTGGCGTCGATGTCGAACGTCACCTCGATCTGCGGCACGCCACGCGGCGCGGGCGGAATGCCGACGAGCTCGAAGCGCGCCAGCGTCTTGTTGTCAGAGGCCATCTCACGCTCGCCCTGGAGCACGTGCACGCTCACGAGCGGCTGGTTGTCGGTCGCGGTCGAGAAGATCTGGCTCTTCTTGCAGGGGATGGTGGTGTTCTTGTCGATGATCTTGGTGAAGACGCCGCCGGCCGTCTCGACGCCGAGCGACAGCGGCGTGACGTCGAGCAGGAGCACGTCCTTCACTTCGCCCTTGAGCACGCCGCCCTGAATCGCTGCGCCGACGGCGACGACCTCGTCGGGGTTGATGCCCTTGTGCGGCTCCTTGCCGAAGAACTGCTTCACCTTGGCCTGCACCGCCGGCATGCGCGTCATGCCGCCGACGAGCAGCACCTGGTGGACCTGCGCGGTGGTGATGCCGGCGTCCTTCAGCGCAATCTTGCAGGGCTCGATCGATCGCTCGATCAAATCCTTCACCAGCTCTTCGAGCGTGGCGCGGTTGATGGTCTCCTGCAGGTGTTTGGGCCCCGAGGCGTCGGCGGTGATGAAGGGCAGGTTCACCTCGGTCTCCGTGGCGCTCGACAGCTCGTGCTTGGCGCGCTCCGCCGCTTCTTTCAGGCGCTGCAGCGCCATGCGGTCATTGCGCAGGTCGATGTTGTTGGCTTCCTGAAACTTCTGCGCGAGGTGCTCGATGATGCGGTTGTCGAAGTCTTCACCGCCCAAGAAGGTGTCGCCGTTGGTGCTCTTCACTTCGAAGACATGGTCAAGGAGCTGGTCGAGCGCTCCATCGAGCCGTGCCGCATCGCCCTGAAAGACGCAGGCCTGACGCCGCAGCAGGTGAACCAGGTGCTGCTCGTCGGCGGCATGACGCGCATGCCGGCCATTCAGAAGAAGGTGAA
>JANRKQ010000223.1:0-16465 GCA_033763395.1 Myxococcaceae bacterium
GAGGAGACGACGCCGCGCACGCCGGGCACCCGCGTGCCAGCGATGGTCTTGAAGGACTGGGGCGTCAACCCCACCGTCGAGACGGCCGCGGAGCCGCTGAGCACCTTCGCCGCCGACGTCGACACCGCGTCCTATGCCCTCACCCGCGCCTACCTCGCGCGTGGCGTGTTGCCCGACGAGGCCGCCGTGCGCGTCGAGGAGTTCATCAACGCCTTCGACTACGGCTACCGCGCTCCGAAGGACGACGCCTTCGCGGTGCAGGTCGAGGCCTTCCCCTCACCGAACCGCAAGGGCTACCACGTGCTGCACGTCGGCGTGAGAGCGCGCGAGGTGGCGAAGGCCGACCGCAAGCCGTCTCACCTCATCTTCACCATCGACGTCTCGGGCTCGATGGCGCAGGAGAACCGCCTCGGGCTCGTGAAGCAGGCGCTCGGGCTGCTGGTGAACGAGCTCGACGAGCGCGACCGGGTCTCCATCGTCATCTACGGCTCCAGCGCGCGCGTCGTCCTCCCACCCACGGCCGCAACGCAGCGGGAGCGGCTGCTCGAGGCCATCGACCGCCTCTCGCCCGAGGGCTCGACCAACGTCGAGGCTGGCCTGTCGCTCGCGTACGACCTGGCGATGAAGGGCTTCGTGCCCGGCGGCATCAACCGCGTCATCCTCTGCAGTGACGGCGTCGCCAACAACGGCGTCACCGAGGCCGGCGCGCTCTGGCAGACGGTGAAGGGCCGCGCGTCAGAGGGCGTGACGCTGTCGACCGTGGGCTTCGGCCTGGGGAACTACAACGACGTCTTGATGGAGCGCCTCGCCGACCAGGGCGACGGCCAGGCCGTCTACGTCGACACCCTCGACGAGGCCCGGCGCGTCTTCGTCGAGCAGCTCACCGGCACGCTGCAGGTGGTGGCGAAGGACGTGAAGCTGCAGCTCGAGTTCAACCCGCGCGTCGTCGAGCGCTACCGCCTGCTGGGCTTCGAGAACCGGGCGCTGGCGGCGCGCGACTTCGCCAACGACCGCGTCGACGCGGGCGAGCTGGGCGCGGGGCACGCGGTGACGGCCATCTACGAGGTGAAGCTGTCGGGCAAGGCCGACGAGGCGGCGTTCGCCGTCTTTCGCGCCCGCTTCAAGGCACCACAGGGTGGCTCATCGCAGCTCGTCGAGAAGCCGCTCCCGACGGCCGTCATCCGCGCCGAGGCGAAAGCCGCGACGGGCCCTGCGCGCCTGTCACTCGTCGTGGCCGGCTTCGCCGAGAAGCTGCGCGGCAGCTACTGGGCCCGCAACCGCACGTGGGACTCGCTGCTGGCGGAGCTGTCGACGCTGCCGCCCGGGCTCTCGAGCCGCGCCGACGTCGTCGAGCTGGCGTCCCTCATTCGCACCGCGAAGTCGCTCGACCGGCGGCCCGACCGCTTCGAGGCGAAGGCGCCGCTCGCCACGATGGACTTCGACCGGCTGCCGGTCATCGAGTGACGGGTGGTGCGCGCGCGCGGGCGCCGGCTGAAGGCTGGACTCCTCCTCGCGGGCCTGGGTGGACTCACGGCGTTCCTCGGCGCGCTCGTCTTCGTCTTCACCGCCGAGGACGACGCGCGGCGCTCCGAGCTCGAGGCCTCGCGGAGCGCGCTCGAGGCGTACGCCACCGCGACGTTGCGGCGCGCGCTGGAAGACGAGTGGCGGCTGGGCGTCGTCCTCATCGACGAGGCGCTCGACGACCCGCTGCTCGACGACACGCGGTTGGTGCTCGTCGCTGACGACGGCGTGGCGCTCCCGCGTCGCGCCGCGGGCACCGGGGCCGGCATCGCCGAGCGCGCCCTGCAGCTCGTCGCGGGCTCCTTCGTCGAGCGTGGTGACGTCGACGACCCGGCCACCGAGCGGCGCACCTTCATCCAGGCGCTGCGGGCGGCGCTCGACACGAAGGACACCTCGGGCATCGAGCGCGCCGTGCGCGGCCTGCTGTCCCACCGACGCCTGCATCGCCTGGCGCCCCGCGACGACGTGTCGACGCTGCTGGCGATGGTGGAGCTGCTCCAGACGCGGTCGACGCCGTCGCGGGTATTGCTCGAGCGCGTGCTGCGCGAGGGCTTCGGGCCGGCCGAGCGGGGGCTCATGCGGCAGGTCCTCCACGACGCTCCGACGCTGACGCCGGGCGAAGTGACGACGCTCTGCGCGCTCGTCGAGACCCAGGCGAGGCGGGCCCAGGTGCGCGTCGACGACTTCGTGCAGCGCTGTCGCCACGTCACGGCGGCTCCCCTCACGCTCCCACGGCTCGGCGCCGAACACACCAACGCTCGAACCGCCGACGCCCGGTCACGTCGCGGCGCCGACGACAGCTTCGGCGCACGCCAACTCACCGCTTCGCGCCCGGCGCGCGGCGACGACCTCTCGCTCTTTGGTGGCTTCCTCGTGAAGGGGCCGCCGTGGCGCGGCGTGGCGGTCGACGCCCGTCGCCGGCTCCAGCTCGAGCAGAAGTCGATGCAGGAGCGTGGCCTCCTCGGCCCGGAAGATGCTCTCGACCTGCGCTTCGATGAAGGGCCGCTGGAGGAGGTGACGGTGAGCGTCGCCTCTCCGCGCTGGGAGGCCGCCGCGCGAGACCGGAGCCGCGCCCTGACGCTCAAGCTGGGGCTCCTCACCCTGGCTTTCGCGCTGGGGCTGGGCCTCGTTGCGCTCGTCTTCTCACTGCAGCGGCAGGAGCAGCAGCTCGTCGACGCCAAGGCTGGGCTCGTTTCGACGGTGAGCCACGAGCTCCGCACCCCGCTGGCCTCGCTGCGGGTGATGGCCGAGGCGCTCGAGCGCCGGCTCGACGGTGTGCCGCAAGCGAAGGACTGGCCCATGCGCATCGTCGGTGAGGTCGACGGCCTCACCGTGCTGGTGGAGAACATTCTCGCGTTCAACCGGCTCGAGCAGGGCCGGGACGTGGTGCACCTCGAGCCGCTGGCGTTGTCATCGCTCGCCACGTGGCTCACGGCCGATGCAGGAGCCGGTGTGACGGTGACGACGACGGGCCTCGACGGCTTGACGGTCGACGCCGACGCCACCTGGCTGCGCGTCGCGGTGCTGAACCTTCTGCGCAACGCGCGCGCCTACAACGAGCGGGAGCCGGTGACGTTCAAGGTCGAGGCGCGGGCAGAAGCCAGGCGGGTGGTGCTGCGCTTCACCGACAACGGCATCGGCATTCCGCGCGAGGCGTGGGAGTCGGTGTTCGAGGCCTTCCATCGGCTGCGGGAAGCGCGCGGGCGCGGCGCAGGAGGCAGCGGACTTGGGTTGGCCCTGGTGCGAAAGGTGGTCGAGGCGCACGGAGGCACCGTGGCCGTGGCCGACTCGTCGCCGGCCGGGACGACGTTTCGGGTCGAACTGCCGCTGCGTTCATGACGGCACAAGTCAGCGAACTTCGGGCAGCGCCGTGGGCCTGTCGTTTTTCGTGAAGGCGTGCCCCGGGTCGCGGCACGCTGCGGTCGTGCGGGCCTGGCTGGCCACCCTTGTCGTCGTCTTCACCCTCGCGTGCGACCCGCGCGACACCCGACTCGGCTTCGTGTCCCTGCCGATTCGGCCCGACGCAGGCGTGTCGCTGCGGGGTGCCGCTCCGGTGGGCCCGCTTGGGCTCGACCGATGTCAGGCCGCCGTGTACCCGAACCTTCCGCTCGTGGTGTGTCAGGGCGCGTCGAGCCCGCCGGAGTTCCAGTGCGTCGTCGCGGTGCGCCCAGACGGCGGCGTGGCGGTGTTGCGGCAGCTCCCGTTGTCGGGGACGCGGACGGTGCAGCGGCTCCACGGGGTGACGGCCGGGAGGCTCGTGGCTGAGGTCGTCGACAGCGCAGCTGGCCCCCGCGTGCTCGAGTCCTTCCCGTACCCGTCTCCCGGCAGCGCGACGACGCTCGCCTCGGCAGGCTCAGCCATTCGGTGGTCGGGCACCGCGGTGGACGCAGCGAGCGTCGACGTCGTGGCCTGTGCAGCGGGCCGCTGCTCGCTCGACGAGCTCCCGCTCGACGGCGGCAGCGCGGTCGAGCTGGCGACCGACACGCGGAGCGCCGCGACGACGGTCATCGAGCGCAACGCCTCGGGTGTTCGCGCGTGGGCCGATGACGCAGGAGTCGTGAGCTGGACTCCCGAGCAGGGCCTGCGCCGAACGGACGCAGTCGGAGTCTCTCGCGCAGCGCTCGCGACGGACGGCTCGGTGTTCTTCCTCGAGGGCACCACGCTGGTTCGGGTGAACCCAGCCGGCGTGCGCGCGGAGTTGGCCCAGGGCCTCGACGGGCCACACGCCCTCTTTCTCATCGGGGGCTTCGCGGTGGTGGTCGAGCGGCGCGCGGTGCGTGCCTTCCCCCAGGTGGGTGGGGCGCCGCTGGCGCTGTACTCGCTCCCGGCCAGCGACACCGGAACGCTGGCGAACGCTCGGCTCGTCGACGGGCGGCTCGTGTTCGACCAGCGCTGCGGCATGCTGGGGCCGACGGCGCTGAGCGGACGCGTCGAGCTCGACCCGACGCTCGGTCAGGCGCGGTGGCTCAATGAAGACCCGGCGTGGCCATACCTGCCAGGGGCTCCCGGAGGCGCGAGCCGGGTGGCGCCCGTGCTTCGCGACGTGCTGGTCGTCGACGGGCTGCTCCTCGGCGTCGTGGAGTGACACGAAGGACTGGTTGGTGCTGAGTTCTTTCCGCATTTCGCACGCGGGAGGAGCGATGTGGTCGACTCACCGTCACCGATTCAGCACCCTCGTGCTCTGCACCTTCGTCGCATGTCATCCCGTGACGAACCGAACCAGACGCGGGGCTCCCTGACCCTGAGCGACCTGCGGACGCTGGTGGCCCGGTTGACGCGGGAATTCCGATCGAATGGGGGCCTCCGATCGTGTCGGGCGGTGGTTGTTCGACGCCCAACGGCTCGCATGTTCGCGTCGACCTTTCGGCTCGAGTCTGGCCGCCCTTGTGCGCCTCATTCATTTTCGTCCGCGAGGACGGCGGAGTTCCGGGATTGTTCCCGGACACTGTGCGGGCACCAGCGGGCTATGTCTTGCGTGATGCGCGGTATCGCAATGACTGTACGTTCGAGCTTCCTGGCGCCAAGCTCAATACAAACGGAACACAACCCGTCCGGGCGGCTGAGTTTGGCTTCGAGTTCCGTTTCATCTTTGAAGGCAAGCCACGGTCCTACACCATCGACGGAGGGTACGTTGTCATGGGCCGACAGGGCTTCGCGGTCGCCGACGGCTACTACGGGATGATTCCCAACTGCCCCGCGCGATAGACCCGCAACCGGGCGTCGCACCGACGTGCTCCGCTCACTTCGCCGGGTCGTGCGCGGTGCCCACCAGCGCTGCCACTTCGCGGCTCACCAGCGCGCGCACCTCGGCCCGCACGGCCTTCTGGCCCGCCTCGTCCCGCTCGCGCCAGAGCTCTCCCATCACCACCCCCATCACCGCGTCACACAACACCTCGGCGCCAAGCCGGGCGCGCTCGGCCGACAAGCCCGGGTGCTCCGCGCACAACCGCGCCGCCAGCAGCCCAGCGAACCGGTCGCGCTCGAGCACCACCCGCTTCACCCAGCCGAAGCGCACGATGGTCATCGCGACCCCGCGCGTCCGGGCTGGAGCCCCCAGGTACAGGTCGAGCGTGCCGTCGACGAGATCGGGCAGCTTCTCGACGAAGCTCCCGCCCGAGGCCTTCTGCTCGAGCGCCGCGAAGTTCCGCTCAGTGATCCACCCGAGGAAGCCGGCCCACACGCCCTCGCCGTTCGCGAAGTAGTCGTACACCGAGCCGATGCCGACGCCGGCCCGTTCGGCGATCTTCTGCAGCGGAATGTCGTCGGGTGAGCTGTTCGTGCGCCCGAGCAGGTCTCCCGCTGCCTCGAGAATCGACTGCACCAGCGCCCGGGAGCGCGCTTGCTTCGGTTGTTTGCGGAGAGGCGAGTCATCCATAGCGGAGGAGCCTATGCCATCGCCGCCGGGCTTCGCCTCCTCGACGCCCACCCTTCGATGGAACCGATGAGCGAGCTCACTTCCGCACGATGGTGCTCGCCTCTTCACTCATCGCCCCGGCATCCTGCAGGCCGACGTCGGCCGGGTGCGCGGCGCCGCCGAGGAACACCGACTCGAGCACCTCGTCGAAGGTGCGCCGCTTCGCCTCGTCGAACAGCACGAAGTCGATGCGCGAGAGGCGAGACCCACCCAGCCGCAGGTGCAGCTCGAGGGCCGCCGCGAGGCTGGTGGCTGACGACTCGAGGCTGACGCGCGCCGCGCCCGTGCCAATCGCCGGCACCGCGAGCGTCCGCAGGCCCTCCTGCTCGGCCAGGAGGAAGGCCCGCTGGGCCGACCGCGCCACGCATGACACCTCGTTCCACGCCGCCACGGCCTGCAGCACCCGCTTGAAGCCCAGCGTCCCCGCGCTCGTCGAGATGCACGCGCCCAGGGGCCGTGCCCCACCCACCTTCGCCTCGGCCTCGATGGTGCGCCCACCCAGCTTCACCAGCGCCGCGCCCACGCCCACGTCCATGGTGAAGTCCGAGTTCGCGGAGCAGACGACCGCGTCGGCCGCGCGCGTCGAGATGTCTCCCACCGAGGTGGTGAGGGTGACGCCCGCCACGTGCAGGCCGTCTCCCTCGCGCACCGCGTGGAGCGGCCGCCGCACGAGGTCGGCCAGCCGCCGGAACACCGCCGCCACCCGCGCCATGTCGCTCCACCGCCGCGCGCTGTCGGGCTCGAGCATGTGGGCGATGGCCTGCTGAAAATACGCCTCCTCGGGAGACTCGGGCCGGGGGAACGCGGGCTGCACCGTCGCGTCCAGCACGTCGCGCATCGTGGTGTACGGCGGTCGCCCATACCGCAGCTGGAACGCCGTCGCGCCGAGCCCATACACGTCGGTGCCACGCTGAAAGGTGCCGGCCCGCAGCGTCTCGGGCGCCATGTACTCGAGCGTGCCCGCGAGCTCGATGGGCCCGCCTTCCCGCGCGCTGCGCGCCACCGCCACGCCGAAGTCGCCCAGCTTCACGCCCTCTTCCGGCGAGACGAAGAGGTTGGACGGCTTGAGGTCGCGGTGCAGCACGCCGGTGCGGTGCGCGGCGGCGAGGCCCGACGCAATCTCGGCCGTCACCTCGCATACGTACCAGAGCGGCAACCCCACCCCGAGCGCCTTGCGGCGGGCCGCGTCGAGCTCGGCCAGGTCGAGGCCGTCGACGTAGTCCTGCACGAGGTAGGGCGTGCCCTCATCCGTCACCCCCACGTCGAGCGGCCGCACGATGCGCGGGCTGCGGATGCGCGCGGTGATGACGGCCTCGGTGCGCAACCGCTGCGCCCGCTCGGTCGCGTCGGAGTCGATGGACAGCTTCAGCGTCTTGACGATGACGGGCGCGCTCAAGTCGACGTGGCGAGCGAGGTAGACGTCACTCATCCCGCCGCCGCCGATGCGCCCCCACACCTCGTACTCCCGCAGCCTCGTCGACGCTGTGAGCATGCGCGCCAGTGTCGCCGACAGAGGCCCCGGACGCGGAGGGCTTTCTCAATAGAAGGCGTTGTTCGACTCGCCGAAGGTCTTGAGGGTCTTGCGCATCATGTCCTTCGACTCGTTGCGCGCGTCGTAGTCGGACTTCTTCCATTCGAGGGACTTGGTCTTGAGCACGGCCTCCTCGCCAGCGAGCGCGTCAGCCGAGGTGCCGAAGAGCGCGCGGGCCCGGTCGAGCAGCGCCAGCGCGTTGGAGCGGTCGCCGCGCTCCATGGCCTCGGCGGCCAGCATGAGCTGCTCGTTGCCGAACGCGCGCGCGACGTCGGCGTAGAGCGCTTCATCGCGGGTGCTCTCGACCTGCGCGACGTCTCCCGTGAGGGGCACCGAGAGCCGCGCCTCGACCGCCTCCGAGGAGCCGTTGGCGTTCGTCCACTCGAGGCGGGGGCTCACCAGGTCCACCGCGCCGAGGCCGCCGCCCTGGTGCACCTTCACCAGCACGCGCGCCGTCGCGCCGGACGAGAAGTCCGGCAGCCGCACCTGCGGGCCACCGAAGCCGTGCTGCACGACGCGGCCCGCGGCGCTGACGACCTGCACCGTCGTGCCGGGGCGGAAGTGCAGTGTGACGTTGCGCGCCAGCGGCATGCGCGCCTGCCGCAGCTCGTCGGCGAGCACGACTTCGAGCGCCTCGGCCTGCCGCAGGTCGCCGTACACGCCGCCGCCCGTCTGGGCCATGCCACGCATGAGGCTCGCGTCGAAGTCGGTGCCGACGCCGATGGCCGTCACCGTGATGCCCCGCTCATGCGCCGCGCCGGCGAGCCGCGTCAGCTCGCTGCGGTCGGTGATGCCTGCGGTGGGCTGCCCGTCACTGACGAGGACGAGGCGGCGCTGGCCCAGGGCCGAGTCGAGCGCGTGTTCTCCCTGCGCGAGGCCCTCGCTGATGTTGGTCGAGCCCTCGGGCCCGAGCCGGTCGATGAAGGCCAGGGCCTCTCCCCGGCCGCTCGACGACATGCGCCGCAAGTCGAGGCGCCGGGCCGAGTCGCTGAAGGCCACCAGCGCGAGCTCGTCGCCGTCTCCGAGTTGCTGCACGAGGGAGCGCGCGGCCCGCTTCGCCTGGTCCATCTTGTACCCGGCCATCGAGCCCGAGACGTCGACGACCACCGCGAGGCTCACCGGTTGATGGGGCACGTCGCGCACGGCGGCGGTGACGTCGATGACGGCCCAGGCGTCTCCGCCCGTCGAGGAGAGCACGCGGTGCGGTGACGCCGCGGTGAACGACAGCGTGCCGCTCGAGGTGGCGCTCGTGGGGCGTACCGCCGGAGGCGTGGACGCGACGGGGCCTGCTGGAACGGGGGCGCGGCCTCCCTGCGCGAGGAGCGCGACGACAGCGAGCACGGCGGCAGCGGTGAGCAGCAGACTGGTTCGGTTCATGGTGGCTCTCGGGACAGCGGGACGACGCGCACGGTTTCACCTCGAGGGCCCGGCGCTCATCGGACGACTGACGGAGGTCCACCCGATGTCCGTCGGTCAACCGGCGGATGCGCACGGTTTCGAAGCGGCCTGCATCGACGAAGACGATTCCCCTGACACACACACGGAGACACCACATGGGCCTGGCCGAGAAGCGATGGGTGATGGAGCGCAAGAAGACCGACGAAGAGACGCTGGTGGTGCAGCTCAAGAGCGTCACGGCGGCTGACGTCCCCGTCGAGATCGACTGGGAGGCGTTCTCGGCCAACATGGCCGACACACAGTACATCTCGCACGACAGCTACGGCCTGCCGAACCTCGTGAAGGCGCTCAAGGAGGTGACGGTCGACGACCTCGGCAAGGAGGCCGTGAAGGCGGGGCTTAAGAAGGTCGTCATCAAGCCGGCGGCGAGCGACCAGGCGCGCTTCGTGTTCCAGAACGGCGTCATCGAGTGGCACGCGTACTTCGGCAGCTCGTCGAGTGGGTACGTGTACGCCGACCAGATGAAGAAGACGCTCGAAGCCGGGCTGTGAGCCGCGGCGGTCAGCGAATGAAGTCGGCGAACGACGCGGGGAAGGACACCTCGACGACGTCGCCGAACCCGAAGAGGGCCTGCCAGCGTAGGCACCGGTCGCGCTCCGCCTCGACGTCGCACGCCTCGGCCAGCTGCCGGAGCCTGGCGAGCGGCACGAGGGAGCGCGCGTTGGGTTTGAGGCCGAGGGACACGCGCGCGACCCGGTGCGCGGGGTGTTGCTCTTCCTGGGCGTGGCACAGGCCGCACGAGCTCACCGTGGGCGCGAAGTCGAGGTGGGCGTAGGCGTCTTCGCGCGTCACCTCGTGGTCGAGGGGGAACTTGAACTCGGCCTTCAGCGTGCGCGTGGTGGTGACGAACTCGGCGACCTCGAGCAGGTCCTTCCCGTCACCGGCCGTGACGACACTCGAGATGGTGCCGGCGGTGAAGAGGAACAGCCGTGGGTCGTTGGCGCCGCCCGCCGGCTGCGCGCTGAAGCGGCTGGTGGACGCGACGACACCGAGGGGCCGCGGCAGGCTCGCGGTGAAGCACGCCACGGTGAGTGGGCGAGGCAAGCGGTTGAGGCGCGCGATGACGTCGTCGACGGAGTGTGGGGCCTCGCCGTCCAGGACACAGGGGCCCAGCTCGGCGTCGAACCACCGGCCGGCATCGGGAACAGCCGGACCGGGCGTGGCGCCGCACGCGGCAAACAGGATGAGGAGGACCCCGAGCGACCGCACGGCGTCGGCAGTGTGCCCGGCCCTCGGCGCTGACTTCAACGGTCGCGGCGGCCGCGTTGATCTGCGACAAGGCGCCTCCATCAGGAGGCCTTCTCATGTGCCGCAACATTCGCCGGCTGCACCACTTCGAGCCCCCAGCGACGGAGGCCGAGCTGCACGCGTCGGCGCTCCAATATGTCCGCAAGCTGACGGGCATGAACGCGCCGTCGAAGGTGAACGCGAAGGCCTTCGAGCGCGCGGTGGCTGACGTCATCGCGGTGACGAAGCGGCTGTTCGTCGAGCTCGAGCCGCACGGCCCGCCGCGCACCCGCGAAGAAGAGGCCGAACGCGCGAAGGCGCGCGGTCAGAAGCGGGAAGCACAGCTCAAGGCTCGCTACGGTCAGAGCTGATGGTCCGAAGGCTGCTCGTCCAGTCGATGAGCCGGGGCCTGGCGTGTCAGCCACCTGCGGCAAGCAGGGTGTGCGCGCTCGCGGCAGACCGTCAGCATTCCGGGGGCGGGTTACCGGCTGGCCGGAGGCGAGCGACGCTCTGCTGGTCCCTCACCGGGCGCTGAGGCGGAGCATGACCGGCTGGTCCGGCCGAAGGCTCCCTGGGAGCCTGCTGATGCCGATTCGTTCCGTGCTCGCGAGCTCGACGTCGAAGCGCTGGGCGAGGGTCGCCAGCAGCACCTGCCCTTCGGCGATCGCGAAGTGGTTCCCCAGGCAGGTGCGCGGTCCAGCGCCAAACGGGGCGTAGGCGCCAGGGGGCAGGCCTTTGCGGCGCTCGGGCATGAAGCGCCCGGGGTCGAAGCGCAGCGGTTCGGGCCAGAGCTCGGCTCGCCGATGGAGCGCGAAGAACGACGTGAGCACCAGTGCGCCAGCCGGCACGCGATGCCCCCCGAGCACGTCATCGGCGGCCGCCTGCCGGGGCGCAAAGGGGACTGGTGGGTACAGCCGCATCGCCTCCTCGAACACGGCGCGCGCAAACGCCAGCTGCGGCAGATCGCTGGCCCGCGGTGGACGGCCTCCCAGCACACCGTCGACCTCTGCCTGAAGCTGCCGCAGCAGTTCGGGCTGGCGGCACAGCTCCACCCACGCCCAGGCCAGCGTGTTCGCCGTCGTCTCGTGACCGGCGATGAAGAGCGTCATGATCTCGTCGCGCAGGTGGGAGACCGACATGCTGCGGCCGGTGTCGGGGTCTGGCGCGGCGAGCAGCCGGTTCACCACGCCCGCGGTGCCACGGGCCTGATTCTTCGCGATGACGTCGGCGATGAAGCGGTCGATCGTCTCGATGCACCAGGTCATCGGCCGGTTGACCAGCCGGGTGGCCAGCCCCCCCAGCGGCGACGGCACGCTCAGCTGCGCCTGGAACAGCAGGAGAAAGCGGTCAAGCGCCTGACCCAGCCGCGCCGCATCGTGGCCGACGTCGGCGTCGAGGACGGTCTGCGTGATGATGCGCATGGCTGCCGTGCGCATCGACTCGGTGGCGTCGACGACCTGTCCGCGCCGACGCTCGAGGTCCCACTCCGCGGCGATGGTGTCGGCGACCTTCGACATCTCGTCGACCAGGGCATCGACACCGTGGCGCGTGAACTCGGGCTGCATGATGCGGCGCTGAGACCTCCAGAACTCCCCATCACTCAAGAACAGCCCGTTCCCTGCGAGTGGGCGCAAGTAGGCGAACAGGGCGTTGTCCTTGAGGTAGTTGCTCTTGTTCTGGATCAGGATGTGTCTGATCAG
This sequence comes from Myxococcaceae bacterium, assembly GCA_033763395.1. Lineage (GTDB taxonomy): Bacteria > Myxococcota > Myxococcia > Myxococcales > Myxococcaceae > Xiheimicrobium. The sequence goes on from JANRKQ010000223.1 coordinate 11,852, forward strand.
GTCGGGGTGCGACACGAAGATCGCCGGCAGGGGCCCGAGCGAGGCTGCGACCACCTCGCCCTTCAGGGCTAACGCCGACTGCATGTACCCGTTCACCCCCAGCCTGATGACCTCGGGCGCGGCGCCGAGGGAGTCGCGCAGCGACATTCGGGGGACTGGAGCGCCGGTCGCTGCAGGTGCGTGCGACATGTGACCTCCGGAACGAGTCAGTCCGCGACGAGCACCTGTCAGCCCGTCGGCACCACCATCACCTCCCGCATGCCACCATCGGGGCCCGGGAGCGACCCGTTGGCCAGGCGCGGGCCAGACAGCTCACCGTCCCTAGTTCTGCAGACAACGAACCGACACGGCCGTCACCTTCAGCGTTCCGTAGTTCGAGAAGTTCGTCGAGTCGCTGCGCACCGAACGGTCCCACGCGAACTTCGGGTCCTTCGGCTCTTCGTACGAGGTCCAGAAGCGGGTCTCGGTGCCTACGGGCGCCAGCTCGGCCGAGCCCAACCAGGTTCCCGTCGGGAGCGCGTTGAAGCCGGTGGTGTTGGTCCCCGCGCCGCCATCGGCCCAGCCATTCGTGGACTTCATCGCGCGGCCATAGGTGTTGTCGCTGTTGAGAAACCCGGCTTCGTTCGGCGGCTTGCCCAGCGAGAGCTCGAGCAGCGTCCACTCGTCGTCCGACGGGAGGTGCCAACCCGGTGGGCAGGCCAGGCGGGCGAGCGGCCAAGTGTAGAGGCGGCCGTAGTCGGGAGAGGGGAAGTTCGGGTTCACGACCGAGCCGGGTTGGTCGAAGCGCAGGTTCTGGGCGAACCATCGCTGCGTCCCCACCGTCACCGTCGCGTACGTCTGTTGGTCTCGCGGGTCGACGAAGCTACCGGTCTCGATGACCGTCGCCTCGAACTCGAAAGGCGACCCGTTCACCGGCGTCATGCCGTCCCTGAAGACGGTGGCGACCACCTTCTGGGGCCCGCTCCGCCCGATGGTCCAGTTGGTGGCGGCGTAGCCGTTCTCGTTCGTCTCCACGATCGACTCGCTGAGGCTCCCGCCCCCGGCCGTGACGACGAACGAGACCTTCACGCCGGCCATCGGCGCCTCGCTGGGGGTGAAGGAATCGCTCGGCTCCTCACCCGGCCCCCCCGAGGTCATGCTCGCCTGCACCGGCTGCTGCCCATACACGCGCAGGCGCAGGGGCGTGTCGAGGGTGGTGGCGGGCAGCGCCCCCTGCCGATTGCCGCTCGCGTACTCGACCTTCGTGGGTTGTGCCTGGCAGGCGAGCTGAGCGAAGGAAGCGAAAAGGAGGACGGCGAGTGAGCGACGCATGAATCGAAGTGTGGCCCGCCGTCACCACGCGGCCGAATTCGAAGTTGGCATGTCGCAGATGCACGAGCTGGAACTGCGCGCGCGGCGCGCTGGTCGGTGAAGCCGCGTCAGCGCCGACGGTACGTGTAGAGCGTGGCCGCGCTGTTGGCGCGAAGGTCGATGAACGTGCCGCCATCGATGCGCACTGAATAGGGGACCGCGAGTGGGCCACCAGAGAAGCCGCATGTCGGGACCTCAATGAGACTGGTCCCCGAGACCGACCAGGTCCACGCCCGTCGGACGATGGCGGTGGGAACCCCGATGCGCGAAAGCTGCTCGAGGGTGTTCAGTGTGCCCGAGGCCTCGAACACGTACGTGCCACGAAAGGTCCAGTTGACCGAAGGGTCGGTGGTCTGGGCGTCGATGGCGTCGTAGGTGCCCGGCACGATGGTGCCGCCAGTCGCTGCGGGGAACGAGGCGACGAGGCGAAACGGAATGCCGGGAGCTCCGTAGGCGACGGCGTTGCACGAGCCGGTGCCTGCGTCTGCGACTCCGCCGTCGGCTGACCCACCTCCCGCTGAACCGCCTGCCATCGCGCCACCAGCCGAGCCGCCCGCCGTCGCGCCACCGGCCGAGCCGCCCGCCGTCGCGCCACCAGCCGAGCCGCCCGCCATCTCGCCACCGGCCGAGCCGCCCGCCGTCGCCCCACCGGCCGAGCCGCCCGCCGTCGCCCCACCGGCTGAGCCGCCTCCCATCTCGCCACCGGCCGAGCCGCCCGCCGTCGCCCCACCGGCTGAGCCGCCCGCCGTCGCCCCACCGGCTGAGCCGCCTCCCAGCTCACCACCGGCAGAGCCCCCCGCCGTCGCGCCACCAGACGAGCCGCCCGCCGTCACTCCACCGGCTGCGCCGCCCGCCATCGCGCCACCGGCCGAGCCCCCTGCCGCACCGCCCGCTGCACCATCGACGCCGGTGGGCATGACCCCACACGAAAGGAGCAGCACCTGAACTGTCAGCGCGACCGCAGGAGAACGAAGGAACCTGGTCATGGCCCCGAGAATGCGCTCCCACTCCGGCGCGAGCCGAATTCGAAGTGGGCATGGCGCACATGCACGAGCGGCAACTCGTCAGCTCGCCCAGAAAGGCCGAACGAGCTGACTGCGCAGCCACAGGTGTCCCGGGTCGGCGTCGAGGCTCGAGTGCCACCAGGCGAAGAGCGGAATCTTCATCGTCTCGATGGGCGGTTCGAGGACCTGCAGTTGGCCGGCGTATGGCGCTCGCATGACGATGGCCCGCGGGACGAGGGCGAGGGCATCGGTCTCCATGACGACGGCCGGCACTGCGCTCACGTGAACACACCTGCAGAGAATGCGACGCTCCAGGAGCGCGGTCGCGCTCAGCTGCGCCCCAAGTCGATGAATGAGCGCCGGGTCGAAGTTCACCACCACGTGCTTCTCGGCGAGGAAGGCGGCGATGGTCGGCGTCGCGCGCACCCTCGGGTGCTCACGACGCGCGATGACGACGAGGTCTTCTTCGGCGATGAGGGCCGACCGCATGAGGGGGCTCTTCGGTGGCTCGAAGTCGAGCGCGAGGTCCACCTCACGACTGCTCGCCATCTGCTCGACCTCACTGCGCGACCCTCGAACGGAGACCACCTGGAGGTTCGGCGCGAGGCGCGTCAGCTGAACGACGATGGCGGGGAGTGTGACAATCTCGCCCGCGTCGGCGAGGGCGAGCTTGAACTCGCGCTCGCTGGTCGACGGGTCGAACGACTGCAAGGCGGTGAGGCCGCGTTCGACGGCGCGCAGGGCTTCGCGCACCATCGGCGCGAGCGTCACGGCCCGCGCGGTCGGCACCATGCCCTGCGGGCGTCGTACGAACAGCTCGTCGTCGAAGGCCTTGCGCAGGCGGCTCAACGACTGGCTCGCCGCCGGTTGGCTCAACCCGATTCGCCGCGCGGCGGTCTGCAGTTTTCGCTCCTCGAACAGGGCATCGAAGAGGACCAGCAGGTTCAGGTCGAAGCTCCGGAGGCTCGGGGGCACGCGCTCATCGTACCTCCCCCGAGGGGCAGGATGACGCTCTTCGACCCGAGGGGGCGACCCCCACCGTGCGGCAACATGTCGCAGCCCGGAGCGCCTCACGACCTGCTTGAACGTGCTCGGTGGCGTTGCCGTGGATCTGCAAGACTGACCGGCACGTGGGCCGAGGCCTGCGGCGCGCGCTCTTTGCCGTGCTGCTGGTGGGCGGGAGTGGCCTCAGCGCGCCGGCGCTCGCCTGTCCCACCTGCACCTGCGGCAACCCGGCGATGACGGCGATGGGGGCCGAGCAGCCGTTCTCCAACCGGGTGCGACTCGCGGCCACGGCGCGGGCGTGGGAGCAGACCCAGGGGGTCGACGGGCTCGATGCGGTCCGCCTGCGTGAGGTGCGCCTCGACCTCACGGGCTCGTGGTCTCCGACCGACTGGTTCACGCTGTCGATGAACCTGCCGCTCCAGCTGCGGGAGCAGCGTGAGGTGAACCTCGCCCGTGAGGTGGCCGCCGGGCTCGGTGATGCGGACGTGGCAGCGCGCTTCGTCGTGGCAGGCCGGGGCCGCATGCGCCCGCCCGCGCTGGTGAGCGTCATCGCCGGTGCGCGGCTGCCGACCTCGCCGACGCTGTTCGACCGCGACCGCCGCGCGCTGTCGCTCGACGCGCAGCTGGGGCCCGGGAGCCTCGCGCCCCAGCTTGGGGTCGCGTGGAGCGGCTTCTTCGGAGACCGCTGGTCGGCGATGGCGTCGCTGCTGGGAGAGCTTCCGCTCCAGGGCCGCTTCGGCTTCCGCCTCGGCCCGTCCGCCGTGCTCGTCAGCCTCGCCCAGTTCCAGCCGGTGCGCTGGCTCGGCGTGCGCGCTGGCGTCGACGCGCGCGTCGAGGGCCCCAGCCTCGTCGATGGCCGGGCCGACCCGTCTCTCTCGGGCTTCCTCGGCAGCGCGCTCGCCGACGTGGTGTTCGGCCTGGGCAGCCGCGTGCTGCTCCTCGTGGGCGTGCGCGCGCCCCTCGTCGACCTGCGGGTCGGCCCGGTGCGCACCCTGCCCATCCTCGTCTCGAGCGTCGTGGTGGACCTGTGAGGAAAAGACAGGCCAACCGGAGGGCTCGATGTGACCAGGGGTCACATCAAGCGGGCCACCATGTTTCCAGCGGTCACATCACGCCGAGGGCGAGGCCCGAACGCGGCATGAACCTTCGGCGTGGCGCTGGCGCGGGGCTCGCGTTCGCCGATGCATCGCTCGACGTCAAAGCGGGACGCGACGGCGCCGGTGCGTGGGACACCAGGGCGGCGCGGCCTGGAGGG
>JANRKQ010000224.1:0-29201 GCA_033763395.1 Myxococcaceae bacterium
GGGGCGACCGGCCTTCCCGCGCTCGCGTCGTCGGCGTTCGCCTGCTTCGTGGGCGCTCGGTTCGGCGGCCGGCGTGGGGCCTTCTACGGCATCACCATGCTGTACCGGAAAGACCCGCGCCCCTTCCGGGAAGACCTGCCACAGCTGTTCGAGTTGATGCAGGACCGGCGCTTTGTGCCCCGCGTCGCCCAGCGGCTCCCCTTGCTGGCAGCGCGGGAAGCGAACGAGCGCCTCGAGGCGGGAAACATCGAGGGCAAGCTCGTGCTCGTCGCTGAGCCGTAAGCGCGGGCCCTTCGTGCGAAGCGAACGGACGAGCGCGACGGGGTGACGCCGTATTCGGCGGGGCACGGCGTCGAACCGCGGCGAAGGCTTCAAGACAGGGACCGGACGGACCCCAGCTTGAACCAGGCGTCCTCGAGGCACGGGTTCTTCTCGAGCGCCTTCTCTAGAGTTCCTTCGCCTGGCTGGAGCGCTTGGGGGTCGCGCGGCGCAACACCCCACGAGCCGCGTGAACCGGCCGGCAGATGGGACGACCCGAGAACCACAGCGCGGGCGCTCCAGTCCAGGACACGAGCGGGGCGTCACGACGGGACCGACGGGCTCCGCTCATCAGGCGCCGAGCTGAGCCAACACGCCTTCCAGCGCATCGACCGGCAGGCCCGCCGACCGGCCCTCCCGCACGAGGTCTCCGAGGAGCAGCTTCGACTGCGGCGCGACCTTCGTGAAGTGCACGCGCAGGTACGTCTCGAGCTCGAAGGGCACGACCCTCGGCGCCAGCCGCGCGCCCCACGACACGAGCGCCGACTTCGCCACGAGCGAGGGCCCGAACGGCGCCTTCGTGCCCAGCTGCCGCTCCACCACCGCGAGGGCCTGGGCCGAGGCGCGTGCGGACAGCGCCGGGTCCGCCGAGAGCGCCGTGAGCGACCAGCCCTTCGCCTCGAGCGCCCGCACCGTCACCAACAGCGCCGCGGTGAAGAAGACCAGCTCACGCTCGAGCCCCGGCCGCCGGGCCGCCGACATGCCTCCGCGGCGCAAACACGCCACCACCTGCTCGACCTGTTCCCGAGGCCCGTCGAAGGCCCACGGCGAGAGCGGCGGAAACCAGTACGCCGTCCCCTCGTCCTGGAGGCGCGAGGTCGGAGACAACGGCGTGTGGAAGGCCACCAGGCTGATGAGGCCACGCACGAGCCGCGACTCGTCGACGCCGAGCGCAAGGAGCCGACGGCGGTCCTCCAGGCCCGGCTGGAGCCCCACCACCGTCGCGCCGCCGAAGCCCCGGGCCAGCTCCCGCAGGAACGGGCCCTCGAGCGCGTCCGACGGGACGGTGAGGAAGATGACGTCGAAGGCGGGCGCCCCGTCGAGTGACGCGAGCGCCGGCACCTGCGGCAGGGCCTCACGAACCGCGGCGCCGAAGGGCCGCAGCCGCCACAGCGTCACCGGGCGAACCGCCTCGGGCCTGCGCACGCCGAAGGTGACGTCTGCGCCACCCCGCGCCAGGTGCAGCGCCAGCACCTGCCCCACCGCGCCGGCCCCGACGACGAGGGCGCGCATGCGTCACTGCCCGAGCTGGAGCTTCACCGTGAGCGCCAGCATGCGGCCTTCGGCTCCACCGAGTTCATGCCGGTACGCGAGGTCGATGCCCGAGCCCTGCACGAACCAGCCGACGCCACCCGACACGTAGTGGTGGTTCATGATGCCGTCGTACTGGTAGCCGAGCCGCACGGGCACCGTCATGGCGATGAGCCACTCGAGGCCGCCGTGGTACGCGAAGCGGGCTTGCGGCCCGTTGAAGTCCGCCCGCAGGTCGAAGCAGGGCGACAGCTGGTTGAAGAACATCGCGCTCACCGAGGCCACGAAGAAGCGGGTGATGTCGCGGTTGAAGTTGTTGATGAGGTTGTGCCCCGACACGCCGATGGAGATGAAGGGCACCGGCTTGATGACGAGGCCTGCGTTCATCGTGACGCTGTTGGTGTTCGACGCGCCGATGAGCACGTGGTGCCGGCCCGCGACGGCCAGGTGAATCCAGTCGGCGATGGCGTACGAGAGCGCCACCGTCGTGATGTGGCCCCACCGGCGCTCGAGCCCGCCGAAGGTGGCGAAGTGGTACGACAGGCCCATCGCCAGGGGCCCCGTCGAGTCCGCGAGCCCCACGGTGGCGAAGCCCATGCCGTTGGGAATGTCCCACGCGCCGCTTGCCTCCATCTGGTAGCGCTTGAAGGCCGACAGCGCGGCGGGGTTACCGCCGATGGTCTCGACGCCATAGCCGAGCGACATGTACGCGCCGCCCATGGCCAGCGTGCGGGCATGCCCGAAGTCCCGCAGGTCGGGGCCGGGGGGCGGCGGCGCGGCCGGCTCGGCAGGAGGCTCCATGCCGTCCTGCGCGAAGGCGATGGAGGCGACGAGGCTCGAGACGACGGCGAGGCGCCACATGGACGTCGCGACTTGTAGCCCGGAGGCCGCAGGCCCACGAATTTTGTGCCCTGACCGGCTGGTGTGTTCGCGGGATGCAGCCGCGGCCTTTCAGGCTATGCAGGCGCGGTCATGCGTCTTTTTGTCGCCGCGCTCGCCCTCGCCTACGTGATGCCGACGTATTCCATTCTGCGGCGGTACGCCGGCACCCGCGACGACCTGACCCTCACCAGCCTGAAGGTCGACGGCACCGCGGCCGTCGCGCCCGTCGTTGCGAAGGACCTCGCTCAGGCCCTGGGCAGCACGTGGACCTCGGGCGACCTGCCGCTCACCGCGGCGCTGGCCCTCAAGTACCCCGGGCGCTGCCGGCTCGACCTCACGAGCTACGAGTCGAACAAGACGCTCACGGTGGCCTCGTCGAACGGCAAGCGCCGCGCCGAAGGGCCCGAGCTGGTGGCCGCCCAGGTGGCGCTCGACGAGCTGTGCGCGTTCTTCGCCGTGAAGAGCGGCGGCGATGGTGAGACGCGCGCCGCCATCGAGCGGCACCTGCAGGCGCTGAAGGTCGACACGAAGCAGGTCTCCCACGTGCGCTTCATGGGGCAGCTCGGCTTCGCCATCGGCGCGAGGACTGACGGGAGCCCACAGTACTGGGTGTACCGCGACCGCGTTCCGCCCGACCGCTTCCTGCCGGCGCGGGTGCGCTTCACCGACGAGCGCGGCACGTGGGACGTGCGCTTCATCGACTTCACCTCGGCGTCCGTCGCCGACTGGGTGCCCCGCGTCGTCGAGGTCTACAAGGGCCAGGAGCTGCACCTGCGCCTCACCGCGCTGTCGGCCGACACCCGCGCCGACCTCGAGTCCACGAAGTTCTGAAAGCCGTGGCCGCCGCGTCGTGAGCCAGGCGCTCTTCGAGAGGCACTGCGTCGCCAGGCCGGCGCGGCGTGCACCCAGGAGCGAGGTGGCGTCGTGAGCCAGGCGCTCTTCGAACGGCACTACGTGGCCGTCGCCGTTGGCCGCCCCGTCCGCGGCGAGTTCACCTACGAGGCGCCCGACGCGCTGGTGCCACGCCTCCAGCCCGGGGTTCGGGTGAAGATTCCGTTCGGGCGCTCGACCATCCTCGGGTTCTACCTCGGCCCCGCGCCCACGCCGTCGGACGACGTGGCGAAGAAGGTGAAGCCGCTCACGGCGGTGCTCGACTCGGAGCCCGCGCTCACGCCCGACGTCGTCGAGCTCTGCCGCTTCGCCGCCCAGCACTACCGGTACCCTCTGGGAGAGGTGCTGCGCGCGACGCTCCCACCGGGCCTGTCCACCCCGAAGGAGGAGAAGGCGGCGCGGCCCGATGTGCTGCACGTCGCCTTCGCTGCCGACGGAGTCGATCCGTCGACGTTGCAGCGGGCCCCGGCGCAGCAGGCCACGCTGTCATACCTCCTCGCCGTCGGCGGCCGCGCCAGCGTCGACGAGGTGGCCCACGCCATTCCCGGCGCCCGCGAGCACCTGCGCGCCCTCGCGAAGAAGGGGCTGGTGCGCCTTCTGGCCGAGGCGGTCGATCGCCCGGTGGCCGAGGGGCTCTCGAGCGCCCGCCCCGCCGCGCTCACGCCCGAGCAGGCCGTCGCCGTGGCCCACCTGGAGGCGCTGTTGTCGACGGGCGGCTTCACGCCGGTGCTGCTCCAGGGCGTCACTGGCAGCGGCAAGACCGAGGTGTACCTGCGCGTCGTCGAGCGCGCGCTCGAGCAGGGCCACGGCGCGCTCGTGCTGGTGCCCGAGATCGCGCTGACGCCCCAGCTCGTCGGCCGCTTCCGGAGCCGCTTCGGACCGAAGGTGGCGGTGCTCCACTCGGCCCTCACCGACACCGAGCGCCTGCGGGCGTGGCAGCAGCTGCGCCGGGCCGAGGTGAAGGTGGCCGTCGGCGTGCGCTCCGCGGTGTGGGCACCGGTGGCCGACCTGCGCGTCATCGTCGTCGACGAGGAGCACGACCCCTCGTTCAAGCAGGACGACAAGCTGCGCTACCAGGCGCGCGACCTCGCCGTCGTGCGCGGGCGGCAGGCCGGGTGTCTCGTGGTGCTCGGCAGCGCCACCCCCTCACTCGAGACGCTCGAGAACGCGCGCCGTGGGCGGTACCAGCACCTGCACCTCACCCGGCGCGTCGACGACCGGCCCATGCCGACGCTCGAGCTGGTCGACCTGCGCATCGAGCGCCCGCGCACCGAAGAGACCGCCGACACCGAGCCGCCGATGCTGTCGGCGACGCTCACCACGGCCGTGCGCGAGACGCTCGAGCGCGGGCAGCAGGTCATCCTCTTCCTCAACCGGCGCGGGCACGCCACCTTCCTCACCTGCGAGGTGTGCGGGCAGAACCTCAAGTGCACCGACTGCGACGTGTGCATGACGTACTACCGCGGGCCCAACCGCGTGCTGTGCCACTACTGCGGGCGCGCGCACCCGCTGCCCCGGGGCTGCCCCGAGTGCAGTGGGCCGCTGTTGCAGCTCGGCGTGGGCACCGAGCGCATCGAGGCCGAGGTCGCCGAGGCGTTTCCGCAGGCCCGCGTGGGCCGGCTCGACCGCGACGCGGTGACGACGAACGAGCGGCTGACCGACCTCTTGTCGAGCTTCGCCAGGCGGGAGCTCGACATCCTCATCGGGACGCAGATGGTGGCGAAGGGGCACGACTTTCCCGGCGTGACGCTGGTGGCGGTGCTGCTGGCCGACTCGGCGCTCTCGCTGCCCGACTTTCGCGCGGCCGAGCGCACCTTCCACCTGCTCACCCAGGTGGCCGGCCGGGCGGGCCGTGGCGTCGACCCCGGGCGGGTGCTGGTGCAGACGTACAACCCCGACGCCCTGCCCATCGCCGCCATGCTGCGAAACGACTTCGACGGCTTCAGCGCGGCCGAGCTGCGACGGCGCCAGCTGCTGGCGTGGCCTCCGCTGACGCGCATGGCCGCGGTGAAGCTCGAGTCCGACTCGGCCGAGCGGTGCGCCCAGGTGGCCCAGCGCCTCGCCGCGGTGGCCACCAGGGCGATGCCTCCCCCGAGCCATGGCGTGCGGCTCCTGGGCCCCGCGCCGGCGCCCATCGCCCGTATCAAGGGCAAGACGCGGTGGCAGCTCGTGCTGAAGGGGCCCACGCACGCCGCCCTCGCCGGCCCCCTCGACGCCATCGAGCGCGAGCTCGCCGAGCTGCCGTCGTCGGTGCGGGTCGCCATCGACGTCGACCCGAGCGCGATGTTGTGAGCCGAGCCGGGCGCGAGCGGCGACTCCCGTGCGGCTGACACCGCGGGAGGGCAGGTGGCCCTCTCCGTCAACCGATGACCGCCTTCAACGACGAGCCGACGCCTCTCGCCGACCCGAGACCGAGCGCTTCATGGAGAACCTCCTGTCGGAGCGAGGGTTGGGGCGTATCGGGCACCAGGAGGAACCCTCGGACACCTGACCGACCCGGCAGGTTTTTCGACACCCCGGCACGCCTGTAGCAACGTGTGCCTTCGCCCATGGCTCCGCCGGTCCTCCTCGTCGCAGACGACTTGTCCACCATCGCCGCGGTGAAGCGGGTGCTGGGCCGCGAGGGGTATGAGGTCATTCTCGCCACCAGCGCCGCCGACGCCGTCATCGCGTGGGGCCATCACCTGCCGGGCCTCGTGGTACTGCAACCGTCGGTCGAGTCCGACCGGGGCGCCGTGGTGCTCGAGGAGCTGCAACAGCACCCCGACGCCCAGCTCCTGCGCGTGGTGCTGCTGGGCGAGGGCGTACCGGGCGCCTCCTACGAGGTGGAGCCGCTCCCACTCGATGGCGACCACTTCGCGCGAACCGTCGAGTCGCAGATGCGGGCCGCGGAGCCCGCCCAGGACTGGACGGTGTCCGAGCCACCCACCGACACCAGCGTTCACGTGGCGCCGCCGCGCTTCGACGAGCCCGAGCCCTGGCGCGCCACCCGGCCTCCCGGCGAGGGCCTCGACGACGCTGAGCCCGCGCCCGACGCCGCGCCCACCCCACCGGCTCCAGAGGCCGCCGCCCCCGTGTCGGCGTCGCCGTCGGTGATGACGAAGCTCTTCGGCGACCTGCCGAGCCTCGAAGACGAGCTGCACAAGGACGTCGAGGCGCAAGTGCGGGCCTCGGTCGAGTCTTCGCTGCCCCCGATGGCGGCCGACGACGCCGAGCTGCAGCGCCTCGAAGACGAGGTGCGCGCCGAAGCCGCGCGACGCCGCGCCGCCCGGGAAGCCCTCGCGCCGGCCGTCACGCCGCCGCCCATCGCGCCTGTCGGCTCCGAGGCCGCTGACGCGCCGGCCCCACTCCCTGACGAGACCTCGTTCGCCGACGTCGGCGCCACACCGCCCGACGGCGCTGCCGACCCGACGACGAGCGAGCTGCCCGCGGTCCCCACGGCCTCCACCACCCCGGCGCCCGTCGACACGGCCACGGCCCGCGAGGTGCTGGCGCGCGCCGAGGCCATCTCGCTCGAGAGCCGCGCGGTGGCGCAGTCGCAGCAGAAGACGGCCGAGGCCGAGGCCCGCCGGCTCGAGGCCGAGCTCGACGCGCTCAAGCGGCGGGCCGAGCACGCCGAGTCCCTCGTGCGCCGCGAACGTGAAGCCCGCGCCGGCTCCGAAGATCAGCTCGAACAGGCACGCGAGGAGGCGCGGAGCCTGGCCGCCCAGCTCGAGGCCGAGCGCGCCGATGCGCAGCAGCGCTTCGCCTCCGACCTCGAGGCCGTCACCGCGCAGGCCGAAGCGCGTCGGGCCTCACTCGAGGCCTCGTTCGACGAGCAGGTGCGCCAGCTCCAGGCGGCGCTCGACGCGAAGGCCGCCGAGGTGAGCGCGCTGAGCGAGGCCCGCGAGGCGCTGAGCCGAAAGCTCACGCAGGCCGAAGACACCCTCGACGCGGTCAACGCCACCGCGGTGGAGCGGGCCGCGGAGCGCGAGTCGTTGCTCTCGAGCCTCACCCACGAGCAGGAGGCCGCGCGGCGCTTCGAGGAGCGGTGCGGCGAGCTCGAGGCCGAGCGCGCGGCCCGCGAGCGGGACCTGAAGGACGTTCGCGGCCAGCTCGAGGCGGCCGCGACGCGGGTGCGCGAGCTCACGGCCCAGCTCGACGACGAGCGCCTCGCTCGGCTCGGGGTGGAGGAGCAGCGTGACGAGGTGAGCCAGCGCCTGTCGGGCGCGCAGGCCCAGGCCGAGCGGTCCCGCGCCGACGCCGAGGCTGCGCTGAAGCTGGCGGGCGAAATGGAGGGCGCGCTCTCGACGACGAAAGGTGAGCTCGAGTCGGTGCAGACCGACCTGGGCGAGACGCGCACGAAGCTCGAGGCCGCGGCCGCCGAGCTCGGGCTCGCGCTGGGCACCAGGGACGAGCTCGAGGCACGTCTCGCGGACGTCGAGGGGCAGCGCGAGGCGCTTGGGGCCGAGCGGGCCGCGCTCGCCGACCGCGTCGCCCGGCTCGAGGCCCAGCTCGCCGCCGAGACCGCGCGCGCGGCGGCCCTCACCGTCGACGTCGCCGCCGCGCGTGAAGGGCTCGAGCTGCAACGTGCGCGGGCCGACGAAGCCGAAGCCCTGGCCCAGCTGTCGGGTGAGCGCCTCAAGGCCCTCGAGCACCGGCAGGTGATGAACCTCGCCCTCCCCGGCCGTCGCGCGCTCGGCGTGCCCCGCCACGGCACCGTCTCGCTCGACCAGCTGGCGGCGCTCGTCAGCACGCTCGTCTCGGCGCAGGCCGACGTACGCCTCGAGCTCGGCGTTCGGGGCGGCACCCGCACCCTGTGGTTCAAGAAGGGCGCCCTCCATGGCGCCGAGTCGACGTTCGACCACGAGTCCCTCATCGACCGCGCGCGCCGCGACGGCCTCATCGACGCGCGCCAGGAGGCCGAGCTGCGCCTCTTGCGCACCGCCACCGCCGCGGAGCAGCTCGACGCCATGAAGGCCCGCGGCTTGTTGCGGGAGATCGAGACCGTGCCGCTCCTGCAGCGGGCCACCGAGCACGTGGCGCTCGAGGCCTTCGCCGAGGAGTCCACCCAGTACCGCCTGTCCGACGAGCCGCCCGCGACGACGGTGCTGCTGGTGGCGGTGCCCCGCCCGACGCTCCCGCTCGTCGCCGAGGCGCTCCGCCGCGCGGTGCCGGCCGACGCCCTGCTCGAGCGCCTCGGGGGCGCCGAGGCCGTCTGTCACCCCACCGAGAACGACGTCAACCTGCGCGCGAGGGGCTTCACCGACAAGGAGCGCAAGATGGTGTCGTGGGCCGACGGCGAGGCCACCGTCGAAGACCTGGCGCTCGCCTCGGGCCTCAAGGCCGAGGCCAGCTTCCGCGCGCTGCTGGTGGCCCGGCTCCTGGGCGTCATCGAGGTGAAGCCGCCACAGGTGTCGGCCCCGGCGCCCTCGGGCGACCTCGACGTGCGGCGCCTCGAGGCGAAGTACGACGAGGTGCAAGACGCCGACTACTTCACCATCCTCGGGTTGACGCGGGGGGCTTCGAGCGACGACGTCGAGCGCGCCGCGCGCCGGTTGGGCGAAGAGTTCGACCCCCTCAAGTACTCCGGCCACCCGGACGCCTCGCTCCAGCAGCGGGCGCAGGTGGTGTCGTCGCTCATCGAAGAGGCCGCCCGGGCCCTCGAAGACGAGCGGCGCCGCGCCGAGTACGCCCGCCACCTGCTCGACTGAACGACCCGGCTTGGCGCACCGCGGGCTCCGGCGTTAATAAGAAGGCATGGTTCGCGAAATCCTGGTGTGGCCCCACCCCCTCCTCAAGCAGAAGGCCCAGCCCGTGGCGGTCGTCGACGACTCCACCCGCGCGCTCATCAAGGACCTCTTCGAGTCGATGTACGCGGCCGATGGCGTCGGGCTCGCCGCCCCGCAGATCGGGGTGCTCCAGAGCGTCATCGTGCTCGACACCACGCCCCGGCAGCCCGAGGCGAAGCCCCTGGCGATGGTGAACCCCGAGATCCTCTCGTACGAGGGGAAGGTCGACTACAAAGAGGGCTGCCTGTCGGTGCCGGGTGAGGCGGAAGACGTCGAGCGCGCGGCGGTGGTGACGGTGCGCTACCTCGACGAGCAGGGCGCCGAGCAGACGCTGCGCTGCGACGGGCTGCTGGCCATCGCCGTGCAGCACGAGACCGACCACCTCAAGGGCACGATGTTCGTCGACCACATCTCGACGCTCAAGCGCGAGCTCATTCGCAAGCGCATGAAGAAGATCCAGGCGGCGCAGGAGGCCGAGAAGAAAGAGGCGGCCGCCGCGGCGAAGAAGGCTCGCCCCAGCGGCCGCCCGGAAGCGCGCTGACCGCCGCCGTCAGCGGCGCCGCGCTCCGTCGAGGAAGAAGCGCCCCGCCAGCTTGAGCGAGTCGAGGAGCGGCCTCCCGCTCTCGGACGCCCAGCTCGCCAGCGAAGCCATGCAGGTCAAGAGGTAGAGATCGGCCAGCAGGTGTGGCCGTTGCTGGTCGGTCAACACCCCCGCACGGGCCGCCGACTCGAACCGTTGGCCCAGCACGCCGCGCAGGCTGTCCCCACGGGGCTGGGGGAAGTTCTGCGACTCGAGGCGCAACCCCACCGACATGGCATCGATGATGAGCGCGCGCTCGTCCTGCCAGGAGCGGGTCATCCATTCAGCGACGGTGTCGAGCACCTTCCCGAGCTCGACGTTCGGAGCAAGACCCCTCACCGCGTCGGCGATGGGGCGCTCCGTCTTCTGGATGAGCTCCGTCAACACGTCTTCTTTCGTCGGGAAGTGGAAGTAGAACGCGGTTCGGCTCACGCCCGCGACGAGCGTGATGTCGTCCACCCGCGCGTCCCGAAACCCATCTCGACGGAAGATGCCCAACGCTGCGTCATACAAACGAAGCCGGGTGGCTTCGCGCTGACGATCTCGACTCGTTTCACTCACGGCTGTAGACCTCGGAATCTGGCGCTGGCCCGGCCGCCTGCGCCCGTTTCGTTGGCCCCCCTGAAGCTGCTCACCACTGCTTCGCCCTGCGCCCTCGACTGCCCGCTGCGTCCTCGCCCCTGCAAAACGTCACCCGACTCCTTGTGGATTCCAGTCGGGCTGTGAGGTGGCCCGGGTGGTCCTCGACGACCTCCCATGAATACCCCACGACCATAGCGACCCATTCGCTGACGGGTGCTTGTCAGACGCGCGTGAATGAAACCGATGCAGGCGGAAGTACGCCTGTTCACTGGAGTTGTCAGCTGCACCGACCCGCTCTGACGGCGGCCCCGTTCACTTCTTCCTCGGCACGCCGCGTCGAGGACACAAGTCAGTCACAACACAGCGATGGCACTCGGGTGCGCGCGCATCGCACACGCGGCGCCCGTGCCAGATGAGGAGTTGGTGGCCTTTGAACCAGCGGTCCTCGGGGAGGAGGCGGCGGAGATCGGCTTCGACGTCGTCGGGGTCGCTCGACGTCGACAGGCCCAGGCGCCGGGAGAGCCGCAAGATGTGGGTGTCGACGGGAAAGGCCGTCTCGCCGCCGGCCAGGTGCATCGAGACGACGCCGGCCGTCTTGTTGCCGACGCCAGGCAGCTCGGCGAGGGCGGCGCGCGACCGCGGCACCTCACCGCCGTGCCGCTCGAGCAGCACCTGGCCCAGCTTCACCAGCGCCTTCGCCTTGTTGCGAAAGAGGCCGACCGTCTTGATGAAGGGCTCGACCTGGGCCGGCGTGGCGCGGGCGTAGTCGGCGGCCGAGCGGAAGGCTCGGAAGAGCGCGGGCGTGACGAGGTTCACCCGCTTGTCCGTCGTCTGGGCCGACAACGCCACGGCGACGACGAGCTCGAGCGGCGTCTCGTAGTCGAGCTCGATCTCGGCCTCGGGCATGGCCGCGTCGAGGCGGTCGATGAGGGCGCGCGCGCGGGCCCGCTTCTCGTCAAGGCGCTCCCGGGCCACGTCAGCGCTCCACCACGACGCGGGGCACGTGGGCGCCCAGGCGGGTGAGCACCTCGTAGTGAATCGTCTGCGCCCAGCCGGCGAGCGTCTCGACCGCCAGCACCTCGTCGCCGTCACGACCCAGCAGGGTGGCGACCAGCGGCGCCTCGCTCGACACCGCGTGCGTCACGTCGACGATGAGGTGGTTCATCATCACGCGGCCCAGCACCGCGCAGCGCTTGCCGTTCACCAGCACGTGGGCCTTGCCCGAGGCGATGCGCGGGTAGCCGTCCCAGTAGCCGACCGGCAGCACCGCCACGCGCGTGTCGGCGCCGCAGCGCCAGGTGCAGCCGTAGCCGACGTAGCTCCCGGCCGGGAGCCACTTGACCACCTGGCTCGGGCACCGCCACGACAACACGGGGCTCAAGCTGGGCACCGTGCCCAGCACCACGCGGGCCGACAGGCGGGTCTCGGTCGAGGGCCACAGGCCGTAGAGGCCGATGCCGACGCGCACGACGTCGTAGCGGGACGCAGGCAGCACAAGGGCCGCGGCGCTCGCCGCGAAGTGCCGGGTGACGCCCGCGCCCAGCGGCACCCGCTCCCCGAGCCTGGCCGCGCCGCGCTCGAAGGCCGACAGCTGCGTCGCGGCGTAGGACTGCTCGGTGACGTCTTCGGTGTTGGCGAAGTGGCTCAAGACACCGGCGACCTGAAGCACGTCGCGGGCCTGGCCCAGCACGTCGGCGTCGCCCGCGTCGAGCTGGCGGTCGGTG
Organism: Myxococcaceae bacterium; assembly: GCA_033763395.1. Classification (GTDB taxonomy): domain Bacteria; phylum Myxococcota; class Myxococcia; order Myxococcales; family Myxococcaceae; genus Xiheimicrobium. Next base: position 12,000 of record JANRKQ010000224.1, read on the forward strand.
AAGCCCTCGCGCCCCAAGCCGGTGTCGAGGTGTACGTGGCACCTGGCGACGAGCCCGCGGGCGCGCAGGAGGGGTACGGCCGCCTCGATGGAGCGGTCGGCCACCACCACGTCCACCTGTGCTTCGGCGAGCGCCAGCACCTCGTCCGGCGAGAGGGCCCCGATGACGAGCACCTCGCGGCGGGGTGCGCCGTGGGCTGCCTCCCACGCGCGCACGGCCAGGCCCTCGGCCGGCGTCACGACGTAGAGCACGTCAGCCGCCGCGTGCGCGAGCGGCACCAGCTCGGTGAAGCCGTGCCCGTAGGCGTTGCCCTTGAGGACCGCGCCCACGCGCCGGGTCGCACCGACCACGCTCCGAAACGCGGCCACGTTCGTGCGCCAGGCCTCGGCCGACAGTTCGATGCGAGACGACAGGGCGCCGGGAACGGGGACCGCCATGGTCGGGGCCCCTACTCCGTTCCGTGGAGGCTGTCGCCAGCCGGGAGGGGCTCGCCCGGGGTCGCCTCCTGCCCCTGCGAGCCGGGGCCAGGCGCTGCGCGTGGGAGCGCCCGAAACGGCCACAGGAAGGACGATCCACCTGATGGAGAGGAAGACCGCACGGCCTGGTGGCGCGGCGACACGGGCTGGGCGGTCGACCCCAGCATCGGCGCCGGCCTCTTCCCTCAACGCAGTGCGTGCGGGCGATGGCACTCGGCGCGCTGGCCCCCCCAAGAAGCGCTCGAGAACGGCCGCCCTGCCCTGCTGACCCGGCGGCGCGCCACCGACGGCGCGAGAACGGGAATCAGCCATGGGGCCTGTTACGATCCCTCCGTGCCGATGCGGGGCCTCCTCGTCTTGCTGAGCCTGAGCGCGTGTGCCACGGCGCCCGTCGAGCGGGTGCCGGTCGACTCCATCTGGGGAACCCCACCGCGGCCCTCCGGCACCTCACCCGTCGCAACCGAGGTGCTACTCGAGCGGCTTCAGATGTTCGTCGCGACGGCCGAGCGGCGCCGAAGCGAAGTGGCCCCGGGCGCCCCGATGCCCGAGTCGCTCGCGGCCGAGTGGCTCGAGGTGCTCGACGACGTCGACCGGCTCACCCGCGCCGAGGCCACCACGCTCGACCTCGTGCGGGCGCGGCTGTGGCTCGGCACCGCGCTCGAAGCCGACGGCGCGCGCTTCGGCGACGTGCCGCTCACGGTGGCCAGCGGCGCCCAGAAGACGCTCGCGACGGTGACACGTCGGCTGGTCGAGCGCACCCGCGGCCGCCGCCTCGCGCCCGCCAACCCGAAGACGTTCCAGTGGCCGGTGACGCCCGTGATGGTGACGAGCCCGTGGGGGCAGCGCACGCACCCGATTCACGGTGACGAGCGACTCCACGCCGGCGTGGACCTCGAGGCGACGCACGCGCAGCCGGTGGTGGCGGCGGGGCCCGGCATCGTCGCCTTCGTCGGGTGGAACCAGGGCCACGGGAAACAGGTCGAGCTGCAGCACGACCCGCACGTCTCGACCCGCTACAGCCATCTCTCGGGCTTCGCGGTCCGGCCGGGGGACGTGGTGCGACGCGGCGACGTCATCGGCTGGGCGGGGCGCACCGGCACGGCCACTGGCGTGCACCTGCACTTCGAGGTGCGGCGCGATGGCGAGTCGGTCGACCCCGAAGACGAGCTCCCCGGCCCCGGCGGAGCGTGGGCGGCCTCGCCGTGAGTGACGTCGTCGGCCAGCTCGTCGCCCGTGCGTTCGCGCGCGCCGACGCCGCCCGGGCCAACGTGGGCATCGACGAGGTGCGCGCGCAGGTCGAAGCCGAGACCGGCGCGCCGGCGTTCAGCTACGAGCTCTTCGTGCCGCGCGCCAACGTCGAGGCCTTCTTCGTCGAGCAGGCGCTGCCGAAGCTCGTGTACTTCCTCTCGTGCCGTGGCCTGCGCACGCGCCGCACGCCGGGCGTCTTCGTGTCGCTCTTCACCGACGACGGGCTTTTATTTCTCCACGCGGGAGACGTGGTCGAGGTGGTGGGGCAGCGGCGCGGGCTGTCGGTCGACGACTGCTTCCGGCGCTACGCCGACGGTGGCACCGGCGACCCCAAGGCCCTGGGCGCGGGATGAGCGCCGCCTTCGAAAACGACTCGGGCCCTGCGATCGCTCGCAGAGCCCGAAGCCGCACCAGCCCGAGGCTGCGCTCAGAGCGTGTCCTTCAGCTCCTTCGCGGGCCGGAAGCCGATGGTCTTGGTGGCCTTGAGCTTCATCAGCTCGTTCGTCTGCGGGTTGCGAATGCGGCGCGCCTTGCGGGTCCGGATGCTCCAGGTCCCGAAGCCGGGGTAGCTGAAGCGCGCGTCGGCCTTCACGGCCTTGCCGATGTTGTCGAACACCACGTCCATCAGGTGGGCCGCGTCCTTCTTCGTCAGACGCGTCTGCTGCGCCACCGCCTCGACCAGCTCTGCCTTCGTCATGTGAACCCCTCCGAGTCGCAGCCGCCGCTGCGAGGGGCGCGGGAGTACCAGAGCGGGATCGAACGCGTCAACACAGTACATGGTGACTGTACAAGATTTATCGTGTCTGATCTGTCGACCCATGGGCCCGATCGATCCACGACGCCAACCCGCTGGAATCCGCCAGGAAGCCGGCCGCGGGCCGATCGGCCCCGCGCTCCAAACGATCGAGCGCTGATGGTGCTCATGGGAGCCGCGCTGCTGCTCGCGTGCGCCCGCGCCCCTCTCCCGCCCCCAGCACCGCCCGTGACGGGCGAACGGCCGCGCGAGCTCTGGGTCGACGGCTCCGCGAGCCCCGGCGGCGACGGGACGGTGGAGCGCCCCTTCAAGACGATGCCAGCGCTCGACCAGGGCGCGCACCTGCACCTGCGCAGCGGCCTCTACGCGGGCCCCTTCCGGTTTCCACAGGGCACGGTGGTGACGGGGCACGGAGTGGCGGTGCTGTTCGTCGAAGGGCGCGGAGCGGTGGTGTCGCACGCAGGCGGTGCGCTGCGCCTCGAGCGCGTACTGCTCCAGGGCGGGAGCGTGGGCCTCGAGACGACGGAGGGCGCCGTGTGGCTCGACGAGGTGAAGTTCTCGGGGCACGGCAGCACCTTCGTCGACGGCGCCAACACCTCGCTGGTGGGGACGCGGCTCGAGCTCACCTCGAACATTCCGGGCACGACCGGCTTCCGCGTGCGCGAAGGCCGGCTCCAGCTGCGCGACGCGAGGCTGACGGGGCCGATGCGCCACGGCGTGAAGGCGACCGGGGCCGCGCTCGCGTTCGACCAGGTTCAGTTCGAAGGCCCGGCGAACGGGGTGCTGCTGCAGGGCGGCTCACTCGAGGGCGCAGGCCTGCGGTTCGCCGGCGGCCAGGGCGTGGCGCTGCACGTGCTGGACGCGGGCGTGACGCTCTCGAACGTCGACGTCACCGGGCACGAGTACGCGGTGCTGGGCGCGGGCACCGTGGCCTTCGACGGCCTCACCATCAAGGGCCCGCAGCAGAGCGGGGTCTCGCTCGTCGGGGGCACCTCGACGCTCAAGCACGTCCGCGTGGAGCGGGCCGGAGGCCTGGGCGGGCTGCAGCTCCTGGGCGGCCGCCACGTGCTGGAGGACATCGAGGTGAAGAACTCGAACGCCTGGGGCGTGCTGGTGCGCAGAGCCGAAGCGGCCATCGGCCTCTTGCGCGTGAGCGGGCTTCGGGGCGAGGCGGCGCCCGGCGGGCGGATTCTGGGAGACGGCCTCATGGTGCGCGACGGGCGCGCGGGCGTCGACACCCTCATCGCCGAAGACCTGGAAGGCTCGGCGCTGTTCGTCGCCAACGCAGGCGCGGTCGTCGCGCGATCCCTCGAGGCCCGACGCTGCGCAGGCGGCGCGGTCTTCATCGAGCGCCAGAGCGAGGCCACCATCGAGCAGCTGGTCTCTCGAGGGAGCGCCGGACCGTCGGTCACCGCGCTCGACGAAGCACGCCTCAGGGTGCGCGACTTCAGCGCCACCGGAGGCGACGTGAGCGTCTGGGCCGACTGCGCCGAGGGCGTTCGCGTGGACATCGCCCGGGCGGCCGCAGACACCACCATCCCCGCGCTGCGCTGCCTCTTCGTGCCCCCCGTCTACGAACGCCAGTGAACAGTCGTTGGCTGAGTTCTGTCGGTGACGTATTTCTCCAGTGAGCCTGTTGAGGGGGGCTCCCGACCTGGAAACAGCACCATGAAGACGCCACCCGCGGACGACGAGGCCCGGTACGCCGAGCTGCTCGCCTCCGCGACAGAAGACGAGAACGCCGGCCGCTGGGACGCCGCGTCGCTCAAGCTGAAGCTCGCGCAGGCCCACCGCAACACGCCCGAGGTCTCGGAGCGCCTGGCGCGCGCGGCCCGCCGGGGCGCACCCGCGCCGGCTCCGACACGCACGACGCCCGGCGCACGAACGGTTTCTGGCGTGCGCGCGGCGACCGATTCGGCCAGCTCGGGCGAGCGGGTGAACGCGAGCGCGCCCCCTCTCTCATCGCGATCGACCCCGGGCGCCCGGGTTCCACCGGTCTCGCCTGCGCCGTCGCCCTCACGGCCGCGGGCTACGCCGATGCCGATGCTGCTGCTGTCGGTGCTGCGCAACCAACACCTGATGCTCGGAGCGGGCTTCGTGACGCGCTACCCGCACCCGTGGCTCGTCTGGGAGCTCGGCCCCCGGCGGCCCGCGACGTCGGCCACCGAGCGGAACACCCTCGAGACGCAGCAGCCCGCCAGCGCCGGGGCGCCGAAGGTGCCCAGCCACGACCCGCTGTGCTTCCCGCTCTTCGGCACCTCGCTGCGGCTGGGCCGCGGCGACGACTGCGCCATCGTCATCGACGACGTCACCTTCTCTCGCGACGCTGGCGTGCTCTCGCTCGTCGGCGCCAGCTGGGCGTTTCACCCCGCGGCGGGCGGTGCTCCGGTGCCGCTCGACGCGGGCCGCACGCTCGAGTCGGGCGACGTCACGCTCACCTTCGAGACCTCGACGTCCTTCGTGGCCCGCCTCACGCGCCCGTCGTCGTCGCCCTGAGCGCGCAGCGGCGTCGCCCGGCCGGCGAGGAAGGCCACCACGTGCGGGTAGACGTCGCCGTCGGCGTCGCGGCCCACGACCAGGTCTCCGTGCCCGTAGTCGACGGACTGGCCGAACTCCCGCCCGAGCAGCACGAGCGCCTTGTCCTTCGCGGCCAGCGCGTCGAACAGCGCGCGCGTCACCTCGAGCGGCGCGAGGTGGTCGACCGTTCCGCCCACCACCAGCGTGGGCACGTCGTCGACCGCGAACGCCGGGGCGCGCAGGTCGACGCCCGCGGTCGACGCGAGCACGCCGGACTCGATCCATCGCTCGAGCTGCGCGAGCACCCCGCGCCAGAGATCGGCGAAGACGTTCGCGAGCAGGAAGCGCTGCTCGAGGCCATCGATGTTCTCGACGCGGGCCGTGAGGCGCGCCAGCCGGGGCGGCGGAAACCACCCCGCGATGGGCGCGAAGGCCGTCGCCAGCACGCGCGCCGGAAATCGCCCAGCGGGCGCGAGGCACTGCCCCAGCGCGAGCGCGCGGCGGAAGAAGGGCCCCGAGTCGAAGAAGAAGGGGCTGCCGAGCGTGACGAGCGCCCCGAGCCGGCCACGAAGGCCGCGCGCCGACGCCAGCACCCCGATGACACCACCCAACGAGTGGCCCACCCACAGCACGCGCGCGCGGCCCGTTCGCGCGCGCACCGCCTCGACGACGGCGGGCGCGTCGAGATCGACGTGATCGTCGATGCTGGCCTCGGCGAAGGCGACGTCGGGCGCGATCCAGCGGCCGGCGCCGCGGCAGTCCATCGTGAAGACGTCGAACCCGGCCTCGGCGAGCACGCGGGCGAGGTGCGAGCGCCCGCGGAATTCGAAGAAGGCGTGGTTGTTTCCGAGGCCATGGCACAGCACGACGGGCTCCTCGAAGCGGCGCGTGGCCGGCGCGCGGTGCCAGAGCGACAACGTCCACCCGTCGGCCGTAGGCACCCGCAGGAGGCGGGGTCGGTCAGCGAGGTGGTACCGCACGCGGGCGCCCACCACCCACAGGGCCGCCAGGGCGACCACCCCGAAGACGACGAAGAGCCCCGTCATGGCGAGCGGCGCTGGTATGGTGCCGGCGGCATGAAGCTGCGCGACCTGATGTTCGTCCTGCCGAACCTCTTCACGGTGTCGTCCATCTTCTGCGGCTTCTACGCGATGACGCTGTGCACCGGCGAGGCCTCTCCGACCCAGCTCTACCAGGCCGCGCTCGCCATCTTCTTCGGCATCTTCTTCGACGGCTTCGACGGCCGGGTCGCGCGGCTCACCAAGACGCAGAGCCTCTTCGGCCAGGAGCTCGACTCGCTCGCCGACGTGGTGACCTTCGGCGCGGCCCCGGCGCTCCTCATCTACAAGTGGGCGCTGCAACCGCTCGGCGTGGCGGGCCTCTTCGGCGCGTTCTGCTTCGCGGCGTGCGGGGCGCTCCGCCTGGCGCGGTTCAACGTGCTGGCCATTCGGTCACCCACCGGCGGCTCGTCGCGCTTCTTCGTCGGCATGCCGATTCCGTTCGCGGCCTGCGGGCTGGTGTCGATGGTGATCGCCTTTCAGGCGGCGCGCGGTGGAGCGATTCCCGAGTCGTGGCGCTGGCCGGTGTTCGGCGTGGTGGTGTTCCTCGCGCTGCTGATGGTGTCGACCGTGCGCTACCGCACCTTCAAGGACTTGAAGCTCTCGAGGAAGTCGATGCTGGTGCTGGCCTTCATCCTCCTGGGCGGCGTCATCATCGCGACGCGCATTCACCCGGCGTCGGTCATCGTGGCGTACTTCGGCCTGTACCTCGTGTCGGGGCTCGTCGAGTCGGCGGTGCTGCTGCGCAAGTACTTCGTCGAGAAGAAGGCGGCGGCCCTGGCGGCGGTCATCGACGAAGACGACGAAGAGGAAGACGACGGCGTCGACGAACAGGAAGTGCTGTAACGCGGGCCGTGCGCATCGAGACCCTCTGCACCGGCGACGAGCTGCTCACCGGCCTCACCGCCGACACCAACAGCCGCTTCTTCCAGACGCTCCTGCTCGAGCGCTGCGGCCTCACGGTGCGCCGCTCGACGGTGGTGGGTGACGTGAAGGCCGACCTCGTCGAGGTGCTGAACACGCTCGCCGCGCGCTGCGACGTGGTGTTGGTGTCTGGCGGGCTGGGGCCGACGACGGACGACCTGACGGCCGAGAGCGCGGCCGAGGCGGCGGGCGTCGAGTTGGTCGAGGACGAAGCGGTGATGGCCCACATCCGGGCGCGCTTCTCGCGGCGGGGCATCGCGCTCACCGAGAACAACCGCCGCCAGGCGCGGGTGCCGAAGGGCGCCGAGACCGTGCTGAACGAAGAAGGCTCGGCTCCGCTCATCGTTCAGCGGCGCGGTGCCTGCACGCTCTTCTTCGTGCCTGGCGTACCGCGCGAGTACCGGCACCTGGTGGAGCGCCACGTGGTGCCGCGCATCGCGGCGATGACGGCCCCCGTCGAGGTGACCCGGCTCAAGCTGCTCAAGACGGTGGGCCTGCCCGAGTCGCACCTCGACGCGAAGATGGCGCCGCTGCGCGCCTCGCATCCGGCTGTCACCTTCGGCTACCGCACGCACGCGCCGGAGAACCACCTCAAGCTGCTGGCGACGGCCCCGACTGCGACGGGCGCCGAAGCGGCCATCGCCGCGGCGGAACGCGAGGCGCGCGCGGTGCTGGGTGACGTGGTGTTCGGCACGGGTGACGAGACGCTCGCAGGCGTGCTGGGCGCGAAGCTGTTCGAGCGGAAGCTCACCCTCGCCGTCGCCGAGTCCTGCACGGGCGGGCTGGTGAGCGCGGCCTGCACCGAGGTGCCCGGCGCCAGCGCCTGGTTCATCGGCGGTGGCGCCACCTACGCGCCTTCAGCCAAGACGGCGTGGGCGGGCGTGCCTGGGGCGCTCATCGCGTCAGCTGGCGTGGTGAGCGAAGCGGTGGCGCGCGCCATGGCGGTCGGCGTCGCGGCCGCGCTCGGGGCTGACTGCGGGCTGTCGGTGACGGGCTACGCAGGCCCCTCGGGGGGAGACGCCGAGCACCCCGTCGGCACCGTCTTCATCGGCGTCGCCACGCCCGCGGGGGTGGACTGCGAGCGGCACCGGTTCGGCGGCGATCGCGAGCGCGTTCGGCTCTTCGCGGCGGCGACGGCCCTCGACGCGCTGAGGCGGCGGCTGGCAGGACGGCCTCGAGGATGAAGAGCCCACGGCTCAGCGGCAAGCGGACGGCCGGGCCGCTCGAACGTTCAGCTCAACGGCGCGCGCCGGTCGGCTCCCTGGGCGCAGCGCGCTCAGCCCTGGTCCATTGCACCCGGGTTTCGCCTCGCCCGACATCGCCCGTCGACGTGCCAGCGTCGCCGAGCGGCTGCCCAGACATCGGCGCACCGAGCCCGTCGTGAGCGCTATCGAGACCAGGCTCGTCGAGTTGTTGGACGCCTCGCGCGAGGCCCTCCTCGAGTTGTCGGCCTTCGCGGCCTTCCTGGTCGTCGTCGACCGGCGCCTTGACGGGCGCCCCCTCGAGGCCATCGACGCGATCGGGACAGTCGGCTTCTCGGCCCTCGCGACGCTCCTCGTGCTCCGGACGGTCGCGAAGCGAGAGCGCTCTCTCTCAGGGTGGGGCCGAGTTTGCCGGCTGCCCCACCCCTTTCTGGCGCCCACCGCGTCATGGGCACACCTCGCCTGGGGCTTCGCGTGGTTCACCATCGGCTGGGGCCTTGGCGGGCGACCCGGGGCGGTGCTGCTCGCGCTGTCGGGCCTCCTTCTGGCCTTTCGCGCGCTCGTCATCTGGTGGCGGCGTCGCCATTGAGCCCGCGTGCTGGAGCTTCATCGGGCAGCGGCGGCACGACGGATGGCTCGTCCGGTGCGGCCAGACCGACGAGGGTCGTGTACCCTTCGCCCACAGTCGTCGTTTCGGGGAGACCTGCCATGCGCTTCATCGCCATCACCTGCGTCGTTGCGTCCGCCGCCCTCGCGCAGGTCACCGTCACCGGCAAAGACGGCAAGGCTGTCAGGGTCGGCGCAGGGACCGTCGAGGTGAAGAAGGGCGACAAGGCCGTCAACGTGAACACGGGCAGCGCTGGGGTTCAGGTTCAAGGCACGCAGGCCGACGGCACCCAGTCGGGAGTCGCGGTCGAGACGAACGGAGAGGCCGCGCCCGCCGGCGGAGCAGCCGCTGGAGTGGGCCCCGCGTCGGCGCTGGTGGGGTCCACCTGGCAGGTGCGAGGCATGGGCAAGACCGAGACCCACGCGTGCGCGGCGAACGAAGACGTCGACGTGGCAGGCCAGAGCAACACGCTCACGTTCACGGGCCCGTGCCGGGTGGTGAAGGTGTCGGGCCAGTCGAACACCGTGACGCTCGACGAGGTCGTCGACCTGCGCGTGAGCGGCATGACGAACACCGCCACGTGGAAGCAGGGGCCCGGGGGGAAGGCCCCGAAGGTGAAGGTCAGCGGCATGGGCAACGCCGCGCCTCAGGCGAAGTGAGGGCCTACAGCGGGAACCCGAGGCCCAACTTGAGTCCGGGGTAGCCGAGCTCGACGCGTAGAACGAGCGCGTCGGTCAGCTTGTACATGATGCCGAGGTTGGCGATGAGCTCGGGCCAGAGGAACCCGCACCGGCCAAACCAGCACCAGTCGCCAAAGCGGAAGTCGAGCGACACGCCAAGCTTCAGGTAGCCCGCGAACTTCGGCGTGAAATGCAGTGCCCACATCGCCTCGACGGGAATCGACAAGGCGAAGCCGAAGTCGCGTCGCCCGAGCGCGAACAGGTCGATGCCTACCTCGAGGTTGAACGAGTCGTTGACCTGCGGAAGGAAGCCGTCGTGCAGCAACGGGTGCAGGTACCGGCCGCCGAGGCTGAAGGGCACACCGCCATAGCCCCAGTAGATCGCAGGCAGTCCGAGGAAGATCGAGATCATCCGGTCGCGCTGCTTCGCGCTCCCGTCTGACAACGAGCCGGGCCCACGCAGCGACGGGTCGAGGCTGCCCGACGAGCTGCCTTCGGCCGGTTTGTCCTCGGCCCGCGCGGGCATGGCGGCGCCGACGACACCGAGGACACACACGAGGAAGAGGGTTCGCATGGCGAGGGTCTCCGTGGAGGTCGTTCGAAGCGCGCAGTAGACGTCAGACATGACCCCTCGTCGACTCTTCATCGCGGGCGCCACCGGCGCCGTGGGACGAACGCTGCTCCCATTGGCCGACGCCCGTCATGTGGCGGTGGTGCCGCACGTGCGACCGAAGAGCGCGTCGAGCCTCGTTCACCCTTCCCGCGCGGTGCTCGAGCTGAGCGACCCCGGGCTGGCCGACGCCGTACGGGGCTGCACGACGGTGGTGCAGCTCATCGGCACGATGAAGAAGCGCTTCGGCAGCGGAGACACCTACGAGTCGAGCGACGTCGGCACCACGCGGCTCCTCGTCGAGGCGGCGAAGCAGGCCGGCGTCGACCACGTGGTGCTGCTCAGCGCCGCGCTCACGGGCCTGGGCATCGGCGCGTACTCGAAGGCGAAACAGCGGGCCGAGGCGCTGGTGCGCGACAGCGGGCTCCCGTTCACCATCCTCCGGCCGTCGTCCTTTTCTGACCGCGCCGACACGCCGCGGCTGGTGTCGCTGCTGGGCGAGTACATGCCCGAGGCGATTCGCAACATCACGCTCGAGCAGCTCGCAAGGACGATTCTGCACGTCGCGGTCGAGCGCGCCCCGCTGGGCGCCACGCTCGAGGGTTCCTCGCTGTGGCCGGTGGTGCGCGCCGCGACGGCGACGTGAAGGGCTGACGGGCTTGCACGGTGATGCTCGCACTCCTCGACTGGCGGCCTGCTCCAACGGCGGCGGCCGGGCGAGCTGCCCACGGCTCGTTGGCCTCAGCGCCGCCTGCGACCTGCCGAGGGCCTCGCGACGGGAGGGCGGCTGGGCGTGGCCTCGACCCGCACGGTCGCGCCGCTGCGCTCCAGCGCCTGCCGCATGAAGTCCGCCTCGGGGCCCGTGCCCTCCCACACCTGCGACGGCAGCGCGCCCAACTCGCGCCGCACCTCGGCCTCCGGGGCGTCCAGCACCTTCGCCAACACGGCCCAGGCCTTCCCCGACGGCGGCACCGACTGCACCTCGACGCGGAAGCGCCCGTGCCGGGCCATCAACGCCTCGCGCGCCGCCGGCGTCGGGAGCCCCACGTTCTTCGCCTCGAAACCATGCCCGCAGGCGCACGAGAAGCGCTCGGTCCACGTGAGCTGCCCGCGCGCGAGGCCCTGCGACACCTCGAGCGCGCCCCGGGAGCGACAGGCCGCACAAGTGGACGGCAACGACGCGACGACACGCATAGACGCGCTCCACCCTACCCGCCCCACACGATTCTCGGGAGTCGAGAAGGAACTGGAGCGTCCACGCTCGTCCGAGCCGGGAGATGACGCAGGGCCTTGATCGCCCTCGGAGCCCGCGCGGCACCCCGATTGCTCTCGCCAGCCCCACGACGCAGACGCGATGGGCGCGTCGCGACCACGAAGGGGACGGGCGGGGACATGGACGGGGACTGGTTCGACGTGAGCGAGGTGCGGGAGTTGGTGCCGGGCATCGGGGTGCCGGCGCGACGGGCGGTGGAGGACGCGACGCATCGCCTGCAGGCGCTGGGGCCCGCGGCGCTCAGTGACTCGGAGCTGCTGTGCGTGCTGGGCGTCGCGACGACGGAGGCCGACGTGAAGCCCCTGTTGGCACATGGGCTGCCTCACCTGCTCGAGGCGCCCGAGGTGGCCTTCGAGGTGGCGCCGCAGCTGGCAACCCGCCTCTTCGCCGCGCTCGAGCTGGGCCGACGCATTCCGCTGCGCCGCGACGAACGACCGAAGCTCACCGGCCCCGCGGCCATCGCCGAGTGGGCCCGCGAGCGCCTCGTGCAGCACCGCCGCGAAGAAGCCTGGGTGCTGTGCCTCAACCCGCGCAACGCGCTGTTGCGGAGCGACCGGGTGGCGATGGGCGGCGCCGACCACTGCGTCATCGACCCGCGCGAGGTGCTGGCGCCGGCGGTGGCCTGCCGGGCGAGCGGCCTGGTGCTGGTGCACTCTCACCCCAGCGGCAACCCCGAGCCCTCGGTGCCCGACGTGGCGCTCACCCGGCGCCTGGTGGCGTCGGCGAAGCTGCTGCACATTTCCCTGCTCGACCACATCGTGGTGGCCGACCGCGCGCACGTGTCGATGCTCGAGCGGGGGCTGCTCGACCCGCCGCGGAGAGGCCCGGTGATTCGCCTCGACGACGTCGAAGTCGATTGACCCGCGATCTTTGAGGGTGCACTCATGCGCGCGGTGTCTGCCGATCTGCCGTTCCTCGACGAGATGACGAAGGGGCTGTCGGCCTTCGGGCTCTCGTCCTTCCGCCCGGGCCAGGCGCAGGTCGTCAGCTCGGTGCTGTCGGGCCGCAACACGGTGGTGGTGATGCCCACCGGCGCTGGCAAGTCGCTCTGTTACCAGCTGCCGGCCACGCTGCTCGACGGCGTCACGGTGGTGGTGTCTCCCCTCATCGCGCTGATGCAGGACCAGGTCGAGGGCCTCTCGGCGCGGGGCATTCCCGCCACCTTCATCAACTCGAGCCTGTCGGACGGCGAGCGCCAGGAGCGCCAGAAGAAGCTGCGCGCCGGCGAGTACAAGCTCGTCTACGTCGCGCCGGAGCGCTTCCGCAGCGAGGCCTTCGTCTCGGCGCTCACCGAGGCCAGGGTGGCGCTCTACGCCATCGACGAGGCGCACTGCATCTCGCAGTGGGGCCACGACTTCCGCCCGGACTACGCGCTGCTCGGGCAGGTGCGAAAGCGGCTGCGCCCGCCGCGCACGGTGGCGCTCACCGCGACGGCGACGCCCGAGGTGCGCGACGACATCGCGCGCGTGCTGCTGATGAAGGAGCCGCACGTCTTCGTGGCCGGCTTCGACCGGCCCAACCTCTTCCTCGAGGTGCTCAACGTCTCGGGTGAGGACGACAAGCGACGGGCGAGCGTCGAGCTGTCGAACGAGGGCTCGGGCATCATCTACTGCTCGACGCGCAAGCAGGCCGAGGGGCTGCACCAGGCGCTGACGACGAAGAAGGTCGACGCGGTGCTGTACCACGCGGGCATGACGGACGACGCGCGGCGCGAGGCGCGGGACGCCTTCATGGGCCGCGAAGCCGCGGTCGCGGTCGCCACCAACGCCTTCGGCATGGGCATCGACAAGCCGGGCATCCGCTTCGTCGCGCACGCCGGCATTCCCCGGGCGGTCGAGGCCTACTACCAGGAGATCGGCCGCGCCGGCCGCGACGGACACCCGGCCCGCGCGGTGCTCTTCTTCAACCACGCCGACGTCTTCACGCAGGAGCGGCTCATTCAGTCGAACCACCCGCCCGAGACGCTCTTCCGCGACGTGTGGGAGGTGCTGCGGCACGAGCAGACCTTCCAGCGGGGCGTCAACCAGCTCGCCGCGCAGGTGGGCTCGAGCGAGTTCGAGGTGTCAGCGGTGCTGAAGGCGCTCGAGCGGGAGCGCTGCCTGTCGAGAGGCGGCCGGGGCGAGGGGCGGTACGGGGTGACGATTCTTCCCGGCTCGGCCGCGCACCACCCGCGCAGCCCCGAAGTGAAGGCCTTGTGGACGGCGCTGCTCGCGATGTTCCCCGTGGGCGCCAGGGGCAGCACGGACCTGCCGACGCTCGGGCGACGCACCGGGCTCGACGAAGACCGTCTGCGTACCGGCCTGTCGTCTCTCGAGCGGGCGGGCTCCATCACGGTGACGCGGCCCTTCGTGGGCCGGGCGATTCAGGTGCTGCGCGACGAGCCCTGGCACCAGCTGGGGGTCGACCTCGAGAAGGTGCGCGCGATGGAGCGCACCCAGCTGCTGCTGCTCAAGCGCATGACCGAGTACGCGTACACGAAGCGGTGTCGCCGCGGCTTCTTGCTGCGCTACTTCGGCGAAGAGACCGCGTTGGGCCAGCGCTGCGGCGGGTGCGACGTGTGCGAAGGCCAGCACACGAAGGTGCCCGCGAAGTCCGGCGCGCGCGACGAGGCGCCCTCGTTGGCGAAGAGCGCCCTGCCCGGTCAGTACAGCGTGCTCGCGGTGGAGGAGCTCAAGCGCTTCCGCCGGGAGCTGTCGCAGGACCTCGCGGTGCCGCCGTTCATCATCTTCAACGACGCCACCATGTACGGGCTGGCGGCGGCGCTCCCCACGACGCGGGCTGAGTTCCTTCGCGTGAAGGGCACCGGCGAGGGGAAGTGGGAGAAGTTCGGGGCGCGGGTGACGCAGATCTGCCTGATGGCGCGCGCGGCGGGAGACGTCGCCCAGCCGATGGCCGAGTCGGTGGGTCGCAAGCGCGCGCGACGGTGAGGCCGGCTCGGCAGCACGAGGGGCTCGTGATTCCGCTCCGGAAACACGCGACGAGGCCTCTGCCGCCGTGACGCTGGGCCTGTGCCTCGTTGGTACGCCCACGCGAACGACAGGCCCTTCGTTCAGCCGAAGAGGCCGCCGCCGCCCTTCTTCACGCCCGACTCCTTCTTGCGGCGCATCTCGATGAGGCGGAGTTCCTGGCTGGCCTCGAGGTGCCGCGGGTTCACGCGCACGGCTTCGCGGAAGTGTTTCTCGGCGCGCTCCATGTCGCCCTCGACGCGGGCGATGACGCCGAGCTGGTAGTGGGCGCGATCGCACGCGGCGTCGATGGTGAGCGCCTTCTGCATCATCGCGCGCGCCGCCTGCCCTTCGGGCTTGCGTGACGGGTCCATGTAGATGGACCACGCCTGCGCGGCGAGCGAGTTGGCGCCCTTGTCGAGGGCGTGCGCGCGACCGAAGTGATCCTCGGCCTGCCGGTAGTCGCGCTTCTTGAAGAAGACCTCGCCCATCTTGAAGAGATCGCTGGCCTGCTGGGCGGACGCCTGGCTGGTCGATGACGTCGGAGACTGGCCCTGGGCGCGCTGCGCAGCGACGGTCGCGACGTAGGCGGTGCGTTTCGCGTCGTCGTAGAGCGTCTCGTAGGCCTCGCGAATCGCTTCGAACACCGCGCTCATCTTCTGCGCGAGGTGCGGGAGCGTGGGCGGGAGCCGGTCGGGGTGGAACGTCTTCGCAAGGCCGAGGAACGCGGTCTTCACCTGATCGCGGCTCGACTGCTGGGTGACGCCGAGGGTCGCGAAGTGGTCCTTCTTCTTGAGCTGCTCGAAGCGCGCCTCGATCTGCTGGGCGAGCTGGGCGTCTTGCGGGGTCGTCGCGGCGGCGGCGCGCGACGGTGACGACGGCGGCGGCGCGGAGGTGGCGCGCGAGGGTGACGATGGCGGCGGCGCGGCGGGCGCGCTCGGCGCCGGCGACGGTGAGACGCCCGAGGGAGACGAGGTGATGCCCGAGGGGGAGGACGTCACGCCAGACGGCGACGAGGTGATGCCAGAGGGGCTCGAGGGAGAGGGAACGGTGCCGAGGCTCTCCATGGCGCGCCGCAGGAGGCGTTGGCGCCGGAGGCGGGCGGCTTCAGCGGGATCGGACGGGTCACCCAAGTCGGAGTCCTCCGTGGCGGGCGTTGCGGGGGTGGTGGAGATCTCGGCCTCGATGATGGGCTCGACCGGCGTCGTCAACGGCCGGGGCTGCTGGCCGACGAGGGCTTCGAGGCTCGAGTCGACGCGGCGCAGCGCCTCTTCGAACGAGTTGCTGTTGCCGGGGGCCGTCTGCGACGGGCTCGACGGCTGCACCATGTTCCACAGGTCGACGTCATCGCCCTGCTGGTCGCGCCCGAAGACGAGCGAGCGCGGCGCCGACGGACGCGAGGGCGGCGGGACCGGCGACGGCGGAGGCGCGGCGACCCGAATGTTGGGGTCGGTCTTCTCGTCGCTGCGCCGCACCGGGTTGGCCTCGGGGGGCGTGGGGGCCGCGTCAGGCGCCGGCGCGACGGAGCGCTTGAGCGCCTCGTTCATCTGCCGCAACAGGTCCTGCTGCTGACGGTGCCGGGCGAGCAGCTCTTTGTCCTCGGCGCGCGCGCCACCGACGGCCTCTTGCATCGGGCGGGGAGCGACCGGCTGCGACGGCGCGGGCCCGACGAACGTCTGGTTGACCGAGGCCTGACGCCGGCGCTCCTCGGCCTGGCGCGCCATCGATTCGGCCTCGGCCTTGAGGCGAGCGAGGCGGTTCTGCTCCTCGACCTGCGCCCGGGCTGCGGCCGCGCGCTCCAGCAACGCAGCCTCTTCTTCTTCAGCCTCGAGCGCCTCTTCCTCCTCGAGGAGACGGCGGGCCTCCTCGGCCCGGCGAGCAGCGTCGGCCGTGCGTGCTTGTTCGGCGAGACGTGCCTCTTCGGCGCGGCGGGCTTGTTCGGCGACGCGTGCCTCTTCGACCAGACGTGCTTGTTCGGCGACGCGGGCCTCTTCGGCCAGACGTGCCTCGTCGGCGACGCGTGCCTCTTCGGCCAGACGTGCTTCGTCAGCAAGGCGTGCTTCTTCCGCAAGGCGTGCTTCCGCAGCGCGGCGTGCCTCTTCTTCACGGCGCCGCGCGTCGGCCAGTCGTTCTTCCTCGCGAGCTCGCGCCTCTTCGTCGCGACGCTGGGCCTCCGCAATCCGGAGCGCCTCGTCGGCCTGAGCGCGGGCTTCGAGCTCAGCCTGACGCTGAGCCTGGATGAAACGGAGTTCCTCGGCGCGGCGATCCGCCTCTTCGGCTTCACGCCGTGCGCGCTCCTCGCCCGCGCGCCGGGCTTCTTCTGCGAGCCGGGCTTCCTCCACACGCCGGGCCTCTTCCGCGACCCGGGCCTCTTCCGCGAGTCGCGCTGCTTCCGCGAGCCGGGCTTCTTCCGCGAGTCGCGCTTCTTCCGCGAGTCGCGCTTCTTCCGCGAGTCGCGCTTCTTCCGCGAGTCGCGCTTCTTCCGCGAGCCGGGCCTCTTCCGCGAGCCGGGCCTCTTCCGCGAGTCGCGCTTCTTCCGCGAGTCGCGCTTCTTCCGCGAGCCGCGCTTCTTCCGCGAGTCGGGCTTCTTCCGCGAGTCGGGCTTCTTCCGCGAGCCGCGCCTCTTCCGCGAGCCGGGCCTCTTCCACCAGCCGCGCCGCTTCCGCGAGCCGGGCCTCTTCCGCGAGTCGCGCTGCTTCCGCGAGCCTGGCCTCTTCCGCGAGTCGCGCCTCTTCCGCTCGCCGCGCTTCTTCCGCGAGCCGGGCCTCTTCCGCCAGCCGGGCCTCTTCCGCCAGCCGGGCCTCGTCCGCCAGCCGGGCCTCTTTCTCGAGGCGGGCCTCTTCCGCGTGCCGGGCCTCTTCCGCGATTCGCGCCTCTTCCGCGAGTCGCGCTGCTTCCGCGAGTCGCG
>JANRKQ010000225.1:0-74557 GCA_033763395.1 Myxococcaceae bacterium
CCTCGAGCTGGGGCCGGCGCACCTCGAGGCTCATCGACACCGCCTGGGGCTCGGTGCCGAACGAGACCTGCGCCCGCAGGGCGTCGAGCGCGTCTTTGAACTGCTGCCGGCTCTTGGACTTCGTCCCCCGCGTCAGCATGCGCGCGGTGAGGTCCGCCACGGTGCGTTGGTTCATGAGGGTCGTCGCGTTGCCGTACGGCAGGCGCAGGTTGGCCCGCACGGTGCCGCCGCGGGTCTTCTTGGGGAGCAGCGCGAGCTTGAGGCCGAAGGGCAGCGTCTCTCGCGTGGTGCGGGCGTCGAGGTTCTTCGGCGTAGCCTCGAACACCTCGCCCTGGGAGAGGGCCTCGGCGCCCTTGTAGGCATTCACCACGGGCCCGAGGTCGACGAGCGGCGGAATCTCGGCGCGGTCCGGCGCCTCGGTCGGCACGTACTCGCCCAGGGTGCGGTTGGTGGCCTTGAGGTACTTCTCGGCGGCGCGCTGCACCTCGGCGGTGGTGACGGCCTTGATCCGGTCGCGATGGATGAAGAGGAGCCGCCAGTCGCCCATCGCCGCGAACTCGGACAACAGCACGCCGACCCGCTCGGAGTCGTTCAGCACGAGGTCGACCTGCTTGAGCAGTTGGGCGCGGGCGCGCTCGACCTCGGCGTCGGTCACCTTCGCAGCCTTGAGGCCCTCGACGGTGGAGACGAGCACGTCTCGCGCGGGGCCGGGCGCGTCCTTCTCGTTGAGCTCGGCGAAGCAGAGCAGGGCGCCGGGCTCCCTCAGCTGGTAGCTGAAGCAGCCGGCCTTCGCGGCCTTCTTCGAGTCGACGAGCGCCTTGTAGAGGCGGCCCGAGGGCGCATCGCCGAGCACCTGCGTCAGCACGTCGATGGCGGCGTAGTCGGGGTCGCTGCCCGCGGGCGCGTGGTAGCCCAGCGCCAGCACCGGCGTGCCGCCGACACGCCGCACCGTCACCGCCCGCTCACCGTCTTGCACCGGCTCGACCGTGTACGTCGTGGAGAGTTTTCGCGTCGGCTTCGGAATTCGCCCGAAGCGCTCGCCGATCCACGTCAGCGCCTTCGCCTCGTCGAAGCGGCCAGCCACCACCAGCAGCGCGTTGTCCGGCTGGTAGTAGCGCCCATAGAACGCCTGGAGCCGCTCCTGGGGTACCTGCTCGATGTCGCTGCGCGCGCCGATCGTCGTGCTGCCGTAGTTGTGCCAGGTGTACGCGGCCGACATCACCCGGTCGAAGAGCACGCTCGAGGGCGAGTTCTCGCCCATCTCGAACTCGTTGCGCACCACCGTCATCTCGGGGGCGAGCTTCTCCTTGGTGATGATGGTGTTGATGAGCCGGTCGGCCTCGAGATCGAGCGCCCACTTGAGGTTCTCGTCGCTGGCCGCCAGCGTCTCGAAGTAGTTCGTTCGATCGTACCAGGTGGTGCCGTTGGCGTCGGCGCCGCGCTCGGTGAGCGCCTTCTTGATGTCCTTGACGTTCTTCGTCTCCTTGAAGAGCAGGTGCTCGAGCAGGTGCGCCATGCCCTTCTCGCCGTAGTCCTCGTGCCGGCTGCCAACGAAGAGCGTGAGGTTGACGGTGACGGTCGGCTTCGAGCTGTCTGGCACCAGCAGCACCTTGAGGCCGTTGCTGAGCTGGTACTCGGTGAGGCCCTCGACCGAGGCGCCCTTCACCAGCTTCGGAGCGGGGCCGGCGGAGAGCGCGAGCGCGATGGCGGAGACGAAGAGCATGACGGGCTGACACTACGAGCGGGCGTGTGAGTCAATGCGCGCGTACGATGCGACGTGGTGCAACCCGGGTTGCAGGGGAATGCGCCCGCGGTGGCGGCCCCTGCGCTGAAGGCTGGCGAAACGAGGCTCGGCGCCTTTGGGCCCACGGCTTGCTGTGACGACACGCCATGCGCTGGCGAACGTGGGTGCTGCTGGTGATGGCCGGGTGCGGCGTGGCGACGATCGACGGCCCTGCGCCCACGGGAGACGCGGGGAGTCCCTACTTCTCGGGTGGGCTGGGCGGCGCTGGGGGCGGCTCCACGTCGATGCAGCCCGAAGGTGGCGGTGGCGCTGAGCTGCCGGGTGACGCCGGCCCCTTCGACGCCGGCCCTCCCGATGCGGGCGTGGCGTTCGACGCCGGCTTCACCAACGCTCCCTTCACGCTGCCTGACGCAGGCGGTCTGGATGCGGGGGCCATGACGTGCGCGTGGCTCGACGGGCCGAACTGCTGGAAGCAGCAGGCCGACCGGTTCCGCGACTGCGGGCTTCCCGTTGGAGTCGTCGGCCGACTCACCCCCGACGGACGAAGCTGCACGTTCGATGGAGGCGTTGTCATCGACTTCTCGGGGGACGCGCCCGAGCGGCCGGACAGCGGCACCAGCTTGTGGATCACCGCGCTCCGGGTGCGGACGGGGAGCGGCTCGTGCTTCGAGACGGCGTACACGCTGGGGCGCTCCCGCTTCCGCGCGGGCAGTGTCGACGTCTACAGCCACAACACGTCGCTGCTGACGTACGAGATCATCTGCCCCGATGGGCGGCGCTACGACAACGTCAGGGAGAACGGCGCCTGTGACACCTTCGGGTTGCGGTACCTGGGCGGCGGTGTGCCCGGCCATGACGTGGCGTGCGACGCCACCGAGTGCCGCGTGCTGTTCAACGGCACGAGCGAAGGCCGCCGCATCGCCGCGCGATGCCTGCGATGAGCGACCTCACCACCTCCGAACGAGCTCGGTGTACCCGCGGAACGCGAGCGCTCCCCAGAAGTTGACGAGCGCGCCCAGGCCCAGCGTCACGAGGGGAATGGGCGACAGCAGCCGCCACCCGCTCACCGCCACCAGCACCACGAGGTACGGCGTGTAGTCGAGCGAGAAGCGGAAGCCGAACTGGGCGTAGCCGGTGTTCTGGTACAGCAGCCCCGGGAGCGCGGTCGCCGCCACCGTCAGCCAGAGCGGTACGAAGAGCCGATGGGTGGGGCGCTCCCGGTCCGACAGCGTGCGAATCGCGTAGCCGACCGCGGCGCCGCCGAGCGCGACGACGAGGATCACCTTCACCATCGCCGGGTGGAGCCCGAAGAGGCCCGCGTCTCCCGGCGCGACGTTCACGTTGGCCAGCTGCGGGTTGGGGGCCCGGCTCGCGCCCGCCAGCCCCAGCGTCACCACCATCGCCGCCACCGCCGCCAGCGCCGCCTTCACCTGCTGGCCCTTCGTCGCCGCGAGCACCAGCAGCGGCGTCGTCAGCAGCATCGTCATGCCCCAGAAGGAGAAGGGCTCGGCCTGGTTCGTCGGGTTCGGCAACAGCAGGAAGGCCGCCTCGAGGTTGCGCGCCAGGTAGATGGGGTGGAAGAGCCCGAAGCGGTCGATGTCGGCGTTGACGCGGTTCTCGAAGAAGAAGCGGTGGCCGAACTCGGCGATCGACCCGAAGCGCGTCTGGTTCATCACCATCGCGATGACCGCCAGCGGCGCCGCGCCCACCGCGAACGGCTGCAGCTTCGCCTTGAGCACTGCCCCCGGCTTCGAGAAGAAGGCCTCGAGCTGCGCCCGTCGCTGGCCCGCCGTCGGCGCGAGGGCCTCGATGACGAAGAAGACGCCGGTGAAGACGAGCGGCGTGCGGGTGAGCACCGCCATCGACCAGAAGACGCCCGCCAGCAGCGGCCGCCGGGCGCCCACCGCGTTGCGCAGGTACAGGCAGGTGAGCGCGACGCCCATCACCTCGGCCGAGAACCACACCTCGCCGCGCAAGGCCGCGTAGAAAAAGAGGGTGCCGAAGCCGAGCACCACCGCCAGCGCGGCGTTCTCGACCTCACCGCGGCCGGTGCCCTCGTGCTCCGCGAGCAGCCTGAGGAGTGAGTAGAACAGCGCGATGGCCAGCGCGCCGATGAAGACGCCGAAGCTGGTGTCGTTGAACTGGTACCCGTGCACGGCGACGAAGGGCAGCATCACCGCCGAGGGGAACATGGGGAACGACGAGTACCAGCGGTCGTTCGGGCCGAGCGGCTGGCGGCAGCGCTCCTTCACGCCGTTCACCTCGCGCACGCACGCCCAGTCTTCGAAGTTGGGGAGCACGTCGGCGGCGATGTCCTGCCGGCCTTCGAGCCATGCCTTCGCCTGGTAGACGAAGTGGGGCGCGGCGCTCTGCCGCAGGAAGCGCTGGCCCGAGAACATCATGAGGGCGAAGAAGGCCAGGGCGAAGAGGGTGAGCTCGACCCGGTACGCCTGCGCCCACACCTTGAGGGCGGTGCTGGTGGCGTTCGGGGCCTGCGGCGTCTGGGCGGGCGTGGCGGCGTCACTCATGGCGGTCGTTGCCGGCGTCATGTGCCGTTTCCCGTCGCGTGACAACCGTTCAAGCAGTGACGTCCTCGAAGGTGGTGCACCCCGGCCCCCGACTCGCTATGTGCCCGCGCGCCATCCATGGGTCCCGCGCTCATCGTCGGAATGAAGGTGAAGTACCTGCCGCAGCCCGAGTGGGGCACCGGCCATCTCTTGAGCCTCGAGGAGGAGGGCAGCCGCGCCGTCGTCGCCTTCCCCGCCCGTGAAAACGGAGCGCCCATTCTCGTCTCGACGAAGGGCGGCGCCCTGGTGCCGACCGCCCTCGCCGTCGGCGCTGGCGTGCGCACCGCGAAGGGCAAGGTGGGCGTCGTCGCCGAAGAAGTCGAAGGTGGCCGGGGCCTGCGGCGCTACGTGCTCACGCTGGAAGACGGCTCCGAAGACGAGCTGCCCGAGACCGAGCTGCGCGCGCTGCCGCCCAGGCCCGACCTCATCGCGATGATGAAGGAGGGCCGCATCGCCGACGGTAAGAACTTCTTGTTGCGCAAGGCGACCCTCAAGCTCGACGACGAGCGGCGCAACGATGCCTTCGGCGCGCTCCTGGCATCACGCGTGATGGTGAAGCCGCACCAGGTCGGCGTGGTGCAGCGCGTGCTGTCGTCGCGGCGCCCGCGCTTCGTGCTCGCCGACGAGGTCGGCCTCGGGAAGACGATCGAGGCCGGCATGGTGTTCTCGGCCCTGCGGCTCGCCGGGCTGGCGCGCCGGGTGCTCGTGGTGGCCCCCAGTCACCTCACCGTGCAGTGGCTCGTCGAGCTCTTCCACAAGTTCAACCACCTCTTCACCCTGATGGACTCGGAGCGCCACGAGAGCTCGCTCGACGAGCAGCCCACGCTCAACCCCTGGGCGCGGTTCGATTTCGTGGTGACGAGCCTCGAGCTGCTCCAGCGCTCGGAGCAGTTCCGCGACGAGGCCGGCGCTCCAGAGGCCCATTGGGATCTCGTCATCATCGACGAGGCGCATCACCTCAAGGGCGAGAAGGCCTACGAGGCCGCCCAGGCGCTCGCGAAGAACAGCTGGGGCCTGTTGCTCCTCACCGCCACCCCGATGCAGCTCGACCCCGGCGAGTACCAGTCGCTGCTCTCGCTCATCGACCCGCTGACCGCCCCCTCGGCGAAGGAGTTCGAGAAGCGGCTGGCGCGCCAGGAGGAGCTCTCGAAGGCCCTGCGCGCGCTGCTCGAGGGCAAGCAGGCCCGGGCCGCGGTGAAGGAGCTGGCGGCGCGCTTCCCCCACGACGCGGCCCTGCAGGAGATCGAAGACGCCGACGAGATGCTCATGCACCTCGCCGAGACGTACTCGTTGTCCGACCGGCTCATTCGCAACCGGCGCGTGCGGGTGGGCGGTTTCTCGGCGCGCAAGCTCCACGTGCACGAGGTGGCGCTGTCGCCCGACGAGCTCAAGGCCCGGCAGACCGTGCTCGACGCGCTCTCGACTGACGGCACCGTGCGCGGCGCAGCCCTGGCGAACCTCGTGCGTCGGCTCGAGTCGTCTCCGGCCGCGTTCTCGGCCGCGCTGGCCAGCAACAAGGCGCTCGCGGGCCTCAAGGTGTCGCTCCCCGACAAGGACGCGAAGTTCGCCGCCTTCGTCAAGGTGCTGAAGGACGTCTGGGCGAAGGAGAAGGACGCCAAGGTGCTCGTCTTCACCGAGGCGCGCGACACCCTCGAGCGCCTCCAGACCCGCCTGCGGCACGAGCACGTCGAGGCGCTCGCGTACCACGGCGATCTTCCCATGGTGGAGCGCGACCGGCAGGTGGCCCGCTTCCGCGACCCCGAGGGCCCGAAGGTGCTGGTGTGCACCGAGGTGGGCGGCGAAGGGCGCAACTTCCAGTTCGCGCACCACCTGGTGCACTACGATCTGCCGTGGAGCCCCTCGACCGTCGAGCAGCGCATCGGCCGGCTCGATCGCATCGGCCAGCTGCACGACGTCGACATTCACGTCTTCGACGTGCGCGGCACCTTCAGCGCCGACGTGCTGACGGTCTTGCGCGACGCGGTGGGGGTGTTCGGTGAGACGGTGGGCGGGCTCGACGCCGTGCTCGAAGAGGTCGAGCCGAAGCTCACCGAGCTCGCGATGGCGAAGGCCGACGAGCGCGCGGCCTACGTGCAGGAGCTCGGCGAGAAGGTCGCCACGGCCCGCGCCCAGGTGAAGAAGGCCTACGATCCGCTCCTCGATCTGCGCAGCTTCGACAAGGCCGCGGTCTCGGACCTGGTGGAGCGCGCCGAGGCCCGCATCGATCACGAGGCCGACGACGACGACACGCTCGACGATCGCCTCTGGGGCCTGGCGAGGGATCTCGACGAGCGGCTGGAGGAGACGATCACCGAGCTCGCCGATCGCCTCGGCATCCGGGTCGACACCGATCAGGAGGTCGACGCCTTCCAGTGCGCCTTCCACTTCGGGCACGCGCTGTCCGTCGAGGCGCTCCCCGGCTTCGACATCACCGAAGAGCGCACCGTGCTGGGCACCTTCTGGCGCGACACGGCCGTCGAGCAGGAAGAGATCGAGTACTTCGCCACCGGCCACCCGCTCGTCGAGGCGCTCTTCGGCTTCGTGAAGGACGGCCCGTTCGGCCGCAACGGCGCGCGCTACCTCGAGGTGCGTGGCCCGCTGAAGGCCCGCGGCGTCGAGGTGCTCTTCCACGTCGTGACGCCCGAGCCCGCCGATACGACGCCCGGCGCGAAGGTGCCCTCGCGCCAGCTCGCGCGCTTCCTCGACACCGCCCTCATTCCCGTCGCGGTGGTGCGCCACAACGACGGCACGCCGAAGGTCGACCCGAAGCTGCTCGAGGTGCTCGACGGGGCCGACGGCAAGTCGCTCAAGGGCAACGAGGCCCTGGCCGCGTTCCCCGAGTTGCCGCGGTTCCTCGACGACGCGATGGCGCTGGCGGCGAAGGCGGCCCAGGAGCGCGTCGAGAAGCTGAAGGCCTCGGCCCGGCAGGCCATCGAAGACGAGCGCGATCTGACGATGATTCGCATCAAGCTGGCGCTCGAGCGCCAGGGCCTCGAGCAGGGGCGGGTCGAGAAGGCGCTGCTGGCTGAGCTGACCGCGTACGATCAGCTCCTCCAGGCGCTCGCGGGCGTGAAGGTGACGCTCGACTCGGCCTGCGCGTTCGTCATCAACCGGTGATGGCGTGCTGAGGCGTCTCCTCGGCTCGTGGGTGGTCCGCGGGCTGTCGGCCGGCGCGGCGACGGCCCTGGTCGATCACGCAGTCGGGCTCGCCCTCGCGATGGCCGGCCTCCCGACCCGGGCCGCGGCCACCGGCGGCAAGGTGGCGGGCGCGCTCTTCAGCTACGTCGCCCACCGCCGCTTCACCTTCACCGATCACCAGCAGTCCGTCGGGGCGTCGGGCCTCAAGTACGTCGCCACCGCGGTCGTCATCACGGCGCTCCACGGGCAGATGGTGGTGTGGCTCCGTGAGGGCGCCGGGCTGCCCTACCTGGCCGCCGCGGTGCTGGCCGACGTGCTCGTCGTCACACCGTCGTGGCTGCTCGCCTTGCGCTACGTCATCTTTCCGGCCGCGAAGCCCGGAAATGATGGGGCCGGGTCGATCGTTCCGAAGCCGCCCGGCACCTGAAGGTGGCCAAGCGCCCATGGGGACGCTACAGGGGCAGCGGCCGCGGGTTTCGTATTCTCGACGGAGGGGAGTCCTCTGATGTCGTCAGGCCCATTGCGAGTCGTCTTCGCGTCGGTCCACGCGGGGGGCGGGCACAACACGGTGCGCGACGCGCTGGTGCGGAGCGTCACCCGACAGGACCCGCTCCACGCCCGTGTCATTCCCATCTCGTGGACGGCGTCGAACGGCTTCGACACGTTCTATCGGTTCTGTGTGCGGTGGGGCCTGCAGGGCGTCGTCTTCTGGTTGACGAACTTCTCGTGGTCCGCGTGGCTGGCGACGCTCCTCAACCCGCGGCTCATGCTCGAGCTGCTCGCGCTCCTGCGCGCGCAACGCCCCGACGTGGTGGTGTCGACGCACATCCAGCTGACGGCGTGCTTCCAGCTTGCGCGTCTGCTCTCAGGCAGCCACACGCGCATCGTCAACGTCATCCCCGACTATGGCGTGCCGACGCCCACCTTCTTCCCGTCACCCCGGGTGCTGCGCGCCGACGCGACGCTGGTGAACGGCGCAGACACCTTCGAGGTGCTCTCCCCGAAGGCCGAGCCCGACGAGCTGTTCCGCGTCGGCACCCTGGTGAGCGAGGCGTTCGACGAGGTCGGAGGCAACCTGCGGGGTCGCACGGCCGCGACGCGCGATCAGTTCCGCCGGGAGCTGTCCGAGACGGCGCCCGATCTCTCGCGGCTCGACGCCTCGAAGCCGGTCGTGACGTTCTTCGGCGGCTCTGGCTTCACCTCGGGCTGCCGGCCCGTCATCGATCGCCTCGTGCACCACCCCGACCTTGGCTCGAAGTTCTCGATGGTGGTGCTCGCGGGCCGCGACGCGAACCTCGAGACCGAGCTGCTCACGCTGCACGGCGGCAAGCCCGGCTTCTTCGTGTTGAGCTTCTTGCCGCACCCGCAGCTCGCGCGGCTGTACGCGATGACTGACGTGGCGGTGCTGGGGAGCATCGCCCACTCGACGCTCCAGGAGATGCTCGAGATGAAGTGCGGCCCGCTGCTGGTGCACCGGGTGATTCCCGGCACCGAGCCGCCGTACCTCGCCTACATCGAGCGGGAGCGGCTCGGCCTGTACGAGCCCGACCCCGAGCAGATGACCGCGCTCGTGCTCGAGTCGGTCGGCGTCACCTCGGCTTCCTTGCGGCTGCGTTCGCTCAAGCAGGACTTCGCCAGGAGGGCCGCGCGCCTGCGGGAGGAGCAGAAGGCCCTGGCCCCCCGCTTCCTCGGGCAGCTGGAGCGGCTCGCTGGGCGGGTGGCGCTGCCGTCGTCCGTCGAGCCGGCGGCGGTCGTCAACGCCCGGACCGCGAGCGTCGACGACCTGCCCGCGCAGGAGTGACCGTCAGCCCTGGCGGATGAACTCGACGTCGAGGCCGAGCTCGACCTCGTCGCCCACCGCCACTCCGCCCGCCTCGAGCGCCTTGTTCCACGTCAGGCCGAAGTCCTTGCGCGACAGCTTCGTCGTCGCCCGTGTCCCGGTGCGCCACTTGCCCCACGGGTCCTTCACGGCCGCTGGAAAGGGGTCGGCGTCGAGCACGACCTTCCGCGACACGCCGCGAATGGTGAGCTGCCCCGTCACCTCGAGCCGGCCGTTCTTCTGCGCGAAGCCGGTCGAGGTGAACGTCATCGTCGGGTGCTTCTCGACGTCGAAGAAGTCGGGGCCCCGAAGGTGATCGTCCCGCTCCTTCACCTTGGTGTTGACGCTCGCGACCTCGATGCTCACCGACACCTTCGACTTCGACACGTCTTTTTCGTCGAGCTCGAGGGTACCGGAGAAGCGGTCGAATGTGCCCCGCGTCCACGACACCATCATGTGGCGCACCTTGAACCCCAGCTCGGCGTGGGTGACGTCGAGACTCCACGTCGAGGTGCCGGGAGCTCCCGCCAACACCAGGCTGGCGGCCATCGTGCTCATCATCGTCATCGTCGTTCTCCTGTGTGACCGGTGAAGTCCGGTGTGCACAGTCCTACGGGCGGGGAGCGGTTGCCGGTAGACAGGGGCCGGGCACAGACTGTTCACCATGGAGAACAATCGACTCGAGCTCGAGCTGTTGCCGTCGTATGGCCTCTTCGCGCTGGTGGTGAAGCACCGCTCGTTCGCCGAGGCGGCGCGTCAGGCCGGGCTTGCACGTTCGGCGGTGAGCCAGCGCATCGCGCGGCTCGAGAAGCACGTGGGGGCCGGCCTCCTGCGCCGCACGACGCGCCGGGTCACTCCGACGGAGCCAGGCCTGCGCCTGTTCGAGCGTTGCCTTCCGCTCCTCGCCGAGGCCGAGGCGCTCGGGGCGGGGTTGCACGATGACGCCTCGCGGCCGCTGGGCGTCAATGCGCCCGCCAGCCTGATGCACGCCTGCCTTGGCGCCCTGCTGGACGAGCACCTGAGCGCCACGCCCGACGTGTCGCTCGAGCTGACGCTCGAGAACCGCTCGGTCGACCTGCTGGAAACGCGAGACGAGGTGGTGGTGCGGGTGAGCCGCGAGGTGCCGAAAGAGCTCGTCGCGCGGCGCGTCGCGCAGACCCGTTCCCTGGTGGTGGCTTCTCCCGGCTACCTCTCCCGCGCGGGCCGCCCCGAGACGCCCGACCAGCTCATGCACCACGCCTGCCTTCGCTACAGCGTGTCGTCGGCGGCGGCCGAGTGGAGGTTCGGTCGCACCGGCCGGACCTTCTCGGTGCCGGTGCGCGGCCCGCTCGCGGCCACCGATGGGCTCGTGCTGGAACGTTTCTGCCTCGCCGGGCGGGGACTCGCGGTACTGCCGGAGTTCATGGTGGCCCCCGCCGTCGCTCGCGGAGCGCTGGTGCCCGTCCTCGAAGCCTGGGAGCGGCCGCCCTTCGGCGTCTGGCTCATTCTCCCCGGCGGACGCCGCGCCTCCCCGCGGGCGCGAGCGCTCGTCTCGTTCCTCGGGCGACGCTTGCCGTCGGCGTTGCCGGCGCTCGAGCGGTGACCGCGAGCCGGCTTCCCTCGCCGCGGAGGCGATGGACTGCCTTCACGGCGGAGGGCGCACACTGACCGCCGGGAGGCCGAGGCCGTGCAGCAGCTTCAAGGGGCCGCGCTGGGCTGTCGTGTCCCTCGCGGTCCGGCCGAGTCGCCTCACCCATCGGCCCAACTCCCAGGACGAACGGTTTAAGTGGCCGGTGGGCTGCCGGCGCCCCGTCGTCCTTCGACGAGGGGGGGCCGGCGACAGAAAGCGGCTCTTCGTCGAGGCCGCCCGAGGATGAACGACGGAGCGGCGCGGCCCCGATTCTTCCCAGGGTGCTCCGGAGTGCTCACGTCTGCAGGGCGGCGGGGCCTTTGAACTTCCGGCGCACGCCTCCGAACCAGGTAGCCACCAGCGCGGCGCCCACCAGCACCATCGCCGCGCCCACCACCCCGCTCGGCGGGAGCGACATGACGACGGCGCTCCCGGCGATCCACCCCAGAGCCACCACGTTGAACCACGGGCCGGCTCGCCCCACCGAGAAGGGCCCTCGCCGGGGCCACCCACGCCGCCTCGCCCACAGCGCCACCGCGACCGGCACCCCGTAGCTGGCGTACAGCGCCACGGTGCTCACCGCCGTCACCGTGCTGAGCGCGTCGGCCGCCGCGCGCTCGCTCACCGCCCCGATGCCGATGGAGAGCAGCACCACGCCCAGCGCGCACACCACCGACACCCACGTCGCGATGTGGGGCGTCGAGAAGCGCGGCGACACGCGCGCCAGCAGTGACGAGGCAGGCAAGCCTCCGTCGCGCGCGAAGGCCCACAGCATGCGCGAGTTGCTCGTCACGCTCGCCAGCCCACAGAACCACATGGCCCCGACGCAGACCCACACCAGCGCGGTGCCGAGCGTGCCCAGGCTGGCCTCGAGGATGAAGAGGAACGCATTGGGGGCAGCCAGCGCCTCGGGAAGCGAGGGGATCGCCAGCGTCACCCCGAGAATCAGGATCCACCCTGCCACCGCGCTCGCCAGCACCGCGGTGAGGATGCCGCGCGGCGCGTTGCGGGCGGCGTCGAGCGTCTCTTCCGAGGCGTGGGCCGACGCGTCGTAGCCGGTGAAGGTCCACGCCGCCTGGAGCAGCGCCACCACGAAGCCCGGAGTCCACGCGCCGGGCGGTGGCGTGACACCCTCGAGCAGGAACGACAGCGGCTGCTTCGGCGCGAGCGCCAGCATGGCCCCCACCAGCACCACCACGCCGAGCACGTGGTACCAGGCCGACAGCACGTTGAGGCGCGCGACGACGCCGATGCCGACGTGGTTGAGCAGCGCGTGCGAGGCGAGCACCGCGACGAAGAGGGGCAGCACGTGCGCGGCGTCCGAAGGCCAGCCCAGCAGCGGCGCGAGGAACTCCGCCAGGCCGTAGTCGATACCCGCGGTGATGGCGAACTGCCCCACGGTGTTGAGCCACGCCGTCGCCCAGCCCGCGCCCGTGCCGCCGAGGATCGACGCCCAGTGGTACAGCGCCCCCGCCGTCGGGAACGCCGACGCGAGCTCGGCCAGAGAGACGGCGACGCACAGCGTGCCCGCCACCACCAGCGGCCAGCCCACCGTCATCACCAGCGGCCCGCCCCACTTGAGCCCGTGCGGGTACAGCGTCACCGCCCCGGTGAGGATCGAGATGACCGAGAACGACAGCGCGAAGTTCTGGAACGCGCTGACGTCACGTTTCAACTCCTGCCGGTACCCGAGCGCCTCGAGCTCGCCGGGCTGCGGGCCTTCAGACATCGAGCACCCGCCAGCAGTACCACGCCGCCACCGTGCGCCAGGGGCGCCAGCGCTCGGCCTCGAGCCGCAGCGCCTTCGGCGCGATCACCCCGTTCAGCTTCGCCAGCACCGAGAAGCCCTTGCGCACGCCGAGATCGTCGACCGGCATCACGTCGAGCCGGCCCAGCCGGAACATGAGCATCATCTCGACCGTCCACCGCCCCACGCCCCGCACTGCGGTGAGCCGCTCGATGATGGCCTCGTCGTCGAGCCGGTGGAGCTCCCGCGCCGTCGGCACCGTTCCGTCGAGCGTCTTCGCGGCCAGATCCTTCAGCGCCAGCGCCTTGTTGCCCGACAGCCCGCACGCGCGCAGCACCGGGAGGCGGGCCTGCTGCACGTGCTCTGGCGTCGGAAACGCTCCGCTGGCGAGCCGCTCCTTGACCCGCCCGAGGATCGTCTGCGCGGCCTTCCCCGAGAGCTGCTGGTGGGTGATCGACGTCAGCAGCGCCTCGAAGGGCCGAAACTGCTTCGCGCGCTCCAGGCGGCACGGCCCGGCCCGGCGAACGATGAGCGCGAAGCGGCGATCGGCCTTCACCAGCGCCGCTTCAGCCGCTCGCAGCTCGGCCACGAACCCATCAGGCGTCATGGGCGCGGCACTGTAGCGCCTGAAAGGCGGGCCAAGTTGTTGAATTCTCAAGGCTCTCGACTGCTGTTTCCCACGAACCGGGCCGCGGTTCAGGGTAGAGTCCGCCGCTGCTCATGGTCGCCCTCGCCGCTGACTCCGTGCCTGGTCGCATCCTCGTCATCGACGACGACCGGTCCGCGCGCATGCTCCTCGAGCGGGTGCTGACCCGCGCCGGGCACTCCGTCGCCCTGGTGGACACCGCCGAAGAGGGGCTCGAGAAGCTGAAAGCCGAGCCGTTCGATCTGCTCGTCACCGACAAGAACCTGCCAGGCATCGACGGGCTCGAGGTGCTCAAGCAGGCGCGCACCGTGCGGCCCCGCCTGCGGGCGCTCCTCATCACCGGGTTTCCCACGCCTGAGACGAAGAGCGCGGCCGACGAGCTCGGCGTGCACGCCTACGTCACCAAGCCCTTCGGCGTGCATGACATCCTCGACATCTGCGAGGCCGCGATTCGAGCCTCGCGCGAGGTTCCGGCGTGAGCCGGGTGACGGTGCTGGTCGTCGATGACGAGGCCGAGGTGTGCGAGCTCGTCGCCCGAACCCTCACGCGGGCCGGCCACGAGGTGCTGACGGCGACGACCGGCGAGGCCGGCCTCACGATGCTCGACGCGGGGCCCATCGACTGCCTGGTGGTCGACAAGCACCTGCCCGGCATGCACGGCGGCGAGGTGATGGCCGAGGCGCGGCGCCGGTTGCCCCACCTCGCCGTGGTGCTCATCTCGGGCCACCCCGAGCCGCTCTCGTTCGACGACGCGCGCCCCGACGTCACGCTGTCGAAGCCCTTCAAGTCCCTCACCGCCATCGAGGAGGCCGTGGCGCAGGCGCTGGCGGCGTCACGGGCGGCGGTGCCCGTCGTCGAGACGTTGAAGGAGCGCCTGACCCAGGTGGTCGCCGAGATCGCCCCCCTGCGGCGCAAGCGGGAGTGAACGTTCCAGCGCGCATGACGGCCACGCGATCGATCCGCGACATGGTGGTGGCTGGGCTCGGCGCCGTGATCGCGGTGGTGTGCTTGAGCGCGGCGCTGCGGCCCGGTGGTGGGCGCTCCGACGTCGCCGGCCGCGAGGCGGTGGCGCGAATCACCCTGGCCATCGGGACGCTGCAGGTTCGGCCGGCCGAGACGCTCGGGTGGCAGACGGCCCAGCGCGGCGAGGCGGTGCACGAGTCAGACGCCGTCTACGTGCCCCCGGGCGGAGAGGCGCGCGTCACCTTCATCGACGGCACCGTGCTCGAGCTCGACGAGCGCAGCCTGGTCGTCATCGAGCCCCGGCGGCCCGAGGGGCGCGCCGTCACGCTGCGGCAGGGCTCGGTCGCCGGGCTGACGGGCTCGGTGCCGCTGACGCTCGAGACGAAGAACGGCCGGGCCACCCTGCCGGCCGGCGCCGAGGCGCGCGTCGACGTCACCACGGGCGCCCTCGACGTCTCGGTGAAGAAGGGGAAGGCCACCGTCGCCGCGAAGGGCCAGACGTCAGACGTGGCCGCCGGAGCCCGCGTCAACGTGATGGACGAGCTGGTGCTGCTGCCGGGCTGGCCGGTGACGCTCATCGCCCCCGAGGCGCAGCACCGGGTGCTCTTCCGCGGCCCGCCGCCGCCGGTCACCCTCGAGTGGAAAGACGCGCCGAAGGGCGCCCGGCTGCAGGTCGCGAAAGACCGCCTCTTCGCCTTCCTCTCGAAGGAGGTCGCGGGCGAGGGCGGTGTCTTCGTCCTCACCGCGCCCACGCCTGGCGTCACCTGGTGGCGCCTCGTCGATGGTTCGGGCACCGCGCTCTCCGAGGCCCGCCGCTTCTCCCTCGTCGAAGATCTCGCGCCCGCGTCCCGGCTCCCCCGGCCCGGCGAGGTGGTGCTGGCCCCGCCGGGCACCTCGCTCGAGTTCGCGTGGACCCCGCTGCCCGGCGTCTCGCGCTACCGCCTCGAGGTGTCCGCCAGCCAGAGCTTCGAGCCGCTGGCCCTCGACGAGACGGTCGCGGGCTCCCAGGTGAAGCTGAAGGCGGCGCTCCCCGAGGGCATCTGGTTCTGGCGTGTGCGCGCTGCCGACGACGCGATGGGCGAGACGCTGCCGAGCGAGACGGCGCGGTTCCGCGTCATCCACAAGGGCATTCCCGAGGCCCCCGTTCTGCTCAACCCCGAGATCGAGGTGACGCCTGAGCGCACGCCGTGACCTCGCGCTCCTCCTGGCGCTGTTGGTGGCGCCGCTCGCGCTCGCCCAGAGCGCCCGCATCGTGCTGCGGTGGAACGACGTTCCGGGCGCGAAGGGCTACGAGC
Source organism: Myxococcaceae bacterium (assembly GCA_033763395.1). GTDB lineage: Bacteria > Myxococcota > Myxococcia > Myxococcales > Myxococcaceae > Xiheimicrobium. The sequence goes on from JANRKQ010000225.1 coordinate 15,529, forward strand.
TGCAGATCGCCAGGGACGCCGCGTTCGTCGAGGTGGTGCTGCAGACGCGCGTCCCCACGCCCGCGTACAAGTGGGAGCAGCTCCCCTCGGTGACGCACTGGTGGCGCGTGCGCAGCTTCGACGGCGAAGGCCGGCCCAGCGAGTGGAGCCAGCCGCGCACGGTGGCCCTCGACTCCACCGTGCCGGTGCCGCGCGCGCCGGCGGACGAAGCGCTCTTGCCGTGCGGCCAGCCCGTCGAGCTCACCTTCGAGCCGTCACCGCTGGTGAAGGAGTTCACCGTCGAGCTGTCCCAGTCGAAGGACTTCACGCCCGCCCGCACCATCACCGGCAAGGGACCCGGCATCGGGCTCGGCGTGGTGGCGCCCGGCACCTGGTTCTGGCGGGCGAAGGCCCTCGACGTCCGCGGCCGAACGGGCGAAGCCTCAGGCGTTCGCCGCTTCTCGATTCGGCCAGGCACCCCGAAGCCGAAGGCGGCCACCGACGTGGTGCTGGGCGCCCCCGCGGTGACGTTGTCGTGGAACGACGTCGCCTGCGCGACGAGCTTCATCGTCGAGGCCGCCAACGACACGAAGGAGAAGGTGTCGCTCACCGCCCAGGGCCCCACGCTCGCCTTCAAGCCGAACGCGGCGGGCGAGTACCGCTGGCGGGTGGCCGCCGTCGACGAGCGCGGCCTGGCGGGCGACTGGAGCGCCGAGTCGGTGTTCCGCGTGCGCCTCGGCACGCCGATTCCGAAGGGCGAGTCGTCGACGCCGCTCAAGCTCGATCTCGCGTGGAGCCCGGTGGTGGGCGCATCGGGCTACCGCGTCGAGATCGCCGCCGCGAAGGACTTCAAGCAGGTCGTCTCGTCGGGCGTAGTGCAGGGCCCGACGTTCCGCGCCACCGACGTGGCCCCCGGCACCGTGTGGTGGCGCGTCTCGGCGAAGGACGACAAAGGCCACACCTCGGCCTTCAGCGAGCCCCGGCCCGTCGAGGTGGTGGCGCCCGAGCCGCTCGCCTCGATCGAGTGGCTCTCGCCCGGTCAAGACGTGGTGCTCGCGCCCGCCGAAGGCCTCGAGGTGGCGTGGAAGAGCGTCGACAAGGCGCTGTTCTACGAGCTCGAGCTCGACGGCCAGGTGACGCAGGTGCTGGCCACCACCAAAGTGCTCACCGGCCTCGAGCTGGGCAACCACGTGCTGCGCGTGCGGGCGAAGGGCAACGGCAGCCGCGTCTCGGCGTGGAGCGAGGTGCGAGAGCTCTTCGTCGGCGTCCCGCCGGTGGCCAGCGCCGAGGTGCGGGTGGTGGGCGACGAGGTGCGGGTGACGCTCAAAGACGCGAAGGGCCGGCGGGTCGACGACGTCACGCCCACCTTCTCCGTGGCCCGCGGCGCCATCGAGCCGCCAGTGGCGCGTGACGGGGTCTTCGTCGCGAAGTGGGCGGCGCCGGGCGATGGCGAAGACAGGCTCCGCATCCAGGAGCGCGAGTTCTCGGCCGAGGTCGACCTCGAGCGCCCGCTGCCCGTGGCGGTGTCGCTCGCCGCGCGCGTCGGAGGCCTCTTCAACTTCACCTCGGTGGCGTCGCCCACCGCCACCGTCGGCCTCACCGTTCGGCTCCCCGTCTTCCAGCGCCGCCTCGGCGTCGAGCTGCGGGGCGGGGTGTACGCCGCGTCACGGGCGGTCGAGCTCCAGGGGGCCACCGTGGCGGCTTCGGCGTGGCTGCTCCCGGTGAGCCTGCTGCTCGGCTGGCATCAGCCGCTGGGCGCCTGGTCGCTGCGGGGCGGCGTCGGGCCGGCGTTCCAGGTGGTGCTGGTGTCGGTCGGCGAGGCCCGGGAGGCGCGCGTGGTGGGCGATCTCGAGCTGGCCGTCGGCGTCGGGCGCGAGCTGGGCCCCGGCCGCCTGGAGCTCGAGGTGTCGGGCCTGCTCGGGCGCTTCGACGGCACGCTCGCCCGCCTCAACGCCTCGGGCCTCGGGCTCAAGGTGGGGTACTCGTTCGACCTCGGAGGTCGCTGACTCATGCCCTTGTCCATTCGCGCGCAGGTGGTGCTGCTGGTGAGCCTGCTGTTGCTCGCGGCCATGGCCGTGTACCTGACGCTCGCCACGCGCATCGTCACCCGCGACAAAGAGGCCACCGTCTACGACGTCAACGCGCTGGTGGCCCGCACCGTGGCCGACCAGGTCGAGACGACGGTCGACGGCTTCAGCGACAAGCTGAAGTACTTCGGGCAGGAGTACGCCACCACCCCAGGCGACGCCGAGCGCCGCGCGAAGTCGCTCTTCTCGGCCGACGACGAGGTGCTCTCGCTCGAGGTGTCGCGTGCCACCGACGACGGCTTCGAGCGCGCCTTCCTCTTCATCGACCAGGAGCGCCTGGCCACGCTGAACATCGAGCGCGACGACATCCTCCTCGCGCGCAAGCAGACGCCGGTGCCCTTCGACGTGGTGCGCCGCGCGGGGGTGCTGTTGCAGAACGCGAGCCTGCCGCCCGATCTCGCGCTGCTGCGCCTGTCGGTCGTCACGAGTGACGGGCGCGCCATCGTCACCGCCGGTCTCCGGCCGGAGCGGCTCCTGCGCACCGTGGCGACGGGCAGCGTGACGAAGGTGTTCCTCGTCGATGGGCTGGGGCGCGTGCTGGCCCACCGCGACGGCGCGCGGGTGCTCTCGAAGGACGACCTGTCGGCCCTCGCCCCGGTGAAGTCGGCGCTGGCTGGCAAGGCCGAGCGCGGCGCCGAGCAGTACGAGGTCGACGGCGAACAACGGCTGGCGAGCTACGCGCGCGTGGGAAACGGCCTGGCGGCGGTGGTGGCCGAGGTGCCGGTGGCCGAGGTCTTCGGCGCGACCCGCGAGCTGTCGTCACGCTCGTTGCTCTTCGCCGGTGGCATCGTCGCGCTCGCCCTGGTGCTGGCCGTCTTCCTCTCGCGTGCGCTCACCGCGCCGCTGCGCCGCCTCGCCGACACCATGGCCGTCATCTCGAAGGGCGAGTACGGCGTGACGGTGGCCGTCGAGGGAGCGCCCGAGATCCGCTCGGTGGGCACGGCGCTCAACGAGATGTCGAAGGAGCTCATCCGCCGCTCGGACGACCTGCAGCGCGCCCACAACAACCTGGTGCAGTCCGAGAAGCTGTCGGCGGTGGGTGAGCTGGCCGCGTCGGTGGCGCACGAGGTGAAGAACCCCATGGTGGGCATCCTCGGCTTCGCGCAGCTGGGCAAGGAGTCGGAGTCGATGGACGAGGCGAAGGAGTACTTCGGCCTCATCGAGTCGGACACGCAGCGCGCGAACAAGATCCTCCAGAACCTGCTCGAGTTCGCCCGGCCCCCCGAGATGGAGATGGAGCCGCTCGCCCCCAACGACGTGGTGCAGGGGGCGCTGTCGCTGTGTCGGCACCAGCTGCAGATGCAGGGCGTGAAGGTCGAGACCGCGCTCGGCGAGGGCCTGGGCGGCATCATGGGCAACAACAACCAGCTCCGGCAGGTGCTGCTCAACCTCATGATGAACGCCGGTCAGGCGATGGCCGAGTCGCCCCTGAAGCGGGTGACGGTGGCGACTGTGGCCGACGGCGACTTCGTGAAGGTGCTGGTGAAGGACTCGGGGCCCGGCATTCCGCCCGAGGTGATGCAGAACCTCTTCAAGCCCTTCTTCACCACCAAGCGGCGCGGGCTCGGCACCGGCCTGGGCCTGTCGGTGTCCCGCAGCATCATCGAGGCGCACAAGGGCACGCTCACCGCGGAGTCGGTGGCGGGGCAGGGCGCGACGTTCATCCTCCGGCTGCCGGTGCGGAAGGCCTGAACCCCTCCGTCGCGCCCCAATCGTCGCTCCCGGCTCGATGGGGGACGGGTGGCGGGCACGCTCGTCGAGCGATGGCCGCGGGGGCACGCTGCGCGCAGGTGTGAGGCCGAGCGTCAGCCCTCGACGATGAACGCGATGATGGCGCCCACCAGCGCCGCGGCCGCCAACCCGAAGGCCACGTTCGCCGCCGTCGCGTTTCCCTGCGCTTCGGCGCCGAGCCGCTTGAAGAAGTACTCGGACGAGGACTCGTTGGCCTGGCGGGCGAGGTCCGACGCGTTGACGCCCAGGCCTGCGCCGACCCCCAGCGCCAATACCGAGATGGCCGACAGCGTGAGGCCCACGGGCTTCTTCGAGAGCGAAAAGCCGCTCGTCGCGGTCGAGGCGGGCGCGTCGTCGGGGGCGAGCAGGATGCGGGCGGCGCGGCCCTCGGCGGCGGACGGCACGAGCGAAGGCACCTGGCCGGTGAGCGCGGCGATGAGCACGAAGGTCGTCATGGCAGGTTCCCGAAGGTGGTGTCTTCTCGATCGCCGAGCTGCCAGCTCCGCATGCTGAGCGAGGTGGCGCCGCCGTCCATGCCGTCGAGGCGCATGATGCCGATGCGGAAGCGGTCGGGCACCTGGGGCGCGGCGCCCGCGGCGGGGAGGTTCACCGTGCCCAGCAGCTGGTTGTTGAGCCACACGCGCCGCGTTCCGTTGCGACGCCACCGCACCTCGAACAGGTAGTCACCGGGCGCGAAGCCGCCATCGACGGCGTAGGTGTTGGTGACGGCGAGGTCGGCCACCGTGTTGGCCTGGCTGCTCACCTGGAGGGCGTTCTGCGCGGTGATCGCCAGCTGCAGGTGGATGTTCATGTTCCGCCCCAGGCTGTACTCGACGAAGGGCAGGTTGCCGGTGAGCGCGGGCCGGGCGTTCAGCCGCACCCTCCCGCGCACCGCGCCCTCGAGCTGCTGCGGCAGGAAGCCGCCGTCGAGGAAATCACCGCTGGCCGAGTCTTGATCGTCCGCTGCGTTGGCCACCGAGGCGTTGAGCTGGTTGCCGTTGGCCGCGTCGACCATCGCCGTGCAGCCGGTGTCCTGCGTGAACTCGGTGAAGCCGTGCACTGGCTGCTGCCACACGGGAGGCCTTCCCGCGTCCACCGCGGCTCCACCCGCGCTGCCGCCCGCTGCGCCACCCGCGCTGCCCCCGGCCGCGCCTCCAGCCACTCCGCCTGCCGAACCACCGGCCATGCCGCCGCCAGCGCTCCCGCCGGCCGTTCCACCCGACGCGCCGCCGGCGGAGCCACCACCCCTGCCCGCGTCGGCTCCGCCATCGGAGGGAGGTGGTGCTTCGTCCGGAGCGAAACATCGGCCCGCGATGCACTCCCGGGGCGCGGTGCAGGGCTGCTGTTCGTTGCAGGAGCGGCCAGGCCGATCGTCGAGGTCCACGAAGCAGGCGCCGAGGCCAGCGAGGATGAAGGCAGAAAGGAACGGTCGAAGGAGCGAACGCACGGCCGGACACGCTACCCCGGGCCCCCGCCCCGCGCAGCGGCCGTCTCGGCCCCCTGTGAACTCGAAGAGACAGCTACTCGAGGACGAGCTTCTTCGCCTCGAGCAGCAGCTCGTCGCTGCCCTGGTGCACCGCCACCCACGACGCGGTGTTCTCGCTGCGGGCCCAGGTGGCCTTGGTCTCGTCCATCGCCAGCTCGAGCCAGCCCTTCGGTTGCCCCTTGAAGGTGTACTCGACGCGCAACACCACGGTGGGGGCCTTGCCCTGCGGCAGCTCGCTCTTCCCCAGCACCTCGGTGACGATGAGCCGGCTCCACACCTTGTCGTGCCAGTTCTTCACCAGCTCGTCGGGCTTGTCCGGCGTCGCGGCGCGGGCGACCTTCGCCGTCGTGGGCAGCTCGGCGTTCGACTGCACGAAGGCCGCTTCTTTGCCGTCGGACTTCACGACGAAGCCGTCGAACTCGGCCTGCTTGAAGACGTGCAGCCGGCGGTCGACGAGCACCTGGGACTGGGGGTCGAAGTCCGACAAGAGCGCGCCTGGGAAGAGAAAGACGTCCTTCGTGCGCTCCTCCTGCACGTAGAGGCCGAAGATGCCCGGGAGCGTCTTGGCCACCGTGAAGACGCGCGCCGTGCCGCCGACGATGAGCTCGAGGCGCCGCGGCGAGTCGGAGAGGCCGAGCTCGGCCAGCTTCTCGGCCGACAGCTGGCCCAGTGCGCGCGTCGCTTCGAGCGGCATGAACTTCTGCAGGGCCGTCTCGGCGCGCTCGTTCGCCTTGAGCTCTCGCGTCGGTGGCGGCTTCGGGGGCGGCGTCTGCGTGACCGTCATCACGCCCGCGTCGCTGACACCACCATCGGCGTCCACCCCGCCGTCACCCAGCGCCACCTGCGTCACCGTCAGGCCCGCGTCGAAGGGCGCCGGCTCCTTGCCGGGAATGAAGCCGGTGGTGAGCCACAGCTCGCCGTTGTCACGCTTGAGGGACAGGAAGCGCTGGCCGTCTTCGTACTTGAACGACTGGAAGGACTGCTTCGAGGCCTCGACCACCTTGATGGCGGTGCTGGCCGAGGCCGACTCCTTCGGGCGCTGCCAGGTGAGGTACGCCGACACCAGGCCCACCGCGGCGAGCGCACCGGTGAGCGCCACGCTCTGCATCTTCATGACTTCACCTCGGCCGTGACGGCGGGCGCGGCGGTGCGGGGCCGGCTCGTGCGCCGCCGAATGACGAAGCCCAGCGCCAGCACCGCCAGCGGGGCGAAGAAGGTGGTGCCGTAGAACCACACGCTGTCCTGGGTGCGCGTGCGCGTCATGGGCACGTCGAGCTCCGAGTTCGTGCTGCCCTGGAGCTGCTCCTCGCCCAGCAGCCACTTCATGCCGTCGAGCACGAGCCGCACGTTGCCCTCGAGCGCGTCGACGATGTCGTCGGTGATGGCGTCGGAGTCGGCGAGCACCAGCACCCGCAGCTCGTCCTCCACCTTGTTGCTGGGCGCGCGGCGCGTGACGGCGGCGAGCAGCCCGTACGCCTGCTTCACCTCGGTGGGCGAGTCGTACTGGAAGTTGTTGTTCACGTCGTTCCACGTCGTCGACTGCGAGCGCAGGGCCATGTCGATGACGAGATCGGCCGGGTGCGTCTCGAGCTCCTTCAAGGGGCCTGCGCCGACGAGCAGCACCGCCGCCTGGGCCCGCGAGAGGGTGGTGACGGACGGGTGCGACGAGAAGGTGCGCGTACCGATGTTCCGGTAGTCCGACGGAGACGCCTGCCGCCCGATGCGGGCGAACATCTTGTCGTCGGTGAGCACCTCGGGCTTGAACGACAGGCCGAGTGGGGTGAGCAATTCCTCGAAGCTGAGGCCGGTCTCGGGGTCGAGCGCGAAGAACAGCTTGCCGCCGCGCTTGCCGTACTCGACCAGCGCGTTCGCCTCGGGGGTGGGGAAGACGCGGGTGGGGCCGAGCACGAAGACGGCGGCGGCGTCACGGGGCACGTCCTGGCCGAGGCCCTCAGCGGTCGAGAGCGTGCGCACGTCGAAGTTCTGCTCCTGGAGCGAGCGCCACAGCTTGTCGATGGTGGGCCGCTGATCGCCTGGCACGGGGTCCTGGGTGCGCTCGCCGTGGCCCTGGGTGAAGTACACCGTGCGCTTCGTCTTGGCGATCTGCAGGATGCGCTTCTGCACCTCGGCGTCGAGGCCGCGAAGCTGGGTGCGCGACTTCTCGATCTCGGTGCCGAGGAAGAGCAGCTCCTTGCGCTCCTTCTTCTTGAGCACGACGGTGCCGTTGTTGCTGACGCCGAGGTCCTTCGACTTCACCGGCTCGAGCGCCTGGTCGAGCACCTGGACCTGGAGCATCGTCGACTCGCCCTTGAGCTCGTCGAAGTACGCCTGGGTGACGGTGGACACGTCGGAGGCCGGCGGGAAGAAGAGGTACACCTCGAGCGGCTCGTCGAGCGAGTTGATGAGGCGCTTGGTGGCCTCGCCGGGCCGCGCGGTGCGGAAGTACGAGAAGTCCTTCTTCACGTCGCGCTCCGAGACGACGTACTGGAGCGAGAAGGCGAAGATGGCGATGAAGCCCAGGCCGAGGCCCGCGTTCGCGGCTTCCTGAATGCGGCCGAGCTCCATCACCGGGGCCTTCGCCATCGCCGCCGACGACAGCTCGACGAGCAGGGTGGGGAGCAGCGACACGAGGAGGACCGCCGGCACCAGCGCGGCGACGCTGCCCGCGAGCTTCGGCCACCCGGTCTCGAGCGTCTGGTCGGCCACCTTCGCCCACAGGTCCGACTGCCAGACGTAGAGGCCCACTGCGAGGAAGGACAGGCCGTGCAGGCCGAGCAGGGTGCGCTCAATCTGGCCCGTGGTGGCGACGTTGACGCGGCTGGCGCGCAGGCCGATGGCGGCCAGCATGAAGCCGGTGCCGCCGGCGGTGAAGAGCGTGCGCAGATCGGGGCCGACGACGCGCTCACCGATCCAGACGAAGACGAGGCCGAGCGCGAGCCCGAGGGAGATCATCCAGCTGCGCATGGCTTACCTCCACCTCCGCGCTTCGAGCACGCGCGTGGCGGCGAAGAGCGCGACGAAGGTGACGAGCGCGAAGTACACGACGTGCTTGAGGTGCACGATGCCGTTCTTGAACGGGTCGAAGTGCCCGTACCAGGCGAGGCCGGTGATGATGTCGGTGAAGGGGCGGTCGACGACCTTCGCGACGAGCCAGCACATGGTGAGGCCGATGCACATGACGGCCGAGCCGACCGCGGCGACGACCTGGCTCCTGGTGAGCGAGCTGCCGAAGAGGCCGATGGCGAGGCTCGAGGCGCCGACGAGCACGAGGCCGAGGTACCCGGCGAGCACGTGGCCGAGCGACACCTTGCCGTACACGGCGACCAGGGCGGGCATGTAGCCGGTGCCGAGGAAGAAGAGGCAGAGGAAGGCGAGGGCCGCGAGGAACTTGCCGGCGACGATCTCGCGGTCGTGAATCGGCGAGCTGTAGAGGAGCTGCACGGTGCCGGTCTGGCGCTCCTCTGCGATGAGGCGCATCGAGAGGAAGATGGCGCCGGCCATGCCGATGCCCGAGGTGAAGAAGAAGAAGTCGGCGAGCACCTCGGACGACTTCTTGGCGGCGCCCTGGACGGCGAAGGCGTTGAAGGCGAGGCCGTCGAGGAAGAGCAGCACCGCGATGATGATGTAGCCGCTCAAGTTGCGCAGGTACGCGCCCAATTCGCGGCGGGCGATGAGCAACACGTTGTTCATCACGCGTCCTTTCCGTGGGTCAGCTTGAGGAAGATGTTCTCGAGGCGGTGCGCGGCGCGGTCGACGCGCACGACGGGAATGTCGGCCTGCACGAGCGCCTTCACGAGCGCCGGGCGGATCTCGTTCTTCGCGTCGACGTGGAGCGACAGGTTCTGCCCGTCGAGCTTGACCATCGTGATGTCGACGACGCCGTCGACCTTCTTGAGCAGCTCGATGGTGGGGCCGGCAGCGCCGATGCAGTCGATCTCGATGGGGCCGCCCGAGCCCAGCTTGTCGGACAGCTCGGCCTCGGTACCCTGCGCGATGAGCTCGCCGCCCTGGATGACGAGGTAGCGGTCGCAGACCTGGGAGATCTCTCCGAGGATGTGGGACGAGACGAGCACGGTGTGTTCGCCCTTGAGGCCCTTGATGACCTCGCGCATCTCGACGATCTGCACGGGGTCGAGGCCGCCGGTGGGCTCGTCGAGGATGAGGAGCTTGGGCTTGTGGACGAGGGCCTGGGCGAGGCCGACGCGCTGCCGGTAGCCGTGCGAGAGGCTGGCGATGACGTCGTCGTGTTTGTCGGTGATGGCGGTCTTCTTCTCGGCGTCGGCGACGGCGCCGGCGACGTTGGCCTCGGGCACGCCGCGGAGCTTCGCGACGAAGGTGAGGTACTCGCCGACCGACATCTCGTCGTACACGGGCGGCGTGTCGGGGAGGTACCCGATGCGCTTGCGGATCTCGTGGGGGTCGCGGGTGACGTCGAAGCCATCGACGATCACGCGCCCCGCGGTGGGGAGCAGCACGCAGCCCAGGACTTTGAGGGTGGTGCTCTTGCCTGCGCCGTTGAGGCCGAGGAACCCGACCACCTCACCGGACTGGATGTTGAAGGACAGCCCGCGAATGGCGGCGTGCTCTCCGTAGTATTTGCTCAAACCGTCGACCTGGATCATCGGCCGGGGTGATTAATGCGAGGGGGTCGAGTGTCAAGGCGCGTCGGCGTCGAACCGTTGGAAAATCAGAAGGGTGCGGCGCCGGAGTACGCTGTCAGCCATGGGTTCGAACGGTCCGCACGCTGAGGGAGAGCCGTGCTGTGGCGCCTGCGGGGTGGCCGCCGAGGTCGAGCGCACGGGCGTGCCCGTGGTGGTCGAGGCGGGCGCGGTGCTGGATGGCTCGACGGGGGCGCTCGAGGTGCTGTTGTCGAACGGCAGCTCCGTTCAGCTGAGCGGGAAGGACCGGTTCCTCATCGGCCGTGGCTGGAGCTGTGACGTGCTGATCGACTCGAACAAGGTGTCCCGCGAGCAGTGCGCAGTGGAGCTGCGAGGTGGCCAGGTGGAGCTGGTCGACCAGGGCTCCGGCTGTGGGACGTTCGTGAACGGTCAGCGCACGGTCCGCCACGCGCTCCGGGTGAACGACGTGGTGTTCATCGGAGACGTCACGCTGCGGTTCTCTGCGCGGTAGGGCTGGTGCGACGCCCACGGGGTGGGAACACAGGGAGGTCGATGTTCCCTTGCAGGTGAGCCGGGAAGGTCGGCGTGTGCCATCATTGACAGCATATGGCGCAGCTGATCGTCAGAAACCTCGATGCAGCGGTGGTGCGGGCGCTCAAGCAGCGGGCCGCTGCGCGAGGTCGTTCGGCCGAAGCTGAGCATCGGGCGCTGCTCGAGGAGGCCTTGCTGGGAGAGCGGCGAGGCGACTTCAAGGCGTACCTGGTCTCCGCGCCGCCCTTCACGCCGCCGGTGCGGAGCAAGGGTGGCCGTCGAAAGGTGCGGCTCTGAGATTTCTTCTCGACACGAACGTGCTCTCAGAGCTCCGCTAGGGGCCACGAGCCAACGGTGGCGTCGCCCCTTGGTTCGACGAAGTTTCGCAGGAGCCGCTCGTGTTGTCGGTGCTGGTGCTCGGAGAGATTCGACAAGGCATCGAGCGGAAGCGTCGGACTGACATGTTGACCGCGAGGCGCCTGGAACCCTGGCTCGACGGACTGGAACGGCTCTATGCCGACCGGCTCCTCCCAATCGACGGCCGGGTCGCGGACGAGTGGGGTCGACTCTCGGCGCTCCGGCGCCTGCCGGAAGTGGATGCGCTGTTGGCGGCGACGGCGAAGGTGCACCGCCTGACGTTGGTGACGAGGAACGTCCGCGACTTCGCTGGCGTACCCGTCGACGTGCTCAACCCGTGGGTTGTCTGAGCACCGGCTCCGTCGAGGTCAGCACTGACCTGGGTCAAAGCAGTTGTCGACGCTTGGTGCACAACAATCGTAACCAATCTCATTGACGCAATTGTAGACACCCGTGCAGATCAACAATGCAGGCGGCTGCTCGCCTGCGAACGTCTTCACCTGTGGGGGAACATACGAGCGTTTCTTCTTCTGGAAGTTCATCGCCAAATCCTCACCGTCGCAGTCGTTGTATCGCCGAGAATGACATCGGGCTGACCGGAACCGTCGATATCGCCCAAGGAGTTCACTGACCCGAGGCGACTCGAGGCGTTCCCGGTGATGGAGCTCGCATCGAACCGAGAAACCCAGAACTCGGGGGTCGACCCAAGGACGCCAGGTGCCATTCCTCCGAATGGTCGGATTCCGGGCCGTTGGTAGATCGCGAATGCAAAGTTCCCACTACTCTGTGCCTGGCCGGACAGGAGGTCAGCACTGGAATCGGAGGCACCGTTTAGCCGTCCGACAGAAACCTGCAGGCCGAAGCCGAGTGGTCCGCGAATCTCGGCTACAGGGGAAGGCTGGCCCGAGGGCATCGCAACTGGCGTGGCGAAGACGAAGAGACGCCCGTTTCCTGGCGCTCCCGGAAAAGCCACGACGAGGTCAGCCGCAGGGCCGTCGACGACGTTCGAATCGCCCACAGCGCTGGCCCCGAAGCCAGTGGCTGGCGAGTTGTCCGTCGTGGTGGTCTGGGTCAACTCCAGAATGAAGTTGGACGCGGTAAGTGGTGCCGCACCAGATGATGACGCGATGGCAGCGCCCGAAAAGACACGATACCTGTTGATGCTCGAACGCGACATGGGAATCGCGATGTCCGGCCTTCCGTCGCTTGAGATGTCGCCGACGCCGATCAAGCCGAATCGGTTCTGACCAAACGCGTTTCCTGCCGGTGACACCAGCAGTGGGCTCGGACCATCGACCACGTAGTCAGCTGTCGCGCTGGACACGGGAATGAAGGTGACCATCGTGGTCGGGTCGGTCGCAGTACGTGCCGAGGCCCACGCTGCGCGTGAACGCCCCCGGTAGATGAACACTCGCCCTTGGTTGCTCGCGAAGAGCGGCGCAGAGATCGCAAGCTCGTCGAGTGCGTCCCCATCAATCGATGGAATGATTCGGACGGCTCCGCTCCCAATTCGGTTCGTGGAATCGCCGCGCAGTTCAATGGCTTGGGAGGCATCGAGTGATGAAGCCGAAGCTGTACCGAAGTAGATGACTGCCCGGCCTCCATTGTTGGGTGCTGCTCCGGTCCAAGTCTGTCCGATCACCAGGTCGAGTTTGTTCTCTCCTGCCACATCGCCGACGTTGCCTCCTGAGCCAATATCACTCCCGAACTGCCCTGCCGTCGCGTCAGACGGCGTCAGTTCCTGACAGCCCGCACCGCACGTCGTCTGCGACGTGAACCCAGAAGCGCCGTAGTACACGAACACCGCGCCCCCACCGGTTCGAGTCGGAGCGGTCACGACCAGATCGGCAATGGAGTCGTTGTTCAAGCTCGGGGCTGCGACGACGGTCTGGCCAAAGTTCGCGCTCATGGCGCTAGCCGGCGCGGAGATCGTCACTTCCGTCCAGAAGTTGTTGAGCACCGTCGGTGCGGAATAAGCCGAGTAGTTGCCCACCTCGTCACGGGCACGCACCGCGATGTAGTACCCATTGAGCGGAGGCACTGTCAGGCGGAAGTTGCTCGTCGGGTTCGCCGACCAGGCGACGTTCGGCTCTGGATTCGCCACCGAACTGAAGAAGTCGGTCGAGGTTGGAAGGGTGTTGTTGCCGGGGACCGATGTCGTCGACCAGCGAAGGTCGTATCCAGCGTGCCCACCCGACGCTGAGGTCGTGCCGTCGTCGAACGTCGGCATCCAACCAAGGCTCACCTCGGCGATGCGCGCATCTCCGATGGTCTGGCTGACGGTCGGTGCCCCAGGCGCGATCACGTCGATGGTCGCGGTCGAGGTCCACTCCGTCGTGTTGCCCGCGCCGTCCGTCACCCGCACCACCAACGCTCCAGAGTCGTTGTGGGGCAGGGTGATCGCGCTCCCGCCAGTGAAGCTGATCGTCTGCGCCGCCGCCGTCACGGGTTGGCTGGTCAGCTCCGTGCCCTTGAACAGGACACGAACCGTTCCGCTCAGACCGAAGTCAAACGCCTCGACGGAATCGACCACGACGTTCGCCTGCGCGCCCGTCGTTCCTGCGCTGAGGTCGGCGAAGTAGCCGGCGACGCCCGTCTCAACGTTCCGGTTATCAGCCGCCGCGACGAAGAAGGTGGGTGTCGCCGATGCGATCAGCGTCCCGTTGAGGCGCGCCTGGCCGGACCCGCCGAACGTCGGCGCGTCGAGGTCGACCCGGAACGTCGCCACCGTGGGCGGCCGCGCCCCGTTCGGCACCGACACCGTCCAGGTCTCACCATCGACGAGCGCCACGCTTGAGAACGTCGCCAGCCCCGCCACGTCAGCCACGGAGATGGGAGTGCCCGCGGTCGGCCCGGTGCGGACCAGCGTAATCATCCGGCCGGTGGTGCAGCTCGAGGTCTGGGCGGTAATCGTCGCGGTGCCCGAGTTCGCCGTCAGGCTGCCCGTGTTGCTTCGATTGAACCACTGGCCGTTCGCGTTCGCGAACGCGTTCGTCAGTGTCAGGCCGCAGTCGCTCGAGTTGATGACGATGTTGTTCACCGTCGTCGAGCACGTGTTACCTGCCGCGTCGCTCACGGAGACCGAGACGTTCTGCGTGCCGTTCGCGTACGTAATGGGGCCGCTCGCGACGCCCGCCGTAACGGTCAAGGTCCCGCGCGTTCCCCCCTCAGAGGAGGAGACCGTCACCGTCCGGCCGTCGGCGCCAGCGACGTTCACCGTCGTGGTGATGCTGAGGTCCGAGTAGGGCGAGTTCGCCACGCTCGGAGACACGATCGTACAGGTCGGGTCCTCGAGGTCGATCAGGAGCGAGCGCTGCGTGATGCTCGCCGTGTTGCCAGCCGCATCGCGGCAGGTGGCGTCCAGCGTTCGGGTGTTCGTCCCGGTCAAACCTGTGAACGTAGCCGTCGCCTGGTTCGCCGCACCCGACGGCGTCACGTTCTGTGCCGTCAGACCCTGGAGGGTCACCGTCACGCCGTTCATGCCGACGTCCGCGGCCGTCGCGATCGTCACGCCAAGCGAGCCGCCGGGGACGTTCGAGCGATTCAGCGTGGTGAGGGTAGGCGACACGAGGTCGCAGTTGGGCGCCGTGCGGTCGACCCGAACCGTGGTGACCGCCGGGTTCGAGGTCGCCGTGAAAAGGTTGGTGTTGGCCACCAGGTCCTGCAGCTGAACGAACAGCGTGTAGTCCCGCTCGTTCGCGATGCCCTGGGTGAGATTGACGCGCACGCGGCCAGTGCCCGTGTCGAACGATACGTCTCCGGCGACGTTCAGCGCGGTCGACGGGCTGCCGCTGACGACCTCACGCACCGTGACGCCTGCCGTCGCGGACAGCGTCGAAAGGTTCATGTCTCCACATGCCGGGTCGAGCTGGAACTCGAGGCGAGGCGCGTTGGCGCCAAGCTCCGTGGCGTTCAGCCGCCCGTCCATGTTCGTGTCCTGCGGGAAGCGGAGCGAGCTGGCGAGCACGCAGGGACGTACGGAGTCGACCGTCACGGGGACAGCCGGAGACTCGGTGCGCGTCGCGCCGGCGACGATGACGACCTTGAGCTCGTAGGCTCCGTCGGGGAACGTGAACGCGTTCGCCGGGCTCGTCACGTTCTGCGCGAGCCGGAACCAGCCCGTACCGCAGTCTCCTTCGACCGCGCCGGTGAACATCTGCGTGGTGCAGATGTCAGCGCGACCACCCGAGGGGATGCGGCCGTTGAAGGTCAGAATGCGCTGCGCACCGGGAACCGCCGGGTTCGAGTCCTGCTGCGCGTTGATGGTCGCCCGCGTCTGGCCCGAGGGAACGACCGGGCTCGTGATGGCCGGCCCTTCGAGGTCCACCGTCACGTCGACCTGCACGCCGTCCGTCCCGCCATCGCCGAGGTTGTCGACCTCTGCGCGGAAGATGAAGTCTCCGCTGGTCACCGGGGTCACGAAGGCGGCGATGGCGTCAGAGCCACCGTCCGTCAGGCTCCGCGCCGTCAGCGTCGCGTTCCCGACCGCCGTAAACGTGCCCGTTCCACCATCGGCCGAGACGACGGCGCGGCTCAGGCGCGCTGGCTGCCCGACGCAGAGGCCGCGGCTGGCCGTGCGGAAGGTGAAGTTTCCACCCGGTGCTTGCGACGCGATGATCAGCGCAGGGTTCGACGGCGGTGCGAAGAAGGTAATGCCACAGCCCGAGAGCACCACGTCGACCGTCACGCT
The DNA here is from genome assembly GCA_033763395.1 of Myxococcaceae bacterium. GTDB lineage: Bacteria > Myxococcota > Myxococcia > Myxococcales > Myxococcaceae > Xiheimicrobium. The sequence goes on from JANRKQ010000225.1 coordinate 31,009, forward strand.
CCCGCTGCCCACGTTGCCGGCCACGTCCGTCACACGGACCGTGATGGTCCGCGTTCCGTCCGCTGAGAACGGCACCGACAGCACCACCGCGCCGTTCGCGACCGTCGCGCAGTCGACCTGCATCGTGCCGAGGAAGGCGCACGCCGTCGCGCCATTGTCTCCCATGCCGACGTTCGCGACGACCGACACCGGCGAGCGCGTGATGAGCACCGGTCCGCCATCAGCCGACGTCGGAGCGGCGATCGTCACCACCGGCGGGTCGAAGTCGACGGGAATGGTGCGGGTCGCGTTCGTCACCATGCACGCGTTGCCCGCGGCGTCGCGCGCCTCGAGCGTCACCATGTAGGACTGCGTGCCAGTGCTCGCGACGGTGAAGTCGACCGAGGCCGTCGCCATCGTCGAGAGGTCGACCGGGCGCGAGTCCATGCCGAGGCGCATCGTCGCCGACGCCACCATGCCGCTCACGCGCGAGGCCGTGGCGCGCACCTGATAGCCGGCCGTGACCGTGTCCGCGTCGTTCGTCGGACCGCGCGGAGCCTGGTCGGTGGTGTTCTCGACCGCACACGCGGCCGTGCGCTGAATCCGAATCGACGGGTTGCAGGTAGGCGACGCCGTTCCGCGCGAGACCGTGCCCGTCACCGTGAACGTCCCATCATTCGCGGGAGCCGGCACCGTCACCTGCGCCGTGTCGCTCATCACCGAGGCCTGCGCGGGTGTGCCGTTCGGGACAGAGAAAGTCGCGCCGGCGCCCGTGCCCGCGTTCGTCCGAACGCGCACGATGACGCCGCTCCCACCGGGCAGTTCGGCGCTGTTGAGCGCGCCGTCGCCGTTCGCGTCCTGCGGGAAGTCGCAGCTCATGATCACCGGAGGCGCCATCACGGTCTCCTTCACCGTGATGCTCACGTCGCGCGTGACTGAGCAGGTCGAGTCCTTCTCCGTCAACGTCACCTTGAACGTGTTCTGACCCGCCTTGAACATCCGGCCGGCAAACGTCGCGGTCGCGGCCGCGATCGTCGTCGCATCGGTCGCCATGCCGAAGTCGGCGTCGCCTGCAGCGCGAATCGAGAGTTTCGCGGTCGCGACCGGAACCTCCGTCATCGGCCCACGTCGCAGGCTCGCCACCACGTCGACGACCTGATTCACGTCGGTCGCGTCGCTCGCGGGCGTGGTGTCGATCACCAGGTCGGTGCAGTCATCGACCGGTGGACAAGCCGTTAGGCCTACGACCGCCGCCGCGAACAGCGCCCCCACCCGCACTGAAGCCAACCGATTCATGCGCACGTCTCCCATGGTGCCCCGTCCCCAGGGTGGGATTCACCCCACCGTCAGCACCAGTTTGCCCAACAGCAACTCGATGAACTGCCTCGTATCGGCCTCGGCGACCTCGCGCGAGACCTCGAACTCTTCGATCAGTACGTCGACGATCTGCCCAACCGTCCTCGCCCCATCCACGAGCTCGATGATTCGCTCGCCCACCTCCGACACCGACCCGTCGGGCGCCTCGAACGTATGCAAGCGGTCGTCCGGCGTCGCCGCCATGTACCGCCCACCGACCCGCTGAACGGCCGTGTCTGGGTGCACTCGCACGACCGTGTCCAGGTAGAGCCCAACGTCCACGTCCGCTGCTCCTGATTCTCGAACAATCGCGGGAGGTTGACCCGACTCGAACCACACGAAGCGCCGGCCACACCGAGGGCTCCCCTCCCGCGCCGTCCCGGCGATCGGGGTGTAGTCCGTCAGGGTGAGGCGAGCAAGCCCCGGGTCACGTCGCACACAGTGGGGCTGCACGGACTGCGCGCGCGCGTCAGGAGAACGGCGACCCGTGCATGGGAGACCGCTCCCGCGTCAGCCCACGGCCAGCGCGGCGAACAGGCCGGTCAGGTACAGCAACGACGTCCCGAAGAGCTTTCGCGCCCACCGCGCATCGCCCTGCGTCCGCCAGCCCTCGACGCCCACCCAGCCCCACCACAGGCCGAGCGCCAGCGCCGCGACAAGGTACGGCCACCCGGCGACGCCCACCACGAAGGGCAGGGCGCTCACCGGCAGCATGAGCGCGAGGTACCCCACGGCGTGCGCGCGCGCGACGTCGTCACCCTTCTCGAGCGGCAGCGAGGTGAGCCCGGCCGCGCGGTACTCCGCCTTCCGGAACAGCGCGATCGCGATGAAGTGCGGCAACTGCCAGACGAACAGGATCGCGAAGAGCACCAGCCCCGGCTCTTCGATGCGCCCGGTCGCTGCCGTCCACCCCATCAGCGGAGGCAAGGCTCCGGGCACCGCGCCCACCACCATCGCCCAGTGCGTGCGCGACTTCATCGGCGTGTACACCAGCACGTAGCTCGCGAGCGCCAGCACCCCCAGCGCTCCGGTGAGCGCATTCACGCCGAGGAACAACACCGGCAACGACACCGCCGCGAGCGCCGCCGCGAAGCCCAGGGCCACCAGCGGCTCCATGCGCGCCTGCGGGAGGGGCCGCACCGCCGTGCGCGCCATGAAGCGATCGGAGTCACGCTCGAGGTAGCAGTTGAACGCGTTCGCCGCGCCCACCGTGCCCGCCGTCCCCACCAGCGCCACCACCCACTGCCACCACGTCAGCGGCGCCTTCGACAGCCACATGCCGCCGGCGGTGGTGAAGAGCACCAGCCCTGACAGCCTCGGCTTGGTCAACGAGACGAGGTCCTTCACCGTCGCCAGCGCGGAGCGATCCAGGACCCTCGACGTCACCACCGGCTCCGACGACACGGACATCTGGCTCCTCGCGGCCGCTTCAACCAACGGGCGCCGCGGCGAATACCAACGGGCACGCAGCCAGACAAGCCAGCCCACCGTCGGCGAGACGATGGACTGATGGGAGCCGTTACTGGACGGTGAGGCCCTTCATGTCGGCGACGCACTCACCCTTCGGGTCGAGCTTCAGGTATTCGCCGGCGACGGCCTTGATCTTGTCCTTGTCATTCGGCTGGTTCTCCTTCGCGAGGAACCGGGCGTAGTGACAGTAGGCCGGAGCGTATTCCTTGCTCGCGTTGAGCGCCTTCTCGTAGCCAGCGCGCGCCTTGTCCTTGAGGCCCGCCTGCTCGTGGGTGTAGCCCAGCTCGTCGTAGGCGATGGCGGCCAGCGACGGGTCCGCGAAGTAGTCAGCGGCGGCACGGTCGAACAGCTCGGCGGCGCGCTTGAGGTCCTTCTTCTCGTCCCGGTAGATGCGGCCCAGCATGAAGCGCGCTTCGCCGTTGCGGACCTTCTGGTCTTCGGTGGCCTTCTCGAGCGTCTGGCGCGCGTCTTCCCACTTCTTCTGCCGGGCCTGCGCCGTGCCGAGCATGGTCAGCAGCTTGGGGCTGCCTGGAACGAGCGTCAGCGCCTTCTTGAGCGCCTCTTCAGCCTGGGGCTCGCCGCCTTCCTTCTTGAGGAGAATGCGCGCCAGCTCGACGTGGAACTGCGCCGTCGTCGAGTTGGCCTCGATGGCCTTCTTCACCTCGGCCGCCGCCTCGTCGAGCTTGTCGGTCCAGAAGAGTCGCCGCGCCTTCAAGATGAAGAGCTCGGGGTTGGTGCGATCGAGCCCGAACGCGTCCTTCTCGGCCGCGTCGATGTCCTTCCCGGCCTTCGCAGGATCGGTCGACACGCCCGTGGCCTCACCGAGCTCCCTGGCGAACTTCTCTTCGTACTCGCCCATGTCCTTCGACACGCGCGCGATGAGGAGCGCCTTCGCCATCTGCCCCATCGCGAGCTGTCGCGGCGAGTGCTTGGGGTCCGCCTTGAGCAGGGTGTTGAGGTACTCCGCCGCGCCCTTGTAGCGGCGCGCGGGCTCGGGCAGGTCGAGCAGGGCGATCGACGTCCCCAGCAGGGCTTCGGGGTGCGACTTCTTGGTGTAGTCGAGCGCCTTCGCGAACTGGATCGACGCGTCGCTGTCAGCCCCGCGCCGCAACTGAATGGTGCCCATCGCCACACGAACGCGTGGGTCATCCGGAGCAATGGCGAGCGCCTTGTCGAGGGTCTCCTTCGCGCGCTCGAGGTCGCCCTGGTTCATCTGGAGGACGCCGAGCGTGTTGTACAGAAGCGCCGACTTCTTGTTCTCGGCCTCGGCTGCCTTCACGCGGTCTTCCATCATCCGCAAGGCTTCGCTGGTCTTGCCCGAGTAGTACGCGAGCAGCGCCTCGGCGGCGTACTGGTACGACAGCCCTTTGTCCTCGCTCGAGCCCTGGCCTTCTTTGAGGTGCTCCTCGGCGCGGCCCTTGATGGTGTCGTCGTGCTCGTGCTCGCCCCAGCGCACCACGTACGCGTACGCGAGGATGCGGTGGGCCAGCGCCGAACCGGGGTCGGCATCGAGGGCCTGCTCGCCCTGGGTGCAGGCCTGCTTGTACGCCGCGAAGGTGTCGGTCTTGAGCAGGTCCTGCGCGCCCTGCACGAGCTTGTTCACCTCGCGCTTCACCTTCGCGCGGTACTGGCCGATGCCGTAGTAGGCGCCGGCACCAGCGGGCACTGCGAAGATGAGCATGAAGAAGAGCGCCTTCGCGAGGCCGCCCGAGTCCTTCTTCTTGCGCTTCTTCGGCGGCATTGACGCCTCGGAGAGCTCCGAGACCTCGCTCACTTCAGACACGGACTCTTCCGGTTCGAACGACGGGCGGCGAACGGCAGGCCGGGCTCCCGAGGTGCGGCCAGACGTCGTCGCGGGCGCCGTGCGCCGCTGCACGCCCTGCGCACCGCTCGTGCGGGGCTGTGGAATCGCCTCGGCCGGCATCGGGTTGGGCACCGTCACGTCGGTCTCGACGATCAGGTTGGCGCTCGAGACCCCATTCGACGGCGCGGCGATGGGCGCGACCGGCTGTGAGACAGGCGGAGGCGGCGGGGGCGCAGCCGGCTTCGGCGGCTCGACGCCCAGCTCGCGCATGGTCGTCTGCGTGTCGCTGTCGGCGGGGTCGGCCTCGAACGCCTTGAGGATCGTCGCCTTCGCGGTCTCTTTTTCGCCGCCCTTCCACTGGAGCTGCGCCGTCATGCGCAGCGCGCCCTTGTCCGTGGGGACGACCGAGAGCGCGCCCTGCAGCTCCTCGAGCGCCTTCTTGTCCTTGCCTTGATCGGCGTACACGCGCGCGAGCAGCACGCGGGGGTCGGCGAGGGTGGGGTGGGCCTTGACGCCCTTCTTGCACACCACCATCGCTTCCATGTACCGGCCCATGGCGAGGTACGCCTCGGCGAGGGGCTTGTACGCCTGCGACGCCGGGTCGGTGGCGAAAGCAGCTTCGAGTTTCGCGAGCTCGGCCGGGCTCAACGTCTTCGTCGGGGAAGGCATCGGGAGAGCGTCGGTTTCTGTCACCCGCAACACAGTGAGTCAAATGTCAAAGCGGCCGCGTTTCCGTCGCGGGGTTCGGCGATTTCCGAGGGCGGCGCGGGCGAGAGCGTGCTTGACACCCCCACACGCGTCACATAGTCAGGCCGCCGCCGCGACGCCGTCAGGAAGACATCTGGGGGTGTAGCTCAGTTGGGAGAGCGTCGCGTTCGCAATGCGAAGGTCAGCGGTTCGATCCCGCTCACCTCCACAGTCGCGGCATGAAAAAGCCCCGCCGGTTCCCTCACAGGAATCGCGCGGGGTTTTTCATTCCGCCGGGGTGAAGTGCCCCGCGGTTTTGAAGGGCCCGGCTCCGACGCTCACTCGGCGGCGGGCGCTTCGGCCACGGCAGCCTCGGACGGCCGGGTGTCGTCGCTCGCAGGGCTGGCCGGCGCCGCCGTCACTGCGGCGACCTCGACGGTGGCCGGCGCGGTCGCCTCTGGAGCCACCTCGTCCTTCGGCTTCTTCGTGCCCGCGCCGGAGCGGCAGGTGCGGCACCAGGGCTGGTTGCGAATGGCGCCGTCGGCCATCTTGCGCAGGCCGAACATGCCGAGCGGCTTCATCTGCCGGCACTTGAGGCACATCATCGTGATGAGCACCTCGTTGCCGTCGGCGTCGAACACGGCCGACTTGCGGCGCTTGCGCGGCTCCTTGGGGGCGTCGGGGTTCGTTTCTTTCGCCTTGCGCTTCGCCTCGGCCTCTTTCGGCTCGGCCGGCGTCAGCATGGGCGTGACTTTGTAGAGCACCGCACCCTCCTCGTGGCCGACCCGCCGGCCACTCGACGTCCACAGCATAGCGAAAGGGGCCGCAGTCCCCCAGTGCGCCTGAAGGCTGAATATCGGCCCCGGGCGCGTCTGGCGAGCGCAAACCCGTGAGCAGCGCGTCAGGGGTTCGAGTGGCTCTCGTTGGCCTGACAGGGCTTGCCGTCGTCGACGAACTGCACCCGGCCCGCTTCGGGCGCCACGAAGGGCTCCTTGTTCTTCACCCAGAAGTCGACGAGCTCGTCGCGCAGGTTGTTGCCGCGCGTCTCGCCGAGATCGACCTGCCGGGGGTCGATGGTGGCCAGCACCGGGCCCAGCCCGTCGCCGCCGCGCGCCAGGAAGTCGGGGAGCGCCACCCGGTAGCGCACGTTGGGGTCGACGCCGTGGCCGCCAGGCAGGTGGACGGACTTCAGCCGGTTGGGGCCCGGGCATCGATCGAGCCGCACCTCGAGGCCCGACACCTGGAAGACGCCCTTCTTCGCGGCGTAGGCGGCGCGCACGAGGCTCACCAGCTGGTCGCCCGTGATGTCCAGCGTGGCCACCTGGTTGTCGAACGGGAGCACCTCGTACACCGAGCCATACTTCAGCGGCCCGGGATCGAGGTCGGCCCGGAGCCCGCCGGGATTGAGCAGCGCGACGTCGGCGCGGACCATCGTGCGCAGCGAGTCCGCCAGGAAGCTGCCGAGAGCGCTCTCGGTCTCGTAGTTGCGGCCCAGGGCCTTCGGCACCGACAGCCCCAGCGCCTTGTTCTGCAGCGCCGCCACCCGCGCTTCGCCCGGCCACAACAGCTCGGCGATGGCGCTGTCAGGCTCGATCTTCTGCGACAGCCATCTGGCAGCCACGGGCTTCACCTGCGCGGCGTTCGCCTTCAGCTTGCGCACGTCACACGACTGGCTGGCCTCGTCCATCGTCTCGCACACCGGGATGCCGGAGCGGATGCGCGTTCGTTCCCGCAGGAGCTTGCGCGTCGTCGGGTCGATGGACAGGTCGATGACGCCGAAGGCCCGGCCCAGCGCGAAGCTCTCGATGACCGGCGTGCCGTTGACGAAGTGGCCGATCTGCCCGTGCGTGTGGCCCGCCACCACCGCGTCAAGGGTGCCGTAGGGGAAGCCCTTCATCATCTCGAAGACCTCGCCCGTCTCGGTGTCGCAGGTGTGCAGATCGGACGGGTCGCTCGTCTCGGCGCACCGGCCGCCCGCGTGCACCACCGCGATGACGACGTCGGCCCCGCGCGTGCGGAGGTTCCTCGCGGCCGACAGCGCCTCGGGGCCCAGCGGCGCGAAGCGCAGCGTCGCGACGTTGATGGGGAGGGTCGTCGTCGGGGTCTGCGGCGTGGTGAGGCCGATGATGCCGATCTTGATGCCCTTGCGCTCGATGATGACGGTGCCGTCGCCCGGCAGCCAGGACGGCCGCAGGCGCGAGTTCGACTCGTAGATGTTCGTCGACAGCAGCGGGAACTTCGCCTGCGCGATGCGCGCCTTGAGGGCGCCGAACGCGTCCATGCCGGGCTGGGACGCGTGGGTCGCCGAGCCCACCGGGCCGTAGTCGAACTCGTGGTTTCCGATGGCGGCCGCGTCGTAGCCGAGCGCGTTGAACGTCTCGATGACGACGCTGCCCTCGGTGAGGTTCGACATGAGCGTGCCCTGGAAGAGATCGCCGCCGTCCACCAGCACCACGCCGCCGGGGTTCTCGGCCCGCAGGAGCTTGAGGTACCCGGCGAAGGCCGCGGCCCCGCCGTACCGAATGTTGCCCTGCGGAAACTTCTCTTCCTGCGTCATCACCCAGCCGTGCACGTCGTTGGTGCCGACGAGCGTGAGGTGCACCGCGCCGTCGGCGTCGGCCCGGAGCGAGTCCTGGCCGGTGCGGCAGGAGGCTACGGACGAGGCGACGAGGAAGAAGAGGAGCCTGGCGATCGATCTCATGGGTCTGAACGCGCCAGCGTACGAGACGAACGGCGCCGTGCGAAGCGTCGCAACCACACGAGGAAGAACAAGCCCGGGAGGCCGGCCGAGACGGGGGCGCCGGAGCAGCAGCCCATGGGTTCCGGCTCGACCACCCCGCCGCCACCGACGCCGCTGCTGCCGCCCGTCCCGCCGGCGGCTCCGCCGCCCGTGCCGCCCGAGAGTGGCACGGCGCGGGTCAGCGCCTCCCAGGCGGCCAGGCGCACCACCGACCCTCCATCGGCGAACGTCTCGGCGAAGGCGAGCACACCAGCGGGGAAGGGGGAGCCCGGCGCTGCGCCGCCGTCGGCGAGCTGTCCGAACGCAGCGCGGGTGACGTCGAGGGCCGCTCCACCACGGAGCCGCTGGCCACCATCGGCCAGCGCGACCTCGAAGCGCCCGAGGGATCGCGCGCGCGTCGTGGTGGCCGAGAAGACCTCGTACGCGTCGTCACTGGGGAACGCGCCGATCACCACGAGCCCGCCATCGCCCAGCGAAACGGCCGCCAGCCCCGCGGGGCCCGGCGCCCCCGCGCCCGCGTCGTGCAGGGAGACGACACCGCCGTCGCCGAAGACATCGACCGCCCACAGGGAGGAGCCCGCTGACACGAAGAGGCGCGCGACGTCGGGCACTCCGAGTACGGCACGGGCGGCGGCTGGAAGGACGAGGTCCGCCTCGAGCAGGCCACGCGGGAGGCCAGCGTCATCGAGCCCGAGCCGAACGCGCTGGACGCGGTTCGTGCCCGACTCGACGAAGACGAAGGCGCCGCCGTCGGGCGAGTCCACCAGGGCGACCCCCCGGGCCGCGCTCACCGCCAGCGAGGGCGCGACCGGCGAGAGCCCACCATCGGGTCCCGGCGCCAGGAAGAGGAGCTGCCCGCCGTCGACCTCGCGCACCGAGGCCACCACGAGCCCGTCGACGAAAGGGCCGATCGCGCGCGGTCGCGCATCGACTCCACCAAAGGGGCCCGCCCGGGGAAACGAGATCGCGACGCCCCCGTCGGCGCCCACGCCCGAGAGGCCGGCGAAGGCCCCGAAGACGAGCGCCCGTGACGGCCAGAGCGCGACGTCTCCGCTCCGCCCGTCGAAGAAGGGGCTCGACACCGTCGTCTCGACCCGCGGCAGCGCAGGAGGCATGGGCTCGACCGGCGGCGCGGCGAGCCCCGGAAGGTCGATCGGCAAGGCCGGAGTGACCTGCCCGGCGAGCGCCTCCCACGGCACCAGCTTCACGCGGCCGCCCGAGGGCGAGATGCGGTCGACCACGGCCATCACCCCGAAGGGGAACGACGCCCCGCCGTCGAGCACGCCGAAGGGCCCCGGCCAGACGTCGATCCACTCACCGCTGCGCACCAGGGCCCCGCCGTCTTCGAGGCCGACGGAGAACTCGGCGAGGAAGTCGGCGCCCGCCTCGAGCTGGTACACCCGGTAGCGGTTCTGGACCGGCACCGCCGCGATGAGGAGCGCGCCGCCGTCGGCCTGTGGGTACACGGTGAGGCCCGACATCACGTCCGTCACCGTGCCCGCGTCGACGATCGGGACGAGGGTGGGCATGTCTTCGCGTGGGTCGAACGCCAGCACGCCGCGGAGCCCGGCCGACAGGTACGCGCGCTGGAGGGACGGCGCGACGGCGATGCCTCGAACCGCGGTGCCCACCATCACCGGTGGGATGGCCGTCGGCACCAGCCCGCCATCAGAGGCCTCGAGCCGCCAGCGCTGAATCGTGGTGCCGCCGCTCTCGACGAGGAGCCAGGCGCCACCATCGGCGAAGTCGGCCAACGCCACCGCGCGCGGGGCCGTCGTCGCGATCGGAATCGTCAACAGGTCGCGCAGCACGCCCGCGTCGCCCAGCGTCGTGAAGAGAAACACCCGGCCGGCCGTCGTCCCCGTCGTGGCCACCACGCCGCCGCGCGTGTCGTCGGGGAAGGCGCGCAGGAAAGGAACCGCGTCGATGCCACCGACGGCGCCGAACGAGCCCATGAGCGAGGGCACCGGGCCTCCATCGACGAGGAAGGCATAGAGGCCGTTGTTAGTGTCGTCTGCGCCGAAGAAGAGATCGCGCCCGTCGCTCCACCGCTGCGTCAGGAGCGCCGTGTCACCCGCGAACGACCCGGGAATCGGGGCGCTCTCACTGCGAACGGGCGCGAGGAGCTGCGCCTGCGCAGCAGCGGCGAGCAGACACGAGGTGAGGGAGAGCAGGCGCATGCGGCGTCGATCCTCCAGCGCTCGAGACCGGCCCGTCGGCTGCTGATGGCGTCGTGCGGAGGGCATCACCCCGCTGAGTCTACGTCACCCGGGCCCCGGACAGCTCAGCATGCTGCACGTGAGCCCGGTGAAGCACCGCCGTGCGTCGCAGTCCGGGTCGAGGCAGTCGGCCTGTCCGTCACCGTCGTTGTCGAAGCCGTCGTCGCACACCGTCTCGGGGAAGAAGCAGCCGCGCACGAGGCCACCGTCGGTGCCGCCATCGAGGCCTCCATCGGCCCCGCCCCCGCCATCGGGAAGGCCACCGTCTGCAACGCCCCCATCGCTCAGCCCGCCATCCGTCACGCCGGCGTCGGGGATGATGGGCGCCAGCCCGCACCGGCGGGCCGGAGCCGACTGCGAGTCGCACACGAGGGACTCGCACCGCTCGTCGTCGCAGTCGGTGCGCCCGTTCGAGTCGTTGTCGACGCGATCGTCACACCGGGTCTCGACGCAGGTCGCTCCGAGGCAGGTGGTGCCCGCGGTGCATGCTCGACCGCACTGCCCGCAGTGTTGGCTGTCGCGGCTGAGGTCGAAGTCCTCGTCGGCCTGGCCATCGCAGTCGTCATCGAGGCGGTTGCAGAGCTCGGCCGACGGCATCACCGTGCCCTCGCAGACGATCGAGCCCTGTTGGCAGACCCGCCGCCCGGCCGCGCAGACGCCCAGGCGCTCGGTGGTGCAGGCCTCACCCTGCGTTGGGAAGGACTCGTCGATGCGGCCATCACAGGTGTTGTCGACGCCGTCGCAGAGCTCGACGTCGGCGCACAGCCCCTCGCGGAAGCAGCGGCCACCTCCGGCAAACTGGGGCCGGCACACGAAGCCCCCCGCGCAGTCCTCGGGTGTGGCGCACGAGAAGATGCCCTTGTCCGGGTCGAGCGAGGGGCAGGCCGTGACGAGCGTGAGCACGGAGGCGACGAAGAGGGGGCGCGTCATGGCGTCACCTGCGCGGGCGCGGCGGGCGAAGGCTCGCTCAGCACGTCGATGAGGAGGAAGACGAGGGTCGCGGCCGCGGCGACGCCGAGCGTGACGAAGGCGACGTTGGCGACGAGGGCGTTGCGGTTCTGCTCGAGCGCCTCGGCGCGGGTGCCCTGGTACACGCCGGTCGCTGCGTCGAGGCCTCCCAGCAGACGAGCGCGCTGCCCTTCGGCGATGCCTCCGGCGATCGCTGCGGTCGCGCCGGCCACGACGGCGAGGCCACCGAAGATCCACGTCGGCGCGGACAAGGAGAGGGGCCGGGCCTCGGCGCTGGGCTGGGTCGGGCCCGTCGGCCTGGCCACGAGATCCTCGTCGGGTTGTTGGCCCGGAATGAGGAGCAGCTTGATGGTCTCGGTCGACGTCTGGTTGGCCTCGACGGTGACGAAGCGCGTGACGGGCAGGTACTTGTTCTTCTCGACCTTCACCTCGTACTTGCCCGGCTTGAGGGTCAGCGTGACGGGCGGGGAGCCGACAAACTCGCCGTTGAGCGAGAGCTGGGCGTTCGGCGCGGTCGCCTCGATGACGAGGGTGCCGCGGGCTTCGCGCTCGCCGCGCAGGAGGCCCGGCACGGCCTGCTCCACGTCCTTCTGGAGGCGCCGGCTGGCGATGAGAATGGAGCGGTCGACGTCGCACACGAGGGCGAGGTCCTTCACGTCGTGGTGCCACAGCTTGAGGAGGTAGTTCTTCTCGTCGCGCGCGAGGGAGCCGGTGATGATTCGCCGAATCGGTGTGCCGGCCACGGCGCTGGCGACGCAGGCCGTGCTCTCGCGGCACTTGCGCAGCGCCAGGTACTTCTCGGGCGGGAGCAGGCTCCGGAGTTGATCGGGCGTGAGCAGGTCGAGCTTGAGGGTCGCGCCGCCTTCGAGGACCTGGCGGGTCACCTGCGCCCCCAGGCCCATCATCGCATCGGCAGCGTCGACGTCGACGACGGCGATGGGCTCGGCAGTCAGCACCATCACGGCCGCGAACGCGGGCACGGCAAAGAGCATGGCTGCACCTTAGCTGGCGCGCGTCATCAGTCGAGGACGAGGCGATGCGGGCGGTGCCTCGCGCGTGCTCGTCGACGCCCGACGCTCGGGTGCTCATGCGCGCCCAACAGGCCTCGAGACGAGGCCTGCGCACACGGAGCGCTGCCACGCCGTCGAGACGCTAAAGCTCCCGGAACGCGCCTGGCCGGGCGGCGGCCACCGGCGCGGTGCCCGCAACGATGGCGTGACGTGGGCCGCCGAGGTCTCGCGGCAGTCCCACAGCGCACCACGCCGCGTTCCCGCGCTCCACACGAGAGGTCCCGATGGCGCGCGCCCGCTGCATCGTGGCCTGTGTGCCCATGAACAACGACTCGAATGACAGCGGCGTCGTTCGGCTCGCGTTGCAGGTGGCGCGTCGTCTTGGGCGTACGTCATTACCCGAGCATCGGGCCTGCCATGACGTCCGGCGCAGGCTGACAGCGCACCACGCCGCGGCCCCGCGCTCCACACGACAGCTCGCGGTGGCGCGCGCCCGCCGCATCGTGGAACATCGGGCCTGCCATGACGTCCGGCGCGGGCGGGCCGCCACCGCCACCTGATGAGATCGTGCTGATCCCCTACACGGTCGAGGCGAACTACGCCGGCTGGCGGCTCGATCGGTACCTCTGCGAGAAGCTCAAGCGCGCCTCGCGCGAGCGGGTGAAGGAGATCATCGAGAACGATCTCGTCTGCGACCGGCCGCTCAAGGCGTCGAGTCCCGTCTGGCCGGGCCTCTCGTTTCAGCTCCGTCGGCGGGTGCGCGCTGAGCCGACCGTTCCCGGCATCGAGCACCTCAAGGAGGTCTACGTCGACGACTGGCTCGTGGTGGTGGACAAACCCGCCGGCCTGCCGATGCACCCGACCGCGCGCTACCACCTGGGCACGCTCGTCGCGCAGCTCGACACGCGGTACGGCAAGGGCAACGCCTCGCCAGCGCACCGGCTCGATCGCGAGACCTCGGGGCTGGTGGTGTGCGGGCGCACGCTCGAAGCCACCCAGCGGCTCGGCCGGCTGTTCCACGACGGCCACGTCGACAAGGAGTACCTCGCCCTCGTCGAAGGCCACCCACGGGATGATGCCTTCGACGTCGACGCGCCCATCGCCGAGGGCACCGAGCTCATTCGCATCGCGGTGCGCATCGATCGCGAGGCCGGCCGGCCGGCGCAGACGCACTTCCGGGTGGTCGCGCGGCTCGAGCGCGGGGGCGAGCCGTTCGCGCTGCTGCGCGCGTTCCCGCGGACCGGGCGGCAGCACCAGATCCGGGTTCACGCGCAGCTCGCCGGGTTCCCCCTCGTCGGCGACAAGATGTACGGGCCAGATCCTGGCTACTTCGATCGGTTCTCGCGGCACGAGCTCGAGCCCGAAGCCTGGGAGCGCCTGCGACTGCCCCGGCACGCGCTGCACGCGGCGCGCATCAGCCTGAAGCACCCCGGCACCCGCGAGACCGTGTCGTTCGACTCGCCGCTGGCGGACGATCTGATCGCGTTCATGCAGGGCCGTGGGTGAGCGTCTTCAACGGGGGATGACGCTCCGCGCGGTCGACTGGCCCTGCACCGACACCACGAGCGAGGCGGGGACGTCACGCGCGCCGGGCACGTCGTCGTTGCGCTCGAACACCAGCAAGTCGCGCCGACGCCGCCAGCCACACGGCGTCTCTTCGAGGACGAGGCCGTCGAGGTCGAGGCTCCGGCGGGCGAGCACGCGCCCTGACGTGGTGCTGAGCGTCCACTCGATGGCGCCTGATCGCTCCACGCCATCGGCCTCGAGCCCGACGAAGACGTGAAAGCCGCCTTGAGGGCCGGGCGAGACCTCGAGCGAATGCCCATCGGTGACGAGCTCGAAGCCGCCATCAGCCGAGAGGGTTCCCGGGCGCAGCGCGGTGGCGCAGCCCGGGGGCTCGGGCGCCGGCCTCGGAGCGCCGCCACACGCGACGAGCACCACGGTGGCGCAGACCGATCTCACGGGAGCCGCAGGGTCCACCCATCGTTGAGCGGCGTGGTGCCACCGGCGAAGCCGCCGAAGATGTAGAGCGTGCCCGTCACCTCGTCGACGCCCGACGCCGCGAAGCCGCGGGCGGAAGGACCGTTCGGCGTCGACTGCTGCTCGAAGGTGAAGGTGGCCGGGTCGACCAGCCAGAGATCGTTTCGATCGTCCGCATCGTTGGTGCCGCCGAACAGCATCCATCGACCGCGGCGTGCGTCCCACCCGCTGGCGCCGTAGCGGCGGGGGCTCGGCCTCGTGCCCATCTGGGCGTGCGTCGTCCACGTCGTGCCATCGAAGGTGACGACGTCATCGAGGTAGCTCTGCATGATCTGCGTCGAGCCTCCGAACGCGAGGATGCGGCCCGTCGCCGGCTCGAAGACGCTCATGGGATCTCTCCGGGCGGCCGCGCGCGTGGCCGGCATCAGCTCGGTGAACGCGCGCGTCGCAGGGTCGTAGGCCCACGTGCGATCGTTGACGCCGCGGGGGCCGTCGCCGCCGAAGACGATGGCCCGGTTGAGCGATGGCACCCAGTGCGCGAGACAGCCGATGGCACCCGTGGGCACCGGGCCCATCACGGGCTGCCACTCGAGCGTAGCGAGGTCGAGGGTGAAGGCCGAGTCGACGTTCGCGCCCGAGTTGCGGCCTCCGGCGACGAGCACCTGGCGGGTCGAGGGCAGGTACGCGGTGCAGTGACAGTATCGGAACGGCATCATCGGGCCCGTCGTCGCGAGCTTCGTCCAGGTGGCCGAGGCGATGGAGAAGCTCCACGTCTCGTTTTGGATGCGGCCGGGCACCCGGTGGCCACCGTGGAGGATGAAGCGGCGATCGACCGGATCGAACGCGAGCATCGTGCCCCACAGCCCATCAGGCCCTGGCGTGCCCGTCGTCCGCGCCCAGCCGACCGGCACCACCACCCCAGCGTCGGTGCCTCCATCGAGCGAACCACCATCAGTCGTGGCCTGACCTGCGTCTGCGCCAGCGTCGGGCTCCATGGAACCGGCGTCAGCAGGCGTCACCGGGGGCATGGGCGCGCACGCCGCCCCGACGACGAGAAGCAGCAGGTGCCAGTTTCTGCGCAGTGCGTTCATGAGAGTTCTTCGATGTGCAACCCTCACACCAGCTCACTTCGACTTCAGCGTGGGGGCTTCTCCCGGTTGCCAGAGGTACACGCTGGGCGCGCCTTCGGGGTGGGCCGCCCAGGGATCCGCGCTCGAGCCGTCCCAGCCGTAGGGATCGACCACCGTCGGCCGACCGGTCTTGGTGCCGGTGAGCCGCAGCACCTGGAAGAACGTCGCCGGTGTCACCGCGCAGCCGCTCATGCCCGCGAGCCCGATGCGCTGGCCGGCGACGACCTTGTCTCCGGGCTTCACGGTCACCTTCGACAGGTGGGCGAAGTGCGTGATGAACCCGATGTCACCGAGCGTCTGGTGTTCGAGATCGACGATGAGCTGGTCGGCGACGCGCTGGTGGGTGAGCACGCAGTGAAAGCTGGGCGCCAGCCCCGCCGCGAGCACGACCCCATCGGCCGGGGCGAGAATCGGTGTGCCGACGGGAATCGACCACGCATAGCCGGCGAAGCCCTCTGACAGCCCCAGGGCATCGATGCCGCAATAGGTGAGCTCCTTGTCACCCTCGACCAGGGGCTTGAAGTCCGACACGAGCGGCAGGTCGTGGTCGAAGAGGTTGAGCGCCGGAAACTGCCCATCGAAGGGCCGTTGGAGCAGCGGCAACGGCTTGTTCTTCGGCCCCGGCTGGCCCGAGCACCGCTGGGCGCCCAGCTTGCCGTCGCGTGGAGGCAGCTTGACCGGCTCCTGTTTCTTGCAACCAGGAGCCACCAGCACGAGCACCGCGACGAGCCCAGCCCACGCGCGCATGATCGCCTCAGGTCCCGCCTTTCTTCATGCGCTCGACGAGCCCCTGCGCCACGCGGAACGAGTTGGCGACGATGGTGAGGGTGAAGGGCACGGCGCCCGAGGTGGGCATGAAGCTGCCGTCGACCACGTACAGGTTCTTCACCCCGTGCGCGCGGCAGTCCTTGTTGAGCACGCTGGTGAGCTCGTTGGTGCCGAAGCGGCAGGTGCCGCCCTGGAGAATGGTGGTCTCTCCGGCGGTGCCCACGCGCTCGAGCTTCTCGGGCTGCAGCGCCGCCAGCACCTCTTCACCGCGCTCGACGAGGAACTGCGTGAGCTTGAAGTCGAGCGGGTGGCGCTTGATGGTGATCGCCGCCACGGGGATGCCGTACTTGTCCTTCACGTTCGAGTCGACGGTGACGTTGGTGTCGTCGTTCGCGAGGAACTCTCCGTAGATCTCGAACTCGAGGATCTTGCTGTCGCGGTACTCGCGCAGCTTGTCTTTGAGCGCCTTGCCGAAGATGCCGGCCTCCCCTTTCCGCGCCATGCCCACGGCCGCGAAGATCGGGTTGGGGTGCGACCACATGAAGCCGAGCGTGCCGCCCTTGCGGAAGCCGAACCGATCGTCGGGCATCAGGTAGAAGTCCTGGATCGAGCGGTTGACGAAAGGCGCTGTCGTCTCGAGCCACGGGTGCTGGCTCTTCTGTTTCGACACGCGGAAGGTGGCCTTCGACTGGCCGAAGCTCGAAAAGAGGAGGTTCTGGCCGACGAGCCCGTTGTTGTTCGCGAGGCCCTTGGGGAAGCGCGACGACTGCGAGTTGAGCAGCAGCCGCGCCGACTCGACGGCCGTGGCCGAGACGACGACCACCTTCGCGGGTTGCTCCTGCCGCACGCCCTCGGCGTCGAGGTAGACGACGCTCTTCGCGTTGCCGCTCTTCGGGTCGACGGTCACCTCGACGGCCATGCAGCGCGGGCGGATCTCGACGTTCCCGGTGGCGACCGCCTTGGGGACGATGGCGGCGAGCGTCGAGCTCTTCGCGTCGTTCTCACAGCCGTAGCTGCCGCACAGGGTGCAGTAGGTGCAGGCGTCGCGGCCCTGGTACTGGGTCGAGGCGATGCCGCGCGCGGTGGGGAAGGGGTGGTAGCCGAGCGACTTCGCCACCTTGTCGATCTCTTGCGCGACCGGGTGCTCCGAGAGCGGCGGCATGGGGAAGTTCTTCTTGCGCGGCTCGAGGAACGGGTGCGGCACCGCGTTGCCCGACACACCGAGCTCCTCTTCGGCGCGATCGTAGAAGGGCGCCAGGTCGTCGTAGCTGATGGGCCAGTCGGCGACGTTCGCCCCGGCAATGGCGCCCAGCTCGCTCTTGAGGCGGAAGTCGATGGGCTTGAGCCGGTAGAAGTACCCGCTCATGTGAATGGTGCCGCCGCCGACGCAGTTGGCCGTCCACGCTTCGTTGGTGCGCGAGTACGGTTTGTCGGGCCCGGCGCGCCACAGGTGCGGCTCGTCCCAGGGGAGCGGCATGAAGAAGTTCCGCCGCGAGTTGAGGATCTCGTCGTGAACGAACTCGTCCTTTTTGTACCAGGGGCCCTTCTCGAGCACGACGACCTTGAAGCCCGCGCGGCCCAGCTCGAGCGCCATGGGAGAGCCTCCCGCGCCCGAGCCGACGATCACCACATCGACTGCGTCCTTTGCCATCGTCAGCACCCCTTCCCGCCGCCGCACCGCAGGCCCACCAGATGGGAGGCCCCGTCGTAGCCGGGGCCGGGGTCGGCCTTGTTCTTGTTCACCAGAGAGAAGCCGACGAGGTTCCAGCCCACGCGGTCCTTGTTGCCGCCGTAGCTCGGGTCGCCCAGGAAGCCCTCGAGGGTGAGGACGATGAGCATCTCGTACCAGCGCGCCTCGCCGCTCGTCTCGGGGCTGTTCTTGAAGATGGTGAGCACCTCGTCCTGCTGGGTGGGCGTCGCCTCGGCGAAGCCAACCTGGAACATGCGCGTGCAGCGGCGATCGAGCGCCGCGAGGCCGGGGACAAAGTTCTTCCGCATGTTCTCGAGCTGCGGCGTCTGGAGGATCCGGTCGATGTAGGCGGGCACGTTGGCGTCGAGGGCGCCGGCGTCGTCGTCTTTGGGCAGCACGCGCTCGGTGGCCGCCGAGAGGATCGCGAAGTCCTGGTTGGTGAACGTGAGGTGCGACGTCGACAGGGCCTGCGCCGCCACCGGTTTCACCGCGGGTGCGCCCGCGTCGACGACCGCTTTCTCCTTGCACGCGCTCCCCAGCAGCACGACGCCACCGCCCATGAATGACAGTCGCTGCACGAAGACGCGCCGGGATGGGTCGTCGGGCCAGTCGCCCTCGCGCGCCCGCTCGTGCTCGGGGCCAGGTGCAGCGGGGAACACCTCGTCAGTCGAACGCGCCATGGGGCGCGGAGCAAACCCCTCGCGCGCGGGCTTCGCAACCTTCCTTCGAGGTGGGGTAGACAGTTCCCCACACCCTGTCGCAAAGCCGGTCATGCGCGCGCGACGAAAGTCCCGCTACACTGGAGGTGGCCGGTGAACGTTTCCCGCATGAAGGGCTCCTCGACATGAACGCTCGTCTCCTCGTCACGTCTGCTGCGCTCGCCGTCGTCTGTGCGTGCTCGCCGCCGCCGCCGTCGAACCCCGTGGGTACGGGCAAGACCGAGACGAAGGCCATCGGCTCGGCGGGTGGCTCCATCACCCTCGAGTCGGTGACGCTCACCGTGCCCGCCAGCGCCATCGGCGACACGATGATCTCGATCACCTCGTCGCCGAACGCGGCGGCGTCGAACTACACCGCCTACACGCCCGTCTTCGTGTTCAAGCCAGAGGGCACGATGTTCAGCACGCCCGCGACGGTCGAGTTCGATCTCGGCGACGCGAAGCCGAAGGAGCCCGTCGTGTACTGGACACGGCCCGGCTCGGCGGTGTTCGAGCGGCAGGCCACCACCGTGAACGGCTCGAAGGTGAGCGCGCGGGTGTCGCACTTCTCGATGGGCTTCGTGGCCGAGGCGCCGAAGACGAGCGCGGGCGACGGTGGCACCACCGGCTCCGACGCGTTCCAGATCATCGACCTCGACCCGGCCGCTCGCGAGCAGAACTACATCGCGATGGCCGTCGACCAGAACACCGGGAAGATCGGCGTCGTGTACTTCACGCCCCGCAACACCATGACGATGTCGATCCGCACCGACGCCGGCATGGAAGGCGTGCCCGACTACGACATCAAGTACGTCGAGGTGGTGAACGGCGTGCCCAGCGCGCCCGAGACGATTCGGTTCGTGCAGCGCCGCATCGGGCTCGCCATCGCGTTCGACCCTCAGGGGCGCGCGGTCGTCTCGTACCTCGGCGGCGCGCAGGGCTTCGAGCCGGGCATGTCGATCTTCTGGTTCCAGAGTGACTCGGTGGTGAACACCCGCATGGGCCCCAACCAGTGGGTCGAGACGACGGTGACGCAGAACGGGGCCGACGTGACGTGTGGGAACCCGGTGTCCGATACGGGCTTCCTCGTCGGGCTCTTCCCCGCGCTCGCGTTCGACTCGACCGGCAAGCTGTACCTGGCCTACCGCGACACCCACAACGGCCAGTACCCGCAGCAGGACTGGGCGGGCTCCGACGTCGAGGTGGTGGAAGACGTGCTGGGCGCGCGGCGGCTCGTTTGCGCCCAGCCCGGCGGCAACGACAAGCAGGCCTGGGGCGGCCGCATCAAGATGATCATCGGCGCGGGCGATCAGCCGGCCATCATGTACGACAAGGCGCTCGGCGGCGCCGACACGCGCGGCAACGACGTCATCTTCCAGCGCCGGCAGGCCAACGGCACGTGGACCGCGCCCGCCCTCGTCGCGAACATCTCGGACACGATGACGGGCGCGTCGCTCGCGTACCACCCGAACGAGGGCTGGGCCTTCGCGGTCACCGACGGCGCCAACAACAAGCTGCTCTATCGCCGCAACACCAGCGCGAACGCGGCCTCGATGCAGTGGCAGCAGGCCGAAGAGGTGTTCGCCTCGGGAACCGGCGGCTGGTACCCCTCGCTGGCGCTCGACGTCGACCCGGCGTTCCCCGGCGAGCCGTCGATCGCCTACTACGTCTGCTCGCGGCGCGATCAGGTGACGGCCAGCGAGTGCTCGCAGGATCAGGACGAGCTGCGGGTCGCCCGGCGCAGCAGCGGCGTGTGGCGTGAGACGGTCGTCGACCGCGGCGGCGGCTACGCGCCCCAGCTCGCCTTCCTGCCCGGTGGCAAGCGCGTCATCGCCTATCGCGTGCCCGCGGCCATCACCGCCGGCAACCAGGTCGAGCCCACGGCCGGCGCGGTGAAGCTGGCCATCGAGCGCTGAAGACGGATTCGTGCGGCTCCGGCTCGGCCGGGGCGGTACCATCGAGGAACCCATGCGACGACTCGGACTGATGGCCGTGCTGGCCCTGTTGCCCGCCTGCACGCCCGACAACGCCCTCGGGGGCAGCCTCGGCGAGGTGATCGATCTCACCGTCACCGAGGTCCTGGCGTTCCGCAACCCCGAGGCGCTCCAGCTCATCTACACGCGCAACCGGGGCGTCTTCCTCGACATCGTGATTCGGGTGACGATCTCCCTGCAGACGCGCAACGACGACGGCACCGTCACGGCCATCGAGCCAGAGCCGGGCACGCGCATTCTGCTGCAGGGCGACTGGTCGCCGGGCAACCCGCGCACGACGGTGGCCCACGCCCCGGGCGGAGAGCCCAACCGCAACCTGCCGCGCGTGCGCTCGGGCGATCTCGTCCTCACCCGGGGTGGCCAGCCCGGCTCGCTCACCTCGGGCAGCTTCTCGATGCGCTTCGAAGAGACCGGCGGCGACATCGGCTTCGGGCGCACGCTGAATAGCAACTTCGTAGCGAACCAGACGCGCGACGCGGGCTTCGGCGAGCTGCCCTGACGCCGCTTCAGAACTCGAGGCGCACGTTCACCACGGCTCCAGCCGTGACCTCGACGCTGCGCTCGATCGGCCGCGCCCCGGTGAACTCGGCGCGAATGACGTGTTTCCCGGGCGTGAGCGCGACGGTTCGTGGGGTGGGGTTCTTCGGGCCGCCGTCGACCGACACGGTGGCCGAGACGGGCTTGCCCTTCACCGTCGCGATGAGGCGAACGCTGCCGGTGGTGGGCGCGGCGCGCGGCCCCGACACGTCGCGCGTGATGGGCCCCACGAAGGTCGCGTCGGTGTGGAAGAGCACCGTCTTCCCCGTGTCGTGCCCGTCGGTGTCGAGCACGTTGGCCACGCTCACGACGTCTTCCTGGGCCGCGAGCGGAATCTCTTCGCTGTCCTTGCGGCCGGGCACGTAGCGGGGGAGCAACCGGGTGCTGTCGCCCTCGTCGAGCGGCGGAGCCCTGGGCTTCGGGGGAGGCGCCGACGGCCTGCCGGCCACCGAAGGCAGGTGTTCGCGCGTCGCCTTCGTGTCGCGCGCCTCGCTCTTCTTCTTCTTCTCCCCGATGAAGGCGAAGGCCTTCGTCAGGTCGACCTTCTTCACGCCGGCGGCGGCCTCGAGCTCGGCGGCGAACTCGGACGCGGTCTCGGGGCGCTCTTCACGACGCTTCGCCAGGCCGTGCACCAGCGCCTGCGCGACCGGCTTGGGCACCCCCTTCACCAGCGCCGCGGCGTCGGGCACCGCGGTGTTCTTGTGGCCGTACAGCACCTCGAAGTTGTTCTGCCCGAGGAACGGCGGCCGCCCGGTGAGGAGCTCGAACGTCATCGCGGCCAGCGCGTAGACGTCAGTGCGTCGATCGATGTCCTCGAGGCCGAGGATCTGCTCGGGCGACATGTAATACGGCGTGCCCACCATCGCGCCCGGCTTGGTGAGCCCGGGGTTGTGCTGATCGCGCACGACCCCCAGGTCGAGGATCGTCACGCGCCCCTTCGTGGTGAGGAAGATGTTCTGCGGCTTGATGTCGCGGTGCACGAGCCCGTGGTGGTGGAGGAAGGCGAGGCCCGCGGCGATGGGCTTCACGAGCGCCACCACCTCGGGCACCGGGAGCCGGCCTCCCTTCGCCTCGAGCACCTCGGACAGCGTCATGCCGTCGAGGAACTCCATGACGATATAGGGGAGCGCCCGCAGGCGGCCGTGCCCCAGGAGCTGAACGATGTTGGGGTGCCGCAGCTCCATCATGAGCTCGGCCTCGCGCTCGAAGCGGGCCAGCACCTTGGGCTTGCGGCAGTGCTCCGGTGCCAGCACCTTCACGGCGACCGGCTCCTTCGTCTCGAGATCCTTCCCCTTGAAGACGCTGCCCATGGCGCCCTGGCCGACGCGATCTTCGAGGCGCCAGCGGTCGTCGAGCACCTCGCCCGGCGTCACGTGCAAGACGACGGTATGGTCTGCGGTCGGAGAACTCACGGCGGGAAGGCCTTTGTACTCATTTTCGCACGGGCCAAGCAGCAGGTGCGCGCGGTGATTTCAGTCTGAGCGGCCGAGAAAGCGGCGCAGCGTCAGCCCGCTCACCCGGCTGATGACCCCTGCCGACAGCCGCGCCTGTTTGAGGCGGGACACGAGCCGCGGCAGCGCGAGCAGGTCGTTGGGCCCATCGCCGGCGCCCGTCGCCAGCACCAGCCGCTCGGGTCCAAGCGAGTGAATGAGGCGCTCGGCGAGGTCGACGCCGAGGCGCTCCGGGTGCAGGCTCAAGGCCGCGAGGTGCCCGCGCGCCAGCACCGAGCGCACCGTCTTCACCGACACGCCGTCGATGAGCACCCGGTGGGGCTCCACCTTCGCGCGGTCGAGCGAGGCCAGGAGCCGCGCGGTGAGCGCCTCGTGCCGGAGCCTCGGGGCGGTGATGACGACGGGGCGCCCGAGCTCGCCCGCGAGCCGCAGCTGGGTCTCGAGCAGCTCGCGCTCGGCGGGGCCGTCCTTCGACCACTCGAGTGGGCCGAGGGCCACGACGCCGGGCCGGCCGAGCGCCTCGGGCAGTTCATCGAGCAGGCGCGCCAGGCCCCGCGTTCCGGCGAGCCACAGGGGCGCCGAAGCGCACGTGACGACGTCGAACCCGGCGCGCCCCAGGCGTGGCACCTGCACGTCGGTCACCCGCTGGGTGGCCTCGGCCGCCTCTTCGAGGGAATGCCCGCGGCGTGGCACCACCAGGCCCCCGCGCACGCCAAACTGACGCAGCGTCTCGAGATCGGCGTCCGACAGCCCTTCGGGATCGAGGCGCGCGTCGAACATCACGGACGCCGGCGGCGCAGCAGCACGATGGAGAGCGCGGCCCACCCGACGTCGCTGGTGGCGTCACAGCCCCCGCGCACGTCGTCCACCGCACCGGGCGTCATCGGCATGGGCCGTGGTGCCGATGGGTCGGGCCGGCACACCTGATCGACGCACCGCATCTCGCGCTGGCACATGGTGTCGGCCGTGCACGCGCGGGAGCAGAAGCGGAAGCCGCGCGGATCGTCGAGGCAGCGATCGCCGACGCACTCGTTCGCCGCGCTGCACACGTCGCCGTCCAGGAAACAGTCGGGGTCGACGACCGGGCAGCCCGCGCTCCGGCAGACGCCGTTGGCCACGCAGTCAGCCGGGCAGTCGGGGTCGACACGGCCGTCGGGGCAGGCCTCGCAGCGCGCGTCGGCGAGGCACGTGCAGTCGGGGTCGACGGGGGTGCACCCCAGCTGGCACCGGCCGTCAGCCCCACACGCGGGCGGGTCGAGCTGGTTGAGCGTCTGGTCGAGGAAGGCGAGCTCGGCGTCCACGCGCACGTCGCCGCCCGCGCCACACTGGTTGGTGGTGCCGTACGAGTGCACGCCGGCGACCCGCTCGCGCCCGTCGGGCCCCCGCCAGAACGACGGCCCGCCAGAGTCTCCGGAGCAGATGCCGAGTGAGCCCGCGGCGCCGAACTCGAACGTCTCGCTCATGGTGCGCGCGATGGTGGTGTTCACGACGCGGCGGGTCCCGGTGTCGCTCGCGCCCGACGCCGAGGTGCGCCCGTACCCGACGACGCGAATGGGCTGGCCGGCCCACGAGCCCGGCGGCGTGCGCACGAGCTGTTCGGGGGTGACACCCGGCACGGCTACGTCGAGCTGGAGCAGCGCGAGATCGTTCGCGCCCTGGCCCGAGTACGACGGGTGCCGGCGAACCTGCACCACGTTGCGCAGGTCGCTCATCATCAGCATGCGGTCGTCGGGCTCGTTCATCACCCGCACCATCACGGACGAGGCACCCTCGCGCGCGGGGTCGACACAATGCGCCGCCGTGAGGATGACGCGCGGGCTGACGAGCGTGCCGGTGCAGAAGCCCATCTGCCCGTTGTTGAAGGTGGAGATGACGAAGAACACCGAGGTCGACTGTGGGTCTGCCGCGCCCCCGAGGATCTCATCCCGGCGGGCGTTGACGCCGTCGCGCTCCGCGGGGGCGCAGGCGAGGGCGAGGCAGGCGAGCGACCAGAACCGCATTCGTTGCCATTCAACTCTCGGACGCCGCGTCGCTCAACCGTGGCGGCGCCCATCAGTCCTGGCCGGCGGGCGCCCCTTCGTTGCGGGGGTCGCTCGAGCCGTACCGGAGCTTCGTCACCGGGTCGACCGCCACCACCTCGGCGTCGCCCCAGCCCTCGACCCGACGGAACGTGTGGCCCATCGCCTCGAGCGCCTGCTGGGTGGCCGGCTCGAGCCCCGTCTTGTCGACCATCACGTCGTCGGGGAGCCACTGGTGGTGAATGCGCCCCAGCGCGGCCGCGCGCACCGGGTCGAGCCCGACGTCGATCAGGCCCGAGATGACCTGGAGCACCGTGGTGGGAATGGTGCTCCCGCCCGGGCTGCCCACGGCGATCATCACCTCGCTCGGCGCGTCTTTCATGAAGACGAGCGTGGGCGTCATCGACGACAGCGGCACCTTGCCCGGCGCCACGGCGTTGGCTTCGCCCGTGACGAGGCCGTAGGCGTTCGGCGTGCCGGGCTGCGCGGCGAAGTCGTCCATCTCGTCGTTGAGCAGCACGCCCGTGCCCTTCGCCACCAGGCACGAGCCGAACGCGTAGTTGATCGTCGTGGTGAGCGCGGCCGCGTGGCCGTCCTTGTCGATGACCGAGAGGTGCGTGGTGTTCTTCGGCGGCAGGCCGGCGTCTCCCGCAGGCGCGCGGGGCTCGAAGGGCACCAGGCCCGCGGAGCGCGTGGCCCGCCTCGGGTCGATGGAGGCGAGCGTGCGGTCGACCCACGCCCTCGAGAGCAGGTCCTCCATCGGGATCGAGGTGAAGGCGGGGTCTCCCACGAAGCGGGCGCGATCGACGGCGCTCCGGCGCAGGGCCTCGATGAAGGTGTGCAGCGTCTCGACCTGCCGGTTGGCCGGGCCGGTCGCGCCCTTCGCTTCGAGGACGCCGAGGGTCTGCAGCAGGGTGAGGCCGCCGCCGCTCGGCGGAGGCATGGTGACGAGCCGGTGCCCGCGGTAGCTCCCCACGAGCGGCGCCCGCCAGCGCGTCGTGTACGCGGCGAGATCGGCCTCGGTAAGCACCCCGCCATTGGCCTTGATCGTCGCGGCGATCGCCTGTGCCAGGGGCCCCCGGTAGAACGGCGCGGCGCCCTTCGCGGCGAGCGTCTGGAGCGTCTTCGCGAGCTCGGGCTGGGTGATGATCGTCCCCACCTCGGGCACCGCGGGAACGCCGTCCTTGCCCGGGCGCAGGAAGATCCGAGCGGCTTCGGGGTCCTTCCGCAGGCAGGCTTCGCGCACCCGGGCGAGGTCGCGGTACTTCGGCGTGACCGGGAAACCCTTCGTCGCGGCGCGAATCGCGGGTGCCAGCACCTTCGCGCGCGGCAGCTTGCCGTACTTCTCGTGCAGCTCGAGGTAGCCCTTCACGGCGCCCGGCACCGCGACGGAGAGCGCGCCGTCCATCGAGAGGGCGGGCACGGGCTTGCCGTCGACGACGAACATGTCGCGGCTCGCAGCGGCCGGCGCCACCTCGCGGAAGTCGAAGGCGAACTCGCCGTCCTTCGCCTTGATCACCGCGAAGCCTCCGCCGCCCAGGCCCGAGTGGTACGGACCAACGACGGCCATGGTGAAGGCGCCGGCCACCACCGCGTCGATGGCGTTGCCGCCGGCGTCGAGCATCTCTTTCCCCGCTTCACTGGCGAGCGGGTGCGCTGCGGCGATGACGCCGCCTCGCCACGGCCGGGCCGCGAAGGCGTGGGACGCGACGAGCACGACGAGGACGAGGAGCGAGCGCATGCCCGGTGAGTTGACGCAGCGGCCCGCGCAACTCAAGGCCTTTGCGCTGCCGTCACCAGCTGGTCGGCTTGTAGTCCTTGTAGAAGCGCCCCCACGTCACCTCGCCGGTGCGGAAGGCCTCGAAGATCGGGTCCACCACCCGGGCGGCGCCGTCGACGATGTCGAGCGGAGGCTCGAAGCCGAGCTCCTTCGTCTTGCGCTCGGCGTGGTGGGCCGGGTCTTCGTCGGTGACCCAGCCGGTGTCGACCGCGTTCATCGCCAGCAGGTCCTTCGCGTAGTCGGGCGCGCTCGTCACCGTCATCATGTTGAGCGCCGCCTTCGCCATGTTCGTGTGCGGGTGTTTGTCCGTCTTGGTGCCGCGCGAGAAGCTGCCCTCCATCGCCGAGACGTTGACGACGTGGCCCCAGGTGGTGCGGCCCTTCGTCATGAGCCCGCGCAGCTTGCCGCAGAGGATGAAGGGGGCGACCGCGTTGACGAGGTGCACCTCGAGCATCTCGCCCGTCGCCACCTCGCCCAGCTTGAGCCGCCAGGTGTTGACCGCGCGAAGATCGACCTGCTGCAGATCGGCGTCGAGGCGGCCCTCGGGGAAGGCGTGGCTCGAGTCCTGCTCGAGATCGTACGGCACGAGGGACAGCGCCGCGGAGCTGTGGAGGCCGACCGCGGGATCATGGCTGCGGAACGTCGCCAACTCGTCACCGCGCGCCGAGGGCTTCACCTGGTCGACGAGGGTGGTGTGGCCGACGAGGAGCCGCTGCGACGCTTCGGGGAGCGCGGCCACCGTCTGGTGCTCGAGCTCCGCGAGGTGCCGGTAGAACCCGGGCGGCCGACGCACCGTCTGGGCCGCGTTGTTGATGAGCAGATCGAGCCGCGGGTGCGTGCGCGAGATGAACTGTGCGAAGAGCTCGACCGAGGGCGCGTGCCGCAGATCGAGGCCGTAGATCTCGAGCCGGTGGCCCCACTTCGCGAAGTCGGGCTCCTTGAGGTAGCGCTGCGAGGCGTCGTGGGGGAAGCGGGTGGTGGCGATGACGTGCGCGCCGCTGCGCAGGAGCAGCAGCGAGGCCTGGTAGCCGATCTTCACGCGCCCGCCGGTGATGAGCGCCACCTGGCCCTCGAGCGGCGCCACTTGAAAGCGCTTGAGGTAGTTGAAGTCGCCGCACTCGAGGCACATCGCGTCGTAGAAGTGGTGCACCTCGCGGAACTCGCGCTTGCACACGTAACAGTGGAACGGCTTCTCGAGCAGCCGGCCGGTGCGTGGCTGCTGGGGCGCGCCGGCGCCGAGCAGGTTCTGTGGCGCCGTGAAGACGGGCGCCTTGCGGGCCTGCCGAATGCCCGCCTCGGCCCGGGCCGCTCGATCCTGGAGGCGCTTCTCGAGCCGCTCCTGCTTGTGTTTGTGGCGCAGGAAGCGCTGGGAGTCGTCCTTCACCGGGTTCGCCAGCCGGCCGGCGGCTTCGAGCAGGGCCTTGGCCTCGGCGAGCGGCACCGAGTCGAGCTGCGAGCGGTCCTCAGCGAGGCGGCGCAGAAACTCGGTCGTCTGACGAACCTCCTCGGGTGAGAGCGGCATGGCGGCGGCCCTTACGCGAAGGGCCACAGGCTGTCATGTCGGCCCGAGGAACTCGTCTGCACGAGCCGCCGGACCCAGGCAAGTCTCGTGAGGCGGTCACGAGCACGGCCTTGACGTGCCGGCGGCCCGACTCGAGCTGGTGCGCCATCTCCCCGGTGCAGCGCCGTGCGAGGCCTTGAAGCGACCGGAGCGCCCCCGCGATCCCCTGGCGGCTGTTCGGGTCAGGCGAGCTCAGGGCCGGAAGGTGCAGCTCCTCGCGGGGAACGACGCCGGCTTCACCGGAATGAAGAAGATCGTCGACAGGAAGTTGCGGTCGCCCGCGCCGTCGTTGAGCAGGCGCGCGGCCTCGGTGCGCTCGAGACAGCCCAGATCGAAGTTCGTCACCTCGTCGATCGACAGCCCGCACGCGCCATCGGGCCGGCAGCAGCCCTCGAGGTCGACGAAGTTCACCGACTCGTCCGGACACTCGGCGGGTGCCGGCTTGCCCGGGTTGCCACCCCGCTCGACGCACGCGTCGCCGAAGAGGAACTTGCTCTTCGAGCCGCACGTGCCCTGTGTGGTGCAGCAGCCCTTCGCGCCGACCTCGGTGTCCTCTTCGAGGTAGGGCGCGCACGTCTGGGCGCCGCACACCTGGGGCGCGGGCGGTTCGGGGCGCACGGCGACGGCGGGACCCCCTTCGGTCGCGCAGCCGCACGCTGTCCACAGCCCTTCGGGCGTCACGCAGGTGCGCGAGCCTGACGAGGTTCCGCCGCACGAGCACGTCTGCGCTTCACCCACGACGCAGCCGCCTGGTGTACGCGTGACGCCTCCGGGCATCTCGGGCGTGGCCTGCGACTTCGCGCAGCCGGCGAGGGCGATCAGCACCCAGAGGAGCTTCTTCATGGCGCCACCCGCGACGCGCCCGGGAGCGGGCCCCGGCTCGATTCGTCCGTCAGATCACCCAGGGCCAACGTCGACGTGAGCCCGAACGCGTGCAGCACCGAGACGAGCAGCCGCGTCGTGCGCTGGCGCTCGACCTCGAGCAGTCGCCCCTGGTGGAAGTACCCCGCGCCGGGCTTCGCGCCGCCCGCGACGATGAAGGGCACGGGATCCTTCAGGTGGTTGCCGATGGCCATCTCGCTGCCCCACACCACGAGCGTCTCGTCGAGCAGCGAGGTGCCGTCGCTGCGCTTCACCGCGTCGAGCTTCGCGAGCACCGCCGCTCCCAGGCCGGCGAAGTAGCGGTTGATGGTCGCCTTCTCGGCGCGCGTGCCAGCGTGCATCGTGGAGTGAACGCCCACGTTCGGGTTGACGCCGGGGATCCGCCGGTCGGTCACGCTGTTGGCGTACTGAATCGACGCCACGCGGGTGACGCCGCACTTGAGCGCCAGCACTGCGAGGTCGGCCTGGAGATCGGCCAGCTGGGGGAACCGCTCGTGGGCGCCCAGCTGCCCGGTGTTGAGCGCGTGCGGGGTGTAGGCGCGGTCGCACTGGAGCATCGACAGCTCGTCGAGCCGCGTCTCGAGCTGCCGCAGCCCCGTCGCGTGCGCGTCGAGCTTGGTGGCGGCGTCGGTGCCCGCGAGGTCACGCACCTTCGCGAGATCGCCGCGCACGAGGTCGAGCACGCTCTGTCGCCGCGCGCGCGACTGGGCGACCTCGTTCGGCGTCGCCGCCTGACCGAAGAGCCGCCGGAACGCCGCGTTCGGGTCGTCCTCTGGCTGCAGCTTGCCGGAGCGGCCGTAGATCATCACCGACGAGTTCCCGCCCGCCCCGAACCCCACCTGGCTCTGCACGCCCAGCTCGAGCGACGACAGCGGCGTCGACGCGGCCATCTTCTCGGCGATGAGCTGATCGAACGAGGGGTGGGTGGCGTACGCGTCGCTCTTCGGAATGAGCGAGCCCGTGAACATCGACGTCATGCCCTCGGAGTGCGCCATCACCTCGTTGCGGATGCCCGCCTGCAGCCCGTAGGTGACGAGCAGCCGCGACTTGAAGGGCTCGAGCGCCGCGAGCGTGGGCCCCAGCGAGAGCTCACCGTTCACCATCGTCGGCTTCCACCCGGGCTCGAAGCCGTTGGGGTGGAAGAGCACGAGCAGGTTCCGGGGCGGGGTGAAGCTCCGGGCGGCCGGCGCGGCCATGGCGTCGAACAGCGGGGCAAAGGCCGAGGCGGCGGAGAGACGGGCGAGGCGTGACAGCAGGGCACGGCGGGAGAGGGCGTTCATGGCAGGCGGGTCCGGAAGGCGTCGCTGGAGACGAGGGCCACCAGCAGGTCGGGAATGTTGCCGCCCGAGGCCTCGAAGCGGGCCGAGAGCTTCTCGAGCTCGACCTCGTCCTCCGCGGTCTCCTGTCGGCCGAAGGCGAAGCGGTACCACTGCCGCGCCGCGCACGCGCGCACGCGTGGGCTCCTGGCGATCTTCTTCACCAGCGTCACCGGGTCGTCGACCGGGCCGTCGAGATCGCTCCCGGTGGTGACGGTGACGCGGGTGTCGATGGGCTGCCCGTCGTCGAGGTCGGTCGTGCGCCACGCGCCCACCGCGTCGTAGCGCTCGAACACCAGTCCGATGGGATCGATCAGCCGGTGGCAGCCTGCGCAGGCGGGGTCGCTCGTGTGCTGCTCGACGAGCTGGCGGCGTGTCTTCTGGCCCGTGGGGTCGACGCCGATGGGGCTGATGTCGACGCCGGGGGGCGGGCTCCCCAGCGGGAGACAGAGCAGGTTGGTGACGACGAAGAGGCCACGGTGCACGGGCGACGTCGTCTTCGGGTTCGCCTGCGCCGCCAGCCAGGCGGGCTGGGTGAGCAGGCCGGCGCGCTGCGTGGGGTCGAGGCCGACCGGCAGACCCGGGGCGAAGCGGGCAGGCGGGTCGATGCCGTACACTCGCAGCGAGGGCTCCCGCGCCAACGTGAAGGACGCCGAGAGGAGCGTCTCGAGCCGGCCGTCGCTGCGGCGAATCACCGTGTCGACGAAGTCGAGCGTCTCGGCCTTGAGCGCGTCGCGCGTGGCCTGGGTGAAGAAGGGGTAGCGGCGCGAGTCCTTCTCGAGCGTGTCGAGGCCGCCGAGCCCCAGCCACTCGAGGTGGAAGCGGCCGAGCTGCGCGGTGGCCCGCTCGTCCTTCAGGAGGCGCCAGGCCTGCACGGCGACGCCGTCGGCGGTGTCGAGCTCGCCACGCTCCGCGGCGTCGAGGAGTACGTCGTCGGGCCCCTGGTTCCAGAGGAAGAACGACAGCCGGGTGGCGAGCCCGAAGCCGGTGAGGCGCAGCCGGCCGTTGGTGAGGGGCTCCCCCGGCTCGACGAGGTAGAGGAACGACGGCGACGAGAGGATGGCCTCGATGCCCAGCGCGAGGCCTCCGCCGAGCCCGCCGCTGCCCGCCGCGCCCTGCCGGTACAGCGCCGTCAGCGCGGCGTTCTCGCCGTCGTCGAGCGACCGCCTCCAGGCCCGGCGCGCGAGCTGCTGGAGCGCGCTGGTGCCGCAGAACTCGTCACCGCGGAAGCGGTTGCAGCCAGCGACCAGCTTGTTCACGTCAGCGGTCGTCGCGGTGGCGCGCGCGGCGACATCCTGCGCGGCGGTCGAGTAGAGGTCGACCTGCAGCGGGGCAACGGGTTGGCGCACGTTCGTGAGGAACGGGCCGGCCGTCTCGTCAGCGGGAAAGCGCAAGGCCGGCGTCTCTGTCCACCCATGGGTGGGGAACAACGCGAGCACGCTGCGGTGGTACTGCTGCCGAGTCAGCCGCCGCAGCGGCGCTGGCACCGTGGCGCCCGAGGGCGCGAGCACGTCGGGCGTGGCGCCGAGGCGAACGGGTGGTTGCTCCGGGGAGGGGGCACACCGACACGCGACCACCACCACCCCTGCGACGACGAGCCATCGAACCATGGGCGAGCACATCGCAAGGTCCGTACCCGCGGCCGGGGCGAGCGATCAGCCCGAAACTCCGAGACATGGACAGCGTCGGCGCGAGGGGGTGCAACCTGGGTCGCAGAACCGCGGTCGCGATGGCCGGCTACAGCCGCTTCACGTTGACCGTGGCGGTCGCCGTGTCGTGCGGCGATGCCTCGGCCGACGGGGTGGCCATGAACGCGTTGGCCTCGGGGCTCTCGGTGCGCGCCCGGGCGACGAGCTCGGACAACTGTCGACGGCCCAGCGACCGATCGGTGAGCTCCGGCGGGAGAGCATCGAGACGGCGGAGCACCGCTTCGGCCCGCTCGAGCCGCGCCGCCGGGTCGCGCACCAGCAGCGCCAACACGAGGCCTTCGATCGCCTCGGGGACGTCGGGGCGCTCCGCAGTGAGCGACGGAATGGGCGCCTCGAGGCACGCCCGGTACAGCGCGACGTCATCGGGCCCGGAGAACGGCCGCTTGAGGGCCAACAGCTCGAAGGCCGTCACGCCCAGCGCCCAGAGATCCGCCCGCGTGTCGTACGGCTCACCGAGCAGCTGCTCCGGAGCGCTATACCCCACCTTGCCGCGCAGCATGCCGGCCTCGGTGAGCTGCTCCTTGCCCGCGGCGCGCGCCACGCCGAAGTCGTTGAGCTTCACTTCGCCCAGCCGCGACACGAGGACGTTGGGCGGGTTCACGTCGCGGTGCACGAGGTCGAGCGGCGTGCCGGTGGGCGAGGTGCGGGTGTGGATGTAGTCGAGCGCGTGCGCGAGCTGATCGAGCACGAAGATGACGGCGGGCAGGGGCAGCGGCGTCGCGCTCCGTCGCGCCTGGGCGAGGAGCCGGCTGAGCGGCACTCCATCGACGTACTCCATCGCGATGAACCACGAGTCCTGGTCGGCGCCGAAGTCGAGCACCTGCACCACGTTCGGGTGGGCGAGCGCCGCGCCGAGCTCGGCCTCACGGCGGAACAGCGCGATGCTCTCGGGCTTCTCGGCGTACGACGGCAGAATGCGCTTCACCGCGACCTTGCGCTCGAAGCCGCCCTCGGGGCTGTAGGTGGCCAGGAAGACCTCGGCCATACCGCCCGCGCCCAGCCGCTCGCCGAGAATGTACTTTCCAACGAGGTCCTTCTTGCGGGCGGCGTGCACCAGCGCGCGCAGCCGCGTCACCAGCGTCGACCCGACCATGCCGATGCCCAGCGGCATCAGCGCAGTGAGGAAGATGGGCGGGAACGAGAGGTCGACCGTCAACAGCCGGCGCACGATGCTCGCCGTCGCCATCGCCGCGGTCACCCAGATGATGCGGCGCGACAGGGACAGCATCGACAGCACGACGAGCGCGCTCGGAATCGCCACGGCCGTCGGCAGGCCGTGCCAGGGCTGCGGCAGCTTGTCGGCCTGCACGGCCTGGATGAAGGCGATCATCGGCACGTCGACGAGCGCCACGGCGAGCGTGCCCCACCGGCCGAGCGCGGGCACGAAGCGCGTGACGGCGTAGAGCGCGGCGCTGATGGCGGTGAAGACCACCGCGCCCCACAGCGTCGGCGCCAGGGCCGGGTTGCGGAAGTCCGACAGCAGCATGATGACCATCGCGAGGCCCGCGAGGCCGACCCGAATCTGGGCCATGCGCAGCGCGGCGCCCCGTTGCTCCTCTTCGAGCACCTTCTCGAGGTTCGCTTTCACCGCGGCGTTGACGTCGGCCCGCGTGCTCATCGCGTCACGACCCAGGCGATGGCCGCGCCGACCCCGAGGGCGAGCACGGCGACGAACGCCCAGAGCGTCATCGGCCGCGGAGGCCCGCCCACCGCGGGGCTTGCCCGCGCCGCCACGGTTCGTTCATCGGCCGCCGGGGCTCCCCGCTCGGGCGCCGTGGGCCGCGACGCGCTCCTGGCCCGGGGCGCGCTCGGGGGCCGCGTCAGGTCGTCGGTCGGCAGTGGGGTGCCGGTCGGGTCGGTCGTCTCGCGCGCGAAGACCGGCTTGAGGGCCGGCGTCGTCTGCTGGTTCTCCGTGAGGTGGCGCGGCACCACGAGCGGCACGGTCCGGTCCTCTTCTCGCTGGGCCCGCACGGGCGGCAGGGTCGTCTGGCTCGCGTCGAGGAGCGGCCGCACCGCCGCGAAGTCCGCGGCCTGGGTGACCTCCTCTGGCGACAACGAGACCGGATCTTCGTCAGTGATGGACACCACGTCGGCGTCGGGCACCTGCGACAGGTCCTGCTGAGACAAGCCGAGGTCTTCGAGCTGGGCGATCGACAGCACCGGCCCCACCGGCGGCCAGGCAGCGGCCTTGCCCGAGACGAGCTTCATCTCGGCGGCGCGTCGGCGTGGCAGGCCGACCGGCCCCACCTGCGCGACGTCGATGAGCGCGTCGAGGAAGGCGTCGACGTCGGGAAACCGCTCGGCCGGCTTTCGCGCCATCGCCTTCATGAGCACGTCGGACACCGGGCGGGGCACCGAGGTGTGCAACAGGTGCGGCGGCCGCGGATCCTCGGTCACCCGCGACGCGATCATGTCGCCGGTGGGCTCGATGGCGAAGGGCAGCTGGCCGCAGACGAGCTCGGTGGTGAGCACCCCCAGCGCGTAGAGGTCGCTGCGCCCATCGAGCGCGCTGCTCCCGGCGGCCTGCTCGGGCGACATGTAGTGCGGCGTGCCGAGAATGGTGCCGGGCCGGGTGAGGCTGGTGTCCATCGACCGCAAGAGGCCGAAGTCGAGCAGCGTGGCGAACCCGTCGGGCGCGACGATGACGTTGCCGGGCTTGAGATCGCGGTGGATGAAGCCCTGCGCGTGGAGCGCCGACAGCGCGCCTCCGATCTGCACGGCCAGCGCCAGCACCTCGGGCAGCGCGAGCCGTTTCTTCTCGCGCAGCACCTGCGACAGGCGTCGGCCATCGACGTACTTCATGACGATGCAGGGCACCGGGCCGTCGCGCTCGACGGCGTAGAGGTGCACGAGGTTGGGGTGATCGATGCGCGCCATGCTGCGCGCTTCCTGCTCGAAGCGCGCGACGGCCTCGCTGTCCTTCAGGAGCGCGGCGTGGAGGAACTTGATCGCCACCGGCCGGCCGACGCTCGTGTCCTCGGCGCGATACACGGTGCCCATGCCACCGGCGCCCAGGCGCTCCTCGAGGCACCACTTGCCGTTGACGACGTGGCCGAGGTTCGGGTCGTCGACGAGCACCACCCCGCGGCACTTCGGGCACCGGGTGAGGAGCGGCGGCAACAGCCCGGTGGTGGCGGCCGGGCGCGGGGGGGCCTCACGCTCGAGGCCCGTGGCGCACTGCTGACAGACGACCCGGACTCGAGGCACGACGGCGCGGCCCTCCCGCGACGCATGTCAGCACGCGTCAGCGAAGCCGCCAACCACCACGTCTGCCGGCGACGCGCGCGGCCTCGAGGAGCGCCGACACCATGGGCGTCTCATCGGCCTTGCCGCTCGCCGCCAGCGCGTAGGCCGTGCCGTGATCGGGCGAGGTGCGGGGCAGGGGCAGGCCCAGCGTCACGTTGACGGTGTGCACGAAGTCGAGCGTCTTGGTGGCCACCAGGCCCTGGTCGTGGAACATCGCGAGCGCCACGTCGAAGCCCACCCGGTGCGCGAAGAGGCCGTCGGCGCCGTGGGGGCCCGTCACGGTGAGGCCCTTGCGACGCGCGGCCTGCATCGCGGGCACGATGACGTCGAGCTCTTCGCGCCCGAGCAGCCCGCCTTCCCCTGCGTGCGGGTTGAGCCCGCAGACCGCGATGGTGGGCCTTCGGCCGAGCACCGACGTGAGCCCCGCGTCGATGATGCCGAGCGTGCGCACCAGGCCCGTCACCGAGAGCGCCTTCGGCACCTTCGCGAGCGGCAGGTGGTTCGTCGCCAGCGCCACCGACAGGCGCGGGCCCTTCATCAACATCACCACCTCGGCGTCGAACGCCTCGGCGAGCACCTCGGTGTGGCCCACGAAGGGCACTCCCGCGCGGCTGATCTGCTCCTTCGACACGGGCGCCGTGCACAGCCCATCGACCTCGCGCGCCTTGGCCGCCGTGATGAGCGCGTCGAAGGCCTCGAACTGGGCCCGCCCGCCGTGGCGCGAGGGGATGCCCGGCCGCCGGTGATGGTCGGCCAGCTTCGACACGCCGATGAACTCGACGGTGGCGGGGAAGCGGTGGCGGTCACCCTCGTCACCAAAGACGACGGGCGTGAGGGCGCGCCGAACCTGGGGGCGCCGGAGTGCCTTCGCCGTGACGAGCGGCCCGATGCCGCTGGGATCGCCGAGCGAGATGCCGATGCGCGGGAGGGCCATGGCTCAGATCTTGATGTCGATGGTGGCGCCCGCGCGGAGCTCCTGCACGTATTGATCGGTGTACTTCTCGAGCTGCACGCGGGTCAGGCGGTCGCGCAGCACGTCGCGCACCTCGTCGAAGGGCTTCGGCGGGCTCGAGCGGCGCTCTTCGACCTTGATGACGTGCCAGCCGAACTTCGTGCGCACCGGCTCCGAGATGCCGCCGATGGGCATGCCGAAGGCGACCTTGTCGAACTCGGCCACCATCACGCCGCGCTTGAAGAAGCCCAGGTCGCCTCCATCGGAGGCCGACGGCCCCTCGCTCTTCGCCTTCGCGAGCGCGGCGAAGTCGACGCCCGCCTTCTTCGCCTCGTCCATCAGCTGCACGGCCTTGAGCCGGGCCTGCTCGACCTGCTCGGGCGTGGCCTTGGGCTGCACCTGCACGAGGATATGGCGGGCCCGCACCTCGAAGTCCTGCGTCTCGTCGCGAGACAGCCGGGCGTACTCGGCCTTGAGGTCCTCGTCGGTCACCTTCACCTTCGAGCGCACCTTGAGGTTGACGAGCTTCAGCTTCGAGAGGTGCTTCTTCATGAACGAGCGGAAGGCCGGAATCGTGTAGCCCTCTTGCGCGAGGAGCTGCTCGAACTGAGCGCCCTCGACGTTGTTCTGGCGCTTGACGTCGTCGACGCCGAGATCGACCTCGGCCTCGGACACGTCGATGTTGAGCTCACGCACCTGGGCGTCCATCAGCTTTTCGCCGATGAGGCCGTCGAGCACCCGCTTGATGAGGACCGCGCGCAGCTCGCCGCGGCGGATCGGGTCGGGCTCGCCTCGGAGGCGTGCCAGCTCGGGCGCTGCGCGGGCCTCGACCTCGGACAGCGCGATGATGTCGGCGTTCACGACGGCCGCGATGCGATCGACGAGCTCGGCGCGCGCTGAGAGGGACAGGGCACAGAGGGCGAACAGGCTGAGACGAGTCACGGGCAGGCTCATACTCGAAAGCACGAACGAGCACGCCCCCGAATGCCAGCCAGACCGCCAGTCAGGGCTCGGTGCCGCCGCCGCTCGACGGCCGGCCCGTGACGGCCAGCAGCACCGGCTCGTTCACCTTCACCTGGGCCTTGTCTCGCAGCGCTTTGACGTAGCTGGCCTGCCGCTCGCTCCGCAGGCCCGCCAGGAGCTTCTGTTCGATCGCGCTGCGCACCTCGGCGAGCTCGCGCTTGCGGGCCGGCTTCTTCTCGATGAGCCGGAAGAGGTGAAAGCCGTAGTCCGTCGACACCACGTCGCTGGTGCCGCCCACCGACAGCCGGAAGATGGCGTCGTCGAAGGCCGGCGGCATCTCGCCCCGCTTGAAGAACCCCAGGTCGCCGCCCACCTTGCCGTCGGGCGAGAGCGAGTACTTGCGCGCCAGATCGCTGAACTTCTTGCCCTGCCACAACAGCTGCTGGAGCCGCTTCGCCTCGTCGAGGCCCTTCACCACGATCTGCTGGGCGTGCACCTGCTCCGGCTCCATCCACCCGTCGGGGTTCTCGTCGTAGGCGCGCCGAATCTGATCCTCGGTGACGGCGACGCGGGCGAAGACCTGCTCGGCGAGCAGCTTCTCGATGACGAGCTGATCGTGCGTGCGCCGCGCCAGCTCGGTGCGTGAGGTCTGGCTCTGGGCGAGCGCGGTGTCGAAGGTGCCGGCCGGGTACTCGCTGGTGAGGGCCAGCACGCGGCGGTCGACCTCGTCGGCGCTCACCTGCACCTGGGCGTCCTTCGCGGCCTGCAGCAGCACCTGCCGCTCCACCATCGTCTCGAGGAGCGCCTGCTTGAAGGGCTCGATCTGCTCGGGCGAGCGCGGCGCCGAGCCCTCCATGGCCTGCGACTCACGTGACAGCTCGCGCTCGAAGTCATTGCGGCTGATCACGTCGCCGTTCACCGTCGCCACCACGTTCTCGTCGACGGCGGGCTTCTGCTGCTGGGTGCAGCCGGTGATCAGCAGGACAACGAGGGTGAGGCGCCGCATGGACGACGCTCGCCCTACCAGAGGCAGCTGACAGGGTCGAGGCGTGCGGATCACTTCTCCGGCGGCGCGGGGTTCGGCGCAGGCACGAAGCCCGGCTGCGGGCCCTTCGCTTCGGCGGTGGGCGCCTTCGGATCGACGACGACCTTCGACAGGGCCTCGTCGGACACCTCGTAGCGCGCGTCGGCTTTGAGCTTCTCGAGGAGCGCGCGGTAGCGCTCCTGGCGCGTCTCGTTCAGGAGCAGCTGCTTGATCGAGGCGCTGGCCTGCTCCAGCGACAGGTTGAGCGCCTGCTGGCGGCCCTGCAGCTTCACGACGTGCAGCGCCTTGGCCGTCTCGACCAGCGCGGGCGCGACGTCACCGACCCGCTCGAGCGCGCTCGCGGCCTGGGTGAGCTCGGGCCCCAGCTTCGCGGTGAGCTCGTCGTCCGACAGAAAGCGCAGGTCGCCATCGAGAGCCTTCGTGCCGGGATCCTCCGAGTGCTCGCGGGCCAGCTTGCCGAAGGCCGCGTAGTCCATCGGCGCCAGAGCCCTGGCCTGCGCCAGCACCCCTTCGGCCTGCGCGCGGTGCTCCTTCGAGAACGCGATGTGCGAGAGCCGCGTCATGGCGGGCTTCACGTAGTCGTCGCGGTGCCCGTCGTAGTACTGCTTCACCTGCGCGTCGGAGATCGCCTGCGTCTTCTCGTCGAGCTCCTGCTTGAGCAGCTCCTGCACCATCACGCGCTTGGCGGCCTCGACGACGTCGGGATCGGTGTGGAGGCCACGGCGCACCGCCTCCTGGGCCAGCAGCTCGAAGCGGGCGAGTCCCTCGACGTAGTCGCGGCGCTGCTCGAGCGTCTGGTAGCGCGCGCGGGCGTACGGGTTCATCTCGGAGAAGCGCTGGTTGAGCTCGGCGACGGTGATGCGATCGGCCCCGAACGAGGCGGCGACGGGCCCTTGAGCGGTGCCAGCGGGCGGAACGCGGGCGAAGTCGACGGTGGTGCCCGGCCCGGCCTGCTTGCACCCTGCGAGGACGAGGAAGACGAAGAGACGGCGCATCAGACGAGCACCTCGAGGCGGCCGAGCAGCCAGTCACGCGCGATGGTGATGAGGTGCACCTCGTCGGGGCCGTCGGCGATGCGGGCGGCCCGGGCGCTCCGGTACCACCGGCCGAAGGGCACGTCGTCGGAGTACCCGAGCCCGCCGTGCATCTGAATGGCGTCGTCGAGCACCT
This sequence comes from Myxococcaceae bacterium, assembly GCA_033763395.1. GTDB lineage: Bacteria > Myxococcota > Myxococcia > Myxococcales > Myxococcaceae > Xiheimicrobium. The sequence goes on from JANRKQ010000225.1 coordinate 70,133, forward strand.
GGCAGAGCAGCCGCGCCACGTGCGTCTTCGCCATCGACGAGTAGGGCTTGGCCTCGCGGTGCTGGCCCTTCTCCAGCATCCACGCGGCGTGGAGGGTCATCAGGTTGCCCGCGTGAATGCCCATGACGTTGCGCGCGATGAAGTCCTGGATGAGCTGGTGCCGCGCGAGCTCCTTGCCGAAGCTGACGCGCTCGGTGACGTACTTCTTGCAGAGCTCGAGCGTGCGCTCCGCCAGGCCCAGCCAGCGCATGCAGTGCGTCAGCCGCGCGGGCACCAGCCGCACCTGCGCCAACTTGAAACCCTCGCCGACCTGCCCGAGCACGGCCTCGGGGCCCACCTTCACTGCCTCGAAGGCCATCTCGCCCTCGTGGTGATCGAGCACCTGATCGCCCAGCGTTGGCACGTCGCGCACGTGGGTGACGCCGGGCGCCTTGCGATCGACGAGGAACATCGTGGCGCCGGTCTTCGGGTCGTCGGAGGTGCGGGCCATGACGATGCAGAACGACGCGTTGCGCGCGCCAGTCGAGTACCACTTGCGGCCGGTGATCTCCCAGCCGCCGGGCACCTCTTTCGCGACCGTGCGCAGGTTCGTCGGGTCGGCCCCGGCGCCAGGCGCGGGCTCGGTCATGCAAAAGGCGCTCGTCACCTCGGCGCGCACGAGGGGTCCGAGGTAGCGCTCCTTGAGCTCGGGGCTGGCCGCCATCAGGAGCAGGTCCATGTTCCCCTGATCGGGCGCGTCGCAGTTGAAGACCTTCGCGCCGATGGGGCTGCGACCCATCTCGCGGAAGAGCGCGCACATGCCCATGGGGCCGAGGCCCAGGCCGCCGAGCGACGGCGGCAGGTGCGGCACCCACAGCCCGTCGGCGCGCGCCTTCGCCTGCAGCGCCTTCAGCGTGTCGCGACGGCCGTCGCGATCTTCAGCGAAGACGGCCGCCTCGGCGGGGATGATGTGAGTGTCGACGAACTCGCGCACGCGGGCGCGGGTGGCGGAGAGCTGGTCGGAGAGCAGGAAGTCCATGTCAGGTTCCGTAGGTGAGATCGAACCGCGGGTTGGTGACCTCGAGGGTCTCCTTCGCGGTGGTGAAGAGGTGCTCGAGCACGTGCGCCTGAGCCTCGGGGGAGAGGGTTTCAGCCTCGAGCTTCGCGGCGAGCGCGCGGTTGAGCTGCTCCAGCGCGTGGAGGCGCGTGGCGCGATCGACCGAGTCGAGCGGCAGCGCGCTGGCCTCGGCGGGCAGCAGGCGGCGCAGGCGCGCGGCCTCGGCGTCGAAGCGGGTCGCCTCGGTGCGCAGTTCGTTGGCGATGACCGAGGCGAGGTTCGCGGCGATGAGCGCGCGGAACTGGAGCGCCTTGTCGGCCTCGAGCTTCGGGCTCACCTCTCCGAGGAGGAACTGGGCCACGGCGTCGAGCAGGGTGGGGTGGTCGGGGCGGTGTTGCATGTCAGTCGAGCCTCCCTCGGCGAATGAGGCGCAGGGCCTCGAACTCCATCTCGACGTTGCGGCGCGCAATGGCGATGAGCTCGAGATCGGTCTGCTCCCCCGACAGGTAGCGCTCACCCTGGTGCACGCTGCCGAGCGCCCAGCGCAGGTTGCCGACGATCTCCCACCACAACGCGGTGGCCTCGTCGACGCGCCGGCCGCTGGCAGCCTCGTATGCGGCGTAGAACGGAGCCCGCGCGGCGAAGCCACCGATCGGCTGGTCGAGCCGGTTGAAGCGCCAGTCGCGCACGGAGATCCACGACAGGTCCTCGTACGGCGAGCCGAAGTGGGCGAACTCCCAATCGAGCACGCCCGCGAGGCCGTCGGGCGTCACCATGAAGTTCCCGGTGCGGAAGTCGCCGTGCACGAGGACGACCTCGGTCTCCGAGGGCATTCGCTGCGAGAGCCACGCGAGCGCGAAGTGCACCGCCGGGTACACGCCGGGCATGCCGTTCATCATCGCGCGTAGCTCGTCGAGCGCCTTCCGGGCTGGTGTCGTCGAGGGCACGGGCAGGGGGAGGGTCGTCGTCGCAGGCGTCACCGTGTGGAGCTTCGCCAGCGTCTGCGCGAGCTGGACGGGCAGCTTTTCGCGCGCGGCTGACAGCTCCGGGTTTCGCACCACGCGGCGGCCGATGGCTTCGCCGGGCACCCAGTCGAGGAAGTACGCGTCGGCGTCATCGCGGAGCAGCCCGGGCTCGAGCCAGCGCACGCCCGGGGTGCGCACTCCAGCGGCGGTGGCGGCGCGAATGACCTCGAACTCGGCGCGCCGCTTGATGCTCCCGGGCAGTGACGTCTTCGCGTCGGAGCGCAGCGCGAGCGTCAAGGGGGCGCCGTCGTGGGTCAGCTCGACCTTGAAGTTCTCCTGGCAGGCGCCGCCGTGGAGCGGCTTGAGCGAGGTGAGGCTCGCTCCGTGTCTCTCCACTGCCGCGCGAATGCGGTCTTCCATGCGCGCGGCTTGTAGCGCACGGCGCCGTGCAATGCGCGTCGTGGCGTCCGCACGAGACGTTCACCAGCCGCGGAGCTCCACGGTACGGTGTGCGAATGTCCGTTCGAGTCGAGAAGCAGGGGCCGGTGACGACGGTGATTCTCCACCGGCCCGAAGCGCGCAACGCCGTCGACGGGCCGACGGCGGCTGCGTTGCATGACGCCTTCGCGGCGTTCGAAGCCGACGCGTCGGCGAGCGTCGCGGTGCTCTTTGGCGATGGCGGAACCTTCTGCGCGGGGGCTGATTTGAAGGCGCTTGGCTCCGAGCGGCAGAACCGGGTGGAGGCAGCGGGTCCGGGGCCGATGGGTCCGTCTCGATTGCAGCTCTCGAAGCCGGTCATCGCGGCGGTTGCCGGGCACGCGGTCGCCGGAGGGCTCGAGCTCGCCTGCTGGTGCGACCTGCGCGTGGTCGAGGAAGACGCGGTCTTCGGGGTGTTCTGCCGCCGCTGGGGCGTGCCGCTCATCGATGGCGGGACGGTTCGGCTCCCGCGCCTCATTGGGCAATCACGCGCGATGGATCTGATCCTCACCGGGCGGGCCGTGGGCGCTGCCGAGGCGCTCGCGATCGGGCTCGCCAACCGCGTTGTGCGAAAGGGCGAAGTACGCGCCGCGGCCGAGGCCCTGGCGCACGAGCTGGCTGCCTTTCCCCAGACGTGTCTGCGGGCGGACCGTCGTTCGGCGCTGGCGCAGTGGGGGCTCGAGGAGTCCGAGGCGCTCGCCCAGGAGTTCGAGGGAGGACTCGAGGCGCTCCGGGCCGAAGGTGTTGTTGGAGCCGCGCGGTTCGCGCAAGGCGCCGGCCGTCATGGCGCGTTCAGGTGAGGGAGTCCGTGGTGACCCAGTGGTGGTATAAACTACCTTTAAGGAGTCAGCCGACCTATCCCCAGAGCAGAAGATCCAGCTGGCGTTCGAGATGCACGAGCTCGGCTGCGCGATGATGCGCGAGAACCTCCGGCGGCGGTTCCCAGACGAAACAGACGAGGAACGAGAGCGACGCTTCGTCGAGTGGCTCCAGACGAGGCCCGGAGCCGAACAGGGCGACGCCGTCGGGCGCCCGCGGCCGTCGCCGTGACACCGCTTCAGGCGGCGGTTCGTCAGGGGTTGGGAGACCTCGCAACGCGGCGGATCGCCCTGGTCGGAGGTCTCGCCGTCTCGGCGCGCGCCGAGCCTCGCTTCACGCGTGACGTCGACCTCGCCGTGGCCGTCGCCAATGATGGAGAAGCCGAGAGACTCATCGGCGAACTGCTCGGGAAGGGGTACCGAGTCGCGGCTCAGGTCGATCAGGAGGCGACCGGGCGGCTTGCCACCGTTCGAACGGTTCCTTCTGGCACGAGCATTCTGTGCGACCTGCTCTTCGCGTCTTCGGGCATCGAACCCGAACTGGTCGCTCATGCCACGAGTCTGACGCTGTTCGATGGTTGCTCCGCGCCGGTTGCCTCCGTCGGCCACTTGATCGCCGTGAAGTTGCTCGCCCGGTCACCGCGCAGGCTGCAGGACGATCTCGACCTCGACGCGCTCGCGAAGGTCGCCAGGCCTGCCGACCTTCTTGAGGCCGAGACCTCCCTGCAGTTGGTCACGTCCCAAGGCTTCGCTCGCGACAAGAACCTCGACGCGAGTTCGAGGCCTGGCGAACCCGAAGCGGATTCTGACTCGAGGCTGAATCAGCCGCGCAAACAGGCCTTGCCTGCGGTACAGGCACCGCCCTCATGAGCGTCGAACGCGTCGACAAGCAGTGGAAGACGAAGGGGCTGTCTGGCTACTCCACCGCCGCCATCTTCGGCACGCTGGGGCACTACGGCATCACGGTGGACGAGGCCGGCTTCAAGGCCCTGGCGGCGGGCCAGTACCCGCTTCAGATCGCCGGAGACTGGAAGCGGAGTTGGAAGGGCACCGGCCCCTTCCTCCCGTTCCCGTACGCGGCCGCCGACGAGCTGATGCGGCGGCTCTTCCCCGACCGGGTGACGCCGGC
>JANRKQ010000226.1:0-31803 GCA_033763395.1 Myxococcaceae bacterium
CGAGGCGCTCGGCCGGGAGCTCGGCGCCGCCATCGATCGCGACCTGTCGCCCGAGAACGCGTGGCGCATCACGGTGGATCCACAGGGCCAGGTGTCGTGGAGCGCGGGCGACGAAGTCCGTCGGGAGGCGCCAGCCCGCGCTGAGTCACAGCGCGCCGAAGAGATTCTGCACCTGTTGCTGCCGGCTGACTTGTACTGAGCGTTCGTCGCGAGCTCACCGGGCTCGCAGTCGTTCCCGAATGGCCCTGAGTTCGAGTTCGACATGGCGCGTCGAGGCCGGACCCGTCACACCCGGCTGTCCTCGAGCACGAAGGCGATGCCGAAGTCTTTGTCGTACTGGGCCGTGCGGTCGACGCGCTGCTTCGCGAGCGTCTTCACGGCGAGCGCGGCCGTCGGGTCCGACAGCACGATGGCGGTGAAGGCCTCGGCCGACACCTGGAGCGTCAGCACCTCGCCCATCGCCGTCACCGTCGCCGTCGCCGGCCCGCCCGTCAGCACCGACACCTCACCGAACAAGTCGCCCTCCTTCAGGTCCGGGTAGCGCTCGCCGCTCTGGTGCGTCACCAGGCACGCGCCGCGGAGCACCATCGACACGCCCGAGGCCGGCGCGCCCTCCGCCACCAGCACGTCACCGTCGTTCGCGCGCTTGACCCGGAACGCTGCCTGGAGCGCGGCGCGGGACGCCTCGGGCAACGCGCGCAGCACCGGGTTCGCGCGCATCAGGTTGAGCAACAGCCGCTCGCGGGTGAAGGCCTCGATGCGCTGCCTCACTGGCGGGAACCGGCGCGCGACGTCGTAGATGGCCTCTCGCGGGAACTCGAGCGCCACCGCGCTCTCGGACTCGACGACGACGGTGGCCACGCGCGCGGCACCTGACACGAGCGCCACCTCGCCGAAGATGTCGCCGGCGTTGATGGCCGCGACGCGCCGGGCGTTCGCCGTGCCATGGCCGCGGAAGACGCCCGCCGAGCCTTCCGAGAGCGCGAACATCGAGTCGCCGGCCGCGCCTTCGGTCACCACTACGTCGCCCTTCGAGAGCGCGCGCACCTCCATGCTCGTGCGGAGGATCTCCTTCAGCTCGGCCTCGGAGAGCATCGAGAACAGCGGAATGGGCGGCAGGCCGCTGGCGGTGGGTGGCGCGATGGGCTCGACCAGGTCGATGACGATCTCAGGCTCGGGCGTGGGCGCGGCGACCGGCTTCGGAGGCGTGGCCGGCTTGCTGCGCGCGTAGAGCGAGGCGATGAGGTCGAGCGTGCGTTGGTGTGCAGGGTCGGTGCCCTGAATCAACCGGCACACCGCCGACGCCTTGAAGAGGAGCCCCTTCTCGGCGTACCGCCTCGCGACGTCTTCGTACGTCGCCACCGAGTCGGCGAAGCGCCCTGCCTTCGACTGCAGCTCGGCCACCTTCTGTCGCGCGGGCACGTCGTCGGGCGCCGCCGCGACGACCTTCTGCCAGGCCTCGATGGCCGCGGGCAGCTTGCCCTTGAGCACCAGCTCGGTGGCCTTGTCCTTCAACTCGCGCACTGCGTCTCCCATGACGGCTCTCCTCTGGCTTCAGCTACACACGCCGGCGTCACACCCCTGGCCGGGACTGCACGCGACGCCGCACGCGCCGCAGTTCTGGTTCGTTCTCAACGAAGTCTCGCACCCATCGCCCTGGTTCGCGTTGCAGTCTCCGAAGCCGAAGGTGCAGTTGGCGCGCCCGCAGGTGCCGCCGACGCAGAGTCGCGCGGCGTTCGCGATGGAAGGGCAGACCTGGCCGCAGCCATTGCAATGGTCCGGGTCGACGCTCGGGTCGACGCAGCCTCCGTCACACGCACGCAGGGGCGGGCTGCACACCTCCCGACAACCGCCGTCGAAGCAGCCCTGGCCAGGCGCACACGGACTTCCGCACGCGCCGCAGTGCACGGGGTTCGTCGTGAGCAGCACGCACTCGGGGCCGCACGCGACGCGGTCGCTCGGGCAGCCGGTCTCGCACTGGCCGTTGATGCAGAAGCGGCCGGGCGCGCACGCGACCCCACATGCGCCGCAGTGCACGACCGTCGACGCCACGTCCACGCACGCGCCGCCGCAGTCGGTCAGACCGGCCGGGCAGGTGAGGGTGCACTGGCCTGCCTGACAGGTTCGCCCCGGTGGACACGACACGCCGCAGCTCCCGCAGTTGAGCGGGTCGACGCGCGGGTCCGTGCAGAGCGCGCCGCACGCGAGCAGGGGAGCCGCGCACCCGCCCACGCACCGCGCGTCGAGGCAGGCCCCGGCGAGGCAATCTGCGTTGCGTCCGCAGCCGCCATCGACGAGGCACGGAGGACACGAGCCGCCACCGCAGTCGACGTCGGTCTCGGTGCCGTTGCGCAGTCCGTCACTGCACGTCGGCGAGGCACAGGTTCCGCCGGTACACGCGCCGCTCACGCAGTCGCCGCCGCTCGCGCACGTCGCGCCCACCGCACAGGGACGGCACGGACCTCCACAGTCGACGTCGGACTCACCACCGGCGCGTTGGCCGTCGCGGCACGAAGGCTCCACGCAGCGCCCGCGGGCACAGACGGTCGAGGCACAGTCGTCGTTGGCGAAGCACGCACTTCCGAGCGCGCACGGACCGCAGCCGGGACCGCCGCAGTCGACGTCGCTCTCCGCTCCAGAACGTTGGCCGTCGTCACACGTCCCCGGGCCGGGGCGGCGCGGACACGCCGTCACCACGGAAAGGAGCAACGTCGAGAGGACGAGCGGTCTCAGCAGGCGGTGCACTGCAGGCTCCCGTTGCAGTTGAAGTACATCGGACAGGGCGGGTTGAGCGGAATACTGGCCGGCGCGGGCAGGCCCATCTGGTTGAGGCACTGGCAGGACAGCACTCCGCCGCACGCCGTGCAGTTCATGCATGACGCGAGGTACGGGCCGGGCGGCAGCGGACAGCCACAGCTGCCGTTCATGCAGACCTCGCCCTGCGCGCAGCGGATGCCGCACTGGCCGCAGTTGAGCGGGTCGGCGAAGAGCGGCGCCTCGCAGCCATCTGTCGCTTGCCCGTTGCAGTCCTCGAAGCCGGGCTGACACGCCGCCAGCACACACGCGCTCGCGACGCACGCCGGGACGCTCTGCGGACGAGGCGGACAGGGCTGGTTGCAGCCGCCGCAGTGGAGCGGGTCGTTTCGGGGGTCCACGCACGAGGCGCCACACGTCGCCAGCGGCGCCTGACAGCCAGAGACGCAGGCGCCGTTCACGCAGGCCTGGCCCGACGCGCAGGCGTTCCCGCACTGGCCGCAGTGCTGGGCGTCACGCTGGGTCGAGACGCAGGTGGCTCCGCACCGCACCGTCGAGGGCGGGCACGACGGAACGCACAGGCCGAGCACGCACCGCTCGCTGGTGCTGCACGCGTTTCCGCATTGGCCGCAGTGAAGCGGGTTGCTGCCCGAGTCGACGCACGCGCCCCCGCAGGACAGCGCGCCGCCCGCGCAGGCCATCACACACTGGCCCTGAAGACAGGTCGAGCCGCCCTGACACGTGACGCCGCAGGCCCCGCAGTGCGCCTGGCTCGTCTGAACGTTCACGCACGCGCCGCCGCACGTCTGGAGCGGAGGCAGACACGCGGCGCCGCAGCGCCCATCGGCACACGACGCCGTGACGCAGTCGGTGTTCCGCCGGCAGGTACGCCCATCGACGCACGCCGGGCACGTCCCTCCTCCACAGTCGACGTCGGTCTCCGCTCCGTCACGAACGCCGTTCGTGCACGACGACGCCGCGCACGCCCCACCTGGGCAGGCTCCACTCGCGCAGTCCTTCGCCTCGCGACACGCCTGGCCCGCGGCGCAGGGCTCGCAGCTTCCGCCGCAGTCGACGTCACTCTCGGAGCCGTTGAGGGCGCCGTCGACGCAGCTCGCGCCTTCGCAGCGGTTGAGCGTGCAGGCGCCCGAGTCACAGTCGTCGTCCTCGAGGCAGACAAGCCCCCTTGCGCACGGCGCGCAGACGGCACCTCCGCAGTCGACGTCGGTCTCTTCGCCGTTGACGACGCCGTCGGTACACGAGGTGGGCGGCTGCTCGAGCCAGCTGCACGCGGACACGAAGAGAAGTGGAAGGAGCAACGCTCTCATGACGACACCAGGGCGGACGGCGCGGCCGGGAGGGACGGAGGTGCGATGACGGTCCGCGCGGCCTCGAGCACGGGGCGGAGCTCTGCCGGAACCGAGGTGAGGCGCAGGTAGATGACGTTCGGCCTCACGTCGGCCTTGAGCACCTTCCCGTAGAGCTCTCCCGGCCGCGGCGCGCCGTCTTCCAACAGCTCGAGCTTGAGGTCGCTCAGCGTTGGAAGAGCCTCGTCCACCTTCAGCTCGAGCCCACGGTCGGACAGCGCCTCGACGCGCGCCACGCGCACCTCGTCGGACACCTGCTTGTTCTTGATGAGCGCGTAGCGGAACTCGAGCACCCGGTTGGGTGGTGCCAGCGCCTCGGCCGCCGAGGTGAGCGACACCTCGAAGGGCGCGCCCACGCCGAGCGCCTCGAAGATGGTCATCGTGCCCTTCACGCCTTTGGGTGAGACGACCTGCGACGCGCCGACCGTGAGCGCCTCACCGCAGCGCTCCCTCGTCGTCTCCGAGAGCAGCACCTGCCCGCCCACGGTGTACGACTCAACGCGAGAGGTGAGGTTGATGGTGGCGCCGACGATGCCGTACTTGGCGCGCAGCTCCGAGCCGATGTTCCCCAGCACCACCTCGCCGCTGTGAATGCCGATGCCCATCTCGACGGTGGGCAGGCCGTTCTTCGTGTTCCACGCGTTGATGTCGGGCATGACGTTGAGCATCTCGATGGCGCACGCGACCGCGCGCAGCTCCGGGTGCTGGAGCGGCACTGGCGCACCGAAGACGACGAGAATGGCGTCTCCGATGAACTCGTCGATGGTGCCGCCGTAGCGAGCGATGATGCGCGTCATCGCTTCGAGGTAGTGGTTGAGCAGCTTCACCACCGCCTCGGGCTCCATGCTGCCGCACATGCTCGTGAAGCCGCGGAGGTCGGTCATCATGATGGTGACGAAGCCGCGCTTGCCGCCGAGCGCGAGCCCATCGGGTGAGTCGAGCAGCTGCTGCACCACCTGCTCCGTGAGGTAGCGGCCGAAGGTCTGCCGAACGAACTCCCGCTCGGACTCGGCCTTTCGTCGGGCCAGTCGGGCGGCGCGCGCACCGAGGACGAGGACGAGCAGCGCGCTCGAGGACGCCGCCGCTGACGGCGCGACGGCGGGCACCCGCACCCCAGAGACGAACGAGACGTACGAGGCCGTGAACCACCCGAGCAGCAACAGCGCCGTCGACAAGAGCGCCAGCTCACTCGAGAGCGACAGACCACCGAGCGCCGCCAGCAGCGCCGCCGCCAGGACGAAGAGCACACCGGCCCAGCGGGGCGACTCGGTGAAGAAGTCCTGGTGGAGGATGTTCGCCAGCATGGTGGCGTGGTGCTCGACGCCCGGGGCCTCGCCGAGCGGCGTGTTCCGCAAGTCGGCGGCGGCCAGCGCCGTCGAGCCCACCAACACGTGCTTCCCCGCGAAGAGCGCCGGGTCGAGCTGGTTCCGTTTCGTGCTGGCCACCAGGGTGCCAAAGCGCATGACGTGCTCGTCGAGCAGCTCGAAGTCGGGCTCGGGCGGCCGCGCTGCCGTCGAGGAGAGGGCGAGCTCGACGATGCGCCCCGGGTCGGTCGAGTAGCGGGCCGTGCCCGAGAGGAACGCGCCTTCGTGCACCAGCCCGTCGACCTCCGCGGCCGAGAGCACCACGCCGTCCTTCGTGACGCGGGTCTGCTCGTCGAGCACGAAGCGCTGGTCTTCTCCCAGCGGGTTTCCGGCGAGCGTGAGCGTCACGTCACTGCGCAGCAACGACCAGAGCGAGACGTACTGAAACGGCCCCTGACCACGGGTGTCGTGACGGCCCTGGGCGCGTACGAGCGTTCGCCCGAGCGCGTCGATGGGAATCCGCCGCTGGCCGCCGAGGTCGACGTGCGAGCCCGGCTCGACACGAATCGAGGCGAGCGGAACGCCGAGCTCTTCGGCCGCGAGCCGCAGCGACAACGACGGCAGGAGCCGGCCTGACAGGCGCGCCACCACGAGGGAGTGGCGGAGCAGGTCGTCGCCCGAGTCGAGCAGGACGTTCGCCATCGCGAGCGGCCGGCCTGACTCGAGGAGCGCGTCGAGCACGGGCTGCGGTGCCACGTCGCCACCGACGAGCGCGGCGTACTCCGGGAGTCGCTCGGCGGACGGGTGGAGTGGAATCGAGTTGGCGTCGAGCGCCGCGAGGGCACGCTCCGACATCGTCGGCCGCGCGCCGGTGCCGAGGCGCGTGACGGTGAAGGTGAAGGCCGAGGTGGGGGCGGCTCGCGCGGCGTCTCCGAGCGCCGCGTCCCACTCGGGGTGCTCCCTCGAGGGGTCCACGAACGAGACGTCGAAGGCCACCCGGCGCGCGCCCGACGTCGCGAGCCGCTCGAGCAGCCGTGCGTAGTGAATGCGTGGGAGCGGCCACCCGAGGTGCGAGATGGTGTCGTCGTCGACGGCCACCACCACCACGTCGGGCTGCGGCTTCGCCGAAGGGAGCGCCTGGCCCGTGGCGAGCTCGGCCTGCGAGCGCTCGGGAAACCGGAGTCGGAAGAACAGGTCGAGCACCCGCGTCTCGAGCATCGGCCCCAGCGCCGTGCCTTCGAAGAGCGCGAGCGTGAGGCCCGACGCCACGCAGGTGAGGGCGAGTGAGCGCAGCACGCGGCCCCGCGTCGTCGGGAGCGCCGCGAGCCGGGCCTCGGCTGCATCGAGCACGCTCAGGGCCGACGCGCCGAGCGCCCGGAGGGGCTCCCGCACGCGGAACACGCCCGCCACGCCGAGCAGCACGACGGTGGCCCGAACGAGGAGCGCCAGCGGCGGAAAGCCGACCTCCTTGAAGCGGGCCGTCAGGGCCCACGCCGCCTCGTCGCGCATCACCCAGAGGGCGAGCGCACCTCCCACGAGCCCGAGGCCCGGAAGGTCGAGGCGGGCGGGCTTCGTCACTTGCCCACCGTGAAGGCGTAGATCTTCGACGACGGCCCCGAGAAGCCCTTCGCGTCGACGGCGGTGACGCGCCAGAACCACTTGCCCTTCGCGAGCGCCTCGGGCCACGACAGCGTGGTGGCCTCGGTCGAGGCGCTCTTCGCGTCGACGAGGAAGTCGGGGTCGCGTGCGAGCTCGACGGTGTACCGCGTGGCTCCGGTGACCGCCTGCCAGTCGAGCCGCGCGTCGGCGCCGATGGCTCCCTTGAGGGGCGAGGTCGGAGTCGGCTCGCCCGGCAACGCGGTGGGCGCCTCCACCTTGCCGTCCGCGCTCACCAGGGTGCCTTGCCCGGCGCTGACCTCGACGGGCGTGGCCGAGGGGTTGTTCGCCGGCGCGACGCCAACGACCCCTTCGAGCGTCTCGAGGCGCGCGCCGCTGTCCTCCGAGACGCCGAGCCGGAACTGCGTGCCGCGCACCGAGGCCACCGCCACGCGCGTCGAAGCCTCGAAGCGGCCGAGCTGCGTCGCCTTCTTCACGTCGGCCACGATGCCGCCGCCGAGGATCTCGATCTTCACCTGACGCTCTCCGCCCGCGGGGAACTGCATGACGGCGAGCTTGATGGTCGACTCGGGCTTCACCTCGATGGTGCTGCCGTCCTTCATGGCGATGGTGGCGCGGGCGTTCGGGCCCGTCTTCACCAGCTCGTTCACCAGCACCGGCATGCCTGGCTCGGCGGGCTTGAGGGCGCGCTCGTCGGCGCCGAGGAACACGCTTCCACCCGCGGAGGCCACGCGGGCCACCACGTCTTCCGGTGCGCGCTCGACGTACCGCAACGAGAGGCCGGGCACGTCGGTGCGCTGCGGCGCGGGCGCGAGGCTGAAGACGCGATTCTTCGGCAGGCCGGCCTCGACGAGGGCTGCCGCGACGGCCTTCGCGGCGTCCAGGCCCTTGCCGCTGGCGCGCTCTGCGTCCGACACGATGGCCGCGACGGTGACGGCGCGGACCAGCCGGTTGCGCTCGACCTCCTTCACCACGTCGCCGAGGCAGGCGCGCCCGTCGGCCGTCTTCACGAACGCATCGGTGAGGGGCTTGCCCAGGCGAATGGCGCCGCCCTCGAGCTTCACGCCGCCACATGCATCGGGCGCCGAGCGGGCAGCAGGCGCGAGGACAAAGCTCATCACCACGAGCGCACGCACGAAGAGGGGACGGGTCATCGGGGCTCTCCCAGAATCAGGAACTCGACGCGGCGGTTCTGCTCGCGCCCGGCAGGGGTGGCGTTGCTCGCGCGGGGGCGGGTCGGGCCGTAGCCCTTCGCGACGAGGCGCGTGGCGGCGACGCCGGCCTTCACCAGCACCGCGCGAATCGCCTCGGCGCGCTTCTGCGACAACTTCACGTTCTTGAAGGCGCTGCCGACGTCATCGGTGTGGCCTTGAATCTCGACCGACAGGCTGCGCGCCGCCTTGAGCGTGCTGGCCACCTGCTTGAGCAGCGGCAGCGCCGAGGGCTCGAGCGTGGCCGACCCGGAGCGGAACCGCACGACTCCTTCGAGCACGACGTGGTCGCCGACGATGGACACGGCGCTGGCTCCGACGTCGGGGCAGCCGTCTTCGTCCTTCACGCCGTTGATGGTCTCAGCGACGAAGGGGCACTTGTCGGCCGGGTCCAGAACGCCGTCGCCGTCGTTGTCGGTCTCGGGGCACCCGTCGTCGTCTTCGAAGCCGTCACGGTCCTCCGCCGAGCGCGGGCACGCATCCTCGCTGTCCATGACGCCGTCACCGTCGGTATCGCTCGGTGGAGTCGACGGCGGGCTCGGCATCTCTGTCGGCTTCTCGACGGCCACGGCCACGGGCGCCGCGGTCGACAGGCTGCGAGGGCACCCATCTGGCGGGCCACCGGCCTCGAGCGGGCAGCGGTCCTCTGTGAACGCGAAGCCATCACCATCGGCGTCGGGCGCCACGTCTGGGCACCCATCGGCGTCTTCGAAGCCGTTGAACGTCTCGGCGGCCGCCGGGCAGCGGTCCTTCGCGTCGGCGATGCCGTCGCCGTCGTCGTCGAGCTCGGGGCAGCCATCTTCGTCTTCGAAGCCGTCGCGATCTTCGGCGTCGAGCGGGCAGCGGTCGGCATCGTCGGTGATTCCATCGGCGTCGGAGTCGACGGTCGCCGAAGCGGCAGGCAGCACGTCGGGCGCGATCGGCGTGGCGGCCGTCGCGGCGAGCGCCGGCTGGACGACCGCGACCTCAGGGCACCCATCGTCGTCGCGAACGCCATTCCGCGTCTCGGCCTCGAAGGGACAGCGGTCTGCGATGTCCGAGACACCGTCTTCATCGGCGTCGGGCGAGGCGTCGGGACAGCCGTCGTCGTCCTCGAAGCCGTTGAGCGTCTCGGCCTCCATCGGGCAGCGGTCGGCGACGTCAGGCACGAAGTCGCGGTCGTTGTCATTCTCGGGGCAGCCGTCTTCGTCTTCGAAGCCGTCGGCGTCTTCGGCCGTGGCGGGGCACCGGTCGAGGTCGTCTGCGACGCCGTCGCCATCGGAGTCGACCGGCTTGACGGGCTCCAACGAGGGGGCTGGCGCGACCGGCGTCGACGGAGACGCCGGCGTCATGCGCGTCGCCGCCTGCTGGAGCACCCGCTTCAACGCAGGCTCCGCCTCGAGGGCGAGCTCGGGGCAGCCATCGCCATCGCGCACCTCGTTGACCGTCTCGGGCTCGAAGGGGCAGCGGTCGACCGCGTCGAGCACGCCGTCTCCATCGACGTCCCCGGGCCGGCCGTTGACGATGATGATGGTGGGCGCGTTGACGATGGTGATGGCGATGCGCTCGTCGCGAGACGCCGTGGCAGGTGGAGGCGGTGCCGGCGGCGTGACGACCACCGTTGGGGGAGGCGCAGGCGTCGGTGCCACGGGCTGCGGCACGACGACGGGCGGCGGAGGCTCGCTGCGCACCGGTGGGGTCGGCGCCTCGGGCCCACGCGGCGCCCACGACAGGCGAACGATGAGGCGCGCGTCAGGGGTTCCGGGCGCTCCCAGAAAGCCGGCGCCCCCGGCGACGCCCACGAGCAGGTGGTCGAGCAGCAGCAGGTGCGCGCCGCCGAGGACCTCGAGGCTCGAGCCGTTCACGCTGAAGGCCTGCGCGCCGACGACCTGCGTGCTCGCGCGGGCTTCCGGGCCGACCTGCAGCACATGGTCGAAGAGCGAGAGCCCCAGCGCGACGCCGACCCGTGCCTCTGACGCGGCCGTGAGCCCGAGCGCGGGCGGCCCGATGGAGGAGTACCCGCGGAACAGAAAGCCCGCGTCGAGGGACCAGCGAAACACGCCGCCGGCGCCGAACAGCACGACGCGGGGCATCACGCGCGCGGTGCGGTCGCCCTGGCCCGTCGCCGCGCCTCCGATGGGGATCCACACGTCGGCGCCGACGTTCAGCGAGATGGGGTCGCGGTCGCCCTGCCCGAAGAGGCGCAGCATCGCGCCGACGCGCGGATCTCCGAGCGCGAGCCCCGAGAGGGGACCGGCGCCGCTCACCAGCTCGACGCGGCCCTGCTCCGACAGCGTCACCGGCAGACTGCCGCTCAGCAGCAATCGGTCGAAGAGCGCGCCCGCGACGTCGAACGAGGCGAGGAACACGTTCGTCAGGAGCGGCGACAGGTCGTTGCGCCCGGTCGCGAGGCGTGGCGTGAGCGGAGCCAGCGCGTAGTGGCCGCTCAAGCCCACCGAGAAGCTCCGCGTCTTCGTGAACCACGGCCGGTCGACGAGGAACTGGGTCGTCCCGGCCGGGGTGACCTCGTCCCGATGCACGCGAAAGCCGCGGTCCTGCGCGAGGGTCGGCTGCGACGTCAGCGCGGCCGCGAGCAGCACCCAGCACACGAGGTGGTGACGGCGAGGGAGCTGCATCGAGAGGCGAGAGCCTAGGAGGACCAGCCTCAGGCTGAAATGTGGGAATTCCACCCCGGGCTGAAATTCTCACCGACGCTCCAATTGGCGACAGTCAGCAATTCCGGCTCGCGCGTCGTGAAGGCGCTTCCACCTGTCTCCGGGCTCGCCGGCGCCCCGCCCCGGCAGCCGCTTCTTCTCCGGACCTCGCGCCTGTCATCGGTTGGACGGGAGGCGCAGCTCCCCGACGCGGCGGGCCGCGAGGTGCGCTCGCGCGAGCGTGCCGATCGATGCGAAGAGAAGAAAGGCGCGCTTCCTCCTGGCGCTCACCGATCAGCGTTCAAACCCGTGGGACTGACGTCGAGCAGGGCCCGCAGCCGGCGCGTCACCTCATCAGGCCTGTCGAGCTGCAAATAGTGGCCGCTGCGGACGACGTCGTAGGTGAAACGACCGCCGAGCCGCGATTGGAGCCTCGGAACGAGCGCGCTGAACCGGCTCTTCTGTCGAGGCCTCTGCACGGCCTCGAGCAGCACCGTCTGCACGTCGAGCTCATCGGCGAACGGGCGGAACGGAAAGCCCTTCACGCCATCGAGCGCCTCGAGCACGGTGCGTGGATACTCGATGGGCTTCTGCGTGAGCTGAACCGGCCACGTCGCATCGCGAACGCGCGCGTCGAGGAACGCCCACTTGAAGAACGGCCAGGCGATGAAGCGCCCCAGCCACCCGTCACGCTGGAACGAACGGGCCACCGCGCGGAAGAACACCCGGAGCGGGGCGAGGAGCAGCGACGGGAGCGGCACGCCGTTACCGCGCTCCGCGTAGACGGGGTCGACGAGGACGAGGGCAGCGATGCGCGTGCGCACCTCACATGCGAGCGCCACCGCGATGAGCCCACCCATCGAGTGCCCGACGAGCACCACGTCGTGCCTGGTGTTCTCGAGAATCCACGCCAGCGCCTCCTGCGCGTCGCGGTGCGAGTCGGCGAGCCCCGCGTCGTCGCACGGCGAGGCCTGCCCATGGCCGCGCGCTTCCCACGTGAAGCAGGTCCACGTCGGCGAGAGCGCCGCGCGCTGCGGAGCCCACGACCACGCACCGCCGCCGACACCGTGAAGAAAGAGGAGCGCGGGTCCGGCAGCGCGCTCAGGGCCTTCGTGGTGGAGCGCTCCGCCTGACGGCAGCCGCACCAGCGCCGTCATGCCACTCGCCGCCGAATGGTCGACGACAGCGCCAGCATCACCGCCATCACGCCGGCCGCCACGAGGTACGCGCGCGAGAGCCCCGCTGCGCCACCGCCGCCGCCGTCAGCCACCACGCTGAGCGTCGCCACCACCAGCAGGTTGCCGATGGCGATGAAGATGTTCACGAGGGCCTGCGCCGCGCTCCGCTGGGTCGCGTCGACCTCGTCGAGCACCATCGTGCGCAGCGTGCCGCCCACCACGATGCCGACGCCGAGCCCCACCAGCATCGTCGAGCCGAAGAAGCTCACCCACGTGGGCGTCAGGCCACCGAGTAGCGCGGAGCCCAGAAGGAGCGCTCCGAAGCCCGAGAGCAACACGACGCGAGCGCCGACCCGATGCTGGAGACGCCCGAAGCCCATCGAGCCGCCCGCCGACGCGAGCACGAGCGGAATCAGCAACAGGCCCGCCTTCTGCGCGGTGACGCCAAAGGCCGCCACCGCGACGGACGAGATGAAGATGATGCTGCCCATGCCGAACCCCGCGCCCACGCAGAGCAGCCACGTTCGCTGGAGCGCCAGGCGCGTGAAGAGGCTCAGCGGGACGATGGGCTGCGCGGCGCGACGCTCGATGACGACGAGCACCGGCACCCCGAGGGCGGCCACGCCGAGCAGGGAGGGCCACAGCGTTCGTCCGAGCTGCAGATCGAGCGCGCGGTTGATGCCGAGCATGAGGCAGGCGAGCGTGACGGCCAACACGAGCACGCCGGCCGCATCGAAGGGCGCCTGCTCCGGTCGTGCGGGCCGGCCAGGCAGCGCCTTGAGGCCGAGCGTGAAGACGAGCGCCGCGACCGGCAGGTTGAGCAGGAAGATCCACGGCCAGCTCGCCACCACCAGCACCGCCGAGGCGAGCAGGGGCCCGACGAGGAACGCCATGCCGAAGGTGGCGCCGATGAGGCCCAGCACCTTGCCGCGCTCCTGGGGTGGAAACGCGTCACCGACGACGGCGCTCGCGGTCGGCGTGATGCCACCCGCGCAGAGGCCTTGAATGGCGC
The DNA here is from genome assembly GCA_033763395.1 of Myxococcaceae bacterium. Classification (GTDB taxonomy): domain Bacteria; phylum Myxococcota; class Myxococcia; order Myxococcales; family Myxococcaceae; genus Xiheimicrobium. The sequence goes on from JANRKQ010000226.1 coordinate 13,077, forward strand.
GGCCGACCAGCACCGCGCCGAAGCTGCTCGCCTGCGCGATGACGAGCGAGCCGAGCGCGAAGCCGGCGATGTCGAAGAGGTACACGGTGCGACGGCCCAAGCGGTCCGACAGGTTTGCCATGAGCGCGGTGGCGCTGAGCGAGCAGAGGCTGAAGACGATGGTGACGAGGCCGACCTGCCGGTTGTCGATGCCGAAGGCAGCCTTGAGCGCGGGCACGGCGGGCGCGACGACGGCCGCATCGAGCGCGGCCATGAAGACGCCGAGGAACAGCACCGGCAGCATGCGCCGTCGGGCGGAAGGGTCTCCCTCACCAACGTCTGGAGCAACCGTCGCGTCGAGCGTCGACATGACGGCTGCTTACCCGGACTCGGAACCGATCAGCCCGGAGCGTGACCGACCGGTGACCTATTCCTCCACGAGCTGCGCGAACGACTCGTACTTGTTCTCGATGACGTTCACGTAGTCGACGGGCTCCTGGCAGCGGCAGAACCCGCCCTTGACCATTCGTGCGTACTTCGAGCGCGCGAGCAGCCCCATCGCCTTCTCGACGTTGTCGTCCCAGACATCGGGGTCGAGGCCGAGGAGCACGGCCAGCCGCCGCGCGTCTTCCACCCGGCCAAAACCAGCGTTGTACGCGGCCAGCGAGAAGCGCACGCGCTCGTTGAGGGGCAGCGACGGCTCGTACCGCTTGAGCAGCCAGTGCATGTACTTGATGCCCGCGTGCGCGCCCGTGTCGGCGTCGTAGAGCCGGGTGAAGCCCATCTCCTTCCCCGTGGCAGGCATCACCTGGAAGAGGCCCTGCGCGCCGACGAACGAGGTGGCCTTCGGGTTGAACTGGCTCTCGCGCCAGGCCTGCGCCGACATGAGCCGCCAGTCGAACCCGTACTGCCGGGAGTACTTCTTGATCATGCCGTCGTACGGCGAGAGCGAGCCGGTCTTCGCCGAGTCCTGGGTGCGCGCGAGGAGCGCCGACTGGCGGTTCTCGAAGTTGCGCTTCTTGATCATGTTGTACTCGAGCCCGCGGTACGTCTTCTTGACGAAGGCGTTCACGGCCGTGAGCAGCTTGACGCTGTCCTTGCGCACCGCGAACGCGAGGGGGCGGTCGGCAGAGAGTGGCAGCGCGGCGCGCACGTCGGAGCGCGTGAGGCGCTCGGCGTCGAGGAAGTGGCTGTCGGCGACGGTGAGGTCGATGGCGCCCGAGGCGACGTCGGCGATGAGGTCTTCCACCTCGGTGTCTTCGTCGGCGGGCTCGATGGAGAAGCCGTGCTGGGCGGCGAGCGGGGCGAGGGTCGTGGCGTACGACGACGAGGCGCGCACGGTGACGCGCCGCCCGCGGAGCTGCTCGGGGCGGGTGATGCCTCCGTCGGGGCTCGCGCGCTCGACGAGGACCTCCTTCACGAAGAGGTACGGCGTCGAGAAGGCCACCTCGCGCTCGCGCTCCGGCGTGGCCGTGAGCGACGCCGCGATGAGGTCGCCGCGGCCCGCGTTCAGCATCGGAATCAGCTCGTCGTACGACGGCGCGAGCACCACCTCGAGGCGCACGCCGAGGGACTTCGCGAGCAGCTTGGCGAGGTCCCAGTCGAAGCCGCGACGTTCTCCTTTGTACAGATAGAAGGTGACGGCGTTGTTGCGCGTGAGCACCCGGAGCCGCCCGCGCTTCTTGATGTCGTCGAGGTCGCCCAGCGCTGGCCCGAGGTCGTCGAGGAAGGCGCGCTCCATGAGGAAGGCGTCGAGCTGGGCGCGGAGCGCGGTGTCCTGTGGCCGGAGCGCCAGCGCAATCGGTCGGTCGCGCGCGATGGGGAAGGGCGCCACGAGCCCCTTCGTGTACTGGCTGATGGTCTCGAAGCGCCGGCTGTCGACGATGGTGAAGGGCCTCGCGCCGCGCGCGACGTCGAAGGCGAGCTGGTCGGGCGGGAACGAGCCGGTCTGGGCGGCGATGGTGAGCGAGACACCTTGTGCCTTCACGGCCTCGAGGGAGTCGATGAAGGCGCTGCCAGCCGCGACGTGAATGATGGCGCCGGCGAGGTCCTTCACGGTGCGCGGTACTCCGCCGTCGGTGGCGCGGGTGACCAGCAGCTCGTCGACGACCTCGGTGGGGCGGGTGAAGGCGAGCACCTTCTGGCGCTCAGGCGTGATGGTGAGGCCGGCCGCGATGACGTCTCCGCGGTTGGCGAGCAGCGCGGGAATGAGCTCGTCGAAGCGCTCGACGACGACGCGCTCGAGCGTGAGGTGGTGTCGGTCGGCGAACTCTTCGAGCAGCTCGAGCTCACGGGTCTCGGGGTTGGCTTGCGGTGGGAGGAAGCCTTCGCCGGCGTTCCGCATCAGCACCCGAAGGCGTTTCGGGGCCTCGGCCCCTCCGTCGGGTGCCGCGAGACACAGCCCCAGGACAAGGACGGAGAGCATGGCGTGAGCCTACCCGGAGTCGTCAGTCGCTGTTGGCCCAGAGCAGGTACAGGCCCAGCGGCTGCCGTGAGATGGCCGCAGCGGCGACCAGCTGATCGAGCAGTTCGTCATTCATCGCGCAGAGTCCATCGGGTTCCCAGGCGGTCCAGCCGCCCATGACGGAAGGCTCGACCGGGACGCGCTCGGCGAACGCCTCCCACGCCCGTGAGAAGGCTGGAATCGGCAGGTAGTCCATGAAGACGTCGCTGACGGCTCTCGGCTCGAGCGGTTCGCCAGAGGTGTAGCCGAACGCTTCGAGGCGATGATCGACCGGGTAGTCCGGAGGAGCCCCTTGTTCCGAGATGGCCCCGATGCCTCCGAGCAGTGGCCTCAGGTCCTTGCGTGACCGGGCTTCGTGAAGCCGGAAGATCACACCAGTCACGTCTTCGTGAGCGCAGGCATAGCCACCGTACTGGTGTTCGACCTGGATCAGCCGGAACGTCGCGCTGGCCGCGACGGGTCCGCGAATGCCGAGCACGAAGAACGCGAGCCCGAGCGACTCATCCGAGCTGTCGATGACGAAGCGTTCCATGTCGGCGCGTGACGGTTCGGCAGCCACTTCTCTGACGACTTCGGAGCGTGGGTCGCTCATCCAGGCGAGGGCTCCTCGCGCTCGTCGTCCCGTGCCCTCGAGAACAAGTCCTTCACCACGTCGCGTGCCTCGGCCGCGCGGGTGTCTTCCGCGGCTTCGAGGAACGCGCGCTCGGCCGCGGCGTGCGCTGCGCGTCGGCGGATTCGCCCCTTCACCTCACCGCCACAGCCCGCGCAGCGACCGGCCGATGGGGTGAGCCGAGCTCCGCACCCCGAGCACACGTCCTTTCGGAACAGCACCGCGAGCGGCGTCAGCCCGACGCCCAGCAGCGGCCACCACGACTGGTTCGCCATCGCGACCGCACCCGAGACGATCGCCGCCACCGTCGCGACCGGCCACCACGGCGCCTCGGCCACCCGGAACACCACGTCGCGACCCGACACGACGCGTGGGCTCCACGGCTGCGGCAGCGTCGGAGGCACCGGGCGCTTCCACGTCGTCTCGGGAGGCAGGCCCAATCGCGAGAGCAGCTCGGCCCGCCGGGGAGCCCACTGCCGCCGCACGTCGCGCACGATGGCTCTCGCGTCCGCGCCGAGCGCCTCGTCGATGAGCGCCCACTCAGCCTCGTTTCCCCGCACCACCAGCTGCACGCCCAGCGCGAAGGCCACCACGTGGAGCGGCAGGTAGCCCCGACGCTGCAGCTCCGGCGCATGTCGATATGCCACCGCGGCCGCGAGCACCCCGAAGCCGAGGAAGACCGACGTGAGGTCGGTGAGCCGCTCCTCGGTGGCGTCGTGGCTCGACGTCACGTCACGGCGGAAGCGCCAGGCATGCGCGGTCTCGTGCGCCAGCACGCCCGCCAGCGACATCGGTTCCGCCCATTGATCAGCCCGCACGCCGAAGAGGTACGTGCCGAACTCGTTCGCCCCGTCGAAGAAGGCCGCGGCGTCGTGATGCGTCGTCTCTCACTCGTGCTCGCCTTCGAGCCAACGCGGATCATCGAAGCGCCAGAGCACGAAGGGGAGCGAGCCGAGCCGCGCGTACGCCAGCAGTCGCCGGAGCATCGCCTCGGCGCTCGGCAGATCGCCGCGCCACGCGTCCGGGAAGAACGTTGGGTCTGGCGTCAGCACGGGCCCGAAGACGAAGTCGCCGAGCCCGTTCGTCGCGAGCAACGTCGCCAGCTCGTCGAGCACCTGTTCGGTCTCGGCCTCGGCCATCGCGCGCATCGTGCCAGCCGGCCTGCCAACCGGGTCGGAGCTACTCGTCGCGTGCCGTCGCGCCAGGCGGTGTGGGGTTCATTCGCGACGGGCGACCCGTGCCGCAGCAGGTGTTTTCGTCGAACAAGAACATGACCGGCCGGCCCGCGGCGCAGTCGGTGGTGTTGACGAACCCGGGCGCGACGCCGCTTTTACTCAAGGTCTCGCTGGCGGTGAGCGACCCAGCCGGCGTCGCCCCGACGTCGAGGACCGTGACGGTGCCTCCAGGCGGCGTCGTGCGCGTGCCGGTGGCCGAGGCGCGAGACCGCGGCTTCGTCGCCTTCAACGCTACCATCGAACCGGCAGACGACGGGTCGCGTGCGGGGAAGCTCCATGTCGACGTGGTCGCGCACGAACCGGGCACGCGGCGCTCGGCCCTCGAGCTGAGCCAGACGCCGGTGATGCCCACGGAAGGCCAGCGCGGCTACCGTATTCCCCTCGCGCGCCTCTCCGAGCACCCGCACTACCTCAAGGAGGTCCGCTTCGTGATGCGCGCCGCTGGCGTCACGCCGGATCCGTTCACCCAGTCCGACGCGCAGGTGCGGCAGTGGGCGCAGGGCCAGGCGACGCTCGGCGCGCAGGGCAAGCCCAACGCGTTCGACCCGACGGTGAACCGCGGCATCCTCGGACGCGTGAACGGCCTCGTTGGCGCCACGGCGGGGCAGGTGAGCGGCGAGACGCTCGTGGTGAGCACGGCCCGCGCCTCGAGCCTCGTGCGCATTCGCCCGAACGCGCAGCCGCCCGAGCTCATCGGCTCCCGGCCGGGGTCGTCGAGCCGCGACGTCGGCGCGTACGGCAAGCGCATCACCACCACCGTGCCGCTGCGCAACGACTCGAACGTGCCGATTCGCGTGGCGGTGCGCCTCGAGACGCCACCCGAAGGCCAGGACGGGGCGCAGATCAAGGGTCACCAGAGCTACAACGGCCCGGTCGTCATCAGCGCGACCGGCGGCACGATGGCGAACGTGAAGGGGCGCGTGCAGCTCGGTCAGCCCGGTGGGTCGACGTCGTACGAACGCTCGGCGCAGCTCGTCGTCGTCACCGTTCCGCCGAACAGCTCGGTGAACCTGCGCGTCGGTCTCGACACGCACGCGAACTCGCAGTTCCCGCTCGACCTCGTCACCACGCGGCTGTGAGGGTGGTCGGTCGTGCTCCAAACCGAGGTGAAGGTTGAGGGCGATGGCCCGTTCGATGGCTCGCAGCTCATCGGGCGTGACGGGGCCCAGGTGCTCGCGGAGCCGGTCCTTCGACAGGGTGAAGATCTGCTCGCACTTCACCCACGACACGTTCTTGAGGCCGTTCTCCCGAGTCGGCGGCAACCGCACATGGAGTGGATCTGCCTGGCCGCCCGAAGGGTGTCCGCTCCTGCGGCCAACCATCGAGTTTCTGGAACGGAGCCGTCGCCCGCTTCTTGCGCTCCACTGACCCCGGACGAGCGCGTCGACGCAAGCCTTGCGCCCGGCTCACGCTCGTCGAAGCGGCCCCCACGGCGCGCGATGTGCATCGACCTGCCCCATGCGCACCGTGTCCGAAGTCCTCGACGCGCACCGGCGCGACCCGACGCGGCTCGTCCAGGTGCTGCGCGACGTGCAGGCCGCCAGCGGCCAGTGGCTTCCACCGCGCGTGCTGACCCACGTCGCCAACGGGCTCGGCCTGCCACGCGCTCACGTCGAAGGCGTCGCCGGGTTCTACGCCTTCCTGCACCTCAAGCCCGTCGGCCGGTTCCGCGTGCTCGTGTCGGACAACATCACCGACGTCTTCGCGGGAAGTCACGAGACGCTGCGCGCGCTCTCCCAGCGGCTCCACGTCGAGCCCGGCCACGTGCGCACCGACGGCGCCGTCTCGCTCGACCGCACGTCGTGCACGGGGTTGTGCGACCAGGCGCCTGCGATTCTGGTGAACGGGCGCGCGATTCCCCGCGTCGTCGGCGAGCGCCTCGGCGCGGTGGTGGCGTGCATCGAAGCGGGGACGCCCATCGAGCGCTGGCCAGAGGCGTTGCTCCACGTCGACGAAGGCATTCGGCAGCGCGGGCCGGTCCTCTCGTCGCGGCTCGTGCCTGGAGCCGCCCTGCGCCGCGCGCTCGAGCAGGGCCACGACGGACAGACGAAGACCCTCGAGGCGTCGCGGCTCCGGGGGCGTGGGGGCGCAGGGTTTCCCGTCGTGACCAAGTGGGAGACGTGCCGCACCGCACCCGGCGACAGCGTCATCGTGTGCAACGCCGACGAAGGAGAGCCGGGCACGTTCAAGGACCGCGCGCTGCTGTCGTGCTGCGCCGACCTCGTCGTCGAGGGCATGACCATCGCCGCGCACTTCACGCGCGCGACCGCGGGCTTCCTCTACCTGCGCGGCGAGTACCAGTTCCTCGAGGCGCCCCTGCGCACGGTGCTCGAGCAGCGTCGTCGCGCCGGGCTGCTGGGCCGCGGCATTCTCGGCGAGCGCGGCTTCGACTTCGACATCGACCTGCACCTCGGCGCGGGGGCCTACGTCTGTGGAGAAGAGACCGCGCTCCTCGAGTCGCTCGAGGGCAAGCGCGGCGTGCCGCGGCACCGGCCTCCGTTTCCCGTGACGCATGGCTACCTGGGCCGGCCCACCATCGTGAACAACGTCGAGACGTACGCCGACGTCGCCGTCGTCTTCGGCGAGGGCGTCGAGGCGTGGAGCGCGCTCGGCACCTCGAAGTCCTCGGGCTCGAAGCTGCTGTCGGTGGCCGGCGACGTCGCGCGGCCCGGCGTCTACGAAGTGCCGTGGGGCGTGACGCTGCGCGAGGTGTTGGCCCTGGCCGGCGCCGTCGACGCCCGGGCCGTGCAGGTGAGTGGACCTGCGGGTGAGCTGGTGGCGCCTGCCGAGTTCGAGCGCCGCCTGGCCTTCGAAGACCTCGCCTGCGCCGGAGCCATCGCCGTCTTCGGGCCCCAGCGCGACCTGCTCGACGTCGCGCTCAACTTCGCCCGCTTCTTCGCGCACGAGAGCTGTGGCTTCTGCACGCCCTGCCGCGTGGGCACGCACGTCGCCGCGCGGAGCCTGTCGAAGCTGCACGCCGGCCGCGGCTCGGGCGTCGAGGTGGCCGAGCTCGAGACGCTCACCCGGCTGATGCGGGACACGGCGCACTGCGGTCTCGGCGTGATGGCCCCCAACGCCTTCCGTCACTGGCTGCACAAGTTCCCCGACGACGTGAAGCGGCGGCTGTCGGCCTCGTTCTCGCCGGCCTTCGACGTCGAGGCCGCTCTGGCGAGCAGTCGCACGGAAGGAGGCGCGCGATGAGCCGCTCCAGCTTCACCCTCGACGGCGTCGTCATCGAGTTCGACGAGGGGCAGACGCTCATCGAGGCCGCGCGCGCAGCGCACACGTACATTCCATACCTCTGCGCGCACCCCGACTTCCCCGCCCATGGGTCCTGCCGCGTCTGCACGGTGGTGGTGAACGGCCGGCCGATGGCGGCGTGCACGACGAAGGCCTCGGCCGGGCTGGTGGTCGAGAGCAACACCGCCGCCCTCACGGCGGACCGCCGCGCGCTGGTGCAGATGTTGTTCGTCGAGGGCAACCACTTCTGCCCCGGGTGCGAGAAGTCGGGCGGGTGCACGCTGCAGACCCTCGGCACCGACCTCGGCGTCACCTCGGCGGGCTTCGCGCACGAGTCGCCGCAGCGCCCGGTCGATGCCTCCCACCCGGATCTGTTGCTCGACTTCAACCGGTGCATCCTCTGTGAGCTGTGCGTGCGCGCGTCGGCCGACGTCGACCACAAGCACGTCTTCGCGCTGTCGGGCCGCGGCCTGCACAAGCACCTCATCGTCAACGCCGAGTCGGGCCGGCTCTCGGACACCGGCATGTCGGTCGACGACGTCGCGGCGCGCGTGTGCCCCGTCGGCGTCATCTTGAAGAAGCGCGTCGGCTTCTCGACGCCCATCGGCCAGCGCCCACACGACGTCGCGCCGCCGCGCACGCAGGTCGAAGGCCAGGAGGAGCCATGACGGGCAAGGTGAAGCTGGCCACCACCTCGCTCGCCGGGTGCTTCGGCTGCCACATGTCGTTCCTCGACATCGACGAGCGCATTCTGCCGCTGCTCGAGCGCGTCACCTTCGACCGCTCCCCGCTCACCGACGTGAAGCACGCGAGCGCGTGTGACGTGGGCCTCGTCGAGGGCGGCGTGTGCAACGAAGACAACCTGCACGTCCTCACGGAGTTCCGCGCGCAGTGCAAGGTGCTGGTGGCCGTCGGCGCCTGCGCCATCAACGGCGGCCTCCCGGCGCAGCGCAACCAGTTCGACGTGAAGGACCTCTTGCACACCGTCTACGTGGCCGAGCCGGGCCTCTCACGCCGCGCGGTGCCGACGGACGCCGAGCTGCCGCGGCTCTTCGACAAGGTGCGCCCGGTGCACGAGTTCGTGCAGGTCGACTACTTCCTGCCCGGCTGTCCGCCGCCGGCCGACGCGTTCTGGGCGTTCCTCACCGCGCTGCTCGATGGGCGGGCGCCGACGTTGCCCAGGGGGGTGGTTCGGTATGACTGACTTGCGCCGCATCGCCATCGAGCCGCTCTCGCGCGTCGAAGGGCATGGAAAGGTGACGCTGCTCCTCGACGAGGCCGGGGCGGTGCACGAAGCCCGCCTGCACATCGTCGAGTTCCGCGGCTTCGAGGCCTTCATCGTCGGGCGGCCGTTCTGGGAAGTGCCGGTGGTGGTGCAGCGGCTGTGTGGCATCTGCCCGGTGTCGCACAACCTCTGCGCCGCCAAGGCGCTCGACCGGGTGGTGGGCGGCGTGCCTCCTCCGTCGGCGGTGAAGCTGCGCAGGCTCATGCACTCGGGGCAGATGCTCCAGTCGCACGCGCTGCACTTCTTCCACCTCGCGTCGCCCGACCTGCTGTTCGGCTTCGACTCCGACGTCTCGCGGCGCAACCTCATCGGGCTGGTCGAGCAGCACCCCGACATCGCGAAGATGGGCGTGCACCTGCGCAAGTTCGGCCAGCAGGTGCTCGAGGCCGTCTACGGCAAGCGCATTCACGGCACGGGCGCGGTGCCGGGCGGGGTGAACAAGCACCTGGCCCTCGACGCGCGCGATGGCTTCCTCGCCCGGGTGCCGCAGGTGAAGACGTGGGCGCTCGAGGCCGTGGCGCTCGCGCGGCGGCTCACCGAGGTGAACCAGGCACGGCATCAGGACTTCGGCGCGGTGCCGTCGAACCTGCTCGGGCTGGTGGCGGCCGACGGCGCGCTCGACCTCTACGACGGCGGCCTGCGGGGCCTCGACGCCGAGGGGCGGCTGCTCTTCGACGGGCTCGAGGCCGTCGATTACCGCTCCCTCATTCGGGAAGAGGTGCGCCCCTGGTCGTACATGAAGTTCCCCTACCTCGAGCGGCTCGGCCCCGAGGCGGGTTGGTACAAGGTGGGGCCGCTCGCGCGGGTGCAGCTGTGCGATCGCATGCCGACGCCGCTCGCCGAGGCCGCGCGCCGCGAGTTCCGGGCGGCGTACCCGGGCGTGACGCACGCGCCGCTGGCGTTCCACTGGGCGCGGATGATCGAGCTCCTCCACGCGGCCGAAGACCTCGAGCGCCTCCTGCAGGATGACGGCCTGCTCCACGGCGATCTCGTCTCCACCGGAGCGCGCCGGCGGGAAGGCATCGGCGTCATCGAGGCCCCGCGCGGCACGCTCATTCACCACTACGAGGTCGGCGACGACGACCTGGTGACGCGCTGCAACCTCATCGTGAGCACCACCAACAACAACCAGGCGATGAACGAGGCCATCCGCTCGGTGGCGCGCCGGTACCTCGACGGCCACGAGGTGACCGAGGGGCTGCTCAACCACGTCGAGGTGGCCGTACGCGCGTTCGACCCATGCCTGTCCTGCGCGACGCACGCGATGGGCCGCATGCCGCTCCAGGTGACGCTGGTGGACGCGCGCGGAGCGGTGGTGAGCGTCGGCACGCGAGGGAGCGCATGAGAAAGCCGCGGGTGCTCGTGTTCGGCTGGGGAAACCCCTCGCGCGGAGATGACGCGCTCGGTCCGGCCTTCGTCGGAGAGGCTGCGCGCCGTGACGACGTCGAGCTCCTCGTCGACTACCAGCTGCAGCCGGAGCACGCGCTCGACCTCGTCGGTCGGGTCGAGGTGCTCTTCGTCGACGCGGCGGTCGACGCGGCCGAGCCGTTCGAGGTGCGCGCGGTGGCGCCCGACGCGGCGGCGAGCCTCACGACCCACCACCTGTCCCCGGGCGCGCTGCTGCACGTGTTCGAGCAGCTCACCGGTGAGAAGGCGCCACCCGCGAAGGTGCTCGCGATTCGGGGGTGGCAGTTCGGGCTGGGGGAGGCGTTGAGCGAGCGCGCGCGGAAGAACCTCGAGGCCGCGCTCTCGTGGTGGGCACACGTGCCGCGTGGGGCTTGAGCGCTACTCGACGTCTTCTTCGTACTGCGGCGTCGGCCTGGGCGCGGGCACCGGGGACCGCCCCGACGACGGCGTGCCCTGCTTCGAGATGGCCTGCGACAGGCGCTCGGCGAACTCCTGCGCCGAGTTGTGGCCCCGCAGCTTGAGCAGGTGGTTGCGCGCCGCGACCTCGACGATGGTCGTCATGTTGCGGCCCGGGCGCACCGGCACCACCGCGTGCGGCAGCTCGGCGCCCAGAATGTTCATCGACTCCTGCTCGAGGCCCAGGCGGTCGTACTCGGCCGTCGGCGCCCACTCGACCAGCTCGATGACGAGCTCGATCTTCTTGCGGTCGCGCACCGAGGCCACGCCGAACAGGTCCTTGATGTTGAGAATGCCCAGCCCGCGGATCTCCATGTGGTGCTGAATCATCTCGTTGCCGTGCCCGTACACGTCGCCCTGCTTGCGCACGAGGTTCACGATGTCGTCGGCCACCAGCCGGTGCCCGCGCATCACCAGGTCGAGCGCAATCTCACTCTTGCCGATGCCCGACTTGCCCAGCAGCAGCACGCCCACGCCGAAGACGTCGACCAGCACGCCGTGCAGGCTGCCCGAGGCCGTCAGCGCCTCTTCGAGGAACGACTGCACCTGCGAGATGAACGCCGACGAGATGAGCGGCGTGCGCATGAGCGTCAGGTTGGTGCGGTCGCAGCCCTCCTGGAGCGGCGGCGGCACGTCGAGCCCCTTCGTCACCACCACCGCCGACAGGTTCGACTCGAACACCTTCTGCAGCATGGCGACCTGCTGCTCGCGCGAGAGCGTGCGCAGGTAGGAGATCTCGGTGTTGCCGAAGATCTGCAGCCGCTCCGGGTGCAGGTGCTCGGTGAAGCCGGTGAGCGCGAGGCCCGGCTTCTGCACCCGCGAGCTCGAGATGCGGCGGTCGAGGCCCGGGCCGCCGGCGACGAGCTCGAGCTTGAGGTCGTACTGCGTGTCCTCGAGGAGCTGCCGAATGGTGCAGGAGGGCGTGGTCGAGGTCGAGATCATCCCGTGAACTCGTCTTCCCGCGACTGGAGCCGCTTGGCGAGCGCGCGCACGAGCTGCAGCGCCATCGAGCGGTTCGAGCGCAGCGCGTCGCGGAAGTCGGCCTCGCTCAGCACGAGCAGGTCGGCCGTCTCGAGCGCCACCACCGTGGCCGAGCGCGGGGCGGGGTTGATGACCGACAGCTCACCGAAGCAGTCGCCGCGCTTGAGCACGTTGACGCGCTTGCTGCCGCGCTTGCCCTCGCGGCGCACCTCGCAGCTCCCGGCGACGATGAAGTAGGCCGCCGCGCCGCTCGAGCCCTCCTTGATGATGACCGAGCCGGTGCGGTGCTGCTCGACCGACAGCCGCTTCGCCAGCTTCTCGAGCTCGCCGTGGGGGAGGTCGGCCAGCAGCGGCATCGACTTGAGCGCGTTGGTGCGTTGCGTGAGTTCGTCCATAGGGCCTCCTCGTTACCACAGGGGGCGCTCGCATCGGCGACCATGGAGACCCGCGCGGCCTTCGACGAGCAGGTGCGGCCCCACCGGGCAGCGCTCCTGGCGCACGCCTACCGCATGCTGGGCAACCTCGCCGACGCCGAGGACGTGGTGCAGGAGTCGCTCGTGCGCGCCTGGCAGCACCGGGGCGCGTTCGAGGGGCGCGCGAGCCTGCGCTCGTGGCTGTGGACCATCTGCGTGCGCGCCGCGTTGACCCGCGCCGACCGCACCGCCCGTCGGGAGCTGCCCGGGCTGCGCGACGACGAGCCCTCGCACGGGGTCGACGTCGGCGCGCCGTCGCCAGAGGTGCCCTGGCTCGAGCCCCTCCCCGACGCGTGGCTCGGCGCGGCGCTCGATGCCCGGGAGAGCCCCGAGGCGCAGCTCACCCGCCGGCAGAGCGTCGCGCTCGCCTTCCTCGCGGCGGTGCAGTTGTTGCCGCCGCTCCAGCGCGCGGTGCTGCTCCTCACCTCGGTGCTGGGCTGGTCGGCGGCCGAGACGGCCGAGGCGCTCGAGACGACGGTGCCGGCGGTGAACAGCGCGCTCCAGCGGGCCCGGCAGACGCTCGACACGAAGGCACCCGGGTGGAGCGCGGGGCCGGCCAGCCCCCCGGCGGCGTCGGTGAGCGCGCGGTACGTCGAGGCGTGGGCGCGCGGCGATGCCGAGGCGCTGGCCGGGCTTCTCCGAGACGACGTGACGCTCGCCATGCCGCCCTTCTCGGCCTGGTTCCGCGGGAAAGCCGACGTGGTGGCGTTCCTGGGTCACTTCATGGCGGCCGGCGGCGCGTGGCGGGCACGGGTGTGCCAGGGCTTCAACGGCGTGCTCGCCGTCGAGCTCACCCATGCCGCGGGCCACCTGCCGCCGGCGCTGCACGTCATCACCGTCGACGAGCGCGGCGCCATCGTGGGCACCGTCGTGTTCGTCGGCCGTGTGGGTGATGGACCCACGCCGGGCTGAGCCCGGGCATCCCGCCCGCATCGTTCAACCCACCGATGAGTTTTTCCGCGTCGCGGAGTCCAGAGGGCACACCCGCAGTCCCTCTCGGAGACGCACCACCATGAAGCGACCCTGGCTCGCCGCGCTGCTCAACTTCTTCTTCATGGGGCCCGGCACCCTCTACATCGGAGAACGCAAGGCCTTCGGCGCCGCGCTGACGGCGAGCGCCCTCGTGCTCACCTGGGTCGAGCTGGGCGTGAAAGAGGCCGCGCCCGCCTTCTATTGGCCCATGTTCGCGGCGGTGTTCCTCATGAACACCTTCTTCGCGCTCGACGGCTGGCGCGAGGCGAACGCGGTCAACGCGAAGCAGCGCTGACACGGCCCTTCGGCGGTTGAATGACGGGCCGGCGCGGCGCAGTGTGGCGGCATGGCCCGCACCCCGACGCCCACGTGGACGTTCGCCCTCGTCGTCGTGAAGTCCGGGCGCAAGGTGGCGCTGGTGCGCGACGCGAAGGACGGCGTGGCGTGGTCGTTGCCGGGCGGGCGCGTCGACGCGGGCGAAGAGCTGCTCGCCGCCGCGCGCCGCATGGCCCACGCCGAGGTGGGCGTGCCCGTCGAGCTCGAGGGCCTCTTGCGCGTCCAGCACACGCTCGTCGATGGCGGTGAGGCGCGGCTGCGCATCTGCGTGGTGGCCCGGCCTGCCGATGACCGGCCGCTCAAGGCCCAGGCCGACGAGCACTCGCTGGCCGCGCAGTGGTTCACCCGGGAGCAGGTGCCGACGGTGGCGCTCGCCGGGCGCGACGTGAAGCAGTTCGTCGACCTCGCCCTCGACGGGCCGACGTACCCGCTCTCGCTGTTGACGTGGGAGCGGTGACGAGTGTGGGGGTCGCTCACGCGGGTCGAGCCGCGCCACCTCGAGTCAGGCTGGCGTCGTTCGGCTCTGCGGCGTGGCCCTGACTCCGCTCACCAGAGCGCCACGCTCACGCCGGCACACGCGAAAGCAGGGCCCGCACCGTGCCCTCGAAGTCGTCGACGTGCACCCAGTGCCCCGTCGGCAGCACGTCGACGGTGCAGCGGCCGCCCGAGCGCGCCGCCAGCGCCTCGGCCCGCTCCCGCTCGTGGGCGTCGAACACCTTCGAGCGCGCGCCGATGACGAGGTGAAAGGCCGGGCCCGCGTCGAGCGCCAGCCGCTCCAGCACCGGCCAGCAGTCGGTGGCGAAGTACGAGGCGAGCAGCGCGCGGATGCGGGCGAGCGACAGGGTGAAGCGGAAGCCGTCGTCGCCGCGGTCGAGGTTCATGCCCAGCCACGTCGCGATGCCACGCTCGATGCCCGCGGCGCCGAGGTGCGCGACGAAGGCCTCGCGCGAGGGGAACCGCGCTGGCGCATCTTCGAGCGTCGAGAGCACCTTCATCGTCAACTCCGAGCCGCGGAAGTCGGTGCGGGCGCCCGGCCCCGAGTCGAGGATGACGAGGTGCTCGAGCCCGTCGAGGCGCTCGGCCAGCAGCATCGTCACCTTCCCACCGAACGAGTGCGCGCAGGCGCCGGTGACGCGCAGCCCGAGGCCCTTCGCCGTCTCGGCCACGTCATCGGCGGCCGTCACCAAAGTGTCGTCGCCCTCGACGCCCTGCGAGGCCCCGTGCGCGCGCAGGTCGACGAGCACCGCCTGGTACGAGGGCCGCGCCTCGACGAAGCGCCTGGCCAGGGTGCGCAGGTTGGTGCCCTGGCCCAGAATGCCGTGGAGGAAGAAGAACGAGCGCGTGGGCGTCGCGTTCGGCGCGGTGACGAGGTCGACGTGGAGCTTCATGGGCACGTCGCTCCATGTGCCGGGCCCCACGTGCTTTTCAAGCAGGACGCGCTATGTGCCCCGCCCATGCGAGACACCGGCCTCTTCCTGGCGCAGGGCTTCGTGGGCGCGTTCCTGGCCGTCCTCTTCCTGCAGTCGGGCCTCGACAAGGTCTTCGACTGGAGCGGCAACAAGGCCTACATCACCGGCTACCTCGAGAAGACGCCGATGCGGCCGCTCGCCGGGTTTCTCTTCTTCGTCATCACGGTGCTCGAGGTGCTGGCCGGCATCACCTCGGCGGCGGGCGTGCTGGCCACGGTGCTGCTCGGCACCACGGCGCTGGCGATGGCGGGCGCCTTCTTGAGCGCGTCGAGCATCGTGGGCCTCTTCCTCGGCCAGCGGCTCGCGAAGGACTACGCGGCGGCGGCGGCGATGGTGCCGTACTTCCTCACCACCGTGGTCGCGCTCGTGCTGTTCGGCCAGCGCTGACCTACCGCAGCGTTCGCGCCTTCATTCGCCACGGCCCCGCGCCGCCACCCACCGACCAGGTCAGCAGCACCTCGTCACCCGTCACCGTCAAGCGGGGGTGGAAGGCCTGCTCCACGTCGTTCCACCGCGTCGAGGTCGCCGACGACGGCAGGTCGACGGGCAGCGACGTCGGGTCGGTCGACATCAGCGTCAGCCGCAGCTCGCCCCCGAAGGTGACCCAGGCCACCAGCACCGCGTTGCCGAAGCGCACCGCGTCGAGCTGGCCCTTCGAGTCATTCATGCTGAGGGTGAAGGACGCGGGCGCGGGCGGCGTCGAGGGCTGCTCCCAGTCGACGCGCAGCGCGCCCATGGCGTCAGAGGTGAACCAGACCGGCAGCCCCGCTCCGGCGCCGAGCCACGCGCCACGTACGGCCGTCACGGCCGCGCCCCCGGGCAGGGCGAGCTCGCCGAAGGTGCCCCACGAGGCCTGCTGGGGGTCGTAGCCGCGGAAGCGGAAGGTCGGCATCGCGTCCACCACGCCGGCCGCGGCCTCTCGCCCATCGGGGCTCGCGAAGACGTCGGCGAGCGTGCCGTTGAACCCGTCGTTCACCGCCTCGGCCGGTCCCAGCGCTCCGCCGTCCGATGCGGAGCCGACGAGGCGCCGTCGCACGAGCGCGCCGCCGTCTTCGCTCAAGACCCACAGGTCGCTCCCGATGGCCGACAGCCCCACCAGTGGCGGCATCGTCGACACGAGGAACTCGCGAGGCGTGCCACCGGCGAGTTCGACGAGCGCGTTGGGGTTCGTCCTCGACGTGATGACGAACGCGCGCGTGCCCAGCACCACCGCCGGGAGCGCGGGGCCCGGGTCGAGCCCGGCCATCGCGATGGGCATGGCGAGGGTCTCGCACGGAGGCGTGCCGCAGGTGTTCTCGGGGTCCCACAACCAGACGCTGCGGGCCGAGGCGTCGGTGCGACGGCCGATGACGAACCGGCGAGAAGGCGCTCCCGTCGAGGCCGGCGAGGGCACCCAGAGGGGCCGCGGGTCGGCGAGCGACGTCTGCCCCGACGTCCACACGGGCGAGACGTCGAGCGACGGCGTCGGCGGCACCACGACGGGGCTCGTCGGTGGGTTGTTGGCCGAGTCGGCGAGGCCACTCACGCCGAGCGTCAGCGGGCCAGCGGGGAACGTCTCGAAGAAGAAGAGCGCGAGGCCACCATCGACGGCGAGGCTGTGGAGCGGCGTGTTCGCCCCGCCGTCGAGCATCAGCCCGCTCCCGATGGGCTCGTCACACTGAACGCGCAGCGCCAGCCGGGTGAGGTTGGTGCGGCACGATGGCGGCCGGCGGTCGCGAACGAGGAAGTCGAGGTCGCGCGTGTCCAGCACCCCGCCGTCAGAGCCCCGCGCCGTCACGGTGAAGCGCACCGTGCGGTCGCCCGACACCTGGGGCGCGAAGAACTCGGTGAAGGGGCCGGTGTCATTCGACAGCGTCACGGCCGACGGGCAGGTGCCGTCGAGCCCGCCGTCGGGGAGCGGGCAGGGGGACTGGCTGCGCGGCGACCACGCGTAGGTGATGGGGTCTCCGGGCGCGCCGCCCGACAGCGTCGCGGTGAGCTGAACCTGCTGCGGGCTCGCGCCCGTCCACGTCGCGGACGGTGGAGTGGCGGTCACGACGAGCATCGGCGCGCCGCGGGGCCGCACTTCGACGGTGAGGGCGAGGGGCAGGCTCTCGAAGCCGATGTCTGTGCGCGCCGTCACCTCGAACGTCATCGGAATGACGCCGGGCACCGTAGGCGCGGTGAAGGTGAAGGTCGGCGCGAACGTCGTCAGCACGCCGGGCACCGTCGGGCCGGAGCGCTGCACCCACCGGTACTCGCTGATGGGCCGGCCGTCGGTGCTCTGCGCCGTGGCGTCGAGCCGCACCGGGTCGCCCGAGAAGGCCTGCATCGGCGAGGCGCTGGCCATGACGTCAGGCCGCCGCCCGACGCGCACGAGCGAGGTCGTCTCGCTGCTCACCGCGCCGGTCGCGTCGACGACCTCGAGGCCGATGGTGAAGACGCCCGAGGCGTCAGGCGCGGTGAACGAGGTGACGGCGCCGGTCGTCGTGGGCGTCGCGAAGGTGAGCGCGAGGCCGCCGTCATGCTCGCTCCGCCAGCGCGAGGTGAGGGGCCGGGTTCCGGTAGAGCGCGCGCTCGACAGCACGCCCATGCCCCCCGGCGTGACCTCGAGCACTGGCGGGTCGATGACGGCGATGACGCCAGCGCCCGCGTCGGGGGTGCCGGGGTTGAAGCCACCGTCGAAGTCGATGGGCGTCGACGTTCCACGCGTGAGCGGCACCACGCCGAGGTCGGTGGTGCCCGGCAGGAGCAACACGTTGGTGAGGACGAGGCTCTGCGCGCCGTCGGCCTCGATGCCCACCTGGAAGAGGGCGGCCTGGCTCGCCTCGACGGAGAACGCGCCGGTCGGCCCGGTGGTGGTGGTGACGCGGAAGGCGCCCGAGACGAGCTGGAGGCGCGCGTTGGCCACCGGCGAGTCGTCTTCGAAGCGCAGGGTGCCGGTGAGGCGTGCGGGCGCGGCCGACGCGGCCATCGGGTCGACCTCGAGGCGAACCGTCGACGCCTGGGACTCCTGGCCGGAGCGCACCGCGAGGTCCACCGCCTCGGCGCGGGAGCCCGCCCGGAAGAAGGACACGGTCACCTGGCCCTCGGGCAGGTTCTCGAGCACGTAGTCTCCGCGGTCGTTGCTGGCGGTGGCGAGCGGCAGGCCGGCGACGAAGACGGCCGTGCCAGCGTGACCTCCCGGGCCCGCGACGTCGGCCCGGAGCACGCGGCCCACCACGGCGCCGTTGCGGCCGAGCGCGACCTCGCCCAGGGCGACCGTCTTGCCGCGGCCGGCGCCGACGGCGGACAGCTCGAGCACCTTCTGGCGGTCGACGACGCCGTCTCCGTCGGCATCGAAGGCGAACAGCACCTGGCCCGTGCTGCGCGTCAGCCCGTCGAGCTCGAAGCGGCCGGTCTCGGCGTCGGCGGTGGCGCGCCGCGACGTGCCGACGAGGGTGACGGTGGCGCCGCCCGCGGGCCGCGTCCCCGTGCGGCCGGGGACCGAGTAGACGACGGTGCCTTGCAGCGAGCCCGGGCCGGGCGCGGGCGGGGGCATCGGCACGGTGACGTCGAGGCACCCGGCGAGGAGCGCGGCGGCGACGAGGACGACAGGGCGCATGGGTAGAAGGGTAGCGGGTGCTCGGTCAGGAATCTCGCGTCACGCACGACGGGTCGCGCACCAGCACGCGCCCGGCCGATGAGGCCCCACACGCCAACCGGCGAGGTTGAGCGTGGGCTCCGTGATGGGTCGAGTCGGTCGACCGATCTGGTCCACTTCGATGGGCAATGGGTTTCGCTGGCCGACTCGATTCCGTTCGCTGATGCGGCGGTCGCGCCTGCCCGTCGTGAAGCCCGC
>JANRKQ010000227.1:0-5030 GCA_033763395.1 Myxococcaceae bacterium
CACCTCGTGGCCGCGGTCGAACACGACGAGGTCGGTGAGGCCCTCGTCGACGAGGGCCTTGGCCGCGGCGATCCCCGAGGGACCCGCGCCGATGACAGCGATTCGCATGGCGCTCCCAGATAGCGCCGCCGCCTCGCACGAGCCACCAGGCAGGTGGGTGAATAGAATGCACCTGCGCACGTCTCGTGCGCGCGCCATGCGGCTCGCCCTGCTCTTCTGTGTCGTCTCGACGACCGGCTGCGTGTACCTGCGGAACGTACCGCTCGAGACGAAGGTCTTCGCCACCTCACGCGCGTGCGCCCAGGGCCCGCTCCGCCTCGAGACGACGACGCTCGGGAGCCGCTGGGGCGAGTGGTACGAGCTGCGCCTCGTGTCACCCCGGGCCCTCAAGGGGCACGTACGCTGGAGCGTCGGCGACGAGCGACGCGAAGGAACGTGGGTCACCTCGCACCGTGAGAGCGATGGACGTGACGAGCGCTCCGTCACCGACACCGTCTTCGACTCGCGGCGATGCATCGAGCGGCCGCCTGACGTCGTCGCCAGCAGCGCCCCACCGGCGCCCCAGCAACCTGCCGCCGGCTGGGCCGCACCACCACCGCAGCTCCAGGGCGCCGCACCGTGGCCGCCACAGCCCATCCCCGTGCCGACACCGCAGAGGCCTCCTCCGGCCACGGGCCTGACGGGTTGGTCCGCGACGCTGCCGCCAGCGAGTGCGCCCCCCAACGGTCCCTCGTCACCCGGGGCTCCGGCGCCCGCGCCCGCCCCTGGCTGGACGCCGTACCCCGCCGCGCCGCCTCCGATCGGCGTACGCGTCGAGCTGGGCGTTCCGCCACCCACGGTGCCGGCGCCGGCGCCTGCGCCGGCCTTCGAGCCCATCGCCTTCCCGCAGGGACCCGACGTGAGCCCCGTGCAGCTCGTCGAGACGAGCGTCACGAGCGGCGGCGGCCACAGCGCCCCGATCATCTTCCGTGAGCGGCGGAACGAAGACGCCAACGCTCCACCCCCGCTCCCAGCCGGCCGCCCCGTCGTCATCGAGGTGTGGAGCGAGACGCCGAACGACTACCTCGGCGCCACCTTCATCTTCCGGCGCGGGCCGGTGGAGCCCAACGTCTCGGAGGCCGAGTGGCTCGCGGAGCTCGAGAAGCGAAAGGTGGACGAGAAGAAGGCCGCTGACGAGGCGGCTGCGAGGGAGGCGGCCGAGGCGAAGGTGCGCCAGGCCGAGCGCGACCGCAGACTCGCGAGCGAGAACGAGCGGCGGAAGCTCGAGGCCGCCGAGCTCGAACGTCGTCGCGAAGCATACGCAGCCGAGCGCGAGGCTCGGCTGGCCGCGCCGAAGGAGGAGAGCGCGTATGAGCGCGAACGCCGCGCGCGGTACGCCCAGGGGCTGCCCGCGCCGTCGCGCCCAGACGAGGCGTACGTCGAGGAGCGCCGCCGGGAGTTCGAGCGTCGGCAGGCTGAGGCCGCCGCTGAAGAAGAGGCGCGGCGGCGCTGGGCCGAAGAGAGCGAGCGGCGGTGGCGGGAGGCCGAGGCGCGGCGACCGAAGCCACGCCCACCTCCGCCGGGGCCCCCACCCCCAGCGCCAGCACAGACGATTCCTCCGCGCCCCGCGCCCTACGTGCTGTGGGTCGACGGGTACTACGAGTGGACGGGCGCTGCGTGGGTCTGGCTCGAGGGGTGGTGGAAGGTGAACGAGGCCGAACGTCAGCGCTACGAGCTCACCGCCCGCCTGCCAGCACCAGCGCCGCGCGTCGAGACGCCCCCTCCGTGCCCGGTCCCCGAGGGCATCTGGCAGGCGGGCACGTGGGTGTGGAACCTTCAGACGTGGGTGTGGTTGCCGGGGGTCTGGGTCAGCACCCAGCGCCCCGTGCATCGCGCCGTCCCCGTCACGCCGCGTGGCCCGTGACGACGTGCTCGCCGGGCCGCCGGCGGGCGGGCGCGCGCGGCGACGATGGCGACAGGGTCAAGCAGTGACCTCGACGACCGCGCTCACCACTCGCGGCGTTCCGCAGGGAGGCCGGAACCCGTCCGCCGTGTCGACGCCGTGACGGTTTGCAATCGTGAGGCGCTCAACCGCGCGCGCGACGAAACAGGAGATCGGGCCGCTTTCCGAGCCCCACCACCGCCGCGGTGCGCACCGCCGACTCGAACTGCCAGGGCAGGTCGTACGCGCCGCCGTGGATCTGCTGGCTGCGCAGGGCCCGGGCCTTCGAGGCCTCCTGGCCAGCGACCGTCGCGCGCGCCGCGCCCGGCGCTTCGGGGTTGAGCAGATCGTGCAGCATGAGCAGCCCCGACAGCGCGCGCGTCGTCTCGGGCCGGAAGATGCGCACGCCGAACGCGGGCGCGCCCTGGAAGGCGATCTGGAAGAGCGGGTGTGAGAGGGATCGGGTCTCGGTGATGCCGGCCACGTTCGCCGACACGGTGATGGGCGCTTTGCCGAGCCCGTCGACGGTGAGCACCTCGGACGCGATGAGCTTCGTGAGGTACTGCGCCGCCTGGTATGCGGCGCCCTGGAGCGAGATGGGCCCACGCGCGACGGCGGCGCTGCCAGAACCGAAGCTGCCCGGTGCCTTGAGGGCGCTCGCCGCCGCGAAGCCACGCTGCCACCAGGCTGGTGACTTCGCCCGGGCCTCGGCGACCGCGAGGTCCTCGGGCTGCACTTCTCCGGGTGACGTCGGCGAGACGTAGAGCGAGACGGACTTCACCACCGACGGCCCCGCAGCGCGCACGATGGCGTCCATCGCGGCGGCGAGGCGGAGCTCGCGGCCCGCGCCCGGGGCGTACGCGAAGAGCCCGACGTGCACCGGGCCATCGCTCGCGAAGGCCGTCAGGGCCGCCACCACCTTGCGCGGCTCGTGCAGCACGTCGTCGCCGCCCATGGTGGTGTGGAGGTGCCCCGAGACCGTCGCGGGCGGCTTCACGTCGATCCATCGCACGATGGCGCCCGCCTCGAGGAGCATCGCTACCGGTGACAGCTCGGCCGCCGCGCCGATGAGGGCGAAGCGCTGGCCGTGGAGCTCGAGCTTCCCACCCGTGTGCCGGACGAGCCACGAGAGCGCGCCGTGCGCGGCGCGGGTGAGGTGGTGCGCCTCGAGCAGGCGATCGAGCGCCTCCTGCACGTGCCGGCCCCGGTAGACGGCGCCGTCGAGCGGCACCTCGAGCTCCCAGCCCTTCGGGGTGCCCTCGTGGACCTGCACCGAGGGCGCGGGCACCGACGTCTTGAGCGCTTCGTCGAGCGGCACGCCGTCGAGCGACATCGCCGCACGGGTGAGCGCGTCGAGGTGCCGGGCCATCTCCACGCGGCGCACCGACGCGACCCGCGCTGCCTCGAAGCGGGTGAGGGCGTCTCCGAAGCCGTCCTTGAACGTCTTGCCGCTCTCGGGGAGCCCGGCGTCGCGCAGCTCGCCTGCGAACTGGCCGGCCGTCTCGCGCAGCACCCGGTGGAGGAACGACGAGCCCGTCTCTCCGCTGGCCAGCTGAACGCCCTTCGTCATCTCACGCGTCATCGAGTCGCGCGGTTAGGCCGCTCCAGCTGCCCACGCAACCGGGGCCATCGTGACCATCGCCCCGAAATGGTCAGCGGCGGCGCACCCGTCGAACACGACGGGGTGGTTCCCAGAGCTCGACCCGGCGGCCATCGGGGTCGACGACCCAGGCGAACTTGCCGAACTCCCCGTCCTCCCGCGCGCCATCGAGCTTGATGCGCTTCTTCGCGAGCGATCGACACAGGCCGTCGAGATCGTCGACCAGCAGGTTGATCATGAACGGGGCCTTCGCCGGTCCGAAGGTGTCGGCGTTGGGCTTCGGGCTCCAGACCGTCGCGCGCAGGTGCGTCTTCGACGCCTGCCACTCGAACGCGAGCCCACCCCACGGCTCGACCTCGAAGCCGAGCACCCGGCGGTACCACGCGGCCAGGCGGCCGGGGTTGGGCGAGACGAAGAAGACGCCACCGATGCCGAGGACCTTCGCCATGTCGAACTCCTACCGCTTGAGGCCGACGAGCAGGCCGTCGGGCGTGGGCACGTTCACCGTGTCGAAGTGCGTCCGCGCCTCTTCGTGAAACCGCCGCATCACCGCGGCGCGCGCCGAGTCGTCGAGCAGGTTCTTGAAGAGGAAGGAGTTGTCGCCCAGCAGCAGGCCGCCGGCGCGAACGTGCTTCGCCGCCCAGCGGCCGTACCCGTCATAGGACTCCTTGTCGGCGTCGATGAAGACGGCGCAGAAGGGACCGTGCGCCTCGAGCGTCGGCAGCACGTCGACGCCGCGCCCGACGCACACCTCGACCCGCGCTGACAGCCCCGCCTTCGCGATGACGTCGCGGGCCACCTCGGCGTGGCGGGGGTCGAACTCCACCGTCCACAGCTTGCCGCCCTCGGGCAGCGCCCGCGCGAGCCGGAGCGCCGAGTACCCGGCCAGCGTGCCCAGCTCGACGACCCGTCGCGCCCCCACCATGCGCAGGAGCAGCTCGAGCAGCTTGCCCTCGGACGGCGCCACGTGAATCGCCGGCATGCCCGCGCGCGCTGGTGCCTCGAACGCGCGCTGGAGCGCCTCGTCGTGCGGCGCGTGCGTGCGGTCGCACCAGTCGAGAATGCGGCCATCGAAGTACACCTGCCCCGAGCGCGAGTCGGCGTCTGCCATGGCCAGGAGTCATAGCCGCGACGGGTGCGCGTTGTCGGGCGGCCATGACGCGGCCCGCCGGGGCCATGGTGCATGAAACCACCGCTCGGCTAAACCGCCGCCCATGCGCCACCTCTTCGTCGCGACGGCTGCCGTCTTCGTCTTCGCGTGCGGCACGCCACCGCCCACCTTCCACCAGGACGTGCGGCCCATTCTCGAGGGCCGGTGCGTCAACTGCCACGTGACTGGAGGCGTCGGTCCGTTCGCGCTCGACGGCTACGCGGCGGCGAAGGCGATGGGCCCGGCGATGGTGGACTCGACGCAGAAGGGGCGAATGCCACCCTGGCTCGCGACCGGCAACGACACGGGCGGCTTCTTGCGCGATCCGTCGCTCACCGCCGAGCAGAAGGACGTCCTGG
>JANRKQ010000228.1:0-10795 GCA_033763395.1 Myxococcaceae bacterium
CCGGGCGGCCGGCGCCGCGGCCAGGCTCGTCACCTGCTTCGAGTACGCCTCGAGGTCGGCCTTCACGTACGCGCTCGACAGGCCCGAGGCCAACTTGAAGAAGCCGCTCGCGGCGGCCTCGGGGTCCTGCCCGCAGACGAGGCCCGCGCGGTCGGCGCTCACCTCGGCGAGCCGGCACCAGTAGTAGAGCTGCAGCGCCGTCGACCGCGGCACGATGACGCCGGCCATGTCTTCCACCATGGCCACCGCCGGCATCGGCAGCGCCACGTGGTCGAACGCCAGGTGGCCCAGCTCGTGGCCGATGACGAAGCGCAGCTCGGCCTCGGTGAAGACCTCGATGAGGCGTGACGAGAGGATGATGGCCGGCGGCCCGCCCGGGTTGCGCACGAGCGCCGCGTTGATGACGGGCTCGGGCCGCACGAAGACCTCGACGGGCTGGGTGAGGCCCAGCGTCGCCTTGCACGAGGCCACCGCGTCGGCCACCCCGGGCGCCATGCTGCGGGTGAGCCGCAGCCCATGCGCCAGCAGTCGGCGACGGGCCACGTAGCCGTAGCCCGTCGTCTCTTTCTCGAGCCGCTGGAGCGCGAACTTCACGTGCCGGTCGGCCAGGAGCGTGTCTCGCAGCGTTCGTTCGAGCGTCAGCTGGTACGTCGGAGCACCCATGGCCATCACCTCGGTGTGAAGTTCGCGCTGACGACCGGACTTACTTCGAGTACTTCCAGGACAGCACTTCGAGCACCTTCGAAGCGGTCGTCTCGTCAATGTCCATCACGCGGCTCATCGCCGACAGCATCTCGTCTTCCGACTCGTCGATGTCGCCCGACGAGAACGCGATGTCGGCCGCGAGGATGAAGGCCTTGCGCTTGAGGTTCGGCGTCGAGAGCTCGGCGAGCGCCTTCACCGACTCCTTGAGGTTCGGGTACTTCGAAATCATCTTCTTCGCGTTGCCGTAGACTTCGCCGAACTCCTTGTCCTGGAACTCGGGCAGCTGCATGAAGAACGCCTGCAGCGTGTCGGCTTCGGCGTCGTCGAAGAAGCCGTCGGCGCCAGCCATCAGCAACATCGCGTGGAGCAGCAGCACGTCATCGGTGGGCTTCTTCGCCGGAACCGCGGCCTTGAACATGGACAGCAGACCCATGGGGACTCTCCAGTGTGAGGGGTGAACGGCCGACGGAGCCAAGCACCGGGGCCGCGCTTCGTCAGCCGGGAAGCCGCACGATGACGCACGAAAGTCACTCGCGGAGACCGGGTGTGTTTCGTGCTTGAACATCGTCATGCGCTACGTCCTCGTCGTCGCCATCCTCGTCAGTGGAGCGTCATGGGTGTCGTGCACGCCCCCTCCCCCTCGGGTGTGCGCCCCCGGCTCGTCGCAGACCTGCTCGGCCCTCGGCTGTGTCGGCGTGCAGCGGTGCAACGTGACGGGCACGGCGTGGGAGATGTGCACCTGTGTCGGCGCGACGGGCGCAGGAGGCCCCGGGCCGGGCGTGGGCGGTGGCTCCGTGGGCGGCGGGAGCGCGGTTGGTGGCGGCTCGAGCGGTGGCAGTGCGGGCGGCTCTGCGGGTGGCGGCTCTGCGGGTGGGAGCGCGGTCGGTGGCGGCGGCGCGGGTGGAGGCTCCCCGGGCTGCAGCGCGGCGACGTGCAGTGGGTGCTGCAACGGCACGCAGTGCGTCCTGCCGCCCAACAACGCCAACAGCGGCACCTGCGGCGTCAACGGTGCGGCCTGTGTGAATTGCGCGGCGAACGGCACCCTGTGCAACCCCATTGGCTTCACCTGCATGTCGGGCGTGGGTGGCGGCGCGGCCGGCGGTGGTGGGGCAGGGGGCGGGTTCGCTGGAGGCGTGGGTGGTGGGGGAACGACGTGTGATGGTTGCCTCCTGGCGAACGGCACGTGCCAGCCACGCGGGACGAATCGGCAGAGCAACACCATCTGCGGAAGCTTCGGGCAGGCCTGCATGGCCTGT
Source organism: Myxococcaceae bacterium (assembly GCA_033763395.1). Lineage (GTDB taxonomy): Bacteria > Myxococcota > Myxococcia > Myxococcales > Myxococcaceae > Xiheimicrobium. Next base: position 1,962 of record JANRKQ010000228.1, read on the forward strand.
CCGGGCGGGACGGTGTGCGACTTCGGCGCGTGCGTCACGCCGGGGCGGCGGGTGGGCGACCCGTGTGTCACGAACACCGAGTGTCAGGCGACGCTGGGTCCGTCGGCCGGCTGCCTCCAGTCGAACCTGACCGGCTCGGTGACCTTCACGGCCGGCATGTGCACCGTCGAGAACTGCGTGTCGGCCCAGGGGACCGATGTGTGCCCGATGGGGAGCGTGTGCGTGAACTTTCCCCGCATCTACGGGTTCGAGCGGTCCGCCTGTTTCCCGACGGGGTGCACCACCACGTCGTGTCGAGCGGGGTACACCTGCCAGACGACCTCCAGCGTCTCGTTCTGTTTGCCGAACGACATCTTGAACCCGTCGGTGGCGCTCGACACCACGTCGGTCATCGGCCAGCCCTGCACCTTCAACTCGAACTGCAGGGCCCCGACACCCGGAGCGCCCACGGCCGGAGGCTTGTGTCTGCCCGAGTTCCTCCGGTTCTCCGACGGCGGCTTGTTCACTCCCGATGGCGGACTCCAACCGACCGGGTACCTCGGGGGCTCGTGCTCTCGCGACTGCCGCATCGACGAAGACTGCACCAGCACGGGCCAGGAAGACTTCCTCGAGGGCATCTGCCTCAACACGGGGCCCCAGCGCGCGGTCTGCTTTGAGGGCTGCGCCGCGCCCAACCAGGGCCAGAGCTCGTGCCGGTTCGGCTACGTCTGCGAGCCCTTGCGTCTTCGCGACGGTGGGCTCTTCCCTTCCGGCTTCTGTGAGCCCCGCTGCAACAACCCCGGCGCGGGCTGCACGGCCCCGCGCACCTGCAACACCGTGACGGGCTACTGCCAGTGAGGAGCGAGCGCTCGCGCTGCTGACTCGCCACGCCTCGGCGCGGTGGTACACACACGCCTCATGGCGGTCGAGAAGACGTACGACATGGTGGTGGTGGGCAGCGGTCCTGCGGGCGAAGGCGCGTCGATGCGCGCGGTGAAGGGGGGCGCGAAGGTGGTGATGGTCGAGCGCTCCGAGCAGGTGGGCGGCGGCTGCACCCACTGGGCGACGATTCCGTCGAAGGCGCTGCGGCACGCCATCAACGAGGCGATGCGCGCTCGCCGGAACCCGCTCTTCGCCGAGGCCGCGATGGCGGTGCCGGTGTCGTTCCCGTCGCTGCTCCGCCAGGCCGAGGGAGTCATCGCGAAGCAGGTGGCGATGCGGCGCGACTTCTACCTGCGCAACCACGTCGAGGTGATTCACGGGCACGCCGCCTTCGTGGGGCCCAACACGCTCGAGGTGAACACCGGCGGGCCCGGCACGAAGACGCGGCTCTCAGCGAAGCACATCGTGCTGGCCACCGGCTCACGGCCCTACCGGCCGCCCGACATCGACTTCACGCACCCGCGCATCCGCGACTCGGACACGATTCTCAAGCTCGACCACACGCCCGACAGCATCACCGTCTACGGCGCCGGCGTGGTGGGCTGCGAGTACGCGTCGATGTTCCGCAACCTCGGGGTGAAGGTGAACCTCGTCAACAGCCGCGACCGGCTGCTGTCGTTCCTCGACGATGAGATCAGCGACGCCTTGAGCTACCACCTGCGCGACCAGGGCATGGTGGTGCGCCACGGAGAGGAATACGTCGGCATCGAGCAGCAGGCTGACGGCGTGGTGCTGCTGCTGAAGAGCGGCAAGCGCATCAAGAGCGACGTGCTGTTGTGGGCGCAGGGGCGCACCGGCAACACGCACGACCTCGGGCTCGAGCAGGTGGGGCTCAGCGCGGACTCCCGCGGGCAGCTCAAGGTCGACGCGCACTACCGCACCTCGTTGCCGCACGTGTACGCGGTGGGAGACGTGGTCGGGTACCCGAGCCTCGCCTCGGCCAGCTACGACCAGGGGCGCTTCGCGGCGGGCCACGCGGTGCTGGGCGTATCGGACGACCGCCTCGTGCAAGACATTCCCACCGGCATCTACACGTCGCCGGAGATCAGCTCGCTGGGCAAGACCGAGAAGCAGCTCACCGCCGACGGGGTGCCCTACGAGGTGGGCCACTCGATGTTCCGCTCGCTCGCGCGCGCGCAGATTACGGGGAACACCGTGGGCATGCTGAAGCTGCTGTTCCACCGCGAGAACCTGCAGCTCCTGGGCATTCACTGCTTCGGCGACCAGGCGGCCGAGATCGTTCACATCGGCCAGGCCATCATGGCGCAGGCGGGTGAGGCGAACTCGGTGCGGTACTTCGTCGACACGACGTTCAACTACCCGACGATGGCCGAGGCGTACCGCGTGGCCGCGCTGAACGGGCTCAACCGGCTCTGCTGACTCGGCGCTCTCCGTCGCGTGCGCTGGTGGCGAGACAGCCCGAGATGCGTATACGGTATGCGCATGAAACGTGCGCAGCCGCTCAAGGCCGCTCCGACGATTCCACCGGCAGGGCAACGTCCCCGCAGGAGGGCCACGAACGTCACGCTCGATGAAGCCCTCGTCGACGAGGCGCGAGCGCTCGGGCTCAACCTCTCCCAGGTCTTCGAGGCGCACCTGGTCGCCGTGCTTCAGCAGCACCGGGTCGCTGCCTGGCAGAAGGAGAACGCCGAGGCCTTCGACGCGTACAACGCGTTCGTCGCTCGTGCCGGCATCTGGAACGAAGACGACCGGGAGTGGTGATGCGCCAGTTCGACGTCTTCAAGAACCCCAACCCGCGCACCGTTCGAGAGGTGCCGCTGTTGGTGAACCTTCAGCATGGCGTCCTCGATGCGCTCGAGACCCGGCTGGTGGCTCCGCTCGTCCCCGCTGTGCTCGGGCGCAGCAGCATCACGCGGCTCAATCCCATCGTGATGGTGAAGGGCCACCGGTACGCGGTGGTGATGCAACAAGCTGGCGCCATTCGGACGAAGTCGCTGGGGCGGCCCGTGGACAGCCTCGAAGCGCATCGCGCTGTGCTCGTCGCTGCGCTCGAGCTGCTGGTCTCTGGCGTCTGAACGACCGTCACTCGCCGACCGCGACGTAGCGGTCTTCGTCCTCCCCGTAGTCCTCACGCTGGTCGTCGAACACCGCGTTGGGGAACTCGCGCGCAAGCATCTCGACCGCGGTGTCATCGAGCAGGTTGGCGGACAGGTCGAAGCGCTCCAGGTGCAGGAAGGCGGCCCGGTGCTGGAGCAGCAGGTCGACCTCGTTCGGTCGCAGCACGCCATTGGCGAGCGAGAGCGTGCGAAGCCGCTTCGTCAGCGCGTGCTTCGCGAGCGGCGCGATGAGCTCGTGGGTGTACGCGCAGTTCTCGAGCCCGAGGTGCGTGAGGCCCGACGGGGCCCAGTCGAAGAGCGCCTCGGCCTCGGCGCGGCCCGAGTCGCCGCCGTAGTTCGGGTCGCCCGTCCACAAGGTGAGCGAGCGCAGGGCAGGCAGCTTCGCCGACAGCACCGCGTCGAACACCGGCCGGCTGAGGCCTCCGGTCTCGATGGTCAGTGAGCGGAGCGTGGCGGACTCGATGCGGCCCACCTCGCCGTCCCCACCCCGCAGGTGCAGCCCCTCGAGCGCGGGCAGGCTCCACACGCCGCTCACGTCACCCCAGCGCACCCACGAAATCTCGGAGTCGTCGGGGTACTCGAAGGCGCCGAGCAGGAGCGAGCGCACGTTGGCGCCGCAGCGCCGCAGCACGTCGATGGCCGGGCCCCAGTCGTTGTCGTCGCCAGCCGTCTCGGTGAGCCCCAGCTCGACCTCTCGAATGAAGCGCCCGAGGGGCGCGCCCATCACCGCCGCGACGACCTGCGCCTGGCTCGCCTTCGGGGAGTCAGCGCGGAAGACGGCCTTTCGCGGCAGCCCCATGTGCAACGTGAAGCCGTCGAGGAGGGAGGCCGGCTGCTCCACCACCTCGCCCAGGGTCGGCGCCAACACCGGGAGCGCCCGCTCGAGCGCTTCGTGGACCGGCTCGTTGGCGTGCGCGAGCGCCACCAGCTCGCCGCGAACATCACCCGCGCCCTGCGCCGCGTCGCTCCAGACGAGCCAGGCGTTCACGTCGTCGGGGTTCGCGTCGATGGCGGCGGTGAGGTCGGCGAAGCGCTCCTGCGGCGCGCTGACGCCCGGCTTGTGTCGCTGCAGCCGTGCTTCGATGGCGGTGCGGCCCGCGCCGGCCGGGAGCGTCGGGAGCAGCCCCTCGAGCGCCGAGAGCTGCTCCGGGCTCAGCCGGTGCGCGCGCGCGATGACGTCGAGGCCGGTGAGCACGGGGGGCGTTCGACGTGCGCCGTCGAGCACGAGCTCGAAGGCTGGCGAGGCGTCGGCGACGCTGAGCGCGACGAGGGCGTCGAACGCGACCGGCTCCCCCGCGCGGGCGAGCGCCTGGAGCCGGGGGACCGCGGCGGTGAGGTTCCACTGCCGGACGCCGGCGATGGCGGCGCGGCAGACCGGCGGCGAGGTGTCGTCGAGCGCGGCGAGGAGGAGTTCGTTTCGCGCGGCCGCGAACTTCGTGGCCTGCGGGCTGGCGAGCGCGGTGATGGCGTCGAGGCGTGTCGCAGGTGACTCGACGAGCTCGCGCAGGCGCGCCTCGGTGGCCTGGACCTGCCCCAGCAGTATCACCGGCCGGAGCTCGGGGAAGCGGCGCGCGACGGCGGCGCGGAGGGGCTCCTCGAGGATGACCTTGTACGCGTTGAGCCGCTCGATGAGCGCGCGTGCGACGGCCGCGTCCGTCTCCACGTCGAGTCGTCTGACGAGGCGGCTCTTCGCCGTCTCCCGTGTCTGGGCCTCGACGACGACCTGCCGAACCGCGGGCGCTGGATGGTCGAGGAGCCCGAGCACCGCAGTCCCCGCGCGCCGCGCCCAGGCCACCGCAGCGGCGCGGTCCGGCTTCAGCTCCGGCGCCGGCTTCGAGGGCGCCCCTGAGAAGAGCCTCTTGACCGAGGCCAACAGGCCACCGGCCGGCGCCGGGGAGGTCTGGAGGCCGAGCAGCTCGAGCAGACGTCCCTCGCAGCGCTTCGCGAGCGCAGCGCGTTCGGTGTCAATCCATGCGCCGAGCTCTCGTCGAAGCACCGGCACGTGGCTCGAGATGACGGCGCCCCAGAGCATCGCCGCCCGGCCCTCGAAGGCGTCGTCGACGTCCTCGAGCACGAGCCACGCGGTGAACGGATCATCGGTGGTGCGCGCGCGCTCGAGCGAGGGCTCGATGCGCTCCCGCAGCCACTTCACGAAGGACGTCGAGTCGTTCATCGCGGGGCCCGAGTCCTCAAGGTGCGAACGACCGCACCTTCTTCACCAGCGCCTGCACCACCTCGGGCTGGCTCGCGAGGTCGGGGTTCGCCGGCATGAGCGCGCTCATTCCGACGGCGGCTCCGCCCTCGACGATCACCTTCGCGAGCTGCTCGTCGGTGACGCTCTTCTGCCACTCGGCGTCGACGTAGGCGCGTGGATGGGGAGACAGCGCCTTGGCGGTCTCGGTCTCGGCGCGGCCGTCGGCGCCATGGCAGCTCGCGCAGACGGTGGAGAACAACGTGTCGGCTTTTCCTTGCGCGCTCGCCTCAGGCCCGGGTGATGGCGTCGTCGGAGCCGAAGGGAGCTCGACGGGCCCGGGCGCTTCGACGTTCGCGCCCTGCGCCATCCACGCGCCGAGCAGGTCGCGCTCGGCCTGGGTGATGCCGGTGAGGTTGCCCAGCGGCATCGTCTTCGTCGCCACCGCGCGCAGGTAGATGCGCTCGGCGTGCAGGCCAATCTGCTCCTTCGTCTCGAGCATGATGCCCTGCGGTGGGCCCGAGAACATCGCGGTGCCCGGCTTCGCCGCATGGCACGACACGCAGCGAGACTGCACGATGGCATCGACGGTGGCGAACGACACGGGCTTCGCGTGCGCATACGCCTCGAGCCCCGGCAGCGCTTCGTGCTTCGGCATCGTGAGGAAGACGAAGCCGCCCAGCGAGCCGACGAGCGAGGTGAGCACCACCGGGTGCGTCTTGCGCCGGAAGTTCATCGCGTACTTGAGCGAGGCGCCGAAGAGGAACAGCACCGACAGCACCAGCCACGCCTGCTCGTGCCCGTACGTCGACGGGAAGTGGTTCGACAACATCGTGAACAGCACCGGCAGCGTCAGGTAGTGGTTGTGAATCGAGCGGCCCTTGGCGCGCAGGCCATACGACGTGTCGACGGGGGTGCCGGCCTTCGTGGCGGCGAGCATGAGCCGCTGCGAGGGGATGATTCGGAAGAAGACGTTCGCCGCCATGATGGTCGCCATGGTGGCGCCCATCTGCAGGAACGCGCCGCGCCCGGAGAAGAGGTGCGTGAGCGCAAAGCCGAGCGCCGAGAGCAGGCCAAAGCCGACGAGGCCGAAGAGGCGGTTGTCCTTCGAGAGCGGCGTGGCCCAGAGCAGCTCGTAGACGAGAAAGGCCACGGGGAGCAGCCCGAGGCTGAGCGCGACGGCCTGCCCGGCGGTGAGGTTCGAGACCGACGAGTCGACGAGGAAGGCCGCGTTGCCGCCGTAGTAGACGACGCAGAGCAGGGCGAAGCCCGAGAGCCAGGTGGTGTAGCTCTCCCACTTGAACCAGTAGAGCTGCGCGGGCAGCTCGCTCTGCGCGAGCGACTTGCGCTTGATGACTTCGTAGAAGCCGCCGGAGTGCGTCATCCACAGCTCGCCGACGACCGCTCCGTCGCGCGGCTTCGTGGGCGCCGTGAGGTGGCTGTCGAGCCACATGAAGAGGAAGGAATCGCCGATCCACATGATGGCGGCGATGACGTGCACCCAGCGCACGAGGAGGTTCAGCCACTCGAGGACGATGGTCATTGCGGGGGCTCCGTCATAGCCGAGTTGGTTCGCCCCGCGCGTGGGTGAGACTCGATTCGTGCAGAAGCCGGCTGACCCGGAGACATCAGCCCGGTACCTTCAGCCGCCTCATGACCGACCCGAACCTGCTGATGATCCCCGGCCCCATCGGGCTCACGCCCCAGGTGCTCGCTGCCCTCTCCACACCCCAGCGCGGCCACCTCGACCCGGTCTTCATGAAGGCCTTCTCGAGCACCCTCAAGCGCCTGCGTGACGTCTTCGCCGCGCCCACCGCGCAGCCCTTCGTCGTCTCGGGCTCTGGCACGCTGGCGATGGAGATGGCGGTCGCCAACCTGGTGCAGCCGGGTGACCGCGCGCTGGTGGTGAACTCGGGCTACTTCTCCGACCGCATCGGGAAGATGCTCGAGCTTCACGGCGCCGGTGTCACCCACGTGCGCGCAGAGCCCGGAGACCTGCCCCCGCTCGACGAAGTGGAGCGCGCGTTGAAGGCCGGCAGCTTCAAGTTGCTCACCATCACCCACGTCGACACCTCGACCGGCGTCCTCGCCCCCGTGCAGGCGCTCGCGAAGCTGGCGAAGGCCCACGGCGCGCTGGTCGTCGTCGACGGGGTGTGCAGCGCCGGCGGAGAAGCGCTCGAGCTCGACGCGTGGGGCGTCGACGTGGCCTTCACCGCGAGCCAGAAGGCGCTCGGGGCTCCGCCCGGCCTCGGCGTGCTGCTGGCGAGCCCGAAGGCGATGGAGGCGTGGAAGGCCCGCACCCGGCCCGTCGCGTCGATGTACCTCGACTTCGCCGAGTGGCTCCCCATCATGCAGGCGTACGAGGCGGGCGCGCCGTCGTACTTCGCGACGCCCGCGGTCAACCTCATCCTCGCGCTCGACGTCAGCCTCGGGCAGCTCCTCGACGAGACGATGCGACAGCGCGTGGCCCGGCACGTCTCGCTCGCCACCGCCGCGCGCGCGGCCTGGAGCGCGCTCGGGCTCTCCCCGCTCACGAAGGCGCCCGAGCTCACCGCGCACACCCTCTCGGCCCTCAAGTACCCCGCCGGCGTCGACGCGGGCCTGGTGAAGCACGTCGCCGCGAACGGCGTGAACATCGCCGGAGGCCTGCACCCCGCCATCAAGGCCACCTACTTCCGCGTCGGGCACATGGGCGCGACCGACGCTGGCGCGCTCCTCACCACCATCGCGGCCGTCGAGCGTGGCCTCAAGGCCAGTGGGTACCGCTTCGACGCAGGCGCAGGTGTCGCCGCGGCGCAGCGCGCGCTGGGCTGAATCTCACTCGACGAGCACGAAGCATGAGGCAGAGTCCGGCCTCCTCACTCTTCGGGGGTCTCATGCACCGTCTCGTCACGCTGTGCCTGTCCGTCGTCCCCTTCGCCGCGCACGCGTTCTGCGGCTTCTACGTCGCGGGCGGCGGCGCAGAGTTGTTCAACAACGCCACCCAGGTGGTGCTGATGCGCGAGGGCACGCGCACGGTGCTGTCGATGGAGAACAACTACCAGGGCCCGCCCGAAGACTTCGCCATGGTGGTGCCGGTGCCAGTGGTGCTGAAGAAGGAGCAGGTGAAGACGCTCCCGCGTGACGTCTTCCGCCGCGTCGACACCCTCTCGGCTCCGCGCCTCGTCGAGTACTGGGAGGTCGACCCCTGCTACGTCGAGCCCGAGTACGAGCGCTTCGCCGATGTCCAGAAGTCGGCAGTCATGCGAGAGGAGAATGCTCCCAGCCCCAAGGGAGGGCTCGTGAAGGTCGAAGCGCGCTTCGAGGTGGGTGAGTACGACATCGTCATCCTCTCGGCGAAGGACGCGCTCGCGCTCGAGCAGTGGCTCAAAGAGAACAAGTACAAGATTCCCTCCGGCGCCGAGCCGCTGTTCCGCCCGTACATCCAGAACGGCCTCAAGTTCTTCGTGGCGAAGGTGAACGCGAAGAAGGTGACGTTCGAGCAGGGCATGGCGAAGCTGTCGCCGCTGCGCTTCCACTACGACGCCGAGAAGTTCGAGCTGCCGGTGCGGCTGGGCCTCATCAACGCCAAAGACAAGCAGGACCTCATCGTGCACGTGCTGGCGCGCAACCAGCGCTACGAGGTGGCCAACCTGCCCAACGTC
>JANRKQ010000229.1:0-28884 GCA_033763395.1 Myxococcaceae bacterium
ACGGTCGCGCCCTTGAGCACCGCGGCCGGCGGGAGGCCCGCTTCCACGAGCAGCCGCAGCTCGTCGAGGAAGGCGCCGCCCACCAGACAGCCGATGGAGCCCGCGCCGTCGCTCCCGACGAGAATCGGCACGCCGGCGTCGTACAGCGTCTTCACCGCGGCGAGCCGCGCGTCCCGGTCGGCGCGCAGCTTGCCCAGCCACTCGAGGAGCTGCGGGTCGAGCGTCTGCTGCCGGTTCACCTCGGGCGAGAACGGCGCGAGGAAGGACTCGGGGTAGAGCCGCCGCTCGACGTCGGTGGGCACGAAGCGGAACTCGAGCAGCTTCTCGGCGCGGTCGAACACCACCAGCGTCGGAGACACCACCACGCCCGACGCCTTCAGCTCCTGCGCCTCGTCCGCGGTGAGCGTGCCGAGGTGAACGCCGTGCATCAACGCGTCGACGCCGGCCCGCACCGCCCGCAGCGCATGCACCGCGGTGTCGACGTGGGCCACCGCCTTCACACCCTTCTGATGCGCGCGCTCGACGGTGGCACGCACGAGCTCGGCGGGCATCGTCTGCGCGTTGAGGGGCACGCTGGCGATGGCGAGCTTGATGTGGTGCGCGCCACGATGGAGCCGCCAGTCGACGGCCGCCCGGGCCTCGAGGGGATGGTCGATGGGCCCCGAGAAGCGCTTGTCGGCGAGCGCGCTGGCCGGCCAGGGGAACAGAATCTTCACCATCGACGTCGGGTAGCCGCCGCGCAGCGAGACGATTTGCCCCGAGTACCAGAAGCGCGGGCCCAGCCAGGCCGGGTCGCGTTGTTCCTTGTCGAGCTTCTCGAGCCGGTCGAGCTCACCGCCGACGTCCATCGCGCTGGTGATGCCGACGGCGAGCATCGCGCGCGCGTTGTGGGCCTCGTCGGGCCAGGCCACGGCCCACGGCGGCGCCGGGCTGCCGGTGAGGTGCACGTGGAAGTCGACGAAGCCGGGCACCAGCGTCTTGCCTGTGCCCTCGATGACGCGCGCGCCACCGAGGTCCGTTCCCGTCGGCAAAATGGACACGATGCGTCCACCCTCGACGCGCACGTCCTGGTGCTCGAGCGTGGTGTCAGTGAGCGCGGTGAAGACGCGCACGTCGCGGAAGATGGTGACGGGCGGCGGGCTGGCCTCGTGGCGGATGAGCTGCGGGTAGCGATGGGAGGCCGGGCAAGCGGAGCAGACGGCCACCACGACGAGGAGCCACGAGCGCATGGCGGAGGACCCTACCCCGCGAGGGTTCAGGTGACGCCTGATACCGGTGTGAGCAGGGGCGCTGGCGCGCGAGTGCTCGGCGCTGCGCCTTTCAGCCTGCGCGCTCGATGGCCGCCGCCGGGCGGTTGGTGCGCGGCCGCGCCCAGACGAGTCGCGCGGCCAGCAGTACGAACAGCCCCGCCAGCAGCGCCGACAGGCCCGGTCCCGTCCGAGACGAGCGCTCCACTGGAGCGGCCCGGTTGATACACATCATCACCGGCACCAGCTTCCACGTCGGTGGAGCGCCGTTGGAGAAGTCGGGTCGGCGAACGAGCACCTCCTCGCAGGTGCCCTCGTGGCCACAGCGCGCACCGACCGCCTTCCCGATGCACTCGGTGTTCGGCATCGTCGGTGGGCCGTCAGGTGGAACGTCTGCGAGGGCTCGCGCCCCCACCGTTACGAACGCCGCCAGGAGCAGACGCTTCACGGGATGACTCCAGTCGCCAGGAGAAGCAGGGGCACGGCTCCCGGGAGGACGCCCAACACGAGGAACCCGATGGCCGCTGGAACCAGGGGGCCGTCGCCACGGCGGAAGTCCAGAAACGCACACCAGCCCGTCACGGCCGTCGTCAGAATGCCCTGCAACACCGCGAAGGGCAGCTGACGGGGCGACAGCGCGAGGCTCAGAAGACCCGATGCGGCCAGGAGCACCACGGCCAGCCCGACAAAGCCCGCCAGCCCCTGCCACCACCGGGGAGCGCTGGGGCTGGGAAACAGGTGGCTGTGCAGCTCGCGCTCACTCTCGAGGTCGACCAGGTCGGGCCGCGGCTCGACGGCGATGCCCTCGGCCATCCACGCCTTGAGCGTCGACTCGAGCGTCCCCCGGTGACGCGCGCGCACTCCGCCGAAGGGTTCGCCGGGGCTGGGTGATTCCTGAAGAATGAAGTCTTCGAGCGACGAGTGGGTCGTCACCTCGGAGATCCAGGCATCGGCGCGCGCGCCAGCGGCCAACCCCCGTTGGGGGTCCAGCCACTCCTGCTCCATCGGCGCTCCCGGAGCGTAGCGGGTCAGACAGGCGAACGGCGCCGTGGTGTAGAACTCGTGGAGGTCGAGCAGCAGCGACGGCCGACCTTCGGCGAGGGCCCGCTGTGCGACCTCGTGCAGGAAGCCGCCGTCGTTGGCGCCCGTCGACAGCCCGATTCCCGCGCGGTGACGAATCAGCGAGAAGACGACCTCCGAGTTCGTGAAGTTCGCGTCGTCGGGGCGCCGGTGCTGGAGGCCTGCGAGCCGACCGGGAAAACACTCGGCGACCCATCGCCTGAGGTCGTCCGCGCTCACGTCGCCGAAGAACCACGCCGCGCCGAGTTGGTGGCGCTCGAAAGGGTAGAGCAGGACGTCTGGGGCCGACTCGTCGGTGTCCATGGAGCCGTCGTTCCGCCTGGCAGTCGAGACGAGGTTCGGCCCTGAGGCAAGCGGTGACGACGCACGGGTGCGTGGAGGGGTCGGGTCCGAGCGATTCACAGGGCCCAGGTGTGCCGCTTCCCCGGCTTCGCTGAGCGGCCGCGCGAGCCCTGCCGGTCGTTGCGGCGTCCCCGGCTGGTGCCGTAGAGGCCGCGCATGCGGGCGAGCGTCATCATGGTGGGAGTCATGCTGGTGGTGGCGTCGGCCTGCACCGACGAAGGCACACGCACCTACGAGCGCGCGAAGGCCCGCCACGCGGCGCTGGTGGACAAGGGCGAGCGCCCCGACTCGAAGGCCTTCGACGAGGTGCTCGCCACCCTCGAGCAGGTGCCTGCGTCGAGCGCGCGGGCTCCCGAGGCGAAGAAGCTCAAAGCCGCCATCGAAGCGGGACGGGTGCGGGTGCGCACGCCGCTGGCGAAGGTGCACGCCAACGACGCCGACCTGCCAGAGGACGTGCGCGCGCAGAGCCGTGCCTGCGCCGCGCTCGCCGAGCTGCTCGCCCGTGACGGAGGCGCGACCCCGAGCGTGATCAAGGCGCTCGACGATTGCCGCCGCCGTGTGGAGCGCCTCGACACGCTGCACCACGACGCCATGGAGCCCCCCGGCGACGACCTCTCCCAGCGGCTCGAGGTCATCCTCGATGGCGGGCTCCGGTAGGCGGGTTGAGCCTCAGGGCCGGGGCGTGCTCGGATTCGATGGCAGACCCGGGTGGTACCCCGCACCTCCATGGAACCAACCGACCTCACCATCGAAGTCCTGAAGGAGATTCGCGACGAGGGTCGCACGACCAACGAGCGGATCAACGAGACCAACAAGCGCCTCGACGAGACGAACGAGCGCCTCGAGACCGGCCTGCGCGAGCTCCGGGAAGCGCTTTCGCGGCGCATCGTCGAGTCCGAGATTCGCACCACGACCGCGCTCACCGCCCTGTCCGCCGAGGTGCGTGAGCTGACGAGCTCCTTGAAACAAACCCAGGACCTCCGGCCGCGCGTCACCCAATGCGAGCAGGACCTCGCGGCCATCAAGCAGCGGCTGGGCTGATCGAATTCTTCCGATGGGGTGGAAACGCCGCCGCCTCCGCTGGAGTGTGGCGCGGCGTTGTGATTTCCCCCTCGTATGACTCGCGTGGTGGGGTGCCTGGCGCTGGTGGCGAGCGCGGCCATGGCGCAGGTTCCGTCGTCAGACCTCGAGCAGGTGTGGCTCGATGCTCCGGGCCGCGGCTCCCTCTGGGTGGGCAACGGGCAGACCCTCAAGGCGGGCCAGTTCCGCGCGGGCGCCGGGCTGACCTACGGCTACGCGCCCATGCGGTCGACGGCGCTCGACACTCCCCAGCCGCTGGTGTCCGACCGCTTCGGCTTGCAGGTCTTCGGCGCGCTGGGCCTCTTCGACTGGCTCGAGCTGTCCACCGTGGTGCCGGCCATCTTCGCGCAGCGCGGCAGTGAGGCCGTGCCCGTCTCGCCCGCGGGCCTCGGCACGCCGTGGCTCCACGTGCGGGTGCCCATCTGGACCGACCCCGGCAAGCCGCTGCTCCTCTCGGCCGGCCTCGGGGTCGGCGTTCCCGTCGGGACTGGTGGCGCGCTCGGCAACGGCGGCCTCGCCTTCCTGCCTCGCATCACCGCCGGCCACGTCTTCCGCGAGCTGCAGTTCGGCGTCGAGCTCTCGGGTCTCTTCCGGCCCGCCGTCGACTACTCGGGCCTCACTGGCCAGCGCCTCGACGTCATCGGCTCGCAGGTGGCGCTCGCGGGCATGGTGTCGTCGGTCGCCACCTCGGGCCCGCGCGGAGAGGCCTCGCTGCGCGTCTTCGTCCCCCTCTCCGGCGGCCGGCCCGGGGTCGAGTCCTTGTTCGGCGTTCGCTGGCCCCTCGGAGACGTCGAGCTCTTCGGCGGCGCGGGCCCTGCCCTCTTCGGAGAGCCCTCGACCCCGCAGCTGCGCGTCCTCCTCGGGGCGGCGTTCGCCAACGTGCCCATGACGCGCCCGGCCTGCGTCGAGGGGCTGCCCTACGAGCTCGCCGAGTGCCCCGACCTCGACCGCGATGGCGACCGGGTGCCGAACGTCGCTGACCTCGCCCCGCTCGAGCCCGAAGACGTCGATGGTTTCCAGGACACCGATGGCCGGCCCGACCCCGACAACGACGCCGACGAGGTGCCCGACGCGACCGACCGCTGCCCCAACGAGCGCGGCCCGCAGGAGAACGGCGGCTGCCCCGACCGCGACGGCGACGACGACGGCGTGCTCGACCGGCTCGATGGCTGCCCCGAGCAGTCCGGGCCGCGCGAGAATGGTGGCTGCCCCGACACCGACGTCGACGTCGACGGCGTCATCGACCGCCTCGATGGGTGTCCGGGCGTCACCGGCGCGCTCGAGAACCGCGGGTGTCCGTGGCCCGACTCCGACGCCGATGGCGTCGTCGACCGCGAAGACAACTGCCCCCAGGCCTCGGGGCCCAGGCTCAACGCCGGCTGCCCCGTCGAGCAGCGCCAGCTCGTCGTCCTCACGCCGGAGCGCCTGCTCCTCCGCGAGAAGGTGCTCTTCGACACTGGGAAGGCGACGATTCAGAAGCGCTCCGTCGCGCTGCTCGACAACCTCGCCGCGGTGCTGGTCGGCCACCCGGAGCTCTCCGTGCGCATCGAGGCCCACACCGACTCCGCCGGTAAGCCCGAGCTCAACCTCGCGCTGTCGCAGGCGCGCGCCGACGCAGTGAAGGCAGCCCTCGGGTCGCGCGGCGTCGACGGCGCTCGGCTGGTCGCCCAGGGCTTCGGCGGCGAGCGCCCCGACGACACCAACGACACCGCGGCGGGCCGCGAGAACAACCGGCGCGTCGAGTTCTTCATCCTCCCGCCACCCTGACCTGCCATGGCCGACGTCGACCTCCTCGACCGGAACACCTTCGTCACCCGCTTCGGGGCGAGTGACGTGCGGGACCGCGTGCTGGGGCGGCTCCACCGGCTGCTCGAGACGCAGCCCGACGGCGACGACGACGCCGTCATCGAGTGGCTCGAGGACGTGGTGGGGTGGATCTTCGAGCGGGGCCGGGTGCCGAGCCGGCGCGAGGGCGAGTCGGAGCACGACGCTCGCCTGCGGGTGCTGCTCGAGGTGTTCGACGAGGTGCCGAAGACGCGCGAGGCGGTGCAGCGCACGGTGGGTGGGCTGGTGACGCGGCTATCGGCGGCGCCGCTGCTCGGCTCGGTGGGGCTGCCGCGCCAGCCTGGTCTGCTCCGCGAGACGCTGACGCGGCTGTCGGCCGGAGTGCTCCCGGCGCCGCCCGTCGAGAAGGACCTCGCCCGGCTGCTCGAGCGGCTCTTCACCCGCAGCGAGGCGGTCGACTGGTTCCTCTCGCTGCCACAGCCCGTGCGCACGCGCCTCGAGCGGGCGCTCGCGCTCGACGCCCAGCCGGTCGACGAGCTGATGCGCCGGGGCGCGAAGGAGGCCGCGCTCTCCATCTCGAGTCAGGTGTCGGCGCTGGGGCTCCAGCCCGTGCTGCAAGAGGCCTCGGGCGTCGCGCCGTCCGAGTCGCCCTTCGTGCGCCTCACCGGCCTCACCCATGGGCTGGTGGCCGGCCAGGGCGACGTGGCGCACCTCGACGCCTGCATCGCCGACTGTCACGAGGTGCTGCGCCTGGTGCGCGACGGGCTCGACGAGACGGGCATCAGCCTCGACCTCGTGTTCGACCTCGAGCGCGCGCGGGCGCTGCTGGGCCGGCTCGAGCGGCTGGTGTCGGTGCTGGGCCCCGACGAGGCGCGGCGCGAGGTGGCGTGGACCCGGCTCGAGCGCGAGCTCATCGTCGGGCTCGTCGAGCAGAAGAGCCTGGGCGCGCTGTGGCGCAGCACCACCACGCTGCTCGCCCGGCGCATCACCGAGAAGGTCGGCAGCACCGGAGAGCACTACCTGGGTCAGAGCCGCGCCGACCAGCACGCGATGTTCGACTCGGCCGCTGGCGGCGGGGCGCTCACCGCGGTGATGGTGCAGCTCAAGTTTCTCATCTTCTGGGCCAGGCTGCCGCTCCTCATCGACGCGGTGGCGGTGGGCCTCAACTACGCCTGGGGCTTCGTGGCGATGCAGCTCGCCCACTTCTCGCTCGCCACCAAGCAGCCCTCGATGACGGCCGCCACGCTCGCAGGCGCCATCGAGGAGCGCGCCGGCCAGCAGGAGGCCTCGCTGGAGCCCCTCGTCGAGATGGTGGCCCGGGCCTCGCGCACGCAGCTGTCGGCGCTGGTGGGCAACGTGGGCGGCGTCATTCCGGTGGCCATCCTCGTCGACGTCCTCGCCCAGCTCCTCGTGGGCCGGCACGTGCTCGACGTCGAGACGGCGCACAAGGTGGTGACGGTGCACCACCCGCTCGCCAGCGGCACCCTCGTCTACGCGGCGATGACCGGCGTGTGCTTGTGGCTCGCCAGCATCCTCTCGGGCGTGGTGGAGAACTGGTTCCTCGTCAACGAGCTGTCGGGCGCGCTGGGCTCGAACCGCTGGCTGCGGCGGCTGGTGGGGCGCGAGAAGGCGCGCAGCTTCGCCGCGAAGTTCACCGCGCAGGTGGCGGGGCTGGGCGGCAACGTGGGCTTCGGGCTCCTGCTGGGCTTCATGCCGCTGGGCTTCAAGCTGGTGGGCATTCCGATGGACGTGCGCCATGTCACCTTCGTCGCGGGCCAGCTCACCTATGCCGGCATGTTCCACGGCGCTGAGCTGGTCCAGGTGCCGGGCTTCTTCTGGGCGCTGACTGCCGTGCCGCTGGTGGCGAGCCTCAACTTCGGCGTCAGCTTCTCACTGGCGTTGACGGTGGCGCTGCGCTCCCGGGGGCTGGGCCTCAGGGCGCAGGTGGCGCTGGGAGTCGCGGTGGTGCGCCGGCTCGTCCAGACTCCGAAGGCCTTCTTCCTCGCCGCGAAGGAGTGACGACATGACGCGTCTGGTGCTGCTGCCAGTGCTGGTGTGGGTGACGGCGTCGGGGGCGTGGGCCGACGTGCCGAGTCGTCCGCGGCCACCGGTGTGTCGGGCCGACGCCGACTGCGTGCTGTCGAACTTCAAGGGGTGCTGTGCCTTCGAGTGTTGTCCGTCGGGGCCCCGGGCGTGGCTGGCCTCGGACCTGGCGCGCGCAGAGGCCGGGTGCGGGGTCCGCGAATGCGCGGCGCGGCCCGAGTGCCCGCCGACGCCGTGCGCGCCGCGCGATGGCCGGGGTCTGGTGGCGGTGTGCGAGGCGGGCCAGTGCGTGGCGCGCGCTGCCGGACAGGGGGACGAGTCGTTCCGCTCGGACCCCGACTGGTGCGGGCGCGACGAGGAGTGTGTCTCGAGCACCTTCGCCGGCTGCTGTGGGTCGTGCTGCCCGGTGGCGCCCCGCGCGGTGACACGGAGGCGCGCCGCGCTCGAAGGGCTCGAGTGCAGCACCGTGCACTGCGGTGACCGCAACTGCTCCGACCGCGCGTGCGCGCAGGTGGTGCCGGCGCCCATTCGGCCCATCTGCCGCGCCAACCGCTGCGTCGCGCAGCGCACCAACGAGCTCCCCGTTCCGCCGCCGGCGCTCGAGTGCCGCGTCGACGGTGATTGCGGCGTCGACCAGTCGCCGCCTCCCCAGGATGCCTGTTGGGACGCACCCTGCGGGTGCTGTCCCGTGGCCCGGGTGGTGCCCCAGCGTCAGGTTCGCCCGCCACCCACGCGCCGGCAGTTGCCGCAAGGGACGCCGTTCGGGCTCTCTCCCGGTGGCGCGGCGCAGCCCACCTGTGGCCCGTGCCCCCAGCCGCCACCGGTGACGCCGAGGTGTGAAGCGGGCCGGTGCGTCGGGACTCCGCCTCGTCGGTGACGAAGGTGGAGGCCCCCGGGGGCTCAGTCGGCGGTGGCGAGGGTCAGTCCCTACGCGATGGCCGACGGTTCGACGATGGAGCGCTCCGCGCGCCCGATGACGTGCCGCGCGGGCTCGGCGTGGAGCTCGTTCAAGAAGAACCACTCCTCGCCCAGGCCGTCGACGGCCACCAGCACGAGGGGGTTCGCCGGAAGCTGCGTTGCCGGGTCGTCGTACAGCAGGCCCACCACCTCGCCGCGGCAGCCGTGAAAGCGCTCGTCGGCCGAGTCATCGTCATCGCTGCACAGCACGGCCACCCGCTGGCCCATGCGTACGGGCGCGCCAGCCACGTCGGTGCGGACGAAGACCGTCTTGTCCGAGAGCATCATCTTCATGGTGCGAGCCGTCATGGCGCGTAGCTCCTGGGGGTGAGGCGGGTCGAGATGAAGGTGACGACGAGGGCCACCAGCACCCACGCCGAGAGGTGGAAGACGGCGACGTGGCCCGCTGACTGCGCACAGGCCAGCTCTCCGACGAGGGCGCCGGTGGTGCCCGCCGCGAGGCCAGCGACGACGGCACGCAGCCGGTTGGGCGCCATGCCGCGCAGCAGGGCGATGACGACGGCCGCCGGGGCCAGCCCCACCGCGAAGTGGCTGGCCGTGCACACCCACGCGGGCTGGGTCGAGGGCTCCCCCGCGCCGCGCACCAGCACGATGAGCACCGCCGCCACCACCACCAGGCCCAGCGACACCAGCCGGCCCACGCGCCCGCCTGGCCGCAGCGAGGCCCATGCCGTCACCACGCCCACCGTCATGAGGGAGGCGAGCGTCGCCGCGCGGGACGACAAGAAGTCCACCGTACAGGCGCCCACGGCCAGCAGCACGCCCGCCACCGCCAGCGACAGCCCCACGATGGTGCCCGAGGCCTTCGCCACGCCGGCCTTCCAGCTCGCGCGCCTGGGCGCCGCCGCTTCGGCCTGCATCGCCGCGCGCGCCTTCGCCAGCGCCTCCATCGAGGGCGGACGGGGCTTCGGCAGCGGCAGGTCGGACGTCTGGCCGCTCATGACGCGTCGTCTCCCAGCAGCTCGCGCAGGCGCTCGTACCCGCGGTGCGCCCGAATGCGGGCCGCCGTCTCGGAGATGTCGAGCATCTGGGCAATCTGCTCGAACGACAGGCCCTCGAGCTTGTGGAGCACCACGCACTCGCGCTGCTGCGCGGGCAGCTGCGCGAAGGCCTGCTCGATGCGCCGCCGCTGGCCGGGGTCCGACAGGGCCGGCTCGACGCCCGCGTCGGGCAACGCGCCGTCTTCGTCGTCCGACATCACCTCGACCTGGAGCCGCTTGCGGCGCAGCGTGTCGCGGGCCGCGTTCCCCGCGATGGTGAGGAGCCAGGGCACCACCTTGAGGCCGCGCTGGTAGCGGTCGGCCGAGCGCACCACCGAGAGGAACGTCGTCTGCAGCAGGTCGTCGGCGAGCGTCGCGTCCTGCACCATGCGCGAGAGGAACGTGTGCACCCCGGACGCGTGACGGTCGAAGAGCGCGTCGAGGGCGCGCGAGTCTCCGTCCTGAAAGCGTTCCATGAGCTCCTCATCGCTCGGACTCTGCATTGCCGGGCCATGGTGCCTTACGCCCCGCCCGTGGTCGTGTTTCACCGGCAAACATGGAGTAATTCCAGGCGGTTGGGCTCACCAGTCGTGCTGAATGGCGCGCACTTCGGCGCACGGCCGGCAGATGGCCGAGGGAATGCCGGTGTTGCGGCGGGTGCGGCCGGCGACGGCCTTGAAGACGGGCCCGCTCTCGCGCTCGTCGCACTCGAGGCACGCGTTCAACCCCCCGTCGAGCTGGTGGTACGGCGCCTCGAGGAGGGTGAGGCAGGTGGCGAGGCACTTCGAGCGGGTGAAGCGCGTGTTGTAGGCCCAGATGCGCGCGCACGCCGGGGTGAAGCCCAGGCCCTCGAGGCACGAGACGTTCGACTCGAAGGAGCCGCTGAACGCCTTGACGCCGCAGTCCTGGACCTTGCGGCCCAGGTCGACTTCGCGGCCGTAGACAGCGAGGTCGGCCAGCGTCGAGCACGCCCCGCAGCCATCGGCGTGCGTCACCTTCGCGCCGGCCGCGGTGGCCTCGGCGTCAGAGGCGAAGGTCTGGAGCCGGTAGGTGCGGGCCGCGGCGTCGACGACGACGACACCACAGACGCCCTCGACGGCCACCGGCGGCGGCGTCTGCGCGTAGGGGTCGCTCGACAGGTCGGGCGGTGCGTCGAGGAGACGCCAGCCCGACAGTCGCGACAGGCGCTCCTCGGTCCACTCGGTGGGCGTGAAGCTGCCGTCACCGCAGCCGCACGCGGGCCCACACTCCGAGGCTGTCAGGCCCGACTGCAGAACGGGCCGGCCGAACAGCGGCGTCGCGCAGACGGGCTCCGGGGTGGGCGCGGTGCGCGTGCCGCAGGCCAGGGCCGTGAGCGTGAAGAGGAACCGCAGGCGCATCGTGGCCGCAGGCCTTAGCGAGCGTCGGCGACCCCGAGAAGGGCGAAGCCCCCGGGCGCGTGACGCACCGTGTTCGTCAGCGGGCGGCCGTCAGGGGGCCTGCACGTGAAGTGAAGGCCCTCACCATCGCGTGTTCGCGACGAGCCGAGAGGGCGGAAACCCGAAGGCGCGGCGGAAGGTGCGGGAGAAGTGCGCGGCGTCTGAGAAGCCCGCTTCGTGCGCGGCCTCGGTGAGCGAGTGCTGCTGCCTCAGCGCGAGCGCCGCCACCCGCAGCCGCAGCCACCAGCGATACCGCGAAGCGTTGACGCCGACGGTCTCGACGAACGCGTGACGCAGCCGGGACGGTGAGAGGTGCGCGACGTCGGCGAGCGCGCGCGCCCCGAGTGACGGGTCGTCCCGAAGTGCGTCAAGGGCCCGCGCGACGCCGGGGTGGGCGACGCGGCCAGGTGCAGCGAGGAGCGCGGCGTCGAGGGTGTGCAGCTCCTTCAGCCGGTGCGGCGCGAGCGGGCCAGCCCGGCGTGGCCAGAGCTCGGGCCAGTCGAGGGTGCCGGGCTCGAGGTACCAGACGGTGACGACGCCGGGCGCCTCGAGCGCGTGGCGAACCCCAGCGGCCACCGCCACGGCGCGTGCAGAGCGGCGCCTCCGCCCGGTGTCGAGGACGAGCTGGCCGCGCTCTGCGCGCGCGATGACGGGCACGCTCGAGACGTGCAGGCCAAGCCCGAGGAGCGGCCCGTGGGCCCGCGCGCCTCGAAGGCCCACCTCGACGTGTACAGCCGCTGCGTTCAAGCCACCCAGCGCAGCCTGCGGCACGGTGCGAGTCATGATGACTCGCAGCCTGCTGCTCCTCGTCGCCGTGCTCAACCTCGTTCCGGGCGTGGTGGCGCTCGTCCCGTCGCGGGCCGAGGCGCTCTACGGCGTCAGCGTCGACGGGCCCGCGCTGGGGCTCACCATGCGCCACCGCGCGGTGCTGTTGGCGATGCTGGGGGGCTTCCTCGCGCTCGCGGCCTTCGACGAGGCCTGGTGGCGCCCTGCGCTGATGCTCGCGTTGACGAGCAAGCTGTCGTTCCTCGTCCTCTTCGTGGTGACAGGGCCGCACGAGGCGCCGCTGCGAAGGGTGGCGATGGCGGACCTCGGGGCACTGGCGGCGCTGGCCGTCGTGGCAGCGCTGCGCAGCCGGTAGAGCGGTGCACCGGTTGCCGGACTGAGTCGGAGCGACGAGTTGCGAGCAGACCGAGGCGCCGACTGACCCAGGTGCAGCGATGGCACGCGACGCACATCGGCGCTCTCACGACGGGAGGTCACCTGTTCGGCGCTCGAGCCGGCCCAGCGTCAATGGCCGCCGCGCCTTCGTCGGCGAGCCACCCACAGCGCGAGGAAGGCCGCCATGAGCGCGGGCTCCACCGACTGGCACGCACAACCGACTCCGAGGCTGCGCGGCTCTCCGTTCGAGCCCGTATGGGCGAGGCCCGCGTCACTCGGGAGGCCGGCGTCTTCCTCGACCCCCGCGTCGTTCGAGCTGCCCGCGTCGTCGACGCCTGGGCCGGCGTCGGTCGAGGTTGAGGCGCCACCATCGTCGACTCCACCATCCACCAGCGGTAGGCCGCCCCCGTCAGGAGCGCCTCCGCCGTCGGCGAGCCCGCCATCTGGCGTCACGGCGCCGGCATCGAGCGGGCCGGCGTCAGGGCTGCCCGCGTCGCCAGGGAGCCCTCCACCATCGGTCGCGCCACCATCGACGGGCGTCGGGCCCGGCGTTCCGCCATCGCCGAGCGCCAGACACACGGACGAGGCGCAGCGGTTGCTCAGGCACTGCCCGTCGGAGGAACACGGCGCACCGGCGAGCAGCACACCAGCGGTCGAGAGCGCCACGAGTCGGGCGCGCGAGCGGAACACCCCGGCGGGTGGGTCGTACGCGTCGTAGGTGACCAGGAAGCGCGCCTGGCCCAGCGGGGTGACGCCGAGGCCCGAGATGTTGTCGGCGGCCGCGACCTGGAAGGCGATGGCGAGCGGCTGGAGCGCGGCGTCGAAGCCGCGCGCGAGCAGCGTGCGCGTTCCGCCGGCCGCCGAGACCCAGACGACGAGGGCCGTGGTGCCGTCAGACGCCGCTGCCGAGTCGTTCGCCGATGCGCTCGAGACGCCGAGGAGCGTCACGCCGCCGTCGACCCGCCGCACCTCGACGACCAGCCCACCCGCGCCATTGGCCGGAACGAGGAAGACGTCTTGATGCGCGGCCGCGCGGACCGGCTCGAAGCGCGCCGCGATGTCCTCGACGCCCAGGGGGGTCAACCCCGTCGGAGGCACGATGGCCGCCAGGCTTCGAATCGGTGGGTCGTAGTCCACCTTGCCGCTCGCCAACGAGAAGCCACCACGCGTCGGAGGTGAGATGCCGGGTTGGAAGGCGCTCGTGCCGACGTCGACGGTTCGTCGGGGCCCCGGCGCGAGCGTCGACGAGAGCGGTTGGGTCCACAGGTCGCTTCCGCTGGCGCCGGCGACGAGAAACCCGCCCGGCGCCACGGCCACGCGCACCTCGCTCGCCGTCTCGGTGGTGATGACCCGCGGAACGACGTCGACGAGACCGGTCGCGTTGAAGCGCTGCAAGTGCAGCGCGAAGCCCGCGTCGCGCTGGCCGGGCCACGCCGCCAGACACAGCGTGCCCTCACAGGCGACGCCCGCCGCCGACAGGTTCGCGCTCCCGAGTGGTTGGCGCAGGCTCAAGGAAGCGCCCTGCAGCCAGGCGACGTCGAGCAGGCCCACCTCGACGTTCGCGGTCGTGGCCATCGTGGCTGCACCGAGGCCTGCCGGCGTGGCGAAGCCTCCCACCGAACGGCTGCTGGCCGGCGCGGCGCCCACGAGGAGCCGCGCGCCGGACTGGTCGAAGACCCACAGGGTGGGCGTCGGGCTCTCGAGGCGGACGACGCTCGTCGGCGTGACGACGCCCATCACCGTTCGACCGGGGAAGACCTGTCGCTCCATGGTGAGGGGCGTTCCCAGCTCGTCGAAGTCCCGGGTCCAGGTCGAGCGGGTGATGCCCTCGCTCCAGACGGCGCGAAACCGGGTGCCCGTCCACCCGACGATGGGTGGGTCGATCTCTCCCACCGCGGCCGTGCGAAGCACCTGCTCGGGCGACGGCGAGGCGATGGTGGCGTTCCAGGTCCTCAGCCGCAGCTCCCCGTAGCCCGGACGCCACGCGACGAGGAAGCGACCGGCTCCGGCGGCCACCTCTGTCCACGCCGGGTTCCAGGCCTGATTCGACACGGTGAACTCGGGCCCGAGGGGACCGGTCGGGGTGAAGCCGCGGGCGCGAATGGAGCTGCTCCCCTGCCAGGCCGCCAGGCAGCTCCCCCCCGCGAGGCAGGCGAAGGCGAGCTGGCCGACGATGGCCGGGCTCACCAGAAAGCCGGGGTCCACCGTGGTGCCAGTGACCGTGAGCGCCTGCACGCCACTCGCTGACTCGACGAGCACCCGCGCCACGTCTCCCGAAAACGCGAGGCGGCCACCGAAGCCCGAGACACCAAGGTTGATACGCGCGGCGTCGACGGGCAGGCCCCCGAAGGTGAAGCGCCGAAGCCAATAGCCGCCCGACGCTTCACGCAGCAGGACGGCGCACACCGAATCGCCACACGCGACGTCGGCGGGAGCGGTGACCGTCGTCAACGTCGTCTCGAGCGGAACTCCGAGCGGGGAGCGGCCGCCCAACCCGCCGTCGGCCTCGAGGAACACCGCGCGCGGGCCGAAGGTGGGGCTCGAGGTGTCCGACGAGACGAGCACCAACCCTCCGTCGAAGGCCGCGCCGAAGGTCGCGTTCGGTGCGCGCACGATGGGGAGCGGATTCGAGACCGTCAGCTCGGGGCTGAGCTGCTGCCCGCGCGCGCTCGTCACCACCAGCAGGCTCACGAGGTGAAGGAATCGACCGCGCATCGCCGTCGAGTGTAGCCGCTGCGGCGAGCGCGGCTGGCCCGGTCGAATGAGATGGGTCCCACAGGTGACGAACGCGTTCCAACGCAGCGGTTGACGCTCCGCTTCGAACCGGGCGAAGTCAGCGGCATGCCTCGTGGCGACGCGGCCCACCGATGGCGGGTGTGGAGCCTCTGGGGGCTCGTGGCGACGATGGCCTCTGGTTGCTTCTGGCGGGCGCAGGGCGGGTACGTGCAGCCGATGCCCTTCAGCGGACCGGGAGGCGGCCTCGTCGAAGTGAGTGGCGGGCTCGGTGACCTGCGCTCGAAGCCGAGCTCGGTGGCGCCTGAGCACCTCTCGGTCGACGCCGTCGCGCACACGAGCGCCGTGGGCCAGCGCCTCGGGCTTGGCGTGAGCGCGGCGTGGGTGCCGCTGGCGGGGTGGGCCCACGATTGGTCGCCTCACGTGCGCGTCGGGCTGCGGGCCCTGCAGGTGGAATGGCTCACGTCGACGCCGCCCGCGGGTGGGCTGTCAGGCGTGCTCGAAGCGGGCGCCGTGTTCTTTACCGGACACGGCACGCGCGGGCGCGCCTTCTTCTCGCTGGTGCTGGCCGGTGAGGGGCTCGTTCGGTACGGTCTGACGCTCCCTCCGGGTTTCTTGCTGTCCGTGTTGCTCGGCGTGGGCTTCGGCACCTCCATCGGGCCGTCCTCGTGACGCTTGTCTGGGTCACCAAGGTTCGGCTTCTCGCGCACGACGAGGGCCCCACATGGGAACGCTCTGTCCCGTGAGGCTTCGTCCTGAAGCCCTCTCAGCAGTCAAGGCATCGAAAGAGTGCGGGCCTTCGACCCCGCAATCAGCCAGCGTCCCAACCGGAGAAACGTCTCGAGCGTTTGTTCGGCAGAGGCGGACTCTTCGAGCTCGGCTGCGTTGGGCCCGGCCTGGGGGCCTCCGAACGCGACGGTGAGGCCGAGCAGGAGCGTGAACACGCCGACGGCGAGCTCCGTGCTGGCCTCGAAGGGCCTGCCCAGCGCCCGAGCGGTGCACCGGCCGGCGGCTTCGACGAGGTGTGCGAGGGAGCGCTTGCTCTCGGCCAGGCTCTCCGGCGACACGTTCTTCTCGATGACGTTGGTCACCTGCGCGGCGAGGTTGAGGAAGATGGGCGGGCGGTCGCCGAGGTGTAGACGACGCGCAGGAAGTCCCGGGGTGCCATGCGGCCGGGGACGAGGGGCTCGAGCTCGGCAATCCACGCCTCGACCTCCTCGACGTAGAGCGTCAGCAGAAGCTCTTCGCGGGTCGGGAAATAGAGGTACAGCGTGCCTCGAACGACGCCGGCCTCTTTGGCGAGGGGCACCATCGAGAACGCCTCGACGCCAACCCTGGCGAGCTGCGCCCGCGCCGCCGCGAGAATGGCGCGCTTCCGGCTCTCCTTCTCGGCCTCGGAGCGCGCGCGCTTGAACCCGCGCCGGTACCGGTCCTTCTTCATGGCTTTGTCTTCAGGCTAAACCGCCGACACCACCACAGTCCATCATCTCTACAGCACGCTGTCTTCCCAGCCACGAAGGCGGTCCGGTGGTTTCGGTTCGGACCAATGACGTTGTCGCCATCGGTCGCCGCTGCTTCAGTCGTGCGCATGCCCGACCACCGCAGCCTCGAAGCACTCGGTCCGAAAGAAGAGCGTCGCGTCATCCGTCGCCTGTTGTCGCTGCGGAACCTCTTGCGCCTCAAGACCGGGCCCGCGCGCGCCGGTCCCAACGCCGGCGTGCCCGTGCGGACGCTCGACGAGAAGCTGCTGGTGGCGACCTGGAACATCCGTGAGCTGGGGAACCCGAAGCCCAAAGAGGGCCCTCGCACGCAGGAGGCGCTCCATTACCTGGCGGAGATCATCGCGGCCTTCGACCTCGTCGCGCTGCAGGAGGTGCGGGAAGACCTGACGGACTTCATGGCCATCATGAAGCTGCTCGGCCCCGACTGGGGCTACCTCATCACCGACGTGGCGCAGGGGCGTGCTGGAAATGGCGAGCGCGCGGCCTTCGTCTACGACCGCCGCAAGGTGCACTTCGAGGGCTTCGCCGGGCAGGTGGTGCTGCCCGACGAGATGAAGGTGGGTGGCAAGAAGCTCGCGCTGGGCCGGCAGCTCTCACGGTCGCCCTTCGTGGCTGGCTTTCGCAGCGGTGACTTCCGCTTCACCGTCTGCAGCGCACACATCTACTACGGCACGAAGGAGCCCAACCTCGCGCGCCGGGTGGACGAAATCGAGGCGCTCGCGACGATGCTGGCCGAGCACGTGAAGACGCACGCCTGGGCGCCCACGGTGGTGCTGCTGGGAGACTTCAACATCTTCAAGCTGTCGGACCAGACGGCGGCGCGGCTGCGTGACGCGGGCTTCTTCCTGCCGCCACAGGTCGCCGACCTCGAGGCCGGTGAGTCGGGCATGCGGTACGACCAGATTGCGCTGCTTTCGCTGAAGTACGGCCCGCAGTTGGTGAAGCGTGCGTCGAAGGCGCGGGGCGGCGTGGTGCGCTTCTTCGACGTGCTCTACCGCCACGGCAAGACGGACTCGGACTGGAAGACGTACGCCGCGCAGTTTCCAGAAGGGAAGGGCGGCTCGACCGACGCGTCGAAGGCGAAGTACTTCGCGCAGTGGCGCACGTTCCAGTTGTCGGACCACCGGCCGCGCTGGCTCGAGCTCGACAGCCACTTCGCCAGCCAGCGCCTGGGCGCGCGGCTCAAGGAGCTCGAGCGCGGCGCTCAGTAGATGAAGGCGTCGTTCCCGTCGGTGGTGGTGAGGTAGAGAATCGTGTCTCCCCGAATGCCGGCGTCGAGCTGCGCGGCGGCGTCGAGCACGGCCTGGCGGGCGACGTCGTCGTAGGCGAGCACGTGGAGAATCTGCTTCCGCCACCGGTACGGCGGGTTCACGTTCTGGGTGCTCACCTGAATGTCGCTGAACTTGCCGGTCAGCAGCGTGCGCGCGTCGGACACCAGCAGCGGGCTGCCCGGCGGGAACTTGAACGCCCGCGCCACGCTGACGCCGATGATTTCACCCTCGAGGCTGATGACGAGGTCGGTCTTCTTGCTCGTGGGCGGCGTGTAGGTGACCTGCGTCTCGGTCGCGAACAGCTCGGCGAGCTCGCAGCGGTGCAGCACCTCGAACGAGAAGACCTCGGAGTTCACCGAGCTGCCGCCCGCGTTCGGCGTGGTGAAGAGGCGGAAGCCTCCGTCGGTGAGGAGGCCCGCGTCGAGGCTCATCGCGCCGAAGTCGATGCGCGTCTCGTAGGTGGCAGGCGTCGGCGAGGTGAGGTCCATCAGCGAGAGCGGGCCGCAGGCGCCCGTGACGGCCCCGAAGCCCGCGAGCGGCACCATCGGGCCGGCATCGACGAGTCCGGCGTCGGGGACTCCTGCATCGGCAACGCCCGCGTCGAACGGGCCAGCGTCGACGGCGCCCGCATCGTCTGGGCCCGCGTCGTGAAGGCCACCCGCGTCGACGCCTGCGTCTTGCGGCGCTCCGGCATCGGTTGGTCCAACGGGCCCGGCATCAGGCTCGGGGGCGAGGGGAGAGCAGGCGACGAAAGCCGCGGCGAAGAGGGACGAGAAGACGCTGCGCACGCGGCCGACCGTACCATCGCCATGCCTTCTCCAAAGGCCGCAGCGTTTCTCTCTCGTCACGCCGTCAGCTGCTCCCCACACAGGTGCGCGAGCGCCATGATGGTCCACTGCGGGTTGATGTTCGCGCAGTCGGGGAACAGCGAGCCATCGCAGACGAAGAGGTTGTCCATGCCGCGCACGCGGAAGTCAGCGCCCACTGGTCCGATGGCGTCGTCGTCGCTCATGCCGTTGCCGCCCTGCGGGTGCCCGGTACCCACGACGAGCTCGCGCAGGTCGGTCAGGCCCGTCTCGTAGTCGCGCAGCTCGCCCGCCGTCGTCACTTCCCAGCCCTGGCGCGTCGGCATGACGAGGTGGTCGACCGCGAGGCCCGCGTTCCCGTCGAACAGCGCCTTCCCGATGGCGACGTGGCCCTCGTGGACGCGCGCGAGGTCGTCGAGGCCCAGGTCGAGCCGCACCTTGCCGTCGGCATCCACCGTGCCCGACGCGAGCGTGCCCACCAGCGGCGCCAGCACGGCCAGGTGCCCGTAGTGCGCCATGCGCGCCTGGTGCACCTCGAGGAAGCCCGGCATCACCATCGCCTGCGCGGCGGGCGGGTTGAACCACGACTCCACCACGAAGCGCGGGCCCGGCCCGGCGGGCCAGTAGAAGTGTGAAATCTGCAGCGCGTTGAACGACTCCACGCGCTTCTGGAGCACCGCGAACACCGGCGCGCCGACGTTGGCCGAGAGCCTCGCGCCGATGAGCCGGTGGGCCAGGCCCGAGCGCTTGAGCGCTGCCGACGACTGAATCGGCCCGCAGGACACTACGAAGTCCTTCGCCACCACCTCGACCTCACGGCCCTCGGCCAGCACCACCCGCGCGGCCGACACCTTCGTGCCCGACAGCTTCACGCTGTGCAGCCGCGCCAGCTCGACGATGTCGAGGTTCCCCGTCGCCACGCCTTCGCGAAGGTGGACCTGCAGGCTGTTGCGCTTTGCCTCGAAGCTGCAGCCCAGGTTGCAGTACCCGCAGCCGCGGCACTGGCCCTTGCCGAGGTTGACGTTGCACTCGTACAGGCCCGGGGCGTTGGGGAGCCCCGCTGGGTGCTTCGTCGGCGTGCCCCACGCGCCCTGGATGGCGCCGACCGCCGGGTTGAGCCGCGCTCCGGGCGTCAACGCCTCACTCACCGGCACGATGCCCAGCTCAGCCGCCACCGCGTCGTAGGCGCGGTTCAGCTCGGCCTCAGCAATCGGAAACCCCACGTTCGCCCAGCGCTGGAAGACGGGCTTCGGCAGCCGGAAGCACACCGCGTTGTTGATGACCCCGCCGCCGCCCACCGCGCGTGCCTGCAGCACGGTGAGGTTGCGCTGGCGGTGCGGCTCCACCTTCGGCCGGCCCGCGTCGAGGGCCGTCTGGCGGCCGCCCATCGCATACGTGCGCGACACCGCGTCCAGCTCGGCTGACGAGAACGACGCCTCGTGGTGGTAGCGCCCCGCCTCGAGCAGACAAACGCGCTTGCCGGCCTTCGCGAGGCGCTGCGCGAGCAGGCTGCCCGCGACGCCCGAGCCCGCGATGACGACGTCGTAGCGGCCCACCGGCTGGCGCAGCACCGTGAGGCGTGGAGTGCCCGGGCCCGGTGCGGTGGGCGCGCGCCGGTAGCCGATGGAGGCGTCGACCGATGGGCACGCGTAGTAGGCCGCGACGAGCAGCGTGTGCACCGTCTGCACCACGTCTCGCAGGCTGGCCTCGAGGCCGTTGGTGACGGGCTTGTCCAGCACCGCGCGCACGGCGCTTCGCAGCAGGTGCGGCTCGAGCTGCGGCGCAGCGCCCGAGACGACGTTGACGACGCCGCGCAGCAGCTCCGGCAGGTCGATGCTGGCGTTGGCGAGGTAGCGCTCGAGCTGCTCGATGACCTCGGCGGGCGTCGCGGCCTTCGGGCCGGGGATGAAGACGTCGAGGAGCAGCCCGACGAGGAGGTGCTGGTGCCAGAGGAGGCTCCGGCTCTGCGCGAAGAAGAGCGGCATCACCGAGTACACCTCGGCGAGCTGCGCGTTCATGAAGGCGAGGAAGTTCTGCTGCGCCAGCGCGCGTTCGCTCCCATTCGCCGCGCCGGGGAAGTCGAGGGAGCCGAGCTGGTCGCCGAGCTCCTGCAGCCCCACGCGCAGGGTGCCGCTCGCCACCACCTCGCCGCGCACGAGGTCGGTGATGGACACGTCGTGGAGCGTCGAGAGGTCGCCCAGCGCGTCGAGCACCTGCACGCCCCCGTCGGCCCGGAGCTGCTTGAAGCCGGTGAGCCGGTGCGGCGTACCGCCCGGCCCCTGGAAGTCGAGGTTGAACTCGAACTGCTTCTCGCGCCGGCTCGGCGTGGTGGGCCGGAACATGTCGATGGTGCCGCCCGTGATGGGGAAGCGCCGCGGAAAGAGCCCGTCGCGCCACTGCACCGCGCCGCCCGAGACGGTGCAGGCATGCGGGCCCTTCACGAAGGCGTTGAGCGAGTCGATGACCTGCGTGGTGCTGAAGGCGAGCGACTCGGTCGCTCCGTTCGACGCGCGCGTCACCTCGCCGCGCATCGCTTCGAGCACACGAACTCCGACGGCGTCTGGAATCGGCATGGGTCCCCCTCGCAAGTGAGTCCGGCGCGCACCCTAGCGCGAGGTCGAGCAGCGTGAGACATCCGCCAGATGGCCCATGGTTCCACCCCGGTTGTCAGCCAAAGGTGACAGCTTCAGGATGAATCGTGCACGGCGGGAAGCCGTCGGGAGCGCACCTCGAATCAAGGAGCCTGTATGCGGCTGATGACGAGTCTCGTCGCGCTGGTGTTGGTGGGCTGCCCGACGCCGCCCGTTGACGTGGAGTGCGGGCCGTCGACCTGCACCGGGTGCTGCGACCCGGCCGGCCAGTGCGTCACCAGCCAGGGCCCTCAGGCGTGTGGCCTCGGTGGCGCCGCGTGCCGGGCGTGCGACGTCGCGAGCGTCTGTGTCGTGGGCCAGTGTGTCACCGCTCCGCCGGCCGACAGCGGCACCGGGGCTGATGACGATGGTGGTGCGGCCACCGACGCGGGCGTCCCCGATGCGAGCGTCACCGAAGTCGATGCAGGGGTCGACGCCGGTGTGGCAGACGCGGGCGACCCGTCGGACGCGGGGCTCGTTCCCGATGCTGGGCCGCTCGATGGAGGCAGCGTCTGCGTGCCCGAGTCCGACGCGGCCCTCTGTGCGAGCCAGCAGGCCAGCTGCGGGCCGGTCTCGGCGGTCGACCGGTGTGGGGTGCTCCGCACCATCGCGTCATGTGGTGGCTGCGCGGCGCCTCAGCAGTGCACTGCTGGCCAATGCGTCTGCACGCCGGAGTCGAACGCGGCCTTCTGCGCCCAGGTGGGTCGGGTGTGCGGAGCGGCCGTCGGCACCGACCGCTGCGGGGCGTCGCGAACCGTCGCCTCCTGTGGGAGTTGCTCCACGGCCCAGACCTGCGCTCCCTCTGGCCAGTGCGTGTGCGCGCCCGAGACGAACGCCGCCTTCTGTGCGCGCCTCGGTCGCGTCTGTGGGCCCGTCAGCGGCACCGACAGTTGTGGCAACCCACGCTCCTTGTCGTCCTGCGGCACCTGTCAGTCGGGCCGAACGTGTCAGAGCGGCGCCTGCGTCTGCACGCCCGAGTCGAACGCCGCGTTCTGCGCGCGCCTGGGGAAGAACTGCGGCTCGCTCACGGCCATCGACTCGTGTGGGCTCACGCGCACGGCGACGTGCGGCACGTGCTCGAGTGGCCTGCCATGCAACAACAACGTCTGCGGCACCTGCACGCCCGAGAGTGACACCGCCTTCTGTGCACGGCAGGGAAAGACGTGTGGCACCGTCTCGGCCGCTGACAACTGCGGAAGCTCCCGCACCGTCGCCTCGTGTGGCACCTGCACCGCGCCGCAGGTGTGCACGGCGGCGAACACCTGCGCCTGCACCCCGGAGACGGACGCCGCCTTCTGTACCCGGCTGGGCAAGACGTGCGGCGCGGTGACGGGGGTCGACTCCTGCGGTGTGACCCGCACCACCACCTGCGGCACCTGCCTTTCGCCGCAGACCTGCTCGGCCTCGAACACCTGCGCCTGTCCGCCCGAGACCGACGCGGCCTTCTGTGCGCGACAAGGAAAGACGTGTGGGGCCGTCACCGGGACCGACTCCTGCGGCGTCACCCGCACCGTCGCATCGTGTGGCACGTGCACGTCGCCACAGGTCTGCACCACTGCCAACACGTGCGCCTGTACGCCCGAGAGTGACCCGGCCTTCTGCGCGCGGCTGGGCAAGACGTGTGGCGTCGTCGTGGGCACTGACAACTGCGGCACCTCGCGTGCCGTCACCTCGTGCGGCACGTGCACGTCGCCACAGACGTGCTCTGCGACCAACGTCTGTGCCTGTACGCCCGAGAGCGACACGGCCTTCTGTGCGCGCCTGGGGAAGACGTGCGGCACCGTCACCGGCACCGACAGCTGTGGCAGTCCCCGCACCGTCGCCTCGTGCGGCACCTGCTCCGGCGCGTTCACCTGCGGCGCCACCAACGTCTGCGAGTGCACCTCGTGGACCGACGCGGAGTTCTGCGCCGCTCGCAACCGCACGTGCGGCGCGCTGTCGGGCTTCGACAACTGCAACCGCTCGCGCTCCGTCACCTCCTGCGGCACCTGCACCTTCCCCAACGCCTGCAGCAGCCTGGGTCGATGTGTGTGTCAGCCCGAGAGCGACGCCGAGCTCTGCGCGGCGTACGGGGCCAACTGCGGCATGTTCACCGGGGTCGACCGCTGCGGCGACTCGAACACCGTCAACTCCTGTGGCACCTGCACCACCGGCAACTTCTGTGGTGCCGGCGGGGGCCTCAACCGCTGTGGCGCCACGACCTGCTCTCGCGATGGGTGGTGCTGGCTCAGCCGCGCGCCGCAGAACGAGCCCCTCACAGCGGTGTGGGGTTCGAGCGCCAGTGACCTCTGGGTGGGCGGTGCTGGTGGGCTCCTCATGCGCTTCAACGGCACCCAGTGGACGAGCGGAGCAAGCCCCGTGTCGACGTCGATTCGGGCGCTGCACGGCAGCTCGTCGAGCGACGTGTGGGCCGCCACCGAGGGCGCCATGCTGCGCTTCAACGGCTCGAGCTGGACGGCGCAGAGCCTGCCCGGGTGGACGCCGCTCGACGTGTGGGGCGTCTCGGCGACCGAGGCGTGGGCCGTGGCCTTCATCGGCTCGGGGCAGTGGGCCACCCTGCGCTTCGCTGGCGGCACGTGGACCATCGACGTCACCCACTCCACCGCCGTCACCGACCTCGTGGGCTTCGCCAACGGCGACCTGTGGGTCGGGGGCGAGTCTCCGACGCTGGAGCGCCGCGCCGCCGGGGCGTGGAGCAGCGTGCCCATCACCGGCGCGATGCCGGGCTTCCGCGTCGTCGACCTCTGGGGCACCGGGCCCACCAACCTGTGGGTGCTGGGCACGCAAGGGAGCTCAGCGCCCGTGCTCTACCGCTTCGACGGCACCTCGTTCACGGCCGTGCCGGCCCCGGCAGGCATCGTCAACGCAGACAGCCTCACGGGGACGTCGCCGACCGACGTGTGGCTCACCGGTGACACGACGGCGAGCTTCTCGGTGCCGGTGATGGTGCGCTTCGACGGCGCTGCCTGGGGCACGCCCGTGTCGACTGGAGACCCGGCCTCGGAGTCGGTCACCGCCTTCGCGCTCGCAACCAACGACGTATGGGCCATCTCTCGCAGCACCCGCCGGTGGAAAGGCAGCAGCCTCGTCTTGGTGAGCCTCGGCTCGACGGGGAACGACACGTTCGACGTGTGGGCAGCGAGCCCCGACGTCGCCTTCCTCGTGGGGAACCCGTGCGGTGCCAGCCGGTACCTCTCGAGCGTCAACAACGCCGCGTGCATCCCGGGAGGCAGCATCTCTGGCATCACGGGCGTCTGGGGCTCGAGCGCGACCGACGTCTGGTGGGTGGGCAACGCGCTCTACCGCTGGAACGGCACGGCGCTCAGCACCACGCCACGGCCGGCCAACGTGAACGCGCTCACCGACGTGCACGGCGCCTCGGCGAGTGAGGTGTGGGCCGTGGGGCAGGGTGGCTCGATGGTGCGTTTCAACGGAACGAGCTGGGCCCGCGTGGGCATCGGCGTCACCACGGCGATGCTCTCCGGCGTGTACGTGGCGTCGCCCACGGCCGTCTTCGTCGTCGGAAACGGTGGAGCGCGCTTCCGCTTCGACGGCACCAGCTGGACCAACGACAGCATCGCCGTGGGCCCCACCTTCAACGCCGTGCACGGCATCGGTGGAAA
Organism: Myxococcaceae bacterium; assembly: GCA_033763395.1. Taxonomy (GTDB): domain Bacteria; phylum Myxococcota; class Myxococcia; order Myxococcales; family Myxococcaceae; genus Xiheimicrobium. The sequence continues at coordinate 24,680 of JANRKQ010000229.1, forward strand.
CGACGTGTGGGCGGTGGGCGCGGGCGGCGTCGTCGAGCGCTTCAACGGCACCAGCTGGTCCCGGGTGCCGTCGGGCACGACGGCGAACCTCACCGGCGTGGTGGTGCGCAGCGCGAACGAGGTGCTCGTCAGCGGGCCTCGAGGCGAGGTGCTCCGGTGGAATGGTGCCAGCTTCGTGCGTGAGCTGACGCACCTCCTCGACGGCGAGGGCCTGAGCGCGACCAGCGGAGCCGTCTTCCTGGTGGGAGAGAGCGGCGTCTTGCGCAAGACGCCCTGAGGGCACGGCGGAGCACCTCGGTGCAGGCGTGGAGAGCGAAGTCCATGTCGGGGATGACGGGCTTGTATGGCGCCGGCGCGAATGACCGGTCGGTCGCGTGAACCGGGCTAGGTCCGCGAAGGAGCCAGGAGGGCCCGGAGGAGGGCGGTCGTCGTCTGCACCACGTCGTCCAGCGGCACCGCCCCCTCGCCGATGGCCAGCACTGCTTCATTGAGGGCGCCCGACACGAGGTGCGTCAACGCTGCCGGGGAGACGTGCCGCACGGGCCTCGCCGACAGGCACGCGTCGATGCCAGCGCGCAGTGAGCCCATCGAGTGCGCGGCGTCGATCTCCCGCCAGCGACGCCACCCCAGCACCGACGGGGCGTCGATGAGGAGAATCTGCCGAGCCTCGTCCGAAGAGGCCGAGGCCAGCCATGCACGGCAGCCCTCGATGAGGCCCTCGACGGGGTCACCGACCCGGCCGGCTGCGGCCTCCACGGCCGCCTGAACGGTCGCCGCCACGTCGACGGTGACTGCGTCGAAGAGCGCCTGCTTGTCCGCGAAGTGGAAGTAGAGCGCGCCCTTCGTTGCTCCTGTCGTGCGGACCAATGCCGCGGTCGTGGTGGCTGCATACCCATGCCGAGCGAACTGCTGGCGAGCCCGGTCGAGCAAGGTCTGACGGGTGTGACGACTCCACTCCTCGTTGGTGCGTCTGGCTCTCATGGTTGACATGGATACATACCGTAGGTATCTGAATAGGGCAACACCGTCCTCCATCCACCCCCGCCCCGCTGTTTCCTGGAGCCCCGCATGCACATCACCAATGGATTCACCCTCATGACCGTCGCCCGTCCCCTCGAGGTGTCGGCGTATCTGCAGGAGGCGTTCGGCCTGCGAGCCGTGTTCGAGGCGGACTGGTACGCCCAGCTCAAAGGCCCTGGCTTCGAGCTGGGTGTCATCGCCGAAGGCCACGAGTCGATTCCACCCGACCACCGCGAGGTCGTGCGCGGCGCGATGCTGACGCTGGAGGTGGCTGACGCTGCTCAGGCCTTCGAGCAGCGACGCGCCGACTGGGAACTGGTGCACGGCCTTCGCGACGAAGTCTGGGGCCAACGACACTTCATGGTCCGCACGCCGGTCGGCCTCGTGGTCGACGTCGTGCAGCCCCTGGGAACACCCCTCCCGGCGTGAGCCGACGTCTGGGAGCCACCGAGGTTCTTTCGGGCAACAACGGCGCGCCGCCCCTCGAAGTGCGACGGCCGTGAGGGGCTGCGAGGACGAGGTTCGACCGCCCCTCGAGGCCGAATCACCTCGTCAAGTCAGCCAGGTCGACGCGCGCGAGGAGGAAGTCGGGGTTCGCCTTCACCACCGCCTCGAGCTGCGCCTTCGCCGACTCGGGCTGCCGGGCGTCCTTCGCCTCGAGCGCCTTGCCGTAGGCCACCACCGCAGCCAGCGGCACCTTCCCCTTCGCCGACTTCGCCAGCGCGCGCTTGCCCGGCGTCTGCTCGCTCTTCGGCGGCTCCTTCGTCACCAGCGTCATCAGGAGCGCGTCGAGGTCGGTCGCCAGCTTCTGCTCGAGGGCGAAGAAGTCGTCGGGCTTCCCCGTGGCGCCCAGCCCCTTCACCAGCTTCGACGTCTCGACCTCGAACACGCGCGCGTCGAGGCGCAGCGAACCGGCCATCGAGAAGAAGCCGCCCAGCACCAGGTACTTCGCGTTGAGCAGCTTCCCGGCCTTCACCGCCGCCTGCGGGTCGACCTGCTTCGTCGCCGCCAACTTGAGCTCGTCGAGGGCCGCGTTGAGCTTCTCGCGCTCGACCAGCGTGTACGTGTCTCGGCCCGAGAGGTCGGTGATGAGCATCTGCGCCAGGCCCTTGCGCAGCGGCACCAGCTCGGCGTCGGCGCCGTCGTAGTCGAAGTAGAAGATGGCCACCGTCGGCGGTGGCTGCTGCGCAAAGGCAGACATCGAGAGGAGCAGCAGGGCACCGCTCAGCAGCCGGCTCATGGCTTCACCTTCGAGGCGTACAGGGCAATCAGCTTTCGCATGGCGGCCTCGTTCTTGTGCAGCGCGAGCCGCCAGTCCTCGGGGTCGAGGTTCTTGAGGTTCGACTCGCGTTCTTCGTCCCACTCGCGCTGAGCCTCGGCGCGGTCGCGCTTCGTCTCGTAGCGCATCGACTGGAGCAGCCCGCGGCAGTACGTCTTCGGGTAGTCGTCGGTGGGGTAGCGCTTGATGAAGTACTCGCAGGCGCGCGGCACGTTGTCCCACTGCGTCGGGTCGCTCGTGTGCCGGTACACGATGCCGAGGCCCGCGACGGCCACCGTGGGCAGGCCGTTCACCGCAGGGGGCGTCAGGTCGTTCTCGGCGAGCCAGGTGAGCACCTCGACCTTGAGGGCCTGCTCGTCGACCTTGTTCTCCTGCAGTTGGCTCAGCAGCGCCGACACCTTCTGCGGGAAGTCCTTCGCTTTCGGGTCGAGCTCCTTGCGCCACGCCGCCACCTGCTTCGAGCGCGCGGTGTCCTCGCGCTGGAAGACGACGGCGAGGCGCTCGGTGGCACTCTTCGCGGCGCGGTAGTTCGGGTCTTTCGCGAGCGCGGCCTCGAAGCGCTCCCGGGCCTTCGCTTCGTCGCCCGCGTCCTTCGCCACGAGTCCTTCAGCGTACGCCTGGAAGGCGTCGAAGCGCTCGGTGGGGTTGCTGCGCAGCTTCGACTTCTCGCCGATGGAGAGCTTGAGCTCGAGCGCCTTCACCAGCAGGTCGACGAGCTCCTTCTCGAGGGCGAAGAACTCGTCCTTCGTACCCGAGACGCCTTCGCTGAAGAGCACCTTGCCCGCCTGCACGTCGAACAGCCGCGCGTCGAGGCGCAGCGTGTCCTTCACGACGGTGTACCCGCCGACGAGGAGGTACTTCGCCGACAGGCCCTTGCCGAGCTTGAGCGCCGTCTTCGGGTCGATGAACTTCGACTTCGACAGCTTGAGCTCGTCGAGGGCGAGGTTGAGCTTCTCGCGCTCCACCAGCGTGAGGGCCTGCACGTTCGACAGGTCGGTGATGAGCATGTCGGCCAGCCCGCGCGAGAGCGGGTCGAGGCCCGGGTCTCCGGAGTTGTTGTCGAAGTAGCCGACCGCGAGGGTGGGCCCGGCGGCCACGGCGGCCTGGGCGAGGAGGCAGAGGAGCAGGGCACGCATCGGCTGAGGTTCTAGCGTGGGATGGCGGTCGTGCGCTTGAGACGCAGGTCGAGTTGGCGGAGCCAGGACTCGGCTTGCGCTTCGGCCCAGCGGTCGAGCGGGAATCGGCCGATGTCAACGAGGTCACGTTGGGCCAGGCGAGACACCCGCAGTCGACGCACGGGTGCTTCAGCGCCTCTTCGACTTCACTTCCGAGAGGACACGGTCGATGGAGTAGCCCTCTGAGAAGCCGCTAGCCTGGCCGGTGGCCCGAGTACGCCGGGTCGTTGATGTACGCGCTGGCCGACGTCACGCGCACGCCGCTGGGCACCGATTCGATCATCTGTCCGTTGCCGATGTACATCGAGACGTGCCCGTTCTTCACCAGCAGGTCGCCGGGCCGCAGCTCGTTCTTCGGCACCTCGGGAAGGTTCGCCTTCATCGCGCGGCTGCTGCCGTACCGGCTGATGTCGATGCCGGCCTTCTTCAGCATCGTCACCATCAGGCCCGAGCAGTCGTAGCCGATGACGCCCTGCTGCGAGACGTAGGCCCGCTGTCCGGCCATCTGGTAGGTGCGCCCGTCGCCCGGCGTGCCGAAGCGGAACGGGCTGGCGCCGCCGACGTACGGAGCGCCGACCTGGCTGCGCCCGAAGTCGATGGCCGCTTGAATGTTGGCGGGCGCTCCGGAGGGCGCAGGGCCCGAGACCGGCGTGGACGTCGAGCCCGGCGGCTTCGGCGAGTGCGCCTCGACGAAGCGCTTGAAGCCTTCGGGGTCTTCCTTCGCCAGGCGG
>JANRKQ010000230.1:0-200177 GCA_033763395.1 Myxococcaceae bacterium
CCCGAGGTGACGCTGGGCGGCAGCCTCGACGGCCACGCCATCACCGAGCGCCGAACCCGCGTGCGCCTCACGTGGGACGACACCAACGTCTACGTGGCGTTCGACTGCGAAGACCCCGACGTGTGGGGCTCGCTCAAGAACAAGGACGACCCCATCTACAACGAGGACGTCGCCGAGGTGTTCTTCGACGCCGACGGCGATGGCGCGACCTACAACGAGCTGCAGGTGTCTCCACACAACGTGAACTTCGACGCCTCGTTCGTCGCCCGCCGCAGCGACCTGCCCGCTGCCATGAAGTGGGAGTCCGGCATGAAGACGGCGGTGAAGGTGCGCGGCACCATCGACGACGACTCCGATCAGGACCAGGGCTGGAGCGCCGAGATGGCCATTCCCATCGCGACGCTCAACAAGGTGCCTCACGTGCCGCCGCAGAAGGGCGACGTCTGGCGGTTCAACGCCTACCGGCTCGAGCACTACGTGCGCCGGCAGCAGATCGACGGGCAGTCGTTCTCACCCCTCTTCGTGGGCGACTTCCACGCGCTGCCGCGCTTCGGGAAGCTCATCTTCGACTGAGTCGACCGAGCCGCGACGCCGAGGTCAGGCCATCTCGACGCGCACGAGCTGCCGACCAATCAAGAACTGATCGCCGTTGTCGACGAAGGCCGGCGCGGCGAGCCGCAAGAAGGTGCCGTTCGACGAGCCGAGGTCGCGAATGACCGCCTTGTCGGGCGCGACGTGCAACACCGCGTGGCGACCCGAGACGAAGCCGTCGGTGGGGAAGGTGATGTCGCCCAGCTCGCGGCCGATCTGGTTGTCGCCTTCCTTGAGCGGGTAGGCCGAGCCCCGCAGGCCACCTTCCATCAGTTGCACCAGCCGGAAGCGGAAGCCCGCGTCGGGTGAGCCCCACGCCGTGGCCCCGTCTTCACCGGGGGCCAGGGCCGGCACCGGCTCGATGACGAGGCGCTGACGGCCCAGCCGAATCTCTCCGCCGGTGGCCACCTCGCGCTCGTTGCGCAGCCGGGTGAAGACGCCGTTGCCGCCGCCCACGTCTTCCACCGCCAGGCGCTGGCCCGAGAAGAACAGCCGCATCTGGGTGTCGGCGACGAACGGATCGTCAGGGATCGACAGGTCGCCGTTCCGCCCACACAGCATCACGTCGCCGCGCATCGGAATGACCGACTCGGGGCCGCCGTCGGCCCGCACCACCCGCACCGCCACTCGTGGACGATTCGCCATCGGCATGGGTGCGTAGCACGCCGGTTCCACCCCTGTGAATCTGTCTGGCGAAGCCGCGCGGAAGCTGGAAACATGGCCCGCCGAACGTGCCCTCCGTCGACGACACCATCGGCAAGACGATCGCCGGCAAGTACCGCGTCGAGCAGATGATCGGCGAGGGCGGCATGGGCAAGGTCTACAAGGCGACCCAGCTCGCGCTCGACAAGCCCGTGGTGCTCAAGGTGCTCCGACAGGCGCTGCTCGGAGACGAGCGCACGGTGGCGCGCTTCCAGCGCGAGGCCAAGGCCGCCAGTCGCCTCAACCACCCCAACTCGATCTCGGTGCTCGACTTCGGGCAGGCCGACGACGGGGCGATGTTCATCGCGATGGAGTACGTGCAGGGCAAGGATCTGCACCAGATCCTCTCGCGCGAGTGGCCGTTGCCCGAGTCCCGCGTGATGCGCATCATGAGCCAGGTGCTCTCGGCGCTGGCCGATGCGCACTCGGTGGGCGTGGTGCACCGCGATCTGAAGCCCGAGAACATCATGGTGTCGCAGGGCCGCAGCGAGCCCGACTTCGTCAAGGTGCTCGACTTCGGCATCGCGAAGATCATCGACGGCACCGAAGATGAGGGCCCTGCGCTCACCCGCGCCGGCTTCGTGTGCGGGACGCCCGAGTACATGTCGCCGGAGCAGGCTCGCGGCGCCAAGCTCGACCACCGCTCCGATCTGTACGCGGTGGGCGTGATTCTGTACCAGCTCGTGAGCGGCCTGTTGCCGTTCGACTCGGACACGGCAGTGGGGTTCGCCACCAAGCACCTCACCGAGATTCCGCCGCCGCCGACGAAGCGACGGCCCGAGGCGCGCGTCAGCCCGGCGATGGAGCGCCTCATCATGAAGGCGCTGTCGAAGAACCCCGACGAGCGCCCGCAGACGGCCGAGCAGTTCCGCGCCGAGCTGCTCGCGATCGACAAGGAGCGCCGGGCCGCCGTGGGGCGCCGCTCGGGCCCGCACTCGGCGCCGTCGCTGGCGCCCATTCCGCAGCGCAAGGTGACGCCGCTCGATCAGCAGGAGACGAAGGTCTCGGGGCCGCCGGCGCACATGGGCTCGTCTCCGTGGTCGCAGCGCGAAGAGACGCTCAAGCACACGCCCGACGAGCCCCAGACGTCTCCCAGCGTGGTGCAGGCTCCGCCGCCGGGAATGGCGCGCGGGGCACGCACCACGGTCGACGGCGCCGGCGCGCTCGCGTTCAAGATCGCCACAGGCATTCTCGTGCTCATCGCGCTGATGCTCGCCGGGGCCTTCGTCTTCAAGGAGTTCAACCCCACCAAAGACGAGTACACGCCGGTGCACGAAGACGTGCCGAACGCGCCGGTCCCCAACGCGCCGGTGCCCCGGCCACGCACCGAAGGGGCGACGCCAAGGCTGTGGGAAGTCATCACCCCGAAGGGCGAGCGCCGGCCCATCGACGCCGACAAGGCTGCAGGTGTCGGAAACGACGAGTTCGTGAAGCAGAACTTCGCGGGGGCGCTCAAGGCCTGGGAAGAGGCGTGGCGGCGCGACCCCCGGCCCGAGTTCGCGTGGCGCCTCGGCGAGCTGGCGCGCCTGGAGCAGCGCCCCGAGGACATGCGGAGCTGGTTCGAGACGGCGAAGCGGCTCAACCCCACGTCGTCCGCGCTGTGGTACGCCGAGGATCGTCTCGACGGGCTCCAGCGGTGACGGTGCGCCTCAGCTGAGCAGCTCGACCTGCAGGGTCTGCTGGCCCACCCGAATGCGATCTCCGGCCTTGAGCGCGCGCTCGCCGCTGATGCGGGTGTAGGTGCCGAGGCCGCCCGAGAGATCACGAATCATCGCGCCACTCGGCAGCGGCGCCAGCTCGCAGTGGCGGGGCGCGAGGCCCTCGTCGTTGGGGAAGCTGAAGTCACAGCGCCCCTGGCCGATGGTGAGGACCGGCCCCGGCGTCAGCAGGCAGCGCCCCGCGCGGTCGCCCAGGAGCACCTCTTCGATGGCGTAGTGGACGACGTTGTTCGGCGTGGCCGCGCCGTAGACGAGCACGTCGACGCGGTTCCACGGCGGGCTTGGCTCGATGGCGCCGACGTAGCGGAACAGCCGCAGGCCCGTGCAGAAGAGGCCCCCTTCGGGGATCGTCTCTTGCCCGGCGACCGAGGCGTACACGCCCGAGGTGCTGGCCTCGTCGCGCACGAAGAGCTTGCCGTCGCGCACCGACAGCGTCGCGTGGAGCGGCGAGATGAAGGGATCTTCAGGGAAAAGGATGACGCCCTTCGCGCGGCCGATCTGTGCGCCGTTCGCGCCGAGGCGGAAGCGCTGGCCCCGCGCGGGCCCCGCCATCACCGTCAGCCCGAACTTCGGCCCCGGCGTCTGGGCTGGGGCGGGCGTGGCCGACGATTGGAAGGTCGGTCGCGTCGGAACGCCCTTGCCGGCCGAGGGTGACGCGGGCGTCGACCCGAGCTCGGCTGGCGTGCCGCTGACCCCGCTGCGACGCAGCCCCGGCGGCGCCTCGGGCGGCCGTGACGGCGACGAGGTGGGCATCGGCGCGTTCGGCATCGTCTTGTCGTTCGACTCCTGCGCAATGGGCGTCGCGGCCTGGGGCACCAGCTTCGGCGTCTGCTCCGTCTTCGCGACCGTCCCGTCGGTGGCCGCTCCGCACGACATGCACCGCACCGCCCCCACGACGTTGAGGAAGTCGCAGTTCGGGCAGACGACCTGGAGTGCTTTCGAGAGGAACGCCGTCATGGAGGAGGTGGGATATTGAGACTTTCCGCAAGCTTGCGCAATAGATTCAGTGGTGCTGACGCGTTGCAGCACCCTCTGTGGGTGTTAGCATCACGCCGGTTTGATTCGGCTGAATGACATTCTGACGCGGGTCTCCTCGTACCACCCGTCACCCGACCTCGACATCATCAAGAAGGCCTACGTCTATTCGGCGAAGGTCCACCAGGGGCAGGTGCGCAAATCGGGAGAGCCCTACCTCATCCACCCCCTCGAGGTGGCGGGCATTCTCGCGCAGCTGCGGCTCGACGAGGCCTCCATCGTCGCGGGGCTGTTGCACGACACCGTCGAAGACACGCTGGCGACGACCGAGGAGATCCGCGAGCTCTTCGGCGACGAGGTGGCCCTCATCGTCGACGGCGTGACGAAGCTGTCGAAGTTCTCGGCCTCGCAGCAGCTGTCGCAGGAAGAGAAGCAGGCCGAGAACTTCCGCAAGATGCTGGTGGCGATGGCGCAAGACATTCGCGTCATCCTCGTCAAGCTCGCCGACCGCACCCACAACATGCGGACGCTCGAGCACATGAGCGAAGAGAAGCAGGCCCGCATCGCGCAAGAGACGCTCGACATCTACGCGCCGCTCGCCAATCGCCTCGGCATCTCGTGGATCAAGACCGAGCTCGAAGATCTCTCGTTCCGGTACACGCGCCCGAAGGACTTCTTCGAGCTCGAAGACCGCATCAACAAGAAGCGCAGCGACCGCGAGAAGTACATCGACGACGTGTGCGCGCTGATCACCGGCAAGCTGAAGGACGCGGGCATTCCCGCGCAGGTGACCGGGCGCTTCAAGCACATGTATTCGATTCACAAGAAGATGCGCTCGCAGGGCATCGACTTCGAGCAGGTGCCCGACGTGATCGCCTTTCGGGTGATCACGAAGGACGTGGGCCACTGCTACGCGGCGCTCGGCCTCATGCACCAGCAGTGGAAGCCGGTGCCCGGCCGCTTCAAGGACTTCATCGCCATTCCCAAGGCGAACATGTACCAGTCGCTGCACACGACGGTGATCGGCCCACTGTCGGAGCGCATCGAGATTCAGATCCGCACCGAAGAGATGCACCGCGTGGCGGAAGAAGGCATCGCGGCGCACTGGGCCTACAAGGAAGGCAAGACCTCGGTCGCCTCGCGCGACGACGAGAAGTTCGCCTGGCTGCGGCAGCTCCTCGAGTGGCAGCAGGATCTGAAGGACCCCAAGGAGTTCATCGACACGGTGAAGGTCGATCTCTTCACCGACGAGGTCTTCGTCTTCACCCCGCGCGGTGACGTGAAGAGCCTGCCGCGCGACGCGACGCCGGTCGACTTCGCCTTCGCGGTGCACTCGGCGGTCGGTGAGAAGTGCGTCGGCGCCAAGGTGAACGGGAAGATCGTTCCGCTGCGGTACAAGCTGAAGAACGGCGATCAGGTCGAGGTGCTCACCAGCCCGCAGGCCCACCCGTCGAAAGACTGGCTCACCTTCGTCAAGACGAGCCGGGCCCAGCAGAAGATCCGCGCCTTCATCAAGGAGCAGCAGCGCGAGAAGTCGATGGCACTGGGGCGCGAGCTCGTCGAGCGCGAGTTCAAGCGCTTCGGCCTCAACCTGAACAAGGTGATCAAGACCGGCGAACTCAAGCCGCACCTCGACGGCTACGGCCTCAAGACGGAAGAGGACGTGCTGGTGGCCGTCGGGTACGGGAAGATCCAGCCGACCCAGCTGGTCGAGCTGTTGTTGCCGGCCGAGAAGGTGGCCGAGGTGAAGGAGGCTCCGGCGCAGTCGAGCCCGTCGGGGCTGTTCTCGGGCCTCACCGAGATGGCGAAGAAGGTGGTCGGCCGCAAGTCGAAGTCCGGCGTCACCATCGGCGGCATCGACGACGTGCTGGTGCACTTCGCGAGGTGCTGCAACCCCGTGCCCGGTGACTCGATCGTCGGCTTCATCACCCGCGGCCGCGGGGTGTCGGTGCACCAGGCTGGCTGTGACAAGGCGCTGGCGACCGACCCGGAGCGGCGCGTCGACGTGGCGTGGGACGTCAAGGGCGACTTCAAGCGCGCGGTGACGTTGCGGGTCATGACGGCCGATCGCCCGGGCCTGCTCGCCGACATGTCGCAGATCTTCTCGAAGAAGGGCGTCAACATCTCGCAGGCGAACTGCCGCGTCACGGGCGACGATCGCGCGGTGAACACCTTCGAGTGCACCATCACCGACCTCAAGCAGCTCAACGATCTGATGCGCAGCATCGAGAAGCTCACCGGCGTGTACTCGGTCGAGCGCGTGTGACGAGAGAGGACCCATGGGACGCGAGGTGATTCAGACGAGCGGGGCGCCGGCGGCGATCGGGCCGTACTCGCAGGCGGTGGCCGTGCCCGCGGGCCGCATGGTGTTCTGCTCGGGGCAGATCCCGCTCGACCCCGCCACAGGCCAGCTCGTCGAGGGCGACATTCAGGCGCAGACCGAGCGGGTGATGAAGAACCTCGAGGCCGTGCTGCAGGCCGCGGGAGCGTCGTTCGGCGACGTGGTGCGGTGCGGCATCTTTCTGACCGACCTCGGCGACTTCGCGAAGGTGAACGAGGTGTACGCGCGCTCGTTCACGTCGAACCCGCCGGCCCGGGCGACCGTGCAGGTGAGCGCCTTGCCCCGAGGGGCCAGAGTGGAGATTGATGCGGTGGCGGTGGTCGCCCGCTAGGTCCTCCATCGCAGAAGCGCCTGTGGCCGAGCGGCGGAAGGAACGGAGCGAAGCGATGCGGGTGCTCACGTACGTGATGGTGGCGTTGCTGGTGCCGGCGTTGGCGCGCGCCCAGTCCGGGTGGACGCCGCCGCCCTTGATCGAGGCACCTCCGCCAGACCCGAGCCAGGCCCCGCCACCGGCGCCGCCCTTGACGCCGCAGGGCACGCCGGTACCGCCCAGCGCATACCCGCCGTCGCAGGCGCGGCCGAGCTACCTGCCGTACGGCCCGCAGCAACCGAAGGAACCGCCGGGGCCCGAGGTCGGGCTGATGGTGAGCGAGTCGTTGTTCGGCATGTTGACGGCGGCCGGCATCACGATTCTCCCGTTCTTCCTGTTCGGGTTCTCGAGCGGAGGCCTGCTCTCGGGCGACCCGGTGCTTGGAACGATTCTGGCGGCGCTCCTCTTCGGGAGCGCGCCGCTCGCCGTCGCACAGACCCAGGTGTCGATCGCCAATGGCAGCCGTTACTACGTCTCGGAGACCTGGCCTGCGGCGCTCGCCGGGCTCGCGGCCCAGGCCGCGGTGCTGGGCCTGACGTACCTCACCGGAGGCAACGCGATCGTGCGGAACAACGTCACCTGCCCGGTGGGCTCGATGCCGGCGGTGCCGACGGGCTGCGGGAACGACGTGCTCCTGCTCGTGGGTTCCATCGTCGCGGTGCCGCTGATTCAGATGGCGGTCATCAACCTCTTCAAGCAGCCGCGCTTCAAGCCCGCGGTGGCCAGCCGGGACGCGAAGACGGGCGCGCTGTCGTTCGGCGTTCCGACGCCAACCCCGTTGCTCGGGCCTACAGCGCACGGTTTCGCGGTGGGCGCGAACGTGTCACTCGTCGATTTCCGGTTCTGACGGGTGCCTGGGAGGGACAGGCAGCGGCGGAATGACGCCTGCGGGTAGCCCGGCCCTTCCCAGCAGGTACCCCGCGCGGACGGCAGAGGCGTGACGGGTTTCGTGGGCCACGAGGGCGGCGATCGCCTCGGCTGGCAGCGCGCTGAGCGGCTTCCCGAAGCACACGCGCGCGGCTTCCTCCAGGCCATGGCCACAGCCGGACACGGACCAGTGGTCGACCGCGGCCTGCGCGCGCGCCTCCAGCGTCCAGGACTCGTGCAGCCTTCGCGCGAGGGCGAGTTGGGCGAGAATCCACGCGAGCTTGTTCGGCCGCTGTCGAACGAGACGTTGGGCGATGAAGTGTTCGAGGGTGAAGGTCTGGGCCAGCGTGAAGGGCTGACCAAAGAGCATGTTGGCGTACTTCAGCGCCGGGAGTGGCGCTCCCTCGAGTCGCCAGGCCGGCTCGTCCTGTCCGGGCGGCATGTAGCCCAGTGCCGCGAGCACGAGCCGGTGCTCCACTCGAACGCCTGTGACAACGGGTGGGTGGGGCGGGTGGTAGGTGACGAGGCTCGGTGCCGCTCCGGGCGCCATACATGGCGCCGACACGCACTGGCCCGGCGCGGCCAGGTGTTCGCCAAAGGCCAGCGCGGCTTCTGCTGCCGCGTGTGGAATCACGACCATGGTGCTGATCAGCACCGCCACCGCAAGGGCCGCGCGGTTCTTCACGCGTGGTCCCCGAGCAACAACGGGTGGAGCGCTCGCCTCACGCGCGGCCGGGCTTCACCTTCCACTGCTTCTGCGTCGCCCGCACGTAGCCAGCCTTGTGGGTCCAGCGCAGGTCGTTCACCTGCCCCACGCCATGCGTCCCCTCGACCCGCACCGCGGGCATGTCTTGCACCGGGGCCATGTCGAGCGTCATCACCCACTCGTCGCCTTCGGGCTTGAGCGTCATCACCGAGTGCAGCGACTGGGTCGAGACGTCGACGGCGCACTCCACCGGCGCGGGAAGGGGCGGGGGCTGCGCGACCGGCCGGCCGCGATGAGGTGGCAGGCAGAACGACACCGGAGGGCCGTGCACGACGAGGGGCGGGCGATCGTCGCTCACGAAGAAGAGCAGCGAGGCCACCAGCGTGAGGCCGCTCGAGGCGAGGACGAGGAGGACGTCTGGCGGCATGCGGAGTTCCCTCAACAGTGTGGTGACCGCGTCTGACAGCCTGTGCGGGGTGGTGGTTCCACCGCCGGGCCCCGTCTCCCAAAAGACACGGAACATGGGCGGCTGGCCACGCTTGGTGGTCGACTTCCCCGGGCATTCGCGGAAACAATGCGAGCGGCATGCCGCGGGTGAAGCTGGTCCTCGAGTACGACGGGAGCAACTACGTCGGCTGGCAGATCCAGCAGAACGGGCCCTCGGTGCAGGGGCGGCTCCAGCGGGCGTTGCAGGAGCTGCTCGAGGTGCCGGTCTCGGTCAGCGCCGCGGGCCGCACCGACGCTGGCGTGCACGCGACAGGGCAGGTCGTGGCGTTCGATTCGCCCAAGCAGCTGCCCACCAAGGCGTACTGGATGGGCCTCAACGGCCTCTTGCCCGACGACATCGCGGTGGTGAGCGCCGAAGAGGTGGCGCCAGCGTTCGACCCGCGGCGCTGGGCGCGGGGGAAGCGCTACCGTTACCGGCTCAGCAACCGCCGCTCGCGCTCGCCGATGCGCCGGCACACGCACTGGGAGATCTTCCAGCCGCTGAACCTCACCGCAATGCAGGACAGCGTGCAGGTGCTGCTCGGCACGCACGACTTCTCGGGCTTCCGCGCGGCGGACTGTCAGGCCATGCACGCGGTGCGGAAGATCACGAAGGTCGAGCTCAGCGGGACGCCGGGCGACGAGATCGCCCTCGTCATCGAGGGCACCGCGTTCTTGAAGCACATGGTGCGCAACATCATGGGCAGCGTGGCCGAGGTGGGCCGCGGCAAAGCGCCGCCCTCGTTCATCGCCGACGTCCTCGCGCATGGCGACCGCACGAAGGCCGGGCAGACCGCTCCGCCGCAGGGGTTGACGCTCGAGGCGGTGTTCTACGGAGAAGGCCCGCGCGAGGACGCTGATGACGACGACTGAGGGCGCCCCGCCGGAGCCGCGGCCGACCCGCGCCCCGTCCACTTTCGCGCGCGCCGAGAACGCGAGCCGACGGGTCCTGCTCGTGATCTGCGCTGGGGCCTTCGCGTGGGGCACCGGCTCGCTCGTGCGCGTCGAGCTGCAGGAGCTGTTGGCCGCGCCGCTTGACGGTTTGTCGACGGGGCTGTCGGTGCTGACGGCCTATTGGGTGCTGCATCGGCTGTGGTTCGTGGCGACGCTGTCGCCGGTGAGCTGGCTGGGTGGGCGCTTCCTCGGAACCTCGGCGGTGGCGTTCGTGGTGCCGGCGCTGATGACGGGCGAGCTCCTCGATCTCGCGGTCGCGTTCATTCGGGACGGCTCGGCGTTCGAGTCGGGCGACGACGCCATCGCGTGGGGCCTCAGCCTGCTCGTCTTCGGCGTGGCGCCGTTCCTCGCCTACGGAGCGGGCATGCGCGCCTTCGAGCGCGCCCAGGCGAGATCGCTGGCAGACGCGGCGTCGCGGAAGGCCGAGTACGACGCGTTCATCGCGAAGGCCGTCGCGAGCCAGGGAGCGCCCGCGCCCACCGGTGAAAGCGCCGCGGCCCAGTCGACCCGTTCGCCCAGCGGAGACCCGCCCGCGGCCGACGTCGCTGGGCCGGTGGCAGATTCGACCGCATCGACCAACGCGGCGCCGCACGATCCGCCGACCTCGACCTCGTGATCCCGAAGCAGCGCCCGTGCGCTCTTCGAAGCTGGCCCTTCAGCGCTCGAGCGGCCGCGACGGGAGGTGTCGGCGCCCGGTGCAGGCCCGCGGGCCCGAAACCAACGCTGCAGCGCTTCGTGCGTCCTCGCGCCGCAACGAAGGCCCTGCTGGATCGGCTCGGATTCGTGTGGGTCAGCGTGCGGCGGACTTCAGGCCCGGGCCGCGGCCGTGAAGCGCAGGCCTTCTCCCGCCACCTCGGCGCGAATCGAGTCGCCTGGGGTGAACTCCCCACCGAGGATCTTGAGCGCCAGCGGATCCTGCAGGTGGCGCTGAATGGCCCGCTTGAGCGGCCGCGCGCCATAGATGGGGTCGTACCCTTCCTTCGCGAGGAAGCTGCGCGCGCCGTCCGACAGCTCGAGCGTGAGGCGCCGGTCGGCCAGCAGCGTGCGCAGCCGCGCGAGCTGGAGATCGACCACCGAGGTGATGTGCGCCTGGGTGAGCGGCTCGAAGAGCACGATCTCGTCGATGCGGTTCAAGAACTCCGGCCGGAAGTGCGCGCGGAGCTGGTTCATCACCTCGCCGCGGGTGGCGGTGTCGAGCCCCGACTTGCCGGCGAGGCCGTCTTGAATGGCCTGCGCGCCGATGTTCGAGGTCATGATGAGCACGGTGTTCTTGAAGTCGACCGTGCGGCCCTGGCTGTCGGTGAGGCGGCCCTCATCGAGGATCTGCAGGAGCACGTTGAAGACGTCGGGGTGGGCCTTCTCGATCTCGTCGAACAGCACCACCGCGTACGGCCGGCGGCGAATGGCCTCGGTGAGCTGGCCGCCTTCGTCGTAGCCGACGTACCCCGGAGGCGCGCCGATGAGCCGGGCGACGGCGTGCTTCTCCATGTACTCGCTCATGTCGATGCGGACGATGGCCTGGTCGGAGTCGAACAGGAACTCGGCCAGCGCCTTGGCGGTCTCGGTCTTTCCGACGCCGGTAGGGCCGAGGAACACGAACGAGCCGATGGGCCGATTGGGGTCCTGCAGGCCGGAGCGGGCGCGGCGCACGGCGTTCGACACCGCCTCGATGGCGGGCTGTTGGCCGATGACGCGCAGCGCGAGCCGCTCCTCCATCTTCACCAGCTTCTGGAGCTCGCCCTCGAGCAGCTTCGAGACGGGAATGCCGGTCCACTTGCCGACGACCTCGGCGATGTCTTCGCTGTCGACCTCTTCCTTGAGGAACTTCTGCTTCTTCTGCAGCTCGGCGAGGCGCGCGTTCTGTTGCCCAAGCTCCTTCTCGAGCGACGGCAGCACCCCGAACTTGATCTCGGCGGCCTTGTTCAAGTCTCCACGGCGCTCGGCCGAAGCCTGATCGTTGCGGGCCTGCTCGACCTTCTCCTTCACCCCGCGGATCGAGGTGATGACGGCCTTCTCGGCTTCCCAATGCGACTTGAGCGCGGCGAACGTCTCGTTGAGGCCGGCGATCTCCTTCTCGAGCGTCTCGAGGCGCTCCTTCGAGTGCACGTCGGTCTCTTTCTTCAGGCCCTCGCGCTCGATCTCGAGCTGTACGAGCTTGCGGCGCACGTCGTCGACCTCGGTGGGCATCGAGTCGATCTCGATGCGCAGCCGTGACGCCGCCTCGTCGACGAGGTCGATGGCCTTGTCGGGCAGGAAGCGGTCCGAGATGTAGCGGTTCGACAGCGTCGCCGCGGCCACCAGGGCAGTGTCCTGAATGTGCACGCCGTGGTGCACCTCGTAGCGCTCCTTGAGGCCGCGCAGGATCGAGATGGTGTCTTGCACCGAGGGCTCGCCGACGAAGACGGGCTGGAAGCGCCGCTCGAGGGCCGCGTCCTTCTCGATGTACTTGCGGTACTCGTCGAGGGTGGTGGCGCCGATGCAGTGCAGCTCACCGCGGGCGAGCGCCGGCTTGAGCATGTTGCCGGCGTCCATCGCCCCCTCGGCCTTGCCGGCGCCCACGAGGGTGTGCAGCTCGTCGATGAAGAGAATGACGTCGCCGTTCGAGCTCGCGACCTCCTTCAGCACGGCCTTGAGGCGCTCCTCGAACTCGCCGCGAAACTTGGCGCCGGCCACCATCGCGCTCAGATCGAGCGTGATGAGCCGCTTGCGCTTGAGGCTCTCGGGCACGTCGCCGTCGACGATGCGCCGCGCCAGCCCCTCGGCGATGGCGGTCTTGCCGACGCCGGGCTCGCCGATCAGCACCGGGTTGTTCTTCGTGCGGCGCGAGAGCACCTGGATCGATCGGCGAATCTCTTCATCACGGCCGATGACCGGGTCGAGCTTGCCGGCACGGGCGCTCTCGGTGAGGTCGCGCCCATACTTCTCGAGGGCGCGGTAGGTGCCCTCGGGATCCTGGCTGGTGACGCGCCCCGAGCCGCGGATGTCTTTCAGCACGGCGGTGACCCGGTCCTTCTTCACGCCCGACGAGGCCAGCACCTCACCGGCCGCGCCCTTGTCCTGGGCGAGCGCGAGGAGCAGGTGCTCGGACGAGACGAACTCGTCCTTCATGGCCTTGGCCTCGTCCTCGGCTTTGTCGAACAGCGTCATGAGGCGGTTCGAGATCGACGTCTGGCCGCCCTTGATGGTGGGCATGCGGGACAACGCGTCGTCGACGCGGCCGCCCACCAGCTTCACGTCGGCGCCGATCTTCTGGAGCATCGGCACCACGACGCCGTCCTGCTGGTCGAGCAGCGCGCGGAGCAGGTGCTCGGGCTCGTAGTTGGGGTGGTTCGCGCGGCGGGCGAGCGACTGCCCTTCCTGAATCGCTTCCTGCGCCTTCACCGTGAACTTGTCGATTCGCATGGCGGAACCGTAAGAGTCGATCGACGTGGCGCAAGCGGCGTGCCGGCTCGCTCTGGCCGAACGGTGACAGTTGACAGCAACGCGCAGAATCTGCGACGCCTCGCGTTAAACCCCTGAAAAAGACTCGCGATGGGATGGAAGGCGCCCTTGTGGGGGCTCATGCCTTCAAGTAGGTGCGGGCCGCTTTTCGACGCACCAAACGTGGGGGCTGGGGTGGAAGCGCACGGCGGGTACTTGTGCCGGTTCGAAGACGTCGACGTCGCCTGGCTGGCGCAGGTGGCGCGGTTTGCCCTCGAGGAAGACGGGCAGGGCGCTGACGACGTCGCGCTCCAGGTGACGGTGCTGGGCGGGCCGGGGCTGGTGCGCTTCGCGTGGGACGCGCCCTTCACCTACGGCCGCGCTGGCGCTCGCTGGTACCTCTCGCACCACGCCCTCGCGCGGCGCCTCTCGGAGCACCTCAAGACGGCGCTCCACGTCTACGTGTTCGATCCCGACGAGCTCGAGCAGGTGATGGCGTACGGGAACGGGCGTCGGGTGGGCGGAGAGACGCTCCGGTACGTCGACGTCGAGCTGCCGGATGACGAAGACGACGAGGCGGCCTTCGAGCGGCTCAAGTCCAAATGGCCGCTGGGCCACCTGGCGCGGGTGCTGGGCGTGGCCCGCGAGGAGCTCATTCGGCTCCCCCGGCAGGCCACGGTGCTCGTCGAGCTCGGGCGTGAATATGCGCCGCAGCCGCTGTGGCAGCTCTTCCCGGAGTCGCTGCGTCGCGGCCGTCCGTCGCCGCTCGCGCGTGCGGGCTGAGGACTACTCCTCTCCTGGCAGCTCGCGGTCGAGCAGCTCGAACGTCTGCAGAATGCGCTCGGAGCGGAAGTAGTTCGAGGCGACGAGGAACAGCGCCGTCACCAGCGCGGTGGTGACGATGCTGGCCCCCGAGAAGAGGGGCAGGGTGGCGCCGGCGTTGGCGAGCTCGACGCCGCGCTCCGACAACACCTTCTCGTAGGCCGCCACCGACGCGCGCACGATGACGAGCTCCTGAGCGCCGTCGAGAGTGCGCAGCACCGCGGCCACCACCGCCGAGCGCCCGAGCAGCTGCGCGACGCCCAGCCGGCGCACGCCAGAGGGCCACCGAAGCCGCAGCGCCGAGACGAAGACCATCGCGGCGGCCGACGACAGGCCGAACAGAATCGCCACCCGCGGCCAGCGCATGCCGGCGATCGCCGAGCGCATCGCCGCGCCCTGGGCCCGCTGCGCGGCCGAGAAGGCCTCGGGGTTGGGGGTGAGGGTGTTGAGGAAGGGCGTCTCGCCGGCCGACGAGTCGATCTCGTCCGCGAAGAAGGCCAGCCGCATGCCCTGCACTGCGCCGAATGACACCATCACCCCGAGCGCGAGGGTGGCCATCGTCGCGAAGCGGAGCGGGGTGGGCAGCACGGCGTCGAACGCGTCAGCGCCCCTGCTTCTGCACGTACCGAAGGCGCAGGTCGGTCAGGAGCGAGGCGAAGAGCTGCTCTTCTTCGACCGTCAGGTTGCCCTTCGTCTTTTGGCGGAGCAGCTCGATGAGGTCGAGCGTCTGCCGAGCCAGCACGAGGTTGACGGCGGGGCCGCCGGTCTCGGGGTTGGGCGCCTCGCCGAGGTGGATGAGGACCGTCGACGCCAGCCCGAGCACGAAGGTGCTGAAGGACACCGGCTCGGCGCCCTCGCCCTCCATCACGAACGTCTCACCGCGACGCTCGGTCATGGGTGCTTCACTCCTCCACGTCGTCGTCGTCGATCGGGTCGTCTTCCGAGATGGTCTCGATGCGAATGGCCTTCTCGGCGACATCGGTGAGGCTCTTGAGGTGCTTCTCCCAGGCCTTCTCGTCCACCAGGCCCTGGGTGATGTAGCGCTGCACGGTGCGCTTATCGAGGTAGCGGGGATCCAGCTCGGTCTTCTCGCTCATGGTGCGGGGCGTCTATAGCAGCCGGCCATGGCGCTCAAGCTCCCCCGCGGGCTGTATGCCCTGGTCGACGATGGCGTGCGCGCCGAGGTGCCGGTGCCCGAGAAGGCACGCTGGGCGCTCGCCGGTGGAGCCCGGGTGCTGCAGCTGCGCCTCGAGCAGACGGGCGATCGGCAGGCGCTCGTGTGGATTCGTGAGGTCGTCGCGGCGGCCCGGCCCGTCGGCGCGGTGATCCTCGTGAACGATCGGGTCGATCTCTGCCTGGTGGGTGAGGCCGATGGCGTGCACGTGGGCGACGACGATCTGCCGGTCGAGGCCGCGCGGCGGGTGCTGGGGCCGGGCGCGCTCATCGGGCGGACGGTGCGGCGGCTCGACGACATCCACTCGGCGCGGGCGCACGGGGCCGACCACGTCGGGCTCGGGCCCGTCTTCACCACCACCACCAAACAGGTGAACGTGCCCGCGCTGGGGCTCGCGGGCCTGGCCGCCATCTGCCGGGAGAGCCCCCTGCCAGTGGTGGGCATCGCGGGCATCTCGCTCGAGACGATCGGCACGGTGGCCCAGGCGGGGGTGCACGCGGCTGCCGTGGCGTCGGACTGGCTGACGGCGCAGGACCCGGTTTCTCGCGTGCAGGCGCTCGAGCGTGCATTCTGGGGCCCATGAAGTCCCCGCACGGCCACCACCACCCCCGCCGGCCGAACATCGCCATCACGCCTGACGTCACCGTGCCCACGCCCGAGTCGCCTCAGGCGCGGTACGACTTGAAGACGACGTACGCCGACGCGGTGCTGCGCGCCGGAGGCCTGCCCTTCATCATTCCCTACACGGACGAGGCGCAGGTGATCGACAGCTACCTCGATCGCGTGTCGGGGCTGGTCATCTCGGGAGGAGCCTTCGACGTGCCGCCCGAGCTCTATGGAGAGACCGCCCGCGACGGCATGGGCCCGACCAAGCCCGCGCGCACCAGCTTCGAGCTGGCGGTGCTCAAGGCGGCGCTGCAGCGCAAGATGCCGGTGCTGGGCATCTGCGGCGGCATGCAGCTGCTCAACGTCGCCTTCGGCGGCACCCTCGTGCAGGACCTCAAGCTCGAGCTGCCGTCGGCGGCGAACCACCAGCAGCAGCACGATCGGGCCCAGCCGCTCCACCCGGTCGAGGTGCGCGACGGCTCGGTGCTCGCCGACTGCGTAGGCAAGGGGCAGCTCATGGTGAACTCGACGCACCACCAGGCCGTCAAGACCGTGGGCGCGGGGCTCCAGGCGTGCGCGGTGGCGCCAGACGGGGTGATCGAGGGCATCGAGACGAAAGACGGCTTCGTCGTGGGTGTGCAGTGGCACCCGGAGCAGATGATCGACACCGTTCCGCCCCACCTGGGCGTGTACCGCTCGCTGGTGAACCGGGCCCGCGACCGCCGGACCCACGGTTGATGGTTCCGCTGTAGTTGGAAGTGGGAGCCGGGAAATCCACTCCCGCGCGCAACGCCCCTATACTCCTTGCTCTCTGGCCGACTCGTTGTCGAGGCGACAAGACGCTCATGCGAACTCACTTCTTCCTTCAGGTCATCGCGGCCACGCTGTTCGTGTCCGCGTGCAATTGTGACAACCGGCCCCCCGTCGTCGACGGCGGCGCGGGAGGCTCCGCCGGCGGCACGGGCATGACGGGCGGCGGCGAGGCGGGTGGCTCGGCGACGGGCGGTGGAGACACGGGCGGCGGCGACGCAGGCATCGTCGTCGACCCGAACGATCCGCGGAACGATCAGCGGGACAGCGACTGCGACGGGTTGTCGGACGCCGAGGAGTTCGGCAACACCTACCCCGGCGGCGCGCGCACCAGCCCCTCCAACCCCGACACCGACGGCGACGGGCTGCTCGACGGCCTCGAGGCCGGCCGGATGGCGTCGGTCGACATGGCGTGCAGCTTCATGGGCGACGCCGACCCGATGTCGCGCACCAACCCCACGGTGGCCGACAGCGATGGCGACGGGCTCTCCGACGGAGTCGAAGACGCCAACCGCAACGGTCGCGCGGACCCGACCGAGACCGACCCCTCGACCGGCGACACCGATCAAGACACCCTGGCTGATGGCGCCGAAGACGCGAACCGCAACGGCGTCGTCGACATGGGTGAGACCGACCCGCGCCGACGCGACACCGACATGGACCGCATCGCCGACGGCGTCGAGCGCATGGTGACGCGCACCGATCCGACGAGGGCCGACTCCGATGGAGACACCTGCCAGGACGGCGCCGAGGACTTCAACCAGAACGGCACGGTCGACACGGGTGAGACCGACCCGAACAACGCGATGGACTGCGGGCCGGCGAACAACCCCGACAGCGACAACGACGGGCTGCCCAACAGCGTCGAAGATCGCAATGGCAACATGGTGGTCGACCCCGGCGAGACCGACCCGATGCGGGCCGACACCGACGGCGACGGCATCAACGACGGCGTCGAAGACACCAACCGCAACGGCTTCTTCGAGGCTGGTGAGACGAACCCGCTCCGTGTCGACACCGACTGTGACGGCCTGTCCGACGGGCCGAACCGGACCCGCGGTGATGGCGGCGCGATTCTGGGAGAGGACCTCAACGCCAACGGCATGGTCGACATGGGCGAGACCGACCCCCGGCGGCGCGACACCGACGGGGACGGTCTGACCGACGGCGTCGAGCGTGGGATCACCGCGGGCGCGCTGGCCGACTCGATGAACTGCACCAGCGTTCCGGTCGATCTCGACCCGTCCACCACGACGAACCCGACCAACCGGGACTCCGATGGCGACGGCATCGACGACGGCGCCGAAGACACGAACCAGAACGGCCGGGTCGATCCCGGAGAGCTGAACCCGAACGACATGGCCGACGGCACCGGCCCGGCGGGCCAGGCGTGCGCGCGCAACAACCTGCGCCCGGTGCTCTTCCGCTCGTCGGCCGACCCCGACCTGCAGCTGGGGCTCCCGGCGACGTTCACCGAGCTCACGACGATCACGGTGATGGGCCAGAACCGCGGCGTGATGGGCTTCGACCCGACGAACCAGGTGGCTTTCCTGGTCTGGCGCGAAGCCGCACGCGGAGGCGCCACCACGCCAGTCGCTGACGAAGCGGCGCTGCGCCCGCTCTTCAACGGCGTGGGCGCGGTGAGCAACGCGACGACCCAGCAGTTCACCAGCTGGGACAACATTCCCGCCCTCCAGGCGTTCTACGATCAGGCCGGCGCCACCGACGTGAAGACGCGGGCGAACGCGCTCGCCAACGCGCTGGTGGGCATGAACGCCGGCTCGCTCGCGGGCGCGGGCACGGGCATGGGGCCCTTCCGCATCCAGGTGCAGGTGCTCCACCGGACGAACCAGGCGGTGGTGGTGATGGCGGCGCTGACGCCGATCTCGAACTTCACCGGCGCGCCGCTCTTCACCATCTCGGACACCGCGGGCGGCTCGGCCATCGCGCAGTTCGGCGACGACAACGCCTCGCAGTGCGAGGTCTTCACCCCGGGCAATGCGCGGGTCGACTTCCTCTTCGTCGTCGACGACTCGTGCTCGATGGCCAGCTCGCAGAACGCCCTCGCCGCGGCGGGCACGCAGATGGCCCAGCAGCTCGCCAACTCGTCGCTCGACTGGCGCATCGGCCTGGTGACGTCGTCGTACGCGGCGGGCGGCGCGGCCACGAACAACAACAACAACTCGCTGCGGGGCTTCACCCGCAACGTCGACCAGTTCCGCGCGTGGCTCACGCAGAACAGCGCCTGCGCGATGATGCGGTGCTCGAACGTGATGCCGACCCCGCCCAACACGATGGGGCCGGCGTGCAACCCGACGGGCGCGAACGGCGGCTGCTGGGTGGGCACGGGCGGCAGCGGCACCGAGCGGCTGCTCGAGTCGACGGCCCGCGCAGTGCAGAACCTCACGCCCTCGACGATGATGGAGCAGGCCGATCGGCTCCGCACCGGCGCGCAGCTCGTGGTGGTCATCATGGGCGACGCCGACGATCAGTCCGCCCGGAACGCCGCCGAGTTCACCACCTTCTTCACCACCGCCAACGCGACGCTCCAGTTCGGCGGCAACACCTACACGAACCGCACCGGCGGCCGGGTGGTGGTGAACGGCATCATCTGCCCCGCCGGCAGCACGTGTAACGGCGAAGGCGCCGGCACGAAGAACGGCGCGGTGGTGACGGCGACTGGCGGCGTCCGCGGAGACATCTGCAACCCGCGCATGGGCAACACCGCGGCCGACTGCTCGCAGTTCCCGTCAATTCCGGTGTCGGTGCAGAACATCGTCACGAGCGCCATCGCGGCGGCGGGCTACCGCATGCAGAAGCCGCCCATCGGCGCTTCCGTCAAGGTGGCGATGCAGAACGTCACCGACATGGCCAACTGCAACCCGAACGATCTGCCGCGCAGCCGCATGAACGGCTTCGACTTCGACGGCGTCAACCGCACCATCTCGTTCTTCGGCGCGTGCCGGCCGGCAGGCGCGATGAACCGGGCGGCGGTGTCGTACCGGTACTGGGTGGACGTGACGCCGCAGCCTGGCGGCAACCCGCCTCCGTGCGTGAACGACCCCAACTACGACTCGATGGACCCGGACTTCTGCCGGGGACGCCTCTCGTGCAACCGCACCACCCAGCGCTGCGAGTGCCCGCAGGACTGCGGTGGCAACGGGCCTCCAGGCACGGTGTGCAACACCAACCCGCAGGTCTGCAACTTCGTCTGTACGGCCGACTGCGGCGGCACCTGCTCGGCCTTCCAGCAGTGCAACACCACCACGTGCGGGTGCGAGTGCCGGCAGATGTTCACGTGCCCGGCGGGCTTCCGCTTCGAGAACTCGAACACCCAGTGCGGGTGCGTGTGCGACACCGCGGCGCTGAACTGTGGGCCGACGTACCAGGCCGACCCGCTGTCGTGCGCGTGTACCTGCAAGAGCGACTGCGGCGGCTGCGGCGAGGGCACGACGTGCAACCGGTCGGTGTGCACGTGCTCGGGCGGCATCAACTGAGGTGGGCGCGCCGAGCGCTCAGCGCGGTGGAGCGACGCAGCTCGCACCGTGGGGGCCTCACCCACTGGAGGCACGCGGCGGTGCTGGGCGGGCGCTCCCCGCGTGGTGCGGTTCCGCGTCACTGGGCGATGATGGCTTACGGCTCACGAGAAGCACCGCCGGTCCGGTTTTCCCCGAACTGCGAAGAGCGCTCCGCCGACGTGACGGAGCAGGTCGGGTGATGAGCCGCGGGCGCCCGGTCGCGCAGGGAGCGGGGCCGGGCGTCGGTGACGAGGGGCTCGCGGGTGGGCGCTGCCGGGTGAGAGGGCCTCTGCCGGG
Source organism: Myxococcaceae bacterium (assembly GCA_033763395.1). GTDB lineage: Bacteria > Myxococcota > Myxococcia > Myxococcales > Myxococcaceae > Xiheimicrobium. The sequence continues at coordinate 20,358 of JANRKQ010000230.1, forward strand.
GCTCCTCGCAGGGCTGTTGGCGGTGGCGAGCGGGTGCGGGCGTTCTGACGTGCTGCGCTTCGACGACGCGGCGCTCGAACCACCCCCGCCCGCAAGGGACGCCGGGCGCGACGCCGGCCGTGTCGATGCCGGCCTCTTCGACGCTGGAACGCGGGACGCGGGAGCGCCCGACGCGGGAGCGCCCGACGCGGGAGCGCCCGACGCGGGTTCCTGCCCCACCGGCTTCGCGCGGGTCGGAGACACCTGCATCGAGGTCGCGGCCGCGCTCGACGGCCTGCGCTGGGAATTGCCGTGCTTCTCGCTCGATCGCGACTTCCCCCAGCTCATCTGCTTCACCCACGCGATCCAGCGCACCTTCACCACGCTCCGTGGCGTCCCCGGGCGGCAGTACGACGTGCGGGTGCGCGTGCGCGGGGTGATCGAGACGCGGGGCTATCGCGGCGGGCGGCAGGTCGCTCCTTTCGTCGTGGAGGGCGCCGAGAGCGCGGTGATGCCCGTCGATGCCGACCCGTGGAACATCTACCGGCTCGAGGTGAGCGACCCGCCGCAGACGTTCGCGCTCAACGCGGGCCTGAGCGGCGAGTACCGCTGCCATGTGGTCGACGCCACCTTCACCGTGCGCGCGTCGTCGGGCGCGGTGGTGACGCTCTTCGCGTCGTCCGTCGACGGGAACCGCTCGCAGATCCGCAACGTGGGTGACGCGGGCGTACCCCTCGTGGCCCCCGAGGTGCCTCCGGCGCCGATGGCCTTCGACGGCCAGTTCCTACAGGTCGACGTGCTCGGCGTCTCAGCGGCCTCCCCGTGATCACGGTGCCTTTCGCTCCGTGAGTCTCTCAGGCGTCGAAGAGGAACTTCGGCGCCTCGGAGGCCTGGAGCGAGCGGAAGCTCTTGTTCGCCTCGCGCAAGAGGTCCTCGCTCGAGCGCACGCGGTCCGACGGGAACACCGCTCCGCCGAAGCGGGTGACGACGCGCAGGCGGCCGTGCGGCCCCTCGACGGGAATGGCCTGGAGCAGCGTCAGCATGCGCTCGGCGACGATGCGGGCGCCGGGCAGATCGGTCTCGGGCAGGAGCGCCACGAACTCGTCGGTGTCGATGCGGAAGAGGCGGTCGGCGCCGCGCATCGCGCTCTTCGCTTCGTTCACCACCTTGGCGAGGTACCCATCACAGGCGTCGCGGCCGAGCTGGTAGCGCAGGCCCTGGTAGTCATCGAAGCCGAACATGAGGCACGCGGCGGGGCGGCCGTAGCGGCGGCTGCGCGCGAGCTCGGAGTCGAGGCTGGCCTTGAGCTGCGAGTAGGTGCCGGCGCCGGTGACCGGGTCGACCGCGCGGAACTGCGCCAGCTCGTCTTCGGCGTCGAGCAGCCGGCGCCGGTACTCGCGCACCGTCAGCGCCGAGTTGATGCGCGTCTGCAGCTCGATCAGCTTGAACGGCTTGGTGATGTAGTCGTCGGCGCCGAGCTCCATGCCGCGAATCTTCCCGTCCATGTCGCCCATGGCGGTGAGCACGATCACGGGCAGCTCGGCCAGCTCGGTCGTCTCGCGCACGGCCTTCAAGACCGAGAAGCCGTCGCGCCTGGGCATCATGAGGTCGAGCAGCATCAGATCGGGCCGGGTGCGGGCGATGTGATCCATCGCCTCGACGCCGTCTTCGGCCACGAGCGTCTTGAAGCCGCTGGTCTCGCAGAGGTCCTTCAGCAGCGTACGGGTGTGCTCGTCGTCGTCGACGATGAGGACGACGCGGTTGCTGAAGTCGGGGGCGTTCGGCTTCGTCATCGGGCGTAGCTGGCGAGTCTAGCCTCAACCCTGCCAGTCGCGCGCGCGGCTCTCGAAGCGCGTGTACTCGGCCATGAAGATGAGGTCGACGGAGCCGACGGGGCCGTTTCGCTGTTTGGCGACGATGAGCTCGACGGGCATGGCGGCGCGGGCCTGGGGCGGGGGAGCGCCCTCTTCGCTGTCGTCCTCCCGGTGGATGAACATCACGACGTCGGCGTCCTGCTCGATGGCGCCGGACTCGCGCAGGTCCGAGAGCATGGGCTTGCCGCCCTTGCGCTCCTCGACCTTCCGGTTGAGCTGGCTCAAGGCGATGATGGGCACGTCGATCTCCTTGGCGAGCTGCTTGAGGCCGCGGGAGATCTCGGACACCTCGAGCTGGCGGCTCTCGACCTTGCCCTTCTGGTGCATGAGCTGGAGGTAGTCGATGACGATGAGGCCGAGCGAGGGCTCCTTCTGCTTGAGCCGTCGCGCCTTGGCGCGCAGGTCGAACGACGAGAGGCCACCGGAGTCGTCGATGTAGATCTTGCAGCCGTAGAGCTCGTTGGCGGCCTGCTGAATGCGCTCCTCGTCGCCCGGGGACAGGCGCCCGCCGCGCAGCTTCTTCATGTCGACGCGTGCGTGGGTGGCGAGCATGCGCGTGAGCAGCTGCACCGAGGGCATTTCGAGCGAGAACACGGCCGCGGCCCGGCTCTCCTTGAGGGCCACGTTGATGGCGATGTTCATCGCGAGCGACGTCTTGCCGATGCCGGGGCGGGCGGCGAGCACGATGAGCTCTCCGCCGTGGAGGCCGGTGAGCTGGTTGTCGAGATCGACGAAGCCCGTGGCGGTGCCCGTGATGCCCGACGTGTTCTGCTTCATCTTGTCGAGGAGCGTGAGCGCCTCGTCCATCAGGTCGGGAATGGGGCGAAGGTCGCCCTGCTGACGCTTCTCGGCGATCTGGAAGATGCGGCGGCCGGCTTCGTCGACCAGCTCGAGCACGTTGCCGGTCTCCTGGCTGGCGAGCTCGAAGATCTCGCGGCCGGCCTTCGCGAGGCCGCGGCGCGTCGACTGATCCTTGATGATCTTCGCGTACTCGACGGCGTTGGCCGAGAACGGCACGAGCTGATCGAGCGTCTGCAGGTAGCTGGGGCCGCCGACGGTGGCGAGCTGGCCGCGCGACTTGAGCTCCTCCGAGATGGTGAGCCAGTCGACGCGCGAGTTGCGCGAGTCGAGCGCCACCATGGCGTCGAAGATCTCGCTGTGGGCCGCGTTGGCGAAGTCGTCCTTCGTCACCTGCTCGGCGACGTTGGGGAGGACGGAGTTGTCCATCACGATGGCGCCCAGCACGGCGCGCTCGGCGGCGAGATCTTCGTGGACGCGGGGCTCGAGGCTCACGAGGCCCTTCATACCCAAAACGCCGGGCCCCGGAACGACTCGGGCCGCGCCACCATCGACGGTGAGCGCGGCCCGAAGAAACGACAGCAGCGTGTGGTCAGGCCTTGGCGTCGGCGGCCGGAGCCGCGGCGGGGGCACCTTCGCCCTGCACGTGCACCATCACCTTGCTGCGCACGTCGCGGTGCAGGCGCAGCTCGACCTCGAAGCTGCCGACGGTGCGGATCGGCTCGGGCAGGTGAATCACCCGGCGATCGAACTTGTGGCCAGCGGCGGCGAGGGCCTCGGCGACGTCGAGCGCGGTGACCGAGCCGAAGAGCTTGTCCTGGTCGCCGACCTTGCGGACCACGGTGACCGAGATGTTGCCGAGCTTCTTCGACTGCTCCTCGGCGACGGACTTCAGCTTGGCCTGACGCGCGGCGATGACGGCCTTCTCGTGCTCGAGCTGCCGAACGTTGGCGGCCGAGGCGAGCATGGCGAGGTTGCGCGGCAGCAGGTAGTTGCGCGCGTACCCGTCCTTCACGTTGACGACCTCGCCGGAGTTGCCGAGGTTGTACACATCCTCACGGAGAATGAGCTTCATGACGGTGGCTCCTGTCAGGCCGCGAGGACCAGGTAGGGGATCAGCGCGAGGCCGCGGGCCTGCTTGACGGCCTTGGCGATGGCGCGCTGGTGCTTCGAGCAGTTGCCCGAGATGCGGCGGGGAATGATCTTGCCGCGCTCGGTGACGAAGTACTTGAGGGTCGACTGATCCTTGAAGTCGACGATGATCTTCTTGTCGGCGCAGAACCGGCACACCTTGCGCCGCGCGAAGCCGCGACCGCCGCGCTTCTCGTCGCCGTCGCCCTTGTCGCCGCGATCACCACGATCGCCACGGTCACCGCCCTTGCCACTCTTCTCGTAGTTCTTTTCCATGTTCGAAGGTCCTTTGAAGGGGCTCAGCCCGGGGTCACGTCGTCGTCGTAGCTACCGTCGACGTCGGCGTTGAAGTCCTCGCGCTCGGCGCCGCCGAACGGCTTGTTGTCGTCGACGTCACCGGCCAGCTTGAGGTCTTCCTGGGGCTGACGGGTCTCGGGGTCGATGTGCTCGCCGAGCCGCTTCGAGAGGAATCGGCTGACCTCGTCGAGGTTGCGCAGGTTGCGCTCGAGCTCCGCGACCAGGTTCGACTTCCCGAGGTAGTGCGCGTGCAGGTAGATCGCGCGCGGCTGCTTCGCCACCGGGTACATCGTCTTCTTCTTGCCCCAGATGGTGAAGCGCAGGAACTTGCCGCCCTCACGGCCCACGATGCCGCGGACCTTCTCCTTCACCTTCTCGACGTTGTCGTCGGTGAGATCCGGCTTCACGAGGAAGACGGTCTCGTACTCGCGCAAGAAGCTTGCGCTCTTCGATGCTTCGGCCATGTGTTCTCTCCCCACGGGTTCTGCCCACCGCCAGGCGCCGGCCGGTGAGCGGGGAAACGGAAGCGCTCTCTGGAGCGACCCCGGGCGCAGGGAAAACCGTGCCTGCGACCATCACGTGTCTCCGTCGGAATGACAGAGGAGCGCGCCCTTAGGTGGGTGTGTGTCGGGTGTCAACTGCGCGGAGCCTCGGGGGCATCGGGGAGCCACAGCCTCTCGCGGATCAGCACCGCGGTGCGTCGGCGCCTCCCATGGCCACACACCAACGCACGTGGTAGGCGCGCGCTCCATTTTCGAGGACGCGCAGGTGTTCGGAGGGAGCCCTCACATGTCGATGACCCGCTTCGTGGTGGCCGCGCTGCTGTTCGCGTCGGCCTCTGCGCTCGCCCAGACCGAGGACGGTGGCCTGCCGGTGCAGCCCGCCGTCGCCAACCCCGGAGGCGCTGACGCCCCCAGCCAGCTCATTCGAGAGGGCTTCGACGCGGACGCGGGGGTCGAGGCCGTCGCCGAGCCGGCCGCCACGACCGAGAAGCCCGCCGAGCCTGCGACGCCACCGGCGGCCGAGCCCGAGAAGAAAGAGGCGAGCGGTTCGGGGCTCGACATCACGGCCGGCCTCGCCGCGTCGGCCCGGGTTTCGTACCAGGGCGCGACGCCGTTCTCCATCGACTCGTCGGGCGAGCGCCCGCCCACCATCGCGCCCCTCCTGACGCGGGTGCGTGTGACGCCCGAGATTCGCCTCAAGGGCTTCGGGCTCGTCGGCGAGGCCGACACCGCGACCGGCGCCATCTTCGGCATCCCCTCGGCCAGCCTGGTGGGCGACCGCGTGCCGTACCCGGCCATCACCGCGCTTGATCTGCGCAAGCTGTACCTCGAGTACCGCTGGGCGTCCGGCGCCTTCCGCGTGGGCCTCCAGACGCAGTCGTGGGGCCTCGGCATGCTCGCCAACGACGGCGCGAAGGACCCCGAGGCCGGCGACTTCGGCCAGCAGCAGTTCGGCAACACCACCTACCGCGCGCTGCTCGCGTTCCGGCCGCTGTTCAACCTGGGCGGCGCCTTCCGCGCGTTCGAGACGGCCTTCGCGGCCGACCTCATCAACCGCGACAACTTCGGTGAGTTCGCCCGCGGCGATCGCGCCTTCCAGGGCGTGCTCGCGTTGCGCTTCGCGAAGGACGCCGACAACACCTTCGGCGTCTACGGCGTGTACCGCACCCAGCGGAACGTCAACGTCACCGACGGCGGCAAGGCGACCGACGTCTTCGTCGTCGACGCGGCCGGCAAGTGGGAGTTCTTCAAGCGCCGCAACCGCGTGCTCAAGGTGGGCTTCGAGGCCCTCACCATCAACGGCACCACCACCCAGGCCCGCAACGAGAACGCGGCGCTGCTGCGGGTGCAGCAATTCGGCGCGGCTGCGAAGATCTCGTACCGGGCCAATCGCCTCACGCTGCTGGCCGACTGGGGCTTCGCCTCGGGCGATCAGAACCCGTCTGACGACCGCATCGAGAACTTCCGAATGGACCGCGACTTCAAGGTGGGCCTGGTGCTGTTCGACCACGTCATGGCCTACCAGTCGGCCCGCGCTGGCGTGCGCGCGTCGGACCCGAACCTCGTCGGCGTTCCGCCCGAGGGCGCCGATCTGCTGGGCACCGCCGGCAGCATCACCGGCGTGTGGTACCTCTTCCCCCGCATCAAGTACGGCCTCTTCGACTGGCTCGACGTCTACGGCGGGCCGCTCTTCGCGTTCGGCACGGCGCGCCTGGCCGACCCGTTCAACTCGCGGTTGGGCGGCGGCACCGCCATCAACCCGGTGGGCGGCCGGCCCGGGCTCTACATGGGCACGGAAGTCGACCTGGGCGTGCAGGCCCGCTTCCGGCCGATCCCCGAGCTCCTCATCACCGCCACGGGGGAGGGGGGCTTGTTCCTTCCCGGTGATGCGTACAACCTTCCACCAGACGCGGCGGGGCTGGTGGCTCCCATGGGTCCCGTGGGCTTTGGCCGTATTCGCCTGATGGTCAGCATCTGACAGGAGTCCTCTTCATGCGTTCACACTCGTTGCTCGGTGCCCTCGTCGTCCTCGGCTCGTGTGCCGCGCCGGAAGGCAAGGGCCTCATGCCCACGCCGGTCGGCTCGGGCGCCGCCGTGAAGTTCGATGCCTTCGCCAAGCCGCTGCCCGAGGTGCCGCTCCCGAACGACTTCGCGACGCGCTTCGACAACAGCGCGCCCACGAAGCGTCGCATCAACGCCTCGATGGTCGCCGCCACGAAGTGGGAATCGGCCACCCGTGAAGAGCTCGACAAGCTCGACGGCTGGGGCACCTACCAGTCCATCACCGTCGGGTTCGAGAAGACGCTCGACCTGCAGAACATCGTCCGCCGGCACCAGGGCGACGACTACGATCCCTCGGACGACGTGGCGTACCTGCTCGACGTCTCGCCCGACTCGCCGGACTTCTGCGAGCGCACGCCGCTCGACTTCGGCGAGGGCAACTTCCCCACCGTGCTCGAGCGCAAGGCGTACTTCGACAACGACCGCGACTCGGAGCAGCTCTCGTTCGAGGACGTCGACGAAGACGCCAACCGCAACGGCGTGCTCGACCTCGGGGAAGACCTCGACATGGACGGGGTGCTCGACAAGCCCAACGTGCTGGTGCCCGGGCAGTCGAAGTTCCAGACGATGGAGTGGTACGAGCGCGAGACCAACACCCTCATCATGAAGCCGCTGATGCCGCTGCGCGAGAACACCACCTACGCGGTGGTGCTGACGCGGCGGCTGGTCGACGAAGACGGCCGCCCGGTGCGCTCGCCCTTCGCCTACGTCAACCACACCTCGCAGACCCAGCAGCTCGCGCCGCTCGGCCAGTGCCTGCCGAAGTACGGCCTGGGCCTCGAAGACGTCGCCTTCACCTGGGCGTACTCGACGATGTCGGTGAGCCGTGACTTCCGAGTGATCCGTGACGGCCTCTATGGCCTGGGGCCCATGTCGCGCCTGGCCACCGAGTTTCCGGCCGAGGTGAAGCAGCTCTTCCAGGTGCGCGACGGCGCGGGGAACATTCGCATCGTCCCGACGGACGCCCTGCGCGGCGTGCTGCCCGAGATCCTCAAGGCGCTCAACGGCGGCAAGCTCGGCAAGGCCGAGGAGGCCCTGATGGACGCGCACAAGTTCATCGACTTCCACGCGGTGTTCGCCTTCGACTCGCCCCAGTTCTTCCGACGCGTCGACGCCGCGGGCAACCCGCTGCCGCTCTACAAGCAGACGTTCGAGCTCGACCCGATCTCTGGCGCCGCCTTCACGCGGCCGGAGCGCTCGTTCGTGTGGCTCACCGTGCCGAAGAACCGCCGCGGCCCTGCGCCCGTCGTCATCCTCGGCCACGGGTACACCGGCAACAAGCTCGACCCGCTCATCTACGGGGGCTTCTTCGCGCGCCTGGGCCTCGCCTGCATCGGCGTCGAGAACGTCAGCCATGGCATCGACGCCGAGAGCACCGAGATCCAGGCCGTCGGCGGCCTCTTCAAGTCGAAGGGCCTCGAGGCGTTCTTCAACGCGATCACGAAGAACGACCGCGCGTTCGATCAGAACGGCGACGGCCGCAAGGACTCGGCCGCCGACTTCTGGACCTCGTACATTTCGCACACCCGCGAGGTCGTTCGGCAGTCGGCCGTCGACTACATGCAGCTCGTTCGGGTCCTCAAGGCGTTCGACGGCACCACGCGCTGGGAGTGGGACGTCAACCGCGACGGCACGAAGGATCTCGCGGGCGACTTCGACGGTGACGGCGTCATCGACGTAGGCGGCGCGGGGTCGATCAACATCACCGGTGGCTCGCTCGGCGGCATCATGAGCGCGCTGATGGCCGGCCTCGAGCCGCAGATCGACGTGGCGATTCCCGTCGCCGGCGGCGCGGGCCTCCCCGACATCGGCGTGCGCTCCATTCAGGGCGGCGTGCGCGAGGCGGTGAACCTGCGCATGCTCGGGCCCCTGCTGGTGACGATCCCCGCGCGGGACGACGCGACGAAGCGCGAGCTGTGGACGGTGCTGCCCGACTTGAACGATCAGGGCCGGCGCAAGATCGCCACGGTGCCGGTGCCACTGGCCGAGGGTGACACCGTGGTGCTCCACAACCTCACGACGAGCGAGAAGCGCTGCTTCCGCATGGGCGCCAATGGCCTCTCGCGCGCCGCCATCTCGTCGGATCGGTTCGATCGCTACAAGTACGAGATCTACCCGGGCGTGCTCCCGCCGAAGGAGCGCGATGGCTGCGAGATCCCCGAGGGCGCGAGCGCGAAGTGGACGCTCGAGACCTTCGGGTTCGACTTCAGCTGGCAGGGGCGTGACTTCAAGGCCGGTGAGGAGTTGGTGGCGCTCGGTGACGGCTTCGGCTTCCGCCGCAACAGCCCCGAGATCCGGCGCTTCATGGGCCTCGCGCAGCTCGCCATCGAGAAGGGCGACCCGGTGAACTACCTCCAGAACGCCGAGCGGCACCGCATCATGCGCTACGGCACCGGCGAAGAGGTCTCGACCCGGCTGCTCGTCGTCAACACCATCGGCGACATGAACGTGCCCGTCGCCGCGGGAACGTCGATCGGCCGCGCCGCCGGCTTCATCAACCTCTTCGAGAAGGACCCGCGCTACGGGAAGACCCAGAACCGGGTGCTCATCGACAATGGTGTGATCAAGGCCGTCGAGCGCGACCTGCCGTACCGCAACTCGAAGGGCGAGCCCGTGCTCATGGACGTCGATCACTGGTCGGCGGTGAACGGCGTCGACGACGGTTTCGACGTGCCGCGCCTCAACCCGCCGCTGCGGCTGGTGAAGAAGAGCGAGCGCGTCGGGGGCTACACGGGCGTGATCTTCCCCATGGTGGTTCCGACCGGGAAGCACGGGTTCGACCCGCCGAACCCGGACCGCACCTGGGACCTCGGCTCGTTCTTGATGAACCTGCTGGGCCGGTACATGGCGTCGGGCGGCACCGAGTTCCCCATCGAGCCGTGCGTCATGCAGAACGCGTGTTCGTGGATTCCGCCCGTGCCGAACGACTGACGCGCCGCCAGCTGAGCAGGACCAGGAACGCGAACAGGCCGGGAGCTCCCTGACAGCCGCAGCCCACTTCGTACGTGGCTTCGGTCGTGGACTGGCTCCCGGCGTCCTGGTCTCGCGGGACCGGGAGGCCGGCATCGGTCAGGGTGCCCCCGTCGCCGTCGCTGACTCCACCGTCGGCGATTCCACCGTCATTCACGACCCCGCCGTCGACTGCGCCGGCGTCGGCGGTGCCACCATCGGGAGTCGTGCCGCCGTCAGGCACGCCTGCGTCACCTGCGCCGGCATCGCCGGGCGGCTCGATCAACACGAAGCCGCCGTCACCCAGGCCTCGCACTCGCTCAGCCCCTCGAGTCAAGAGCAGCAGCGCGTTGAGCCGGCCCCAGGTCGCGACGGTCCCGCCCGCGGCAAGGCTCGCAGTTCCTCGCATCGTCAGCAGACCGCCGTCACTCCAGAGGAAGGCCGACCGGCCCGCCGAGAGGTGATGCGCCTCGAGACCGGCGACTGCGCGCTGGGTGGTTGTGCCACCACCTTCGAGCTGCACGTCGACCGTTGCGCGGCTGAGCGGCGCGGTCTGGGCCCCTTGAAGCAGCAGGTAGGCCGTGCCCGCGACGGTCGAGGTGGTCGTGTCGATCACCGTTTGTGGTGAAGGGCCCACGCCGGCCCCGCCGGCCCCCACGAGCGCCGCTGGTGTCGCCGCGCCGCTGACGCTGAGGGCGATGAGTCGAACGTCGGTGAGGAGCGGCCCGGTCCCTCCGTCCCTCATTGCCGCGCCATCGAAGCTGCGGGCTTCGAGGCTCACGACCCGCGAGGCGGGCGTCGCGAAGAACGAGAAGCTGAGGAGCTGCGGCCAGCCGCTGCCGTCGACGAGGGCGAACTGCCGGTCGCCTCCGTCAGCCGCGGAGGTCGAGATGACGCCTCCGTCTGCGACTCGGAGTCGCAGCGCGATGCCGCCGTCGCTTGTGTCGAGGCCCGTGGCCAGGCCGATCAACACCCAGTTCCCCGCGGCCAGCGGCGGAGCCGTGACGAGCGTCGTCCAGGCCGCGGGGACTTGAACCGGGGTCAACACCTCGTCGGCGCGAAGCTCTTGCGCCGGAACACGAATGACACCGAGCTGGAAGTTCCGAAGCGTCGCTGTCGCTCCGGGCACCGCCGAGCGCAGCCGCACAGGTAACGTTCGGCTCTGCCCCCCTGGCGTGAAGTCGAAGAACACCCATGGCATCGGCAGGCCAGGCGCGACCCCGGAAAGGGCCGCGCGTCCCCACGTTGCATTCGCGCCGCTGGAGCCGATCACGACCTCGGCCGCGGGGAAGGCCGTCGCGGAGCTCAGCACCTCGCCCGACATGACGACCAGCGCGGCCGTGCCTGCGTCGGCTTCGAACACGACCGGTCCTTCGGGGTGGGTCACGAAGCTCGTCGAACCCGTGCTGAAGTCACTGAAGCTCCACACGATCGCTGGTTGCGCGAGGGTCATCGCGACTGCCGTCGAGAGCGCCAGCATCATTGCGGCGAGTTCAACACAGGTTCGTCAGTCTGCGCCTTCCCACGGCACCGGGGGCGCAGCGAGGGCCCGGGTGATGGACTCGGCGCCGGCCTCAATCGCCTTCGCGCCCGACGCCATCGAGCGTGGAGAGACCGGCGGCAGGTGCGAGGTGACGACGTACGTGGGCACGCCGCGGTGGTGCAGGACCTCGAGCTGCAGCTTGAAGTGTTCGCGCCGCACCGCCGCGAAGCCGCTCGACATGCCCGACGCGTAGGCGAACGGGCCGCCGGGCTGCGCGCTGCCCCCGCGGCTCGGCAGGTAGTGCACCAGGAGCGCGTCGAGCGGCGCCACCTTCGCGTCCAGCAGTGCCACCGCCGGGGCCTTGTCGACGATGCCGCCGTCCCACAAGAGGTCGCCGTCTCGCCGCACCGCCTGGAACAGCCCGGGGTAGGCGCAGGTGGCATGAATCGCCGAAGCGAGCTCACCCGACGTCAGCGTCACCGCGCGCTGTGAGGACAGGCTGGTGGCGACGAGCACGAGCGGCTGCTTCGTCTGCTCGAACTGCGGCACCGGCAGGTGTCGCTCGAGCAGGGCGCGAAAGCGGGCGCCCTTGAGGAGTCCGCTGGGCCGGTGCCCGCGGCGAACGCTGTCGATGGCGATGCCGACCCAGTCGGGATCCCAGAAGTGCTCCCGGCGCTGCGAAGTGATGAGCGCCTTGAGGTCTCGCATCGGGAGGCCTGCCGCGGTGAAGGCCGCCACCATGCCCCCGGCGCTGGTGCCCGCGAAGGCCGTGGGCGCGAGCCCGTGCCGCAGGAGCGCGTCGACGAAGCCCGCGTGGCCGTAGAACCCGAAGTACCCCGCCGACAACACGAGCCCGAACCGTTTGCCTGAGAGGCGCGCGCCGAGGCTCGTCACGTCGAGCGCTCGAGCCACTCTCCGAGGACGCCGAGCGCGTCGGGCAGGCTGGAGCGCCCCAGGCCGATGCGCACGTGGCTGTCCGAGGCGCCGAAGAGGGGGCCGGGCGCCAGCAACACGCCCGTGCGCGTCACCAGCTCCTCGCAGAAGGTGGTCGCGCTGGGCACCGAGCCGATGCGCATGAGCGCGGTGGTGCCGGCGAGGGGCCGCTTCCAGGACAGGTGCCGGGCGTGCTTGGCGATGAACCGATCGACGATCTCGACGTTCCTGCGCACCGTCGACAGCGTACGTGCGCGGAGCAGATCGGCGTGCCGGAGCGCCACCGTGGCGAGGAAAACACTCGGCCCCGGCGCGCAGATGCTCAGGTAGTCCTTCACGATCTCGAGCTGCTCCAGGAGCGCCCGATCGCGCGTCACGGCCCACCCGATGCGCAGGCCCGCCAGGCCGTACACCTTCGCCATGGCGCCGAGGGACACGGCGCGGTCGGAGAGCTCCACGACGGATGGCAGGCGCGGCCCGGCGTGCTCGAGGCCCCGGTACACCTCGTCGCCCAGCACGCGAATGCCCCGGCTCGCGGCGAAGTCCATCGCAGCGGCGAAGCGGTCTCCGGTGAGCAGCCCACCGGTCGGGTTCTGTGGGGTGTTGAGCACCAGGAGCTTCGTGTTGGGCCTCACCAGGCGCTCGAGCTCGGCCACGTCGGGCTGCCACTCAGCCGACTCGTGCGCTTCCCAGCGCCCGACCTCGGCGCCCACGGCCTCGGCGACCGAGGTGAGCGACTGATAGGTCGGAGTGAGACAGATGACGTGGTCGCCGGCCGCCAGGGTGGCCCGCATGAAGGCGTAGATGGGCTCCTGCGCGCCGACGTGGACGAGCACGTCGTCGGCGGTGATGCCCTGGTAGAGGCCGGCGATGGCCTCGCGCAGCGCCAGCGCCCCCTTCGTCTCGGTGTAGCCGAGGGTGAGGGCCATGAACTGGGCGGTGGCCTCGGGGTCGAGCGCGAGCACGTCGTTGAGGCGCAGCGTGTCGGGGTCGCTCGCGCAGGCGACGAGCCGCGCACTGAACTCGTGCTTCGAGAGGTAGCGCTCGAGGAGGAAGGGACGCATGCGGTTGGGCAGGGGGCGGAGGTTGACCCTGCGGTGACGGCTCAATACATCGCACGCGTCATGGCAACTCCCAACCGGTTCCCGCTCCCCCTGGCCACCTCATCAGGCAAGCCAGACTGGCTGAAAGTGAAGCTTCCACGGGGTGAGGGGTACGAGCGGGTGAAGGCCATCGTGCGCGAGCAGAAGCTGGCGACGGTGTGTGAAGAGGCCCGCTGCCCGAACATCGCCGAGTGCTGGGGTGGCGGCACCGCGACGGTGATGTTGATGGGCGAGGTGTGCACGCGGGCCTGCCGGTTCTGCCACGTGAAGGTGGGGGCGCCGCCGCCGCTTGACCCCGAGGAGCCTGAGAACCTCGCGCGCGCCGTGAAGGCGATGGGGCTCGAGTACATCGTGGTGACGTCCGTGAACCGCGACGATCGGCCCGATGGTGGGGCGTCGCACTTCGCGGCGGCCATCACGGCGCTCAAGCGCGAGGCGCCCCGGACGACCGTCGAGGTGTTGATCCCCGACTTCCAGGGCGTCGAGGCCTCGCTCGACGTGGTGGCGGTGGCCCGGCCGCACGTGGTGGCCCACAACGTTGAGACGGTCGAGCGGCTGACGCCGACGGTGCGCGATCGCCGGGCGACGTGGAAGCAGTCGCTGCGGGTGCTCGAGTACCTCAAGCAGCGCCCCGAGAAGCTGTACACGAAGACGTCGATCATGGTCGGCCTGGGCGAGACCGACGAGGAGCTCGACGCCGCCTTCCGCCAGTGTCGCGAGGCCGGCGTCGACGTGCTGACGCTGGGCCAGTACCTGCAGCCGTCGCAGTACCACCTGCGGGTCGAGCGCTTCGTCTCGCCGGAGGACTTCGCGCGCTACCAGCGCATGGCCGAGGCGTACGGGTTCCTCTACGTGGCGTCGGGCCCGCTGGTGCGGTCGAGCTACCGGGCCGCGGAGTTCTTCCTGCGCGGGCTGATGGAGCGCGAGCGCACGGCCCACGCCGAGGCCGTGGCCGGCTGACGTCGCTCTGCGGCAGGGCCGGCGCGCGTTGACCTGGAGCCTTCGCCCACGAGCGGTGCTATGCGCCCGCGCCATGGCACTGTTCGAGTTCAAGCTCCCGGACCTGGGCGAAGGCGTCCTCGAGGGTGAGATCGTCAAGTGGCTGGTGAAGCCCGGCGACGTCGTCAAAGAAGACCAGAACCTCGTCGAGGTGATGACCGACAAGGCCACCATCAGCGTGCCGACGCCGAAGGGCGGGAAGGTCGTGAAGACCCACGGCAAGGAGGGTGAGATCGCGAAGGTGCACCACCCGCTGGTCGATCTCGAGGTCGAGGGGGCCGTGCCGGTGCAGGCGGCTCCGCACACGGGAGCGCCCACCGCGCCGCCGCCGAAGCCTCAGCCCGTCGCCGCCGTGACGGCCCCGGCCGCTCCGGCGCAGGCAGCCGTCAGCGCCGAGAAGGTGCTCGCCACGCCCGTCACCCGCCGCATGGCCCGCGAGCACGGGCTCGATCTCGGGCAGATCTCCGGCACCGGGCCCCAGGGCAGGGTGCTCAAGAGCGACGTCGAGGCCTTCATCGCCTCGGGTGGCACGAAGGCGAGCAACGGCGCCTCGGTGCAGCCGCGCGCCCAGCACACCTGGCAGCCGCTCGGGAGCACCGCTGTCGATCAGCGCATTCCCATCAAGGGCCTGCGCAAGAAGATCGCCGACAAGATGGTGCGCTCGAAGTTCACCGCGCCGCACTACGCCTTCGTGGAAGAGGTGGACGTCACCGAGCTCGTCGCCGTGCGCACCCGCCTCAACGAGCAGCTCGCGAAGGACAAGGCGCCGCTCAAGGTGTCGTTCCTGCCGTTCTTCGTGAAGGCCCTCATCAACGCGCTGCGCCGCTACCCGAGCGTCAACGCCAACATGGACGAGGCCAACCAGGAGCTCATCGTCCGCGGCGAGTTCAACATCGGCATCGCGGCGATGACCGAGCAGGGCCTCACGGTGCCCGTCGTGCGCAACGCCGACCGGTACTCGATTCGGGCCCTGGCGAATGAGATCAACCGCCTCGGCACGGCGGCACGCGATCAGCGCCTCAAGCTCGAGGAGCTGTCG
This sequence comes from Myxococcaceae bacterium, assembly GCA_033763395.1. Taxonomy (GTDB): domain Bacteria; phylum Myxococcota; class Myxococcia; order Myxococcales; family Myxococcaceae; genus Xiheimicrobium. The sequence continues at coordinate 35,507 of JANRKQ010000230.1, forward strand.
GGCGGCACCTTCACCATCACCTCGCTCGGCCAGACCGGCGGCCTCTTCGCCACGCCCATCATCAACCACCCGGAGGTGGGCATCATGGGCGTGCACCGCATGCGCAAGCGCCCCATCGTCATGGAGAACGATCAGATCGTCATCCGCCAGATGGCGCTGTTCTCGTTCTGCTTCGATCACCGGGTGATCGACGGCGCGCTCGGCGCCGAGTTCGCCTACGAGTTCATCAAGTACATCGAGAAGCCCGAGCTGCTGTTCCTCGAGCTCGCCTGACGTCAGCGCGCGGGGGGAAAGCGCGCTTCGAGCTCGTCGACGACCGCGGCCGACTCGTTCACCACCCGCGCGGACACCAGCGGCGACGTCCCGAACCAGCCGAGGGCGCGCAGGGTCCGAAAACGAAGCCCCTCGTCGCCGAGCGGCGTGAGGTCGAACCGGTTCGACGAGAAGTGGTTGGGCAGCGTCGTGAGGTCCACGTTGGCGACCCGCGCCCGATCCGCGCGCACGGTGGTGGCGATGTGGCACGAGACGCACTGAACGGTCTCTGACGTGTGGAGCGTCGGGTTGTCGATCGCCTCGAGCACGTCGAGCGCCTGGCGCTGCTCGGCCGCCGGCGCCGTCATGAACTCCCGGGCCGCCATCAACAGGCGGAAGCCGGCGGGCGCGTCAGCCTGCGGCGTGTTGAGCACCTCGGTGGCGGAGAAGAGGCGGGTCACCTGATCGAGCTCGCGCACGTCGGGGATCTCGAGACGAACGAAGCCGTCGCCCCGGCGCTCGAGGCCGCGGAAGACCCAGATGAGCGCGGCGTTGCGGGTGAGCTGCCCGAAGAGCGTCAGCCGGAACAGCCGCTCCAAGCGGGCCGTACGGCCGAGGAACGCCGAGAGGCGGGCGGTGAACTCGGGGTTCGAGCCGAAGGCGCGGTTCACCTGCAGCATCGACCCCTGGGCGAGGTCCTGCAGTCGGCCGAGGGCGCGCAATTCGTCGACGGTCTCGTACACCTCGGCGCGCGGCACCGGGTAGAACGCGTGGAGCGCCACGTCCTCGGCGCCCGTCAGCGGTGACACCGGCTGGAGCACCAGGCGCAGCACCCCGTCGGCCTCGTTCGAGCAGGGCCCGGGGCGCGGCCGATCACAGAGCTCGAAGCGCGCGGCGACCACCACGAAGCGCGGGAGCTCGGCGAGCACATCTCCGGGCTGCGTCGTGAGGCGATCGAAGAGCGCGCGGGGAACGAGGGCGTCTCCCCGGGGGAGCGCCACGCCTGCGTCGGCCCCCGGCAACGGCAAGAGGTACGTCACGTCGTTGAGCCCCAGGGGGCGCCGCTCGGTCGGCACGTATGTCTCGACGAACCCGGCGGGCCCGGCGTCTGGAGGAGGCGTGGGCGCCCCGCAGGCGATGACGAGCACGACGAGGAGCCCAGGCCGCATCAGAGGCTCCGGTTGGTGTCCGGCCCGCGCAGCTTCACGTACAGCGTGTCGGTCAGCAGGAACCAGTACTGCACCTCGCCGAAGCTCAAGATGTCGCCGTTCTTCAGCGTCGTCTCGCGCCGCAGCCGCACCGACGCGTTGAGGAACGTGCCGTTGGTCGACCCGAGATCCTGCACGGTGCACCGCTGGTTCGCCGCGTCCCACCGCAGCATCGCGTGCCGCTTCGAGGCCGAGGCGTGCTCGAGCACGAGATCGTTGTCGGGCGAGCGCCCCACCCCCAGCTCGTCGACGCCCTGCATCGGCGGCACGGTGGCCACGACGAGGTCCTCGAACTGGAACAGCAGCGACAGGGCGCCGGTCGACATCGCCTCGGGCTTCGCCATCGAGGTCGCCTGCGCGTTCGGCGGCAGCCCGAACTGATCGGTGTCGCCAGGCGCGCCGGTGGGCCGCTCCGGCCGCTGCACCAGCACGAAGGGCCCCAGCTGCTGGCGGAACTCCTTCTGGGTGAGCCGCTGGACGAAGAGCTTGAGCTCCTTGACCGAGAGCATCTTTACGTCGCCTTCGACTTGATGAGCCGCGCGTGGAGCGTGCGCGAGCGCAGGTACAGGTACGGCGCGTCGCCGAAGCCCACCTCGTCGCCGTCGTTCACCGACTTCGGCGCCTTCACCTCGACGCCGTTCACGGTGGTGCCGTTCGACGAGCCCAGGTCGTTCACGGTCGCCTGCTGCAGCGTCGCGTCCCACGAGAGCGTCGCGTGGTGCTTCGACACCGAGGGGTCGTCGACCACCACGTCGCAGTCCGGCAGGCGGCCCACCGTGAGGTTCTCGTGCGAGTCCAACGGGGGCAGGGTGGTGACGAGCAGATCGTCGAGCTCGAGCAACAGCGACATCGCGTCCTTCGGGGCGTTTCGGTTGAGCGCGATGGTGCGGCGCGTGCCGAGCTGAATGGCCCGCTGCTGCGTCATCTGGTCGGGGGGCCGCTGCACCAGCACGAACGGGCCGAGCTGCTTCTCGAAGTTCTCGGGGGTCATCGAGGCGGCGATGCGCTGAAGCTCATGAACCGAAAGCACGGCGCCGACGCTACCACCGCGAAACCTCGCTGGCCCTCCCGAGGTGATGGCGATACGGTAGGCCTCTCTCGTACCGGAGCGTCTTCGCTCGACGCGCAGCGCTCCATTCACGAACGGATACGGTGGTTTCGATGAGTGACCGGATGCCCATGACTGCCTCGGGCCTGCGGAAGTTGCAGGACGAGCTGAAGCACCTCATCAGCGTCGAGCGGCCGAAGATCTCGAACGAGATCGAGGTGGCGCGCGCGCACGGAGACCTGCGCGAGAACGCCGAGTACCACGCGGCCAAGGAGAAGCAGGGGCACATCGAGGGCCGCATCAACGACATCAACGGGTGGATCGCCCGCGCCGAGATCATCGAGGTCTCGAAGTTCAAGGGCAGCGCCGACATCAAGTTCGGCGCCAACGTCGAGCTGCTCGACCTCGAGACCGACAAGAAGGTGGCGTACCGCATCGTGGGTGAGATCGAGGCCGACCTGAAGAAGCGGTGGATCTCGGTCGGCTCGCCGGTCGCGCGCGGGCTCATCGGCAAGAAGGTCGGCGAGACGGTGACGATTCAGAGCCCCGGCGGCACGAAGGAGTACGAGGTGCTCAAGGTGACCTACGAGGATGTCGAGTAGCCCGCACCCACTCGAGCCGCTGGTGGGTCCGCTCCGCTTCGCCGCGGCGCGCGACTTCGCGAACCTGTCGACGGTGAAGAGCCTGGCGACCCCGCTGGCGGGTGCCATCGCGCGCGCCTCGTCGTCCCTGGCGCCGGAGCTGCTCGACGCGCTGAAGGCCGAGCTCGTCGAGATCGACGCACCCGATCCCACGCGCCGACGGGCCTCGGTGTCGCGCGTGCTCGCGGTGCTGGAGCGCGCCGGCGTCACGCCCGGTGCCGCGCCCGGCGCGTCGGGACGATCGTCGGGTTCGGTCCAGAGTCCCGGTGCCCGCGCTCGTGACGAGGCGGTCGGCGGACGCGAGGCCACCGCCGAGGTCGCACCGCTCGCTCGCGGTGGCTCCGGTCAGCGCCCGGTGGCGTCGCACGGGCCTCCGGGGCAGCCTCCAGGGCGCTCGCGAGCGCACGGGAACGATGCATCGCTCCCCAGCTCGGCCTCGTCGCACGAATCACCGGCACGCCCGGCCTCGACCGCTCGAACGGCCGACGCGCGAACGCCTTCGAGGCCCGGCACCATCGACTCCACAGCCGACGAGCGCCCGGATGACGCTGAGCCCGCAGCGCCACCCGCCCGTGGAAAGGCCCGGCGCGGGGCGAAGTCCGCCGACCCCGACGCCGACGCGCCGACGCGCATCCTGTCGATTGCGCCGCAGTCTGGCCCGCTGTCCCTGCCCGTCTCGAAAGTGGGGTTCCGCGTCAACCCGCGGCTGTTGGGCGTGCTCAAGAAGCGGGGCATTCACCGCATCGGCGATGTGCTGTTCCCGCTTCCGCGCGTCTACGAAGACCGGCGTTCGCTCAAGCGCATCGCCCAGCTCCGCGGCGGCGAGCGCGGCACCATCATCGCCACGGTGCGCGACACCGAAGAGTCCTTCGGCCGGGGCCGGCGCTTCTTTCGCGCGATCCTCGCCGACCCGTCGGGCTCCATCGCGGCCACCTACTTCCAGACGGGCCCCTGGCTGAAGGCGCGGTTTCCCATCGGCAAGCGGCTGGTGGCGTCTGGTGAGGTGCGGCAGTCGCTGCGCGGCTGGGAGATGCCGCACCCCGAGATCGAGCCGGCCGACGACGTCGAGACCTCTCCCATCCACTTCAACCGCATCGTGCCCGTCTACCCGGGCTTCGAGCGCCACGAGCAGCGCTCGCTGCGAGAGCTCGCCTTCAAGGTGTCGGAGCAGTACGCGCGCTCGATCGAAGAGCCGCTCCCCGACGCGCTGCGTGAGAAGGTCGGCGTGCTCCCGCTCGCGCAGGCGCTGCGCATCATCCACTTCCCGCCGCCCGAGACGTCGCTGACCGCGCTCGACGCGCACCAGTCGGACGCGCACCGCCGGCTCGCCTTCGACGAGCTCTTCTTCCTCCAGCTCGGCATGGCGCTCAAACGCCAGGGCGTGAAGGTGACGCCCGGCATCGCCTTCGACGTGAGCGGCGAGCGCCTCGGGGCTGCCACCGGTCTGTTGCCCTTCACCATGACGGGCGCGCAGGCGCGGGTGGTGCAACAGCTCGCCCGAGACATGGCGCGGCCGGAGCCGATGAACCGCCTCGTGCAGGGGGACGTGGGCAGCGGGAAGACGGCCGTCGCGATGGTGGCGGCGTCGCTGGCCGCCCAGAACGGGTACCAGGTCGCGGTGATGGCGCCGACCGAGATCCTCGCCGAGCAGCACTTCAAGAACTTCTCGCGCGTCTTCGAGAAGGCGGGCATCGACGTGGCGCTCGTCACCGGCTCTGGCGCGTCGAAGGTGAAGCGCGAGCGTCGCGAGCGGGTCTCGTCGGGCCAGGCGATGATCGCCGTCGGCACCCATGCCCTCATCGAAGACGCGGTCGAGTTCGCGAAGCTGGGCCTGGTGGTGGTGGACGAGCAGCACCGGTTCGGCGTGATGCAGCGCCACCAGCTGATGGCCAAGGGCGTGCGGCCCGACGTGCTGGTGATGACGGCCACGCCGATTCCGCGGACGCTGGCGATGACGATGTATGGCGATCTCGACGTGTCGGTGATCGACGAGCTGCCACCCGGCCGAACGCCCATCGAGACCCGCGTCTTCACCGACAAGGGCAAGTCCCGCGCGTGGGAAGCGGTGCGCGAGCAGCTCGCCCAGGGCCACCAGGCCTACGTCGTGTACCCGCTCGTCGAAGAGAGCGAGAAGGTCGACCTCGGCGACGCGACCCAGGGCGCCGAGCAGCTCAAGGCCGTCTTCCCCACCGCGCGTGTCGGCCTGCTCCACGGGCGCATGAAGCAGGACGAGAAGGACGCCGTCATGACGGCCTTCCGCGCCCATCAGCTCGATGTCCTCGTCTCGACCACGGTGATCGAGGTCGGCGTCGACGTGCCCAACGCCTCGGTGATGGTGATCGAGCACGCGGAGCGCTTCGGGCTCTCGCAGCTCCACCAGCTCCGCGGGCGGGTGGGGCGTGGTGCGGCGAAGTCCTACTGCTTCCTGATCGCCGGCTATGCGCGGAGCGAAGAGGGGCAGGCGCGCCTCGAGGTGATGGCCGAGACGAACGACGGCTTCGTCATCGCCGAGCGCGATCTCGAGATTCGTGGGCCGGGCGAGTTCCTCGGCACGCGTCAGAGCGGCCTGCCCGAGCTCGCCGTGGCCAACCTGGCGCGCGATCAGGATCTGCTGTCACTCGCGCAGGTCGAAGCCCGCGCCATCGTCGAGGTCGACCCATCGCTGGAGCGGCCCGAGCATGTTCGGCTGCGCAAGGCCCTCGAGGAGCGCTGGGAAGGGCGCCTCAAGCTCGCCCGGGTGGGCTGACAGCCTGCTGGCACCCCAGGCGCGAAGACGTCAGCCGATGTGAGGGGCGAACCGGGCGCGTGGGTGGGCATCGTTGCGCGCATGGAACGAACCCTGCTCTTCGTCGTGGCGATGTCTCTGATGGCCTGTCCCGCACCGGCGGTCGATGACCCACCACCGCTCCCCGTCCCCGATGCGTCGGTGGCCAGTGATGGAGGCGCCGACGGTGGCGCCGACGCCGGGGCCATGCCGATGCCCGTCGAATGGCGCCCCTGTCCCCTCAAGACTGGATCGACGGGTGGGGTGATGGCCGAGTGCGCGGTGCTCCGCACGCCCCTCGAGGCGACGAACCCGTCGGGGCCGACCATCGAGTACTTCGTCAAGCGCTACCGACCGCCCAATGGCCGGGGCCTGCGCGCGATGTGGATGCTCCAGGGAGGGCCGGGCGCTTCAGGGCTCGCGTTCGAGGGCCTCTCGGAGCAGTTCGGCACGCGCTTCCCCGACGTCGACTATTACTTCCCCGATCACCGCGGCACGGGGCGGTCCACCAGGCTGACGTGCCCGGCGCAGGAGGGCCCGTTCAGCGAGGCCGGCCTCTACATCACCGCCGGTGAGTGGCCTGGGTGTCTGGCGGCCATCCAGGCCGCGGAGGGGCCACGTCTGGCCGCCTTCAACATGACGAACGCAGCGAACGACGTCGGCGTGGCCATCGCCGCGACCCGGGAGCCCGGACAACCCGTCTTCGTCCTCGGCATCTCGTACGGCACGTCGCTGGCGCTGCGGTACCTGCAGCTCTACCCGGCGCAGGCCGACGGCGTGGTGCTCGACTCCATCGCGCCGCCCGGCATCAGCCTCTACCGCCAGGACGAAGACGCCAACGAGGCGGCGCGTGACCTCTTCGCCGTCTGCTCGGCCAACGCGGTCTGCGGCGCGAAGCTGGGGCCCATGGCCTGGGCGAAGGCCGAGGCGCTCTTCACCAGGCTCAAGGCGGGGCACTGCCCCGAGATCGCCGTGCCGGGCATTCCCACCCACGTGCTGCTCCGCCGCGCCTTCGGCCAGTTCCTGATGGATCCGACGCTGCGCACGTACATTGCGCCGATCGTCTACCGGGCCGATCGCTGCAACGCCTCCGACATCGACGCGCTCGCGGTGCTGATGAACCAGCTCTCCCAGGAGCCGGGCACGCCCCCCGAGGAGCACCGGCTGTGGGGCTGGGTGCTCAGCCAGAACATCCTTCACTCGGAGTTCGCCGAGACGCCCCGGCCCACGTCGTCGCAGCTCGCGGCCTGGAGGGAGCCCCTCGTCGCGTCGCGAGACGTGACCGAGGGCTTCGAGGCCACGCTCAACTGGCCCGTCTACGCGGCCGACCAGTACGCCGGGCAATGGCCGACTCCGCAGACGCCGGTCCTCATGCTCCAGGGCGGGCTCGATCCGGCGACGTTGTTGCGCAAGGCGCGGGTGGCGCGAGATCGGCTCGACCGGCCTGGCCAGACGTGGGTCGAGATTCCTTCGGCCACCCACACGGTCGTCGCCTCGTCGCCGTTCGTGAACTCGCTCGGAGAGCGCCGATCGTGCGGCACGGCGGTGTTGATGTCGTTCGTCGAGAACCCCAGCGCCCCGCCGGACATGTCCTGTGTGAGCCGGGTCGAGCCGGTGTCGTGGGCCTTCACCAACACGAACCTCACCCTCGCGCTGTTCGGCCGGCGCGACGCCTGGGAGTAGTGGTAGCGGACTGGCGGCACGCGGGTGGCGACGCCGTGGGGGCCGGCGTCGAGTTCGTGTCATGGCGAGGGGCTGGCGGCGGCGCGTGACTTGCTCGCTCCGCGACGTGCTCTACGACGAGTCGCTGGGAGGCCGGGCCGAGGCCCTCGACGCCGCGCTGACCGCCCTCGAGGCGGGGTGGTGCGTGACGGTGGTGGGGCCGCCGGGGGTGGGGAAGTCGGCCTTCGCGCAACGCCTCGCCGAGCGGTGGACCGCGGGTGGGGGTGTGGTCTCACAGCTCACCTTGAGCGGGGCTGACGGCGACGAGCTCGAAGCGCGCCTGGGCGCCGCGCTGGGCCTGGAGCTGCGCGCGAGCGACCCTCGGCACCGCCTCGAGACGCTTCGCCACCACCTCGACCGGCCACCGCGCCGCCTCGTCTGCCTCGATGGGCCGGCTGTCGAGACCGCGGCCGGGAGCCTCGAGGCGCTGCTCTCCGGGACGACCAACCTGCGCTCGGTGGTGTGCGCGGGGCGAGCGCTCGGGCTGGCGGTGGAGCGGTGCTTCGAGCTTGGGCCGCTCGACGTCGACGAGGCGCGGCGTCTGCTCGAGCTCCGCTTGCGAGAGCGCGGTGCTGCCGTCGAGGTGTCGGATGAGCTCGTGCGCACGACCGGAGGGCTGCCGCTGGCCATCGGGTTGTTGGCGGGGCGCCTGGCGTTGCTCGGGCCGCTGGCGACCTCGGTGGGCGGCGGCGCGACGCTCGGGGACTCGATTGAGGCGGCCATCGAGGCGCTCGAGCCGTCCGACCGTGCGGCGCTGGAGCGCCTGGGCGCCTGCCGCGGAGCGTTCGATGCCACCATCGCCCTCGCCCTCATCGGCGGGCCCGCGCCCCTCGACGCGTTGACCCGGCTGGTGGAGCGCTCACTCGTGCAGCGCGGCCCGACAGAGGGGACGTTTCATGTCCTCAGCGCGATCGCCGCCTGGCTTCGTGCTCACACGAGCCCCGAGCGACTCGAGGCGGCGAGCGCCGCGCACGCACAGAGCTTCTCGGCCCCGACGCCCCGTCGTCCCCACCTGCGCGACGAGCTCCTCGCGCTGGGGCGGCGCCGGGACGATCTGCTCGCGGCGTTCCGCTGGGTGAGCGCACCAGGGGATGTCCCAGGCTCCGAGGGAGGGCGGCGGCAGCACCTGCTCGAGCTCGCGCGAACCCTCGACACGGTGCTCCTCACCCAGGGCCCGCCGGCCCTTCATCGAGAGGTGTTGGAGACGGCGCTCACCGCGGCGCCGGTGGATCCGCTGGTCGAGGTGATCGATCTGCGCCTGGCGCTCGGGCGGCTCGACGCCATGCAAGGTCGGCACACGGCAGCCCTCGAGGCGTTCTCGCGAGCCCGGCTCGAGGCGCAGCGGCTCGGTGACGAAGCCCGGCTCGGCTGGGCGTGCGCCTTCTCGGCCTATTGTGAGCGCGCCCTGGGGCTCCTCGACGAGGCGAGATCGTCGGCGGCGCAGGCGCTGGCGCAGGCCCGGCGCGTTCATGAGCTCCCCCTCGTCGCGATGGCGGAGATCTCGTTGGGCCGGCTGGCGCTGGCGACGGACGCGGTGGACGAGGCGGTGGCTGCCTTCAAGCGCGTGCTCGCCGCCGGGGAACTCGCCCGCGCCCCACGCATCGTCGGCCTTGGCGCGGGGAACCTCGGGGCCGCGCTCCTCGAAGGTCACCGGCTCGACGAAGTCGAGGCGTGGCTCGAGCGGGCCCAGGCCGGCTTCGAGGCGGCCGACGATCGAACGCACCTCGCACGGGTGGCGGTCGACCGCGCCCGGCTCGCGGTGGCCCGCGGCGAGGTGGACGCGGGTGCGCGCCTCGAAGCAGCGCTCGCGCAGGTGCGCCAGGCGGGCTCGCTCGAAGGTGAGCTGCTCGCGCTCGAGGCCCGGGTCCTGCTCGCGCGGCGTGAAGGGCGAGCGGCGGCGGAGCCCCTCGAGGCGCTCCAGGCGCTCGCCTCGCTCTGTGACGACGTCGCGTGGCCTGGCCGCATCGCGCGGCTGCGGCATGGCCCTCTCCCGGTGCTGGAGCTCACGCTCGATGGCCGCGCCGTGACGCTCGACGGGCGCGCGCTCGACTTCGGCCGGCGAGGCCCCCTCCGTCGCATTCTGCTGGCGCTCGCCCGTCAGCGCGACGCTGGAGGCTCGTTGTCGTCTGACGACCTCCGCGAGGCTGGCTGGCCCGGCGACCGCATGCGCCCCGAGTCCGCCGCCCAGCGCGTCTACATGGCCGTGAAGCGCCTGCGAGACCTCGGCTTCGCGCCGTTCGTTCAGACAGTCGATGATGGCTATCGGCTCGACCCGCGGCTTCAGGTGCGGTGGCGCGAGCGGTGACGGTTCGTGTCCGAAGGGGCGGCGCGCCCAGCGGCTCGCTGGAGTAGCCTGTGCCCCATGGTCGTTTGCCCCGTCTGTGAGCACCAGCAGGCCTTCGGTCTCGAGTGCGAGGTGTGCGGGAAGGATCTCGGCGATCTCGATGGGCTCGGGCCGCCGCCCGTCGCGCCGGTCGCGATCGAGGGGCTCAAGGTCACCGTGCCGGACCGCATCGGCGAGGTCGCCGTGGAGCGCGTCGGAGAGCTCGAGCTCACCTCGTTCGGCGCCGCGGCGGTGCCGGTCGCGCCCGAGGTCGTGCCTGATCTCGACACGGGCAAGGCCGCGGCCGTCGCGCTCGGCGCCGTCGAGCGCATGGCCGATCTCTCGCTCGATCGCGCCCCGGACGACGGGGTGCGGACACAGGCGCCGACGGGCGCCGTCACCTGCCGCTACTGCCGCAACGTCCAGGCGAGCGGCCTCATCTGCAACACCTGCGGCATGAAGCTCCCGAAGGCCGCGACGCCCGCTGCCGAGCCCGCCGCCGCGAAGGCCCCTCGGGTCGAGGCGAGATCGATCCGCTGTCGGGCCTGTGGTGCGCCCGCCACGCCTGGCGAGCGCTGCTCCGAGTGTGGCGCCCAGCAGCCGCCGCCCACGTGACGAGGGGCCCCGGCCTCGTGTAAGGGCCCGCCCGTGAGTGACTCCCTGCGCGCGACCCACGACGAGCTGTTGGCGACGCTGTCTCGCCGGCAGAGCATCTTCCACTTCGCCCACGCCGCCGTGTCGCTCTTCGTCTGCTTCATCGCGTCGGGCGCGGCGTGGCGGCTGTCGCTCGACACCGAGTACGCGTGGGCGCCTGGGCTCGTGCTGCCCGCGCAGCTCATCGCCGGCGCGGCCCTCTGTTACGGCGTCGTCAGGCTCGTGCTGGGCCGTGGGCGCCTCGTGGTCGAGAACGAGGCGTTCGCCGAGCTCAAGCGGCTGCGCGCCCAGCTGAAGCTCGACGAGGCGCCGGTGCTGGAGCGCGCGTGAGCGCTGGCGCCGCCGGCCTCATCATCGGCAACGAGGTGCTCACCGCCAAGGTGCGCGAGCGAAACGGGGCCCTGCTCATCGAGCGGCTCCGGGCCAGGGGCATTCCCCTCGTCGGGCTGTTCGTGGTGCCCGACGACGTCGACGCCATCGTCGAGGCGTTCCTCGTCGCGCGGCGGCGGGCGCGGTACCTCTTCACCTCGGGTGGAATCGGCCCGACGCACGATGACGTCACCGTGCGGGCCGTCGCGCTCGCCCTGCAGCGGCCCGTCGTGCAGGTGCCTGAGATCGTCCGCTCGCTCACCGAGGCCTTCAAGGGCAAGCCGGTGCCGCCCGAGGCGCTGCGGCTCGCCGACGCCCCCGCTGGGAGCCGGCTCATCCACGGGCCGCGGCTCCAGTACCCCGCGCTCGCCTGCGACGACGTCTTCCTGCTGCCGGGGGTGCCCGAGCTGTTCGAAGCGCAGCTCGAGACGGTGCTCGACGGCCTGTCTGGCCAGCCGGTGGTGACGCGGCTCGTCTTCCTCGACGCCCATGAGCACGAGATCGCACCGGTGCTGGACGCCGCGGCCCTCGAGGTGCCCGAGGTCGAGATCGGCTCGTACCCGACGTTCGACCCTTCGGCCGGTTATCGCGTGAAGGTGACGGTGGAGCACGTCGAGCGTGCGCGCGTGGACGCAATGGTCGACCGGCTGGTGCGGGAGCTCCCGGCCAGCGCGGTGCTGCGCGTGGAGTGAACCTCGCCGGACACCACTGCACTGGCGCTCCGCCGCGCCGACCGCTCAGCCCGACGCGAGATCGTCGACGACGTGACAGCGCGTACCGTGCGGCCCCTCGGTGCGCAGGTGCTGGAGGTCAGGCCCCACCAGCCCGGCGCTCTCGAGGGCATCGGCGAGGACCAGGCGCGCCTCACGGGTCCCCGCGGCGCGGGCCTGTCGGGCCTGCTCGATGATGACGCCGGGGATCGGGCCGGGCGGGCGCGGCCGTGAGACGAGGTGCCAGGCGCCGCTCCCATCGGGCTGCTCGAAGCCCAACGCCTCCCGGGTGCCCGGGTGCCAGGCCACCGTCGGCTTCGCGAGGCGCGCCAGGGGGTCCAGCGTGTCGACCGATCGCGCCTCCGTCACCTCACCGAGGAGGAGCAGCTCGCCGCGGTGGCTCCCCAGCTCGAGGGGCACCGGGCAGGGCTTCACCCGCAGCGGGCGGTTGGCGACGGACACGTCGTCGATGACGAGCTGGCCCTGGTCGTCGGCGTCGGTCGCGAAGAGGGCGACCCGATCGTCGTCGAGCCAGCACATCGGCAGATCCCACGCCTCGCCGTCGAGGCCGCCCAGCGTCACCGGCGCCTCGCCGCGCAGCACCCGCTCGACGTCGAACACCACCGTGACGGCAATCGGCTGCCAGACCCAGCCCGAGCTCGACAGCCTGCGCCCTCCGGGAGAGACGGCCAGCGCGCCGAAGAAGTAGTCGAAGCTGGCGGCCGCTTCCGAGGGCAGGGTGCGCGCGCCGGTGGCGACGTCGAGCACGGCCAGCTGGTTCCACGCGATGCCGTGGACGAGGCGGTGGGCGTCCACGAAGGCGAGGGGGTAGGTGCAGTGCTCCGGGTGGTACGCCTCGCGCTCGAAGGTGTGCACGACCCGGCCCGAGCCCGCGTCGACGACGGCGCCCTTGAGGCCCCGGCGCTCGGCCACCGCGACGAAGGCACCATCGGGCGAGGCGCAGAGCTGGGCGCCGAGGCTCACCGGCTCCCGGTCGGCGGGGTACAGCGGGAAGGGCAGGGCCACCTCGCAGAACCGCTCCCCCGACTCGAGATCGGCGCCCACCAGCACGCCCTCGCTGGTGGCGAAGTACCAGCGCGCGCGATCGTCGAGCCCCCCGGCGCACAGCCCGGCCAGCGGCCCCGGGAGCGCCGGAGCCACGGCCCTGCGCACGACGAAGCCGTCACCCGAGGGAGACACCGAGGCGCTGCCGCAGGCGGAAGAAGTCGTCGGACAACGAGAAGGCCATCAGCTCGCGCACGTCGGGCCGCGTGCCCAGCGCCTGCACCACCGCGTCGAACGACTCGACCCTCGGCGAGTTGGGAGGCCCCTCTTCCTTCAGCACCAGCGTCAGCCCGGCCGCCACGTCGGCGCACACCAGCAGGCCGGCGCGATCCATCGAGAAGAGGAGCCCCTGCACGATGGGCTCGATCGCCACCTGCCCGACGGCGGCCATCGCGCTGGCGGGCTCCTCGAGCAGCTTGAGCGCCTTGCGCGAGTAGGCCTTGCGCAGGCTCTTCGATTGCTCCTCGTTGCGGCGGCCCAGCCCCAGCCAGCCCGGCTGGTGAATGCGCACCGAGTTCCCCAGCACGTCGGCGAACTCGCTCATCGACAGCTTGCGCACCAGGGCCGCCTTGTCGACGAGGCCCAGCGCCGCGCGGCCGAAGAGGAAGCGCTGCTCGCGGATGTTGAAGCGCCGCACCACGTCGGGGCCCACCAGCACCGCCAGCGGCTCCCCCGTCTCGAGGGCGACGAGCCCGCGCCGCGACTGATAGGCCTCGAACTCGGCGCCGCCGAAGAGCTGGAGCACCGACGACAGCGCCTTCACCACGGCGTGATCGGTCTTCATGCGATCGTTGCGGCGATCGATGCCCTGCTGCTCCAGATTGGGAGGCGCCAGCTTGGCGAACTGATCGCCGACGGCGCGCAGCACGTCGACGAGCGCGGTCCGGGTGGCCGGGTGGTGCACCATCATCAGCTCCGGCGGCCCGAGCGTGCCGCGGAAGTCGTTCGGCAGCCGGTTGCGCCCCTCGGAGTAGAACGCGAGCTCGACCTCGTTGGCCGCCTTGAGGAACACCAGCAGGCTGGTGGCGCAGAATGCCTTGTCCATCTGCTTGAGCGACTCCCACATGCGGAAGAGCGCGCGCAGCGAGTCGACCCGCGTCGGCTCGAGCTTGAGCAGCGTGCGGTGCGTCTCGATCGCCATCGAGATCGACGATGGATCGCGCGAGAAGAGCTCGGCCAGGGCCACGTGCGCCGACACGTTCGTCGGCTCGAGCTCGGTCACCTGCCGGAAGGCCGCGATCGCCCGCTGCGGGTCGTCGAGGTTCTTCGCGAACAGCCCGCCGATGCGCAGCTTGAGCGCGATGGCCTTCTTCGGGTCGGCGGCCTGCTGCACCTGCTGCTCGAGCATGGCGACGAGATCGCTCATCGCCCCGGTGCGCTCGTACAGCACCACGAGGCGGTCGAGCGTCGCGCCGTCACCGGGCACCAGCTCGAGCGCCTTGCGGTACAGCCCGATGGCCTGGCCGACGTCGCCGAAGCCCTCGTCGGCGATGCGCGCGAGCATGAGCGTGTGCCGGCCGCGCGCGGCCTGGGTGCCGTCGAGCTCGAGGAGCCGGCGTAGACAGTCGGCGGCGCCCGTCCAGTTGCGGCTGGCGGTGTGAATGGTGGACAGCCGCTCGAGCGCCTCGGTCGCCGACGGATCGGCGGCGAGCGCGGTCTGCAGGTGAGCCGCGGCGCGCGTCTGGTCGGACAGGTGGTCGTGGTACAGCGCCCCCAGGCGCAGGTGCACGCGGGCCAGCGCGAGGGGGTCGCCGCCCTGCTGCACCCGCACCGCGAGCGCCGCGGCGGCCTCGGCGTAGCTCTGGGACTCGATGGCGAGCGTGGCCTTCAGCTCGAGCGCGTCGGGCAGGGTCGGCATCGCCATGAGCGCGCGGTCGAGCGCGGCCATGGCCTTGTCGCGGTCCTTCACGCCTTCGAGCCAGATGCGCGCGGCCTGGAGGAACTCGCGCGCGGCGTTGAAGAGATCCTTCTGGACGAGCTTGGCCTCACCGCGCTTCTCGTGGAGCGCCGCCAGATCGACCGCGCCGCCGCGACGGGCGAGCAGCTCCTCGAGCGCGGGCCCGGCCTCGGGGTGGAGCGGGTCGCGCTCGAGCACCTTCTGGAAGTAGCTCTGCGTGAGGTCGTCGCTCCGGAGCACGTCGCGGGCGATCTTCGCCGCCTCCATCAACGCGCCCAGCATCGTCACCTGATCGCGCGCCGTGGCGGCGACCTGATCGAGCGTCTTGAGCGCGTCGGCCGAGCCGCCCGCCCGGAGCTGGCAGCGCGAGAGGCCCAGGAGCGCCGGGTAGAGATCGGGCGCCGACTGCAGGGCCGCCTCGTAGGCCTGCCGGGCCCTGGCGTGGTCCTTGAGCCGCGTCTCGTAGAGGTCGGCGATGCGCAGGCTGAGCTGCAGCATGTCGGCCGAGTCGGTGGTGGTCGCCCGGCGGCGCTCGTACAGCTCGACGAGGCCCGTCGCGTCCTGCGCCTTCTGGAGCGCGCGCTCGAGGGTGATGCTCAACGACTCGTCCGTGGGATCCTGTGCATAGGCGCGCTTGAGCTGATCGAGCACGAGCGCGTCGGGCGCCGCGGGGCCGCCCCCTTCCATCGAGCTGAGCTTCATCGCCGCCGACAGCTTCTCGTCGCCCAGCACCTCGGCGATGCGGGCGCGCAGCTCGGTGCGGCGGGGCTTGTCGTTGGCCTTGATGCGCTCGAGGAGCCGCAGCGCCGAGAGGTTCTGCGGCTCGAGCGCGAGGGCGGCCTCACACGCCTGGGCGGCGCGGGCGGTCTCGTTGAGGCGGTCGAGGTACAGCCGGGCGAGCTTCAGCGACGCGCCCACACGCACCTGCGGAGCGCCGGCCTGCGCCTGCCGGTCGAGGAGCACGATCAGCTCCTTCACGTCGTCGCGGCTGGTGAGAATGCGCTCGAGCTGCTGGAGCGCGGTGACGTGGTTGGGCGCGAGCCGCAGCACCTCCTGGTAGCCCTCGAGCGCGTTCTCGGGCTTCTTGAGCTGGTCTTCCCAGATGGCCGCGGCCTGGAACATCGCGTTGGCGCGCTCGGTCGGGTCGGTGCGGTTCGCCGCTTCGGCCCGCAGGATCTCGATGAGCGGCTCCCACGCCCCCTGGGCCCGGTAGATGCGCGCCAGCGCCCGCAGCGCGGGGAAGTGGCTCGGCGCCAGCGTCAGCACCTCGCGGTACGAGCTGATGGCCTGGTTCTGATCGCCCAGCTTCTGCTCGTACAGCTCGCCGATCTTCTGGATCAGCGTCGCGGCCTGGTCGGTGCTCGGCGCCATCTCGGACTCGGCGCGGTACATGTTGATGAGTGAGTCCCAGCGGGCGTCCTGGCCGTAGAGCCGGCCGAGGCTCCGCAACGCGGGCAGGTAGTTCGGCGCGAGCTGCAGCACCCGCTCCCAGGCGGCGATGGCCGCCGGCCGGTCCTTCACGTTCTCTTCGAGGATCTCGGCGTTCCGGTGCGCGAGCGAGATGACCTGCTTCTGATCGGTCGCCAGCCGCGCTTCCTGCTCGTTGAGGGCGAGCAGCTCCTGCCACTGCGCGGCGCGCTCGTGCAGCCGGGCGAGGTTGCGCATCGTCGGCAGGTGATCGGGTGAGATCTCGAGCACCCGGCGCAGGCACTCGATGGCATGGGGCACGTCGTCGAGCCGGTCTTCGTAGAGGCCGGCGATCTTGTTCAGCGTGGTGATCTGCTGCTCCTTGTCGCTGACCTGGAGCAGGTCCTGCTCGAACATCGACACCAGCTCGTTCCAGCGGCCGAGCTTCTCGAACAGCCGGGTCAGCGCCTTGGTGGCGGGCAGGTAGCCGGGCGCCAGGGTGAGCGCCTGCTTGTAGCGGGCGATGGCGTCGTCGACCTGCCCCAGGCGCTCCTCGAGCGTCTCGCCGGCCTTGTAGAGCCGGCCGGCCCTGGTGCGCGCGTCGTCGGTGGCGGCGGCCTCGGCGTCGTACGTCTCGACCAGCCCCACCCAGTTCTGCGCGCGGTACGACAGCTTGCCGAGGCCGGCGAGCGCGCCCGCGTGGCCCGGCACCCGCTCGAGAATGGCGCGGTACCGCGCGGCGGCCTCCTGATCGCGCTTGAGCTCCTCGAAGAGCGAGGCGAGGCGCAGGTTGATGGCGACGAACTCGCTCTGATCGTTGTTCGTCTGCACCCACGCGAGCAGCACGTCGGCGAGCTCCTCGAAGCGGCCGCGCGCTTCGTAGATGCGGGCGAGCTCGGCGAGCACCAGGGGTTCGGTCGGGCTCACGCGGCGGGCAGCCAGCAGGGCGGCGAGCGCGTCTTCGGGCCGGCCGAGGCGCTCGTAGGCCTTGGCGATCTGCAGGAACGTGGGCGCGGCGCCGGGGCCCTGGCCCTCTGCCTCGGCGGCGAGCGCGGCGAGCTCTTCGTCGACGGTGCCCTCGCGCTGCGCGACCCGCTTCACGGCCGCGAGGAGCTGGGGATCCTTCCGGTCGACGGCGAAGGCCTGGCGGAAGCACTGGGCGGCGGCCGCCGGGTCCTTCAGACGATCTTCGAAGAGCAGCCCCGCCGTCGTGAGGTAATGCGCGCGGGCCGCGTCGTCGGTGACGGTCTGCGCGAGGAGCTGGTTCACCTTCACCACCGACGGGAAGTCGGCCTTCTCGGTGAAGACCTGCTCGAGCTGCACCAGCAGGGTGACGTCCTCGGGCTCGAGCGCCAGACACGCCGCCAGGGCCGCCGACCCGTCGACCTCACGCGAGAGGCGCTGCTCCAGCACCTGGGCCTTCTCGAAGAGCAGGGCGGCGCGCGCCCGCTTGCCCTCGGTGGCCTGCAGCTCGGCGTCGATGAGCTGCGACACCATCTGCCAGTTGCCGACCTCGGAGAAGAGCCGGCGCGCCGCGCGGATGTTGGCGAGGAACTTCGGCGCCAGCTTGAACGCGGCCTGGTACGCGACGGCGGCGTTGCGGGCGTGCTTGAGCGGCGCTTCCCAGAGCAGCCCCATCTCGTGGAACAGCAGCGCGGCGGCGGGCTGGTTGCCGATGGCGCGCGCCTCACGCTCGAGGGCGGCGATGCGGGCGCGCGCCTCGTCTTCGGTCGCCGTCGCGGGCTCGGTCGCCGGGGCGGGAATGGGAATGGCGGGGATTGCGGTGGACAACGTTCTCGGGAACTCGTTCCGCTCCGTCATGGGTCCCCGTCGTAGCACGCGAGGGAGTGGGCCCCGACGAAAACCTCACCCCACGCCGGTCGCCTTCAGAGGCGTCGGTGATCGTGCGACGCGCGCACCGCGGCGAGCAGCTCGCCCGACTCGATCAACCGCACCACGGCCGTGACGTCTTTGTGGAGCTCGCGGTCGGTGTCCATGTGCGGCACGTGCCGGCGGATGAGCTGGTGCGCGGCGAGCGGCCCGTGGCCCGGCTTCACCGGCGCCCGGAAGTCGAGCGCCTGGCTGGCGACGAGCAGCTCGATGGCCAGCACGTGGGTGACGTGATCGACGACCTGCCGCGCCTTGAGCGCCGCGGTCATGCCCATCGAGACGTGATCTTCCCGCCCCGCCGACGAGGGGATCGAGTCGACGCTCGCCGGGTGACAGAGAATGCGCGACTCGGCCACCAGCGCCGCCGACGTCACCTGCGCGATCATGAAGCCCGAGTTGAGGCCCGAGTTCTTCGCGAGGAACGGCGGCAGCCCCGACAGCGACGGGTTCACCATCTGCTCGACGCGGCGCTCGCTGATCGACGCTAGCTGGGTGAGCGACATCGCGAGCACGTCGAGCGCGAGTGAGATCGGCTGGCCGTGGAAGTTGCCCGCCGAGACGATGCGGCCCGTGCTGGTGAAGACAAGCGGGTTGTCGGTGCCCGCGTTCACCTCGACCTCGAGGATCCGCCGGCAGAACGAGAGGCCCTCGCGCGCCGCGCCGTGCACCTGGGGCACGCAGCGCAGGGAATATGGATCTTGCACCTTGTCGCAGTCGACGTGCGTCTTCACCAGCTCGCTCTCGGCGAGCAGCTCGCGCAGGTGCGTCGCCACCTTGCCGTGCCCGGGGTGCGGCCGCACCGCGTACACGTCGTGGAGGAACGGGTCGTGCGAGCCCAGCATGCCCTCGACCGTCATCGCCGCCGCCACGTCGAACAGCTCGGCGAGGTCTTCGGCCTTCAGCAGCGCATGCGAGCCGACCGCGCCCATCGCCTGGGTGCCGTTGACGAGGGTGAGGCCCTCTTTCGCCTCGAGCACCACCGGCGTCAGGCCCACCCGCTCGAGCGCGGCGCGGCCGCTCAGGCGCTGGCCCTCGACGAAGGCTTCACCCTCTCCGATGAAGACGAGCGCGAGGTGCGCGAGCGGCGCCAGATCGCCCGAGGCCCCCACCGAGCCGCGCTCCGGCACCACCGGCGTCACCCCGCGGTTGAGCAGCTCGAGGCCGAGCTCGAGGGTGGTGGGGCGAATGCCCGAGAAGCCCTTCGCCAGCACGTTGCAGCGCAGCAGGAGCAGCGCCCGGGCTTCGCGCAGCGGCAGCGGCGCGCCGACGCCCACCGCGTGGCTGAGGATCAGGTTGCGTTGGAGCTGCCGCAAATCCTTCTTGTCGATGCGCACCTCGGCGAGGGTGCCGAAGCCGGTGTTGATGCCGTAGGCGGGCTCGTCTCCGGCGGCCACTGTGTCGACCAGCGCGCGCGCGGCCTCGACCCGGGCGCGGGCCTCGGGTGACAGGCCGACCTTGCGGCCCTGACTCGAGACCTCGTCGATCTGCTCGAGCGTCAGCGTGTTGCCATCGAGGAGGAGCGGGGGGAGCGTCATGGCGCGCGACTTACCTGCGCGTGCCTTCCGCTCCAACACACCTCGTGCCCGCACCACCTTTTCGCTTGGGCTGACTCGCGCCCTCGCTGTAGAGGATGACGCATGGTGTCAGGTCGCAGGAAGCGGAAGCTCATCGTCCAGAAGTACGGCGGCACGTCGGTCGGCGACCTCTCGCGCATGCAGAACGTCGCGCGGCGGGCCCTGGCGGCGCAGAAGGCGGGGAACGACGTCGTCCTCGTGGTCTCGGCGATGTCGGGCGAGACGAACCGGCTGCTCAAGCTGGTGCACGATCTCACCCCCCGGCCCAGCGAGCGCGAGCAGGACGTCGTCATCGCCACCGGAGAGCAGGTCTCGATCGGGCTGGTGGCCATCGCCATTCAGACGCTCGGCGGCAAGGCCACCAGCTTCCTCGGGCACCAGTGCCGCATCGTCACCGACTCGACGTTCTCGAAGGCCCGCATCCAGCAGATCGACGGCGCGCCGATTCTCGACGTGGTGAAGCAGGGCCACATCGCCGTGGTGGCCGGCTTCCAGGGCGTCGACGAGAAGGGGAACATCACCACGCTCGGGCGAGGTGGCAGTGACACCACCGCCGTCGCCATCGCCGCCGCGCTCAGCGCCGACGCGTGCGAGATCTACACCGACGTCGACGGCGTCTACACGACCGACCCGAACGTCGCGCCCGCGGCACGCAAGCTCGATCGCATCAGCTACGAAGAGATGCTCGAGCTCGCCAGCCTCGGCGCCAAGGTGCTGCAGATTCGCAGCGTCGAGTTCGCCATGAAGTACCGGGTGCCCCTGTGGGTGAAGTCGTCGTTCTCCGACGATCCCGGCACGCTCGTCTGTGAGGAGGATGAAACGATGGAGGATCTGGTCGTCAGTGGCATCGCGCTCGATCGCAACGAGGCGCGCATCTCGATTCGGGACGTGCCCGATCGCCCGGGCGTCGCCGCGCAGATCTTCGGCGCCCTCGACGAGAAGGCGATCGTCGTCGACCTCATCGTCCAGAACCCGCCGCAGGACGGGAAGGGCGATCTCACCTTCACCGTCGGCAAGGCCGACCTCACCAAGGCCCACGACGTCGTCAAGAAGGTGACGAAGGCGCTCGCGGCCGGCGAGGTCTCCACCGACCAGGACATCGCCAAGGTGTCGATCGTGGGCGTCGGCATGCGCAACCACTCGGGCGTGGCGGCGCGCATGTTCCGCACGCTGTCGAAGGAAGGCATCAACATCATGGCGATCTCGACCTCGGAGATCCGCGTGTCGTGCGTGATCCCCTCGAAGTACGCCGAGCTCGCCGTGCGCTCGCTGCACACGGAGTTCGGGCTCGACGCCAGGCCGGGCAAGGCGAAGAAGAAGTAGCCATGACGCGCGATGGCTGGCTCGCCGTCGCCGCGGCGATCATGCTGACGGTGGGCCTGGTCGCCTGGTGGCGGTGGCCCTCGTCGGCCCCGGGCCTCGACTGCGCTCCCGAGCAGGTGTTCCTCGACGACGCGGGCGTGGCGCGCTGCGGGCCGGGCCACCCCCTCGCCGCGGGCCAGGCCCTCACCGTGGGGCAGAAGGTGCCCTTTGGGCGCCTCACGGCCGATGACCTCGCCGTTCTGCCGGGCATCGGCCCTTCGCTCGCAGAGCAGATCATCGCCGCCCGGGACGCCCGCGGAGGCTTCTGCTCGTGGGACGAGGTCGACGCGGTCGAGGGCGTGGGGCCCGCCCGACTGGAGGCCATTCGTCAGTTGGCCGAGATTCCTCGTTGTGACGCAGGGCTGTGATAGAAACGAAGGGTGCTGATCTCGTGCGAGAAGTGCGCGACCACCTACGTCCTCGATGAGAAGCTGATACCGGCGTCGGGGGCGGCCGTGCAGTGCACCCGATGCAGCCATGTCTTCACCGCGTTTCCGCCTCGAACGGACGCGCAGGCCACGGTGCTTGAGGACGAGCCCACCACCTCGCGTCGGAAGACGGCCGTGCCCGGAGGGGCGGCGAACCAGACGATGGTGTTTGGCGCCCAGAGTAGCCCCGCCTCAAAGCCGGCCAACCAGACGATGGTGTTCGGCACGCAAGCGCCCGGTGCCGCGCCCGGCCCCGCGCCCGCCGCCAACAAGGCCGCGAACCAGACGATGATGTTCGGCGCGCCGGCGACCTCGGCCCCCGCGGCGCCGACGCCCGCGCCGAACCGTCCGGCCAACCAGACGATGGTGTTCGGCACCCCGGCAGGCCAGCAGCTCGCCTCCGCGCCGCCGCCGGCCCAGGCCCCTGCGAACCAGACCCTCGTCTTCGGAGCGAAGCCGGCCGCGCCGGCGCCGAACCCCGCGAACCAGACGATGATGTTCGGCACCCCGGCCGGCCAGCAGGCCGCGCGCGAGCCAGCGCCGGCGCCCGCGCCTCCGCCGGGCGTCAACCAGACGATGATGTTCGGCACGCCTGCGGGCCCGAAGAGCGCTCCGCCCGTTGCCCCGGCCACCAGCCCCGCGAACCAGACGCTCGTGTTCGGTGCGAACCCCGCAGCGGCACCCAACCCGAAGGCGACCCAGGTGTTCGGCGCGCCGGCCGTGGCTCCGCCGGTCGCCCAGCCCCGCCCGGCGTCGTCGACGATGGTGTTCGGCGCGCAGCAGCCCGCCGGTCCGGCGCCGGCTGGCCCCGTGCCTGCGCCAGCCAACCGCCCCGCGAACCAGACGATGATGTTCGGCAAGCCGCCCGAGCTCGCCTCGGCCGCCGCGACGAAGACGATGGCCTTTGGCACGCCCGTCGCGCCCGCCCGCCCTCCGCCAGTGACGCAGGGCACCGTCGAACTCAACGGAGACGCCGAGTCCGAGGGCCCCCGGGAGAGCACCGTGCGCGTCGATCTCGACGCGATGATGCGCGCCCAGGAGGACCAGGCCGGCGAAGAGTCGGGCGAGTCGATGGAGCAGCGCCACGATCGCACCCAGCGCTACGCCATGACCGACTCGCAGGGGACTCCCGGCGAGGGCGCGGCCTCGGTGCAGGATCGCCACAACCGCACGGCGCTCTTCGCAATGTCGACCCTCCAGGAGACCACCAAGCCCGACGCGATGAGGCCGGGCGGGACCGCGCCCGAGCTCCAGGGCATCATCGATGGGCAGGCCGAGCCGACCGTCGGGTTCGACGGCCAGTCGACCACCATTCCGCCGGACGGCAGCACGACGCTCCCGCCGAACGCCGCCTCGACGCGCGACCTGGGCTTCCTGTCGGCGCCCCCCACCGACACCGACCCTGGAACCGATCCACCCGGGGTGAGCACGCTGCTCGAGCCGGGTGAGGGGCAGAGCGACATGATGGCGACGATGCGGGCCGATGGGCCGATCGCCTCGACGCTGCCGAACCTGCCTCCCATCGGGCGCGAAGCGACCGACGCTGCCGCGCGTGTTCCGATTCGACTCGATCTCATCTCGAACTCGGCGCTGCCCGCGGTGGGCGGCACGATGAACGAGATCATTGATCGCCCGATCGCCGACGTTCCGGCCGAGGCCGCCGCCGAGCAGCTCGCTGCGTCAGGGCGCCGCCGCAACACCATCGCCATCGTCGTCGTGCTGCTGCTCGTGCTCGCCGCCGGGGCCGCGGTGGCGTGGGTGCTCTTCGGCAAGGAGCTCCTCGCGCCGGGCATCAGCCCCGAGGCCCGCGCGTCGGTCGAGCAGTCCGTCACCAAGCTGCGCCTCGACGACCCCAACACCCGGCAGACCGAGGTGGCGCGCCTCGAGTCGATGGTGAAGGAATACCCGACCTTCGCCGACGCGCACGCGGCGCTGGTGGTGGCGCTGGCGCTCGAGTTCGACGATCTCCACGCCGAGAACGCCGTCATCGTCGCCCGTTACAAGGCGATTCGTGCCGACTTCGACAAGCTCGACGACGCCGGAAAAACGAAGCCCGAGGGCCGCGCGATGGCGACCAAGGTGAACGCCCTCGTCGAGCAGCAGAAGGGGCTCGCGGAGCGCGACAAGTCCTTGCGTGAGAAGGTCGAGCGGGCGCAGAAGACGATGGAGGCCGTGGCGCAGCAGTCGGGTGGGGCCAGCAGCGACATCTCCCTCGTCCGCGCCCGTGCGTTCCATCGGGCGGTCTACGGCGTGGCCACCGACTTCGAACCCAGCGACGACTTCTGGCTGAAGATCGTCCCCGCCACGCTCGTGCTCAACCAGGAGAAGCAGCCGAAGGACCAGCTCGAGGCGGCGCTCCAGTCGCTCCGACCCCTGCTCGATGCCGAGGAGACGGCTTCGCTCCCGCGGCTTCGCTTCCTGGAGGCCCGCTTGAACCTGGCTCTCGGAGAGCGGGAGAAGACCGTCGAGGCGCTCGACAAGGCGCTCGCGGCGTCGCCGAACTACCCGCCGGCCGTCACGATGAAGAAGCTCGTCTCGGCCTGGGAGAAGAAGTAGCCGACCGCGCCGCTCCTGGAGCCACCCTGAAGCCGCTGTGCGAGCGCTTCTCCACGGGACCGCCGTCGAGCCGCCTGCGAATCAGCGCCGGGCGAGTGAGCCCTCGACCGGCAACAACGTTCCGAACGATACGAAGAGCTCGCCCGTGAGCCGCGGCGCGGAGCCGTTGCCCGCGAGTCGCAGCCCATCATTCAGCACCTTGCCGCTGGCGTCTCTGGCCTGCGTCGGCGCCGAGAGGTTCATGCGGTAGCGCACCACGCCGCGGGCGACCCGGTGAATCACCAGCACCGTTCCATCGGGCTCGACGTCGTCCACCAACCCGATGTGGGTGAGGCCGTCGTTGACCTGCCCGTCGCGGTTGAGATCGTACGTCTCGCGGAAGAACACGAGATCGCCCGGGAGCGGCCGGCCACCCTCGTAGAGCCGGCCGCGCTGCGCGGTGAAGCGCCAGATGGCCGTCACGCCGTTGTCGCCCGCCTGGCCCGCGCTCATCACGTCGACGCCGAGCGCCGAGTACACCCCGCGAACGAGCCCGGTGCAGTCGTCGCCGAAGCGCCTGCCGCCCACCTCGACGCGCCGGGCACCGACGAGGCCGCGGGCGAGCTCGACGGCAGAGGCCCTGGCCCCGGGCGCGACCTCGAGCGGCTTCACCGCTTCCACGGTGGGAGGCGGAATGGTGGTGGCGGACGGGGCGGCGGCGAACGGCCGGAAGCCGTCGTCGACCCCCACGCGCGCGCCGAGCGGCCGGCCGGTCGCGCACGACACGAGAACGACGCACGAGCTCAGGGCGACGAAGCACCGCACGGGGCTCATGGTGGCCCAGGTGCGTCGGCGGTCAAGAAGGGGGCCCAGCTGGCCGGTCGGGCGCGCGCCCCGAGCGCCGGGAGCCCAGCGTCGCCAGCCGCGCTTTTCCAGTCTCTGGCACGGCCTCGTCGCGATGGCCGCCCCTTCGGCATGAACGGGGTGCGATCTCACTGCGTTTTTCGCTACGCAGGCAGTCCTCATGGGTCTTCGTTCGATGCCGCTGGCCGTGCCGTTGATCGTCGCCCTCGCCGCCGTGGTGAGCGGCTGCCGCGACTCGGCCTACCGCGCGGCGTCGAAGGTCGACTCGATCGCCTCGTGGAAGCAGTTCCTCGCCCAGCACCCCCAGGACGAGAACGTCGATCCCGCCCGTGCGCGGCTCGCCGAGCTCGAGTTCGCCGAGGCGCGCAAGGCGCACACGGTGGTGGCCTACAAGCGGTTCCTCGAGGCCCACCCCGAGGCAGGCCAGGCGCGCGCGGCCCGCTCGCTCCTCGAGACGCTGCGGTTCAACACCGCGAAGGACGCCGCGACCGCCCAGGCGCTGCGCCAGTTCATCCGCGAGCACCCCGACGGCGTTCATCGCGACGAGGCCGACGCGCTGCTCCGTCCCCTCGAGCTGAAGGAGGTCGTGACGCTCGACGAGCCGGCGACCCTCGCGCGCATCGCCGCGCAGAACCCGGAAGATCCCCGCGCGGCGGAGGTCTCGACCCGGCTCGACGAGGTGGCGTTCTCGCGCGCGACGACGGCCGCGGCCTGGCTCGCCTACCTGCGCGACTTCCCGGCCGGAACCCACCGCGACGAGGTGAAGGTGCGGCTGCTCTCGGCGCAGCTCGACGGACTGCTGGTGTCCGGCGCCGTCGACGAGGCCGCGGCGCTCGCGGCGAAGCACCCGTTGACGCCCCGCCTCGTCGACTGGCCTGCGCGGCTGGCGAGGGCGAAGGCGCTGGTGGCGCTGGAAGCGACGAAGGATCCCGCGCGGGCGAAGGCGCTCCCCGGGTGGACGCGCCGCGCGCTCGCCGACGTGTTGGCGTCACTCCGCGCGACCGATCCGCTCGACCGCTGGCAGGCGGCGGCGGAGCTCGGCCAGTTCGTGTCGGTGAAGGTGATCGACCCGCTGCTCGAGCAGCTGCGGTTGGCGCGGAACGCGCTCATTCGCCAGGCCGCCTTCGACAGCCTGCAGGCGGTGGTGCGGCTGCTGCCCCGGAACGTGGCGGAGTACGAGCTCGCCGTCCGGCTCGAGGCGCTCGAGGGCAAGGCGCAGGACGGGGGCCTGGTGTTGACGCGGGCGGTGCTGCTCGACGTCTCGGGGCAGCTCGAGCGCGCCGCGGCCGAGTACCAGCGCGCGTGGGATCCGCAGGCCGTCGACCCGGTGGTGTTGCGGCGGTGGGTCGCCTTGCGCACGGAGCGCCGCCAGTTCTTCGCCGGCGCCGTCACCGCCCGCCAGCTCGCCGCCTGGGCGAAGGACACGGTGAGCCAGACAGAGCCGCCGACGGCCACCACCGCCCTCGCCGTGGCGCGGGAGCTGTGCGCGGCTCAGCAGGCTGCGACGCTCGCGAAGGCTACCATCGTGGCGGCGCGTCGGGAGCGGGTGGAGTTTCCAGAAGACCTCGAGGGCTTCGAGGTGCGCGCGACGGAGGCCCTGCGGCTCGCCGACGCGAGGCTCCGCGACGCCGAGCTGGTGCTGCTCGAGCGCGACCCGCGGGCCCGTCGCTGCGGAGATGACCCGCTGTCCGAGCGCGTCGCCGCCGGAGAGGCCGAGCGCATCGCCTCGCTCGAGAGCCTCAAGGCCCGCCCGCCGAAGGAATGGCCGCAATGGGTCGAGCTCGTGCAGCTCAAGGATCCATCGCCGAAGGTGCGGGCGGTCGTCCGGTGACGAGGTGACGGTCACCGTCGAGGCTCGTTCGAAAGCGCTACCGATGCCGGTGGCCGCCACCAGGAGGATGAGGCTGGCCGGGGTGTCGTCGAGACGAAGCGGCCGAGTGAGCCGCACCCGCCGGAGCGGCGGTCCCCTCGATGACTCATCCGCGAGCGTGCCGCACGAGCGCAGGGTGTCGTCGACGAAGCGTGCTGCC
Source organism: Myxococcaceae bacterium (assembly GCA_033763395.1). Lineage (GTDB taxonomy): Bacteria > Myxococcota > Myxococcia > Myxococcales > Myxococcaceae > Xiheimicrobium. The sequence continues at coordinate 62,250 of JANRKQ010000230.1, forward strand.
TTCCTTCAGACGTGAGCCCTGGTCCCCGCCCTGGCCAGCGCGTCTCTCTTGTGCGCTCAGTGCGCCAGGAGGAGCCTGACGGCGACCACGCTCCCGATGAGCCCCATCAGATCGGCCGCCAGCCCCGTGGGCACGGCGTGGCGGGTGCGGCTGATGCCGACGCTGCCGAAGTACACCGCGAGCACGTAGAAGGTCGTCTCGGTCGAGCCGTTGATCGTGCTGGCGAGCTGCCCGATGTACGAGTCGGGCCCGTGGGTGACGATGAGGTCGCCGGTGAGCGCGAACGCGCCGGAGCCCGACAGCGGCCGCAGGAAGGCCAGGGGCAGCACTTCGGCCGGCAGCCCGAGCGGGCCCGTGAAGCGGCCGAAGAAGCCCGTCAGCACCTCCAGGCCGCCGCTCTTGCGGAACATGCCCACCGACACGAGGATCGCGAGCAACGAGGGAATGATGCCCACCGCGAGCTGAAAGCCCTCTTTCGCGCCGGCGACGAACACCTCGTAGATCCGCACCCGCCGCACGATGCCGATGGTGAGCATCGCCAGGATGAGGCCGGGCAGAATCCACCCGCTCGCCTTCTCGCCGTGCACCGAGACGAGCACCACGAGGCTGACGAGCCCGCCGAAGAAGACGGCGAGGGGCACGAACTCGAGGAAGCGGCGCTCGCCGACCGCCGGCCGACCCAACAGCCTCGGCACCACTTGGCGCACGAGGACGCCGGCGAACCCCGCAATCGCCGTCCACTTCGCGGCCTGCACGGCGACGAGGAGCCCCACCACGCTCAGCACGAAGACGAAGAGCGAGAGCACCGCGATGAGGTCGAGCGGAGGCCCCTTCGTGCGCTCGGCCTGCCTGGCGAGATCGGCGAGCCGCTGCGCCTCGGGCGGCTTGAACATCGGCAGCTTCGAGAGCGCCACCGCGACGATGATGGCGGTGATGGTCGAGCACGTCGTCGCCATGAGCGTGGTCGAGAAGATCGACGCTGGGTCGACCGACCCCTTGAGCGCCCGTAGCCCGATGACACCCGTCGGCAACACCGCCACCCCGCTGGTGTTGATGGCGAGGAACAGCACCATGGCGTTCGTGGCGGTGCCCTTCTCGGCGTTGAGCTCGTCGAGCTCCTTCATGGCCTTGAGGCCGAACGGCGTCGCGGCGTTGCCCAGGCCCAGCACGTTGGCCGCCAGGTTCATGATCATCGCGCCCATCGCCGGGTGTTCGGGCGGCACGTCTGGGAACAGGCGCTCGAGCACCGGGCGGATCATGCGCGCCATGAAGGCGAGGCCGCCGGCCTGCTCGACGATCTTCATGAGCCCGAGAAAGAGCGTGATGGCGCCGACCAGGCCGATGGCGATCTCGACGGCCGACTTCGCGCTCTCCATGGCCGCCTTGCCAACCTCCTGCGCGGTGACGGGCGTACAGCCCGGCGCGGCGGTGCCGGCCGCTTTCGCGGCGGCGATGGCCTTGACGCAGGGATCGTTGAACTGGAACCACAGCGTCGACGCGCACGCGAGCAGGACGAGGCCGTAGAAGACGCCGTTCATTGGCCTGGAGGTGTAGCGCAGCGCGGGAGCGGGGCCGGGGAAAAACGCGGGGGCGCCAGGCGGGCCATGCTACGACTCGCTCCCTCATGGCGGACAAGGGCCGCATCGTGGGCATCGATCTCGGCACCACCAACACCCTGGTGGCGTCGGTGCGCAACCGTGTGCCCCGCATCGTGCCGACCGACAAGGGCACGCTCATTCTGCCGTCGGTGGTGTCGCTGTCGCCGCGGGGCGATCTCGTCGTGGGCGGGGTGGCCCGCGACCAGATGGTGACGAACCCGAAGAACACCGTCTACGGCGCCAAGCGCCTCATCGGCCGCAAGTTCGACTCGAAGACGGTGCAGGCCCTGCGCAGCTACTACACGTACGCGATCGTCGAGGGCCCAGAAGGTGAGGCCGCGGTGTCCATCGGCGGGCGCGTGTACTCGCTGCCCGAGGTCTCGGCGATGGTGCTGGGGCAGGTGAAGACGATCGCTGAGCAGTTCCTCCAGGGGCCGATCACCGAAGCGGTGATCACCGTGCCCGCGTACTACACGGACAACCAGCGCCAGGCCGTCAAGCAGGCCGGGCAGCTCGCCGGGCTCACGGTGAAGCGCATCGTCAACGAGCCGACGGCCGCGGCGCTCGCCTACGGGTTCAACCGCGGGCTCGACCAGCGGATCCTCGTCTACGATCTCGGTGGCGGCACCTTCGACGTGTCGGTGCTCGAGGTGAAGAACAACGTCTTCGAGGTGGTGGCCACCGGCGGTGACACGTTCCTCGGCGGCATCGACTTCGACAACCGCATCATCGACTTCGTGGTCGACGCCTTCCACCAGGAGACGAAGGTCGATCTGACGAAGAGCCCCATCGCGATGCAGCGGGTGAAGAACGCGGCCGAGGCCGCGAAGATCGATCTGTCGCTCATGCAGAACGTGACGATCGAGCTGCCCTACGTCGAAGAGAAGAAGGGCCGACCGCTCGATCTCAAGGTGCCGCTGTCGCGGGAGCAGCTCAACTCGTTGACCCGCGATCTCGTCGATCGCACCTTCCAGATCTGCGACGACGTGCTCACCGAGAAGGGCATCACGCGCTCGTCGATCGACGAGGTGATCCTCGTCGGGGGCCAGAGCCGCATGCCGCTGGTGCAGCAGCGCATTCAGGAGCACTTCGGCAAGCCGGCGCGCAAGGGCGTGCACCCGGACGAGTGCGTGGCGCTCGGCGCGGCGCTTTTGGGCGAGTCGCTCGACACGGCCACCGACGCGGTGACGTTGCTCGACGCGGTGTCGATGCCCATCGGCTACGGGCTCGCCACCGGGCGCTTCCGGAAGATCATCGACAAGAACCACCGGGTGCCGACGCAGAAGAGCTTCCGGGTGCCGCCGCCGGGCAAGCCGGGGGCGCCGTTCATCGAGATCGACATCTTCCAGGGCGACAGCGAGTTCATCGTCGACAACGAGTACCTGGGCACAGTGAAACTGCCCGCGGCCGCGACCGGCAAGCGCATCGACTTCCGCGTCGACGAGGAGTGCCTGCTCCACGTCTTCCTCGAGGACGCGGGCGAGCCGCGCGAGGTGAAGCTCGCCACCCGTGACACGCCCGAGGTGCTCAAGAAGGCCATCGCCGAGGCCATGGCGAAGCGCTCCCAGCAGGAAGAGCGCGAGGCCGCGGAGAAGGGCGGCCTGTTCTCGAGCATCAAGCGGCTGCTGGGAGGTGGGTGAGATGGTGCCGCTCCTCACCGAGGCGTTCGTCGCCCACGCCATCGCGCTGCTCAACGAAGACCCGGGCCTGCCGGCCGCGGCGAATGGGTGGGCCGGCGACTTCGGCGTCACCATCGAGCGGTCGACCGGAGCGCTCTGTGTGCTGTGCGCGGCGCCGGTAGCGGGCCGGTTCCCCGTGCCGCGCTTCGTCACCGCGGCCGAGCTCGCCGCCGCGCAGGTCGCCTACGAGGCGCGCGCCGACGAGGCCACCTTTCGCGCCCTCATCGACGGCGGGCTGGATCCGATCGCCGCCATCGTGCAGAAGCGCCTGTGGGTGCGCGGCGATCTGCAGCCGATCATCGCGCGCCTCAACCACCGCGGGCTGGCCGAGCGTTGGCTCACCCGGCTCCGCCAGGGAGGCTGACGATGGGACTGCGAAAGAAGCTCACCCAGCAGGCGATGGGCCTGTCGGCGAAGGCCATGGAGCGCCTCTTCGCCGACGAGAAGCGCGCCGCGAAGATCGCCGAGGCCATCGGCGCGGTGCAGCGGGGCAAGGCCGCCGTCGACAAGACGCAGACGGTGGTGATGCACCAGCTCAACTTCGCCACGAAGACCGACTTCAAGGACCTGGGCCGATCCATCTCGTCGCTCAAGAAGCGCATCAAGTCGCTCGACGAGAAGCTCTCGGCGCTCTGAGGCGTCGTCAGGCCCGCGCGCGCACGAGCGTCGGGTTTCCTCGTTGACACCCCTGGGAGCGCGTGGCAGGTAGCGCCTCCCTTCGCAGGCGGAAGGCACAGCTGAATATCGGGCACATAGCTCAGCGGTAGAGCACCGCCTTCACACGGCGGGGGTCCCAGGTTCGAAACCTGGTGTGCCCACTCGAACAAACCCACGGCAACCCCGTGGGTTTTTCGTTTTCGGGGCCGGCGGTTGGTCGAAGGCCTCCCGTTCCGGGTACCATCGGCGTGATGCGGCGATGCGCGATGCTCCTCGTGGTGGCGTTCGGCGGGGCGGCCCTCGCCGAGGTCTACACGTGGACGGATCCCGACGGCACCGTGCACTACACCGACAACCCCGCCGCCGTGCCGCCGCGCGTGAAGGCGAAGACGACCACCGGCGCCGAGATCAGCACCGTGTCGGGCACCGCGCCCGCGAAGCCGCCGACGGAGCAGGCCGGTTCGGTGGACGTCAAGGCCCTGCCCGCGGTGAACCCGAGCGCTCCCGACCCCCAGCGCATCGAGCGCGAGTGGCGCGCGGCCTTTCGTGACGTGGGCGAGCGCCAGGCCCGCCTCGAGGACGAGATCGAGGTCGACCGCCGCAAGGTGGAGGACGTGGGCGGCCTGCCGGTCGCCGCGCGGTTCCAGTGCTTCAACACCGGCTTCGTGCCCTTCGCCGTCCCCGGCCAGACCGTCATGGTGACCCCCGGGGCCGTCGGCGCTGGCTCCCAGGTGACGGTCGGGCAGGGCAGCACCGTCGCGGTCGGCGTCGGCGGTCAGCCCGCGGTGGGCGTCAGCGTCGGCGGCGGCGTGGTCGTCACCCAGAGCCAGTTCTTCCAGACCGCGACGCCCGGCGTCTTCGCGCAGCCGTGCGTCTTCGCGTTCAACCCCGAGTACGAGCGCGCGAAGGAGCGCCTCGAGCTCAACCGAAAGGCCCTCGCGCGGGTCAAGGCCGAAGCGGCCGACCTCGAGCGCCGCGCCAGCTTCGAGGGCGTTCCCCGCGAGTGGCGCCGCTGATATTCACCGCGCCGCAGCAACACCGGTCCCATAGCTCAGTTGGATAGAGCGGCGGTTTCCTAAACCGCAGGTCGCAAGTTCGATTCTTGCTGGGATCATGTCGAAAGGTGGGCGTTCACCGTGAACGAGCAGCACGCGATCGCCCGCTTCGAGCAGTTCACCGTTCCCGCGCCGGTGCGGACGGTCGTCGAGGCCCTCGCCCAGGCGGGCCACCAGGCCTTCCTCGTGGGGGGCTGCGTGCGCGACGTGCTGCGCGGCCAGCCCCCGAAGGACTTCGACGTCGCTACCAGCGCGCGCCCCGAGCAGGTGCAGCGGCTGTTCCGCCGGGTCATCCCCACGGGGCTCGAGCACGGCACCGTGACGGTGGTGCAGGACAAGGCGCACGTCGAGGTCACCACCTTCCGCGCCGAGGCCGAGTACCTCGACGGCCGGCGGCCCTCGAAGGTCGAGTTCCACACCGACATCGAGGCCGATCTCTCGCGGCGTGACTTCACCATCAACGCCATGGCGTTCGATCTCGTGGCGAAGAAGCTCGTCGATCCCTTCGGCGGTGCGGACGACCTGCGGGCCCGGCTCGTGCGGTGCGTGCGCAGCGCCATGGAGCGCTTCCTCGAAGACGGCCTGCGCCCGATGCGCGCCGTGCGCTTTGCCACCGTGCTTGGCTTCGAGATCGAGCCCGGCACCGAGGCCGCCATCGGGCAGACGCTCCACGTGTTTCGCAAGGTGGCCACCGAGCGCGTGAACCAGGAGTTCACGAAGATGCTCCTGTCTCCCCGGGTGGCGACGGGCCTGGGCCTCACACGGCGTACGGGCCTGCTAGCCGAGTTCGCGCCAGAAGCCGTCGACGCCGACTTCGAGGCGGTGGCCCGGACGAGGGAAGAGCTCACGCTGCGGCTGGCCGTGTTGCTGGCGGGCTGTCCCTCAGCGCTCGCGGTCGTGCAGCGGCTCAAGTTCCCCACCAAGGTGGCGACCGACGTCGCCCACCTCGTCACGCACCAGCAGCTCCCCGCGGCTGACGCGTCGGACGTCGAGCTGCGCCGGTGGCTGGCGAAGGTGAAGCTCGAGGCGGCCGAGCCCCTGCTCGAGGTCGCTAGCGCCCTGGGACGGGCCGACGCTTCCGTCGAAGAGCGGGTGCGCGCGCAGGTCGCCGCCCGGCCTCCGCTCACCACCAAGGCGCTCGCCCTGAACGGCGCGCAGGTGATGGAGGCCCTCGGCGTCGGCCCGTCACCGCTCATCGGCCAGGCCACGGCCTTCCTGCTCGAGCGCGTCCTCGAAGAGCCCTCGCGCAACACGCCTGACTCGCTTCGGCGCCTCCTCGAGGGCTTTCCACGGTCCGGTTGACTGGTGTCAGGCCTGCCGAAGGCGTCTCCACAGGCTTTCCCACACATCGACCGGCTCCGGCCGGGCCCCACCTCGGCCCCACCGGCCCACGCTGTGGAGAGTCGGCGGAAGTTCTCCACAAACAAAGTAAAGTCGTGTGGTTAGCTTGTTGGTTCCTCACGACGCGGCTCGTCACTCCGTCGTGACGCCCGTGTAGGTGCTGGTGGTTCTGCTGTGGAAAACCACCGGCCCCGAGGGGCTTTCAGCTTCGAGGGGGCTGTGGCATCCGTCGGCCCATGCGCGTCGTGGTGGCCATGTCGGGAGGGGTCGATTCGTCCGCGGCGGCGGCGCTGCTGAAGGCGCAGGGCCACGAGGTGATCGGCATCACCCTGCGGGTGTGGAGCTACGAGTCGAAGGCCCAGTGCGGCAGCTGCTGCAGCCCCGACGACATCGACGACGCCCGCCGGGTGGCCGAGACGCTGGGCATTCCCTTCTACGTCGCCAACGTCGAGGAGCTCTTCAAGGAGCGGGTGGTGACGCCCTTCGTGCAGAGCTACCTGGGCGGCAAGACGCCGATCCCGTGTGTGTCGTGCAATGAAGACGTGAAGTTCGGCTTCCTGTTGAAGCGCGCGCGCGCGCTGGGCGCGAAGCTGGCGACGGGGCACTACGCGCGGGTGGAAGACGTGCGCGGCCGCAAGGTGCTCCGGCGCGGCGTCGATGCCTCGAAGGACCAGTCGTATTTCCTCTTCACCCTGGGGCAGGACGAGTTGGCCGACGTGCTGTTCCCCATCGGGCACCTCACCAAGCCCGAGGTGCGGGCGATCGCCGAGGCGCACGGCCTCGTCACCAGCGCCAAGCCCGAGTCGATGGAGATCTGCTTCGTCCCCGACGGCGACTACGCGCGCTTCGTCGAGAAGGTGGCGGGCCCGCAGCCGAAGGGTGAGGTGGTGTCGACGGACGGCGAGGTGCTGGGCACGCACGAGGGGGTGCATCGCTTCACGGTGGGGCAGCGGCGGGGCCTCCCGGTGCCGGCGCAGGGCGCGCCCCGGTACGTGCAGCGCATCGAGGCCGACACCCGCAAGGTGGTGGTGGGCCCGGCCGACGTCATCGCGCGCGAGCGCTTCCATCTCCTGCGGCCGAAGTGGGTCGACGGCGCGGCGCCCACGGGCCGCTCGCTGCAGATCCGCATTCGCCACCGGCACCTCGGCACGCCGGGGCAGGTGGTGCTCGACGACGATGGCCACGTCGAGGTGCGGCTGGACGAGCCCGCGAAGGCGGTGACGCCGGGCCAGGCCGCGGTCTTCTACGACGGCGACGTGGTGGTGGGCGGTGGGTGGATTCTGTGAGGCGAGCGCTGGCGGCGGCCGTCATCGCCGCTGCCTGCGCGTGTGAGAAGCCGGCCAACGTGCCCGTGTGTGGGCTGCACTCGGCCGCGGCCCCCCTGCTCATGCTGGGGACCTCGGAGCGCCCCATCGCCGTCGGCTCGAAGCTCGGCACGCTCGACGAGGTGAAGGCGCAGGGGCCCACGCTGATCGAGTGCTTCGGCGGGGCCCTCAAGGTGCTCGAGAAGGGCGATCGCCTCGTCCTCGGCTCGCTGAAGGAGGCGAAGATCGTCGCCACCACCATGCCCCGGTATGAGCTGAAGGAGCTGAAGCTCGTGAAGCTCGACGAAGCGCCCCCGATGGCCATGGCCGCGCGGTACTCGGACACGCGCTACACCCCCAGGAGCGCGCTCGAGAGCGACGAGCCCACCAGCGGTGATTACCTGCGCGCCTTCTTCACGCCCGACGGGCTGTCGAAGCTGGGACAGGGGGCGCGGGCCGATGGGCCCCGCAAGCTGCCGCCGCCGTCTCAGCGGGTGCGGGTGCCGTCCGTGCACGCCGGGCCGCTGGGCGCTGGGACGCTGCGCCGCCTCGAGGTGGAGGACGAGTTCGTCTTCGCCGAGAGCGACGAGCTGGCGACCGCGGTGATGCTGGAGGACGAGATCTACGATCTGGCCCAGGCGAGCCGGCTCGTCCTGCCCGACGGCGCGGAAGCCACCCTGGTGGACGAGGGCCAGCGCGTCGAGCTCGAGGGCCCCATGGACCTGCGGCTTCGCTGAAGCGCCGCGGTTTTCGGGTAGGGTCTGGGCCTCCATGCGCATCACGCCCGCTCTCGTCGTCGGTGTCGTCTTTGGCTTTGCCTTGTCGGTCACCTCGTGCGGCGCTCCGCCGAAGGTGTGCGGTCCCTCGAACTGCACCGGGTGTTGCGACGAGAACGGCGAGTGCCTGGGCGGCACGGCTGTCTTCGAGTGCGGCACCAAAGGCGCCATGTGCCAGGCCTGCGCTGCGAACGAGGTGTGCACCGCGGGCGTCTGTGAGCGCTTCAGCGGCGGCGACTATGACGCGAGCTTTCCCGGTGCGCGCGATGCCTCGGTGAACGTCGACGCCGGCACCTTCGACGCAGGCCCTCCGCCAGTCGACGCGGGGCTGGACGCAGGCGTGGACGCGGGACGGCCCGACGCGGGCATGATGGTCGACGCTGGCCGGCCGGACGCGGGCATGATGCCCGACGCCGGCATGATGGTGGACGCTGGGCAGCCCGACGCGGGGCCGCGGCCCGACGCTGGGGTGGACGCAGGAATCGACGCCGGCCCGATGATGCCCGACGCCGGGCCGCCGGTTTCGTTCATGACCGACCTCGCGCCAATCTTCGGTACCAACTGCACGAGCTGTCACCCGAGCCGCGACACCTACGCCGACGTGCGACCGCGCGTCACGCCGGGCAACCCGAACACGAGCCTCATCTACCAGCGCATCACGGGCCTCGCCGGCAACCCGATGCCGCCGAGCGGGCAGCTCTCGAACGCCGACCCCGCGGGGACCGAGCTGATCCGCCGCTGGATCCTCCAGGGCGCCCCGAACAACTGATCCGTTCGGGCCGGTTCGCGAAATTGACCGGCTGCTCCATCGCGCTACCGTCGTGTTTCAGGTGAGGGGCGCTCTTCGCCGCTCACTCCTCGACGCATGCGCGACTCCCACCGTCTCAAAGAGAAGTACGAGCTGTCTCTCGACAGCCGGCAGATCGTCACCCTCACCGTCGCCTCGATGGTCGTCCTCGGCGGCGTCTTCGTGCTGGGCGTCGTCGTCGGCAAGAAGCTGGCGAACGAGACGCAGAAGCTCTCGCAGCCGGCCGACATCCTCTCGGCGGCGGATCAGAAGACCGAGGCGCTCGCGCAGGCCGAGAAGCAGCCGGCGCCGCTCACGTTCCAGGAGGAGCTGACGCGCAAGCCCGTCGATCCACCGGTGGAGCCGCCGAAGACCGTCGTGGTGGTGAAGCCCATCGAGGTGAAGCCGCCCGAGCCGAAGGCCGCCGAGCCCGTGGCGAAGCCTGCCGAGCCGGTGAAGCCTGCCGAGCCCGAGGCGGTGGCCGTGGCCGAGCCGAAGCCCGAGCCCGCGGAGCCCCGGCTGCCCGAGACGCCGAAGGCCGAACCCGTCACCACGCGCACCAACGACGCCGGCGCGCTCAAGGAGGCGTTTGGCAAGGTGTCGCGGCAGGTCGAGCCCCCCGCGGCAGGCGATGGCGCGTGGACGCTGCAGCTCTCGGCGTACCAGGACAAGGCCGAGGCCGAGCGCTTCGCCGCCGGGCTGCGCGACAAGGGGTACGCCCCGTACATCATCGAAGCCAACGTGCCCGGGCGCGGGGTGTGGTTCCGCGTGCGCATGGGTCGCTTCGGCTCGAAAGACGCGGCGACCACCTACCTCGCGGACTTCAAGCGCGAGACGTCGATCGCCGGCATCGTCACCAACAACTGACGTCAGGTCTCGGAGTCGGGGTTCTTCGTCCACTTGTCGACGTTGCCGTCGCCGTCGAGATCTTCGCCGATGCGGTCGACCTGTTCGTTCTCCCAGTACTCCCAGTAGTCGACGCGACCGTCGCCGTTGGTGTCGCGCTCGCGGCGCACGAGCTTGCCCTTCTCGTAGAAGAGCCACAGCGAGGGCTTGCCCGAGGACGACAGGTCGCGCTCCTTCCGCACGATGACGCCCTTCTCGTAGAAGTTCACCTGATCGACCTTGCCGTCGAAGTCGAGGTCGAGCGCCTCACGGGAGATCTGCTCGCGCTCGTCGTAGGCGCGGCTGATGTCGATCTTCCCGTCACCGTTGATGTCGAGCTCTTTGCGCGCGAGCCGGTCGATGTCCTTGCCGTCGGCGCTCTTGCCCTTGACGGTGTAGGTCCACACGTCGGGCTTCTTGTCGCCGTTGAGATCGGTCTCGGTGACCGTCTCGTCGCCGGCCTTCTTCTGACGAATGCTCTCGGCCACCACCGTGCCGTCGCCGCCTTCGCCGGCCTTGCCGTCGGCCTTCTCGGCCGCCTTGTTCGAGGCGCAGCCACCCCCCACCGCGAGGGCTGCCAGCATCACCACCAGGTTCTTCGAGGCCATTTTGTTGCCCTCCAGCCGAGCCGACATAGCGTCATATATGGCCATGGCGCGCAAGAAGATCAGCACCACGATCTACATCACGCCCGAGCAGAATGAGCTGCTGAAGCTGCTCAACCAGAAGACCAAGGTGCCCGTGGCCGAGTACATCCGCCAGGGGATCGATCTGGTGCTCGAGCGGTACAAGGACCAGCTCCCCGGGCAGGACCGGTTGCCGGGGTTGTAGCGGGCCGGTCACGAAGGACTCCTGTCGCCGCGGAGGGTGGGGTACAGGCCGCGTGGTGAACACGTACCGTGGCAAGCGCATCGTGGTGCTGGGCGGAGCCGGCTTCGTCGGCTCGTTCCTCTGTGAGCGGCTCCTGCAGGAGGGCGCCGAGGCCGTCAGCGCCATCGACAACCTGGTGACGGGCCACCGCCGCAACCTCGCCGACCTCGAGCGTGACGCGCGCTTCGACTTCGTGCACCACGACATCTGCAACCCCATCGTCGTGAAGGGGCCCGTCGACTACGTCTTCAACCTCGCCTCGCCGGCCTCGCCCATCGACTACGCGCAGCTGTGGCTCGAGACGATGCGGGTGGGCTCCGAGGGCACCTTGCGAGGGCTCGAGCTGGCCGAGGCGAAGAAGGCCGTGTTCCTCCAGGCGTCCACGTCGGAGATCTACGGCGACCCACTCGAGCACCCCCAGCACGAGCGCTACTCGGGCAACGTCGACCCCACGAGGCCGCGCAGCGTGTACGACGAGGCCAAGCGCTATGGCGAAGCGCTGGTGAGCGCCTTCCGGCGGTCGCGTGGGCTGTCGACGCGCATCGTGCGCATCTTCAACACCTACGGGCCGCGCATGCGGCTGGAGGACGGGCGGGTAGTGCCGGCGTTCGTCGGGCAGGCCCTGCGCGGAGAGGACTTCACCCTCTTCGGCGACGGCTCGCAGACGCGCTCGTTCTGCTTCGTGGACGATCTCGTCGACGGGCTCGTGCGGCTGGCCGCCTCGGACGTGACGGATCCCGTGAACATCGGCAACCCCGACGAGCGCACCATCAAGTCGTTCGCCGAGGCGGTGCGGGCGGCGGCAGGGAGCGGCGGCGCCCTCGTGTACAAGCCCCTGCCAGAGGGCGACCCGAAGCAGCGAAGGCCCGACATCACGCGCGCGCGCACGCTCCTGGGCTGGGAGCCGAAGGTGCCGCTCGACGAGGGGCTCCAGAAGACGATCGCCTGGTTCAGGGCGCAGCGCTGACACCGGCGTCGAGCCCCTCGAGGGACGAGGGCGGCGGGAGCGGACGTGGCGGCGGCTCGCGCTCGACGACCTCCTTCAGCAACGCGAGCCCCCGCTCGAGGCGCTCGCCCAGGCGGGCCTCGACCCGCGTGACGAAGAGGCCACCGAGCCTTGGCAGGGTGCCTTCGTCGACCCACGTGACGCGCGTGCCCTCGTCGGCCGGCTCGAAGGTGAAGCGCGAGGTGGTGTTGACGGTGTCGGACTCGATGGCGCCCTCGAGCGTCACGTGCGCGGGCGTCGCCTCGAGCACCGTGAGCGCGCCGTGCCCGAGCGTCGGGCCGCTCCACTGCCAGCGCGCGCCCGGGCCAGCCTCGGGCCCCACGAAGGAATGAACGGCCTTCGGGTCGCTCTTCGCCCACGGGGCCCACGCCTGCCACCGCCGGAGCGAGGCGACGGCCGGTTGCACCCGCTCGCGGGGCGCGTCAATGCGCACGCTGCGTTCGACCCGCCAGGCGCGAGGGAGCGCGAGGCCGGCCAACATCGCCAGCAGCACCGCCACCACCACGCCCTGCGCCACCCGCCGAAGCATGGCGCGCCCTATACTCGGCCCATGCCGCGCGTCGATGCCTCGAACGTCGAAGTCCTCGTCTACACCTTCAAGGAGGGGCTCCTCTCGGCGGTGGCGCACGACCTGAAGATCCGCGTCGAGCGGTGCTCCGTCGAGGTCGAGCCCGAGCGCATCGTCGCCACCTTCGACACCCGCTCGCTCAAGGTCGTCACCGCGATGAAGGACGGCGCGCCGTCGAGCGCGCTGCTCTCGCCCATGAAGGCCGAGATCGAGAAGAACATCGTCGCCGACGTGCTCGACGCGGCGCGCTTCCCCGAGGCCCGCTTCGAGACCACGGCCATCGGCCCCACCGAGGTCGAAGGTGATCTCGTGCTCAAGGGGGTGAAGCGCCACCTCCGCGCGGCGTGGCGGCAGGACGGGGCGACCCGCGTCGCCGAGTTCACGCTCGATCAGCGCGACTTCGGCATCAAGCCCTACTCGGCGATGCTGGGTACCTTGAAGATCAAACCCGAGGTGAAGGTGTCGGTCCGCCTCACCGCTTGACGGCCGGGCGAATGAGGGTGCGGTCTTCCTGGTCGTCGACCTCGTTCGCCATCGACTGCAGCCGGTGGTTGGTGACGCGCAGGCGGCGCGAGAGCTCACGGCAGAGGTTCTGGAGGATCATCACGTAGCCCTGGGTGTCCTCCTGGAAGAGCCGGTAGAGGTCGCGGTTCCCCAGCGAGAAGAGCAGCGAGGGCTTCTCGACGACGACGGTGGCGCTGCGCTTCTGGATGTCGATGAGCGTCATCTCACCGAAGAACTCGCCGGGGCCCATGCGCACGAACTTGCGGCGCACGCCGGCCTCGTCGTCGCGGCACACCAGCACCTCGCCCGCCCGCACGAGGAACATGGCGCGGCCGGCTTCTCCCTGCTTGCAGACCTCGGCGCCGGGCTCGAAGTGGTGCTCGCCCAGCATGCCGATGACGCGCTTCAAGGTGCCGTCTTCGAGCCCGCCGAACAACGCGATCGTGGGCAGCCACGCGCGCAGGTCCTGGGTGTCCTTCGCCATGGCTCACCTCGCCTTCGTCAGCTGGCCGACCGCGTCTCCGAGTCCTTCGAGGGTGAGAGGGTACATCGGAAACACCTTGCGGATGACGTCGATGGTGCTCTGCCACCAGCTGCTGGGGGGCTCGGGGTTGAGCCAGCAGCTCGCCGGGTAGTGCTCGCGCAGCCGCATGAGGTGCACCACGCCCTCGAGGCCCTCGTCGTCGCTCCAGCCCGAGACGCTCATCAGCTCCCACGGGGCCATGAGCGCGTCGCCGACGACGATCAGCTTGTAGCGGCGGTCGGTCTCGGCGAAGAGCTTCGAGAGCGGAATCGGGTCGCGGAAGCTCGCGTGCTGGTACACGCGGCCGTAGACGCAGTTGTGGAAGTAGTACGTGCGCAGCTCGCGGAAGTGCGTCGCCTTCTTCGCCGCGGTGAACAGCCGTGACACGAGGTGGGCGAACGGGTCCATCGAGCCGCCCACGTCCATCAGGAGGATCACCCGCGTGTTCGACTTGCGCGGCGGCCGTAGCACCACCTCGAGGTCGCCGAGGTTGCGCGCCGTCTCCGAGATGGTGCGGTCGAGATCGAGCTCGTCCTGGGCGCCCTCGCGCGCGAAGGCCCGGAGCTTGCGGAGCGCCACCTGCATCTGGCGCGTGTCGAGCACCAGATCGTCGCGGTACTCCTTGTACGCGCGCTCGCCGGCCTTCCGCACCGCGCTCTTGAGCCCTGCGCCCTCCCCGACCTTGAAGCCCTCGCGGTCGGTCTTCCCGGTGTTGCCGAAGGGGGAGGTGCCAGCGGTGCCGATCCACGTGTTGCCCCGGTCGTGCCGCTCCTTCTGCTCGCGCAGGCGCTCCTGGAAGAGCTTCTCGAGGGTCTCGAGGTCGAGCTGGTCGAGCAGCGCCTTCTCTTCGGGCGTCAGCGTGCGGTCGGGCTGCTTCGCGTCGCGCACCCACTCGAGGAGCTGCTCGGTCAGCTCGAGGGCCTGCGACTCGATGCCCTGGAAGTGTTTGGCGAAGGCCTGGTCGAACGCGTCGAGGTGTTTCTCGTCGTGCACCAGGAGCGCGCGCGCGACGAAGTAGAAGCCCTCGAGCGAGCTGTCGTGCAGCCCCGAAAGCAGCGCCTTCGACAGCGCCACGGCCTCGGTCGCGCCGACCGGCACCTTGCGACTGCGCAGCTCGTAGAGGAACGGGATGAACACGGCGTTCAGGCTCGCTTCGGGGCCCGGTTGCCGAACTGATCGGCGAAGGCCATGAGATCCTGCTCGCGCTTGAGCAGGGCGCCGATGAAGGGCAGCTGGGCGTCGAGCTTCACGTTCGAGATGCCAGCGCTCTTCAGGGCCGCCAGCCAGTCGATGAGCTCGCTCGTCGACGGGCGCTTGCGCAGGCGCGAGAAACCGCGGAGCTCGTAGAAGACCCCCAGCGCCTGGTCGACCATCGCGTCGGAGAGCTCCGGGTGGTGCACGTCGACGATGCGCTGCATGAGGTCGCGGTCGGGGAACTCGATGAAGTGGAAGACGCAGCGCCGCAGGAACGCGTCGGGCAGATCCTTCTCGTTGTTCGAGGTGATGACGACGATGGGGCGGTGCTTCGCGACGACCTCTTCGTCGGTCTCGATGACCCGGAAGCGCATGCGATCGATCTCGTGCAGC
The DNA here is from genome assembly GCA_033763395.1 of Myxococcaceae bacterium. GTDB lineage: Bacteria > Myxococcota > Myxococcia > Myxococcales > Myxococcaceae > Xiheimicrobium. The sequence continues at coordinate 77,390 of JANRKQ010000230.1, forward strand.
AGATCGTTGGGGAACTCGAGGTCGGCCTTGTCGATCTCGTCGATGAGGAGCACCCGGCGCTCGGGCGCGGCGAAGGACTCACCGAGCGGCCCCAGGCGGATGTACTGGCGAATGTCGCGCACGTCCTTGTCGTTGAAGCGGCTGTCGTGCAGGCGCTGCACGGCGTCGTAGACATACAGGCCGTCCTGCGCCTTCGTGGTCGACTTGACGTTCCACGTCAGGAGCTGAAAGCCGGTGGCCTTCGCGATGGCCTCGGCGAGCAGCGTCTTGCCGGTGCCAGGCTCTCCCTTGACGAGGAGCGGCCGCTGCAGCGCGACGGCACAATCGACGGCAGAGCGCAGGCTCTCGCTCGTCAGGTACGACTCGGTTCCCTTGAAGCGCATGGTGAGCGAGCGTAACCACCAGCGCGCCCGCTTTCACCGAGGGACTTCGCCCGGCCGGGGAGTACAGTCGCGCACCGGGAGAGGAGCGAACGCACGTGCTCAAGTGGCGGTTGATGCTGACGACGCTGCCTTTCGTCGCCCTGGTGACGGGGGTGAAGGCAGCGCTCGAGTTCGGGGTGGGGTGGGGTGGGGCTGTCGAGTTCGCCGACGTCGGCGTGGTGCTGACGGCGGGCGTGTTCCTCACCGGCTTCCTGCTGACGGGCACCATCAGCGACTACAAGGAAGCCGAGAAGCTCCCCGCCGAGGTGGCGACGACGCTCGAGCTGCTCGAAGAGATTCTCGTGCTGGCGGCGTCGACGCGCCCCTCGCTCAAGCTGAGCGAGCTGCGGGCGTCGCTCCTGACGATGACCGACGGCATTCGGGACTGGCTCTACAAGCGCGCGACGTCGGCCCAGGTGTTCGACACGCTGTCGGCGTTCAACGGCGTGCTGCAGACGCTCGAGCGCGACGGCGCCGGCCCCTATGCCTCCCGCGCGGTGCCGCAGCTCGCTGGCCTGCGCAAGACGATCTCGCGCATGGACGTCATCTCGCGCACCGGCTTCTTGCCGCCGGCGTACGCGCTCCTCGAGACCCTGCTCGGTTTGATCCTGATCCTGGTGGTGAGCGCAAAGTACAAGTCCCAGCTGGCCGAGTTCATCCTCGTGCCGGTGTTGACGCTCATCTACGTCTACATGCTGCGCCTGATCCGCGACGTGGACGATCCCTTCGACTACTCCCCCGATGGCCAGCGGCGCGGCGGGGCCGAGGTCGAGCTGTTCCCCATCGAGGAGTATCGCGCGCGGCTCAAGTCCCGCGTGGGCTGACGATCAGCCGTCGAGCGTGAAGACCGTCGGCGGGCGGCGGGCGTGGTCGTCGAGGTACGCCCCGAAGCCGGCCCGCGAGTCGAGCTTGAAGGCCGGCAGCCGCGCGAGGGCCTCCTCTCCGAAGTGGTATTGCTCGATCACCAACGAGGCGCGGCGAAGCTCGGGTGCGCCCTCGAAGGGCCGGACCGCATGCGCGAGATCGCCGCGAAAGTGCACGGCCTGGCCCACGCGCGGTGTCACCAGCCCCACCGGCACGGCGCCGTTCCACAAAGCGAGCTCTCCGCCGCGAGTCCGGGGCACGTCGAGGTACAGCACCGACACGCACTCGGGCGGGTGATCGGCGACGCCGGCGGGCTGCATCAGCGTGCCGTCGATGTGCCGGGCCACCTCGGCGCCGGGGCCCACCACCAGCACGTTGAGGTACCAGGCGTTCGGCAGTCGCGTCAGGGTTCGTCGCCACCACGGCGTGAGCGCGCGAATCGCTGGCGCTCCGAGCGCTCGGGCGAGCCAGGGCTCGAGGGGCGGAAACCGTTGAATGAGCTGCGCACGCCCGGCTTCCGTGAAGGTCACTCCGAAGCCACGGCTCGCCTCGAAGGGCCCATTGAGGGTGCTCGCCGACACGAAGCTCGACTCGAGGAGCGCGCGGCGTAGCCCGTCGAAGGCGGCTCGCTCGAGGCCCTCGCGCTGAACCCGGAAGAAGCGCACCTCGGTGTCGTACCGCGCCGGCGGAGCGAGGTGAATGTGGGTGTTTCCACCGGTACCGGAAACTTGCTGGCTGTCGCGTCTGCCACAGACTCGGCGACGTGGTGACGACGCACGAGCCCACCGGAGCAGCCGCGTTCGAGCCCGTCATGCCGGGCGAACACCGGCCTCGGCGTGTGCGCTTCAAGCACCCGGTGCGCGTGACGACGGTCGACGGAGAGGCCCGCGCCTGGCGCACGCTCGCCGCGAACCTCTCTCGTGATGGCCTCTTCGTGCGCATGCCGCAGCCGCTCGAGCCTGGAACGCGGGTGGCCATCTCGCTCGAGGCGCAGGGCCAGGTGCTCCCCTTCATGGAGGGCGAGGTGCGCTGGTGCCGATACCAGGCGTCCGAGCTCGACGGTCGCTACCAGGGCATCGGCGTTCGTTTCAGCACGCCGCTGCACCCGCGTGCGGTGGAGCTGGTGAACTACCTCGTCGACACCCTCGAGACGGGGAAGCCGCTGCTCGCCGCGCCGCGCCACCGTCGCCGTCGTTGGATGGGGTGGGGCGGAGCGGCCGGGTTGCTCGTCGCGCTCTCGACCGTCGTGCTGGTCTGGGCGTGGCCACGGCCCGCGCCGGTGCTGCCGACCCCCTCCGAAGGGCCCGGTCCGTTGGAGGTGCTCTCGGCCATTCCGCAGGCGCAGGAGGCGCTTGCCGCGATGGTCGCTCCCGCCGAGGACGACGTGGCGCTGCCCAGAGGCGACGAGCGGGCACCCGACACCGTGCAGGTCGCTCCAGCGGCCGAGGTCGTCGAGCCGAGCGCTGGTGGTGAGGTGGCGCCAGCGCCCATCCTCGACCAGGTCAATCAAGCGGACGAGGTGGCGCCCCAGCCCGGAGCGGCGCAGGCGCGGGGGCCGGCCACCGGCGTCGATGGGCTCGATGGCGAAGAGGCCACGAGGCGTGGTGCGGACGCGCCAGCGGCACCGAGCGTCGACGCACCCGCTGGTGCAACCGCCGCGAGCACCGAGGGAGCGCAGGGGCAGTTGTCGCTCCCGACCGGCGCTGCGCTCGCGCTCCAGTGGCGGCCTTCTCCCGATGGCCTCGACGTTCGCCCCTCGCTCCGGGCCGACGCCCACGTCGCGCGCGTCTTCGCCTTGTCGAGCCCGCCGCGCGTCGTCTTCGACATCGAGGGCGCGGCGCCGCGGAAGAGCCACACGGCGACGCCGGGTGACGATGCGCTCGTCAGCCGCGTGCGCCTCGGAAAGCAGGGTGCGCGGACCCGGGTGGTCGTCGATCTCTCCAGCGAACCGCGTCGGGTGATCACCGCGGGCGATCACGCCATCGTGCAGTTCTGACCGTCGAGGGCGTGAGTCTGGAGAAGACGTTCACGCCGGGCCGCCAACCGCCCGCGGGCGCAACGAGGAAACGCGATCGAAGGCCGCCCTCTCACGACGAGAGAGACCCTGTTCGGCGCTCTGCTCCCGCAGCTCGGGTCGAGCAGCAGGCGCGGACTCCCGCGGCGCTGAAAGACCGTCCGCGTCGGCACGGCTGGCTGCGTGTTCACCGCTCCGTCGGGCGCGGGGCCTCAGGGAACTCAGACGTACGAGAGCCAGTGCAGGTACTTCGGCTCATGCCCGCGCACGACCCGGAAGTAGAGCTCTTGCACCGACTGCGTGATTGGCCCGGGCTTGCCCTCACCCACTGCGCGGTTGTCGACCTCGCGCACGGGCGTGATCTCGGCCGCGGTGCCGGTGAAGAACACCTCGGACGCGATGTAGAGCGCGTCGCGGGTGAACGACACCTCCTGCACGTCGCGGCCCATGTCCTTGAGCAGCTCGAGCACCGTGTCGCGCGTGATGCCGCGCAAGATCGGCGACGACAGCGACGGCGTGCGCACGGTGCCGCTGCGGCCCACGCAGAAGATGTTCTCGCCCGAGCCCTCGGCCACGAAGCCCGAGATGTCGAGGAGGATCGCCTCGTCGTAGCCCGCCAGCACGGCCTCGCGCTTGGCGAGGATCGAGTTCACGTACTGGCCGGAGATCTTCCCGCGCACCATGTTCACGTTCACGTGCATGCGGGTGAAGCTCGACACCTTGGCGCGAATGCCCTCCTTGAGGCCCTTCTCGCCGAGGTAGCTGCCCCACTCCCACGCGCAGATGGCGACGCGGGTCGGGTTGATCGCGCCCAGGCCCATCGCGCCGTCGCCCATGAAGGCCACTGGCCGCAGGTACGCGCCGTTGGGAAACCGATCGGCCTGTTTCGCGAGCACGTCGATGCAGGCCTGCACCAGCTGATCCTCGGTGTAGGGCAGCTTGAGCATGATGATGTGCGCCGAGTCGAGGAACCGGCGAATGTGCTCGCGCAGCCGGAAGATGGCGAGGCGGCCGTCCTTCGTCTTGTAGGCGCGAATGCCCTCGAAGACGCCCAGGCCGTAGTGGAGCGCGTGCGTCATCACGTGCACCTGTGCGTCGCTCCACGGCACCAGCGCGCCGTCCATCCACACCCAATCGGCCTTCAGCACCGAGCTCGACGTCGACGTGTTCGCCATGGCGGTCGTCTGCCACGAAACGCAAGGCCGGTCAGCACGGGCGTGTCAGCGCTCCGAGAGCGCGGCCAGGCGGTACTGCGCGGCCTGCGCGATGGCCTCGTTCGACGTCGGCAGATCGGGGAAGTGGCCCAGCAGCGTGTGCGGCGGGCCTCGTCGCTGCGCGATGGCGTTGCGGTAGCTGCGCCGGGCGGCCTCGGGGTCGCCGCGCCGCTCCTGCACCTGGCCCAGCAGGTAATGCCCGATGGCGAGGGTCGGCTCGAGGAAGAGCGCGCGGGTGAACTCCTGCCGGGCGGCGTCGTTCTCGCCCGCCTGCATCGCCGCCAGCCCCAGGTAGAGCCGGGCCTCGACCGACAGCGGCTCGCGGTGGAGCGCTTCCTGGTACGCCTCGCGCGCCTCGTCGATGTTGCCCATGAGCGCGTGCACGTTGCCCAGCGTCACCCGCGCGGCGAGGTCGTCGGGCGCGTCGTCGACGAGCCGGTGCGCGAGACGGAGCGCCCGGGGGAAGTCACCGGCCTCGATGTCGCGGACGATCTGCCCGAGGCGCTCCACCGGCGTGCCCGTGCCGGGCGTCGGCGCCGGTGTCGGCGCGAGCGGAGAGCGCATCGCCGGCACCGAGCGCGGCACCGACAGACCGACGACGAGCGGCAGGGGTCTCGGTGACGGAACCTCGAGCGGCCTTGCTGCCACGAGGGGCTTCGGTTCGGCAGCCGGGGGCTTCGGAGGCTCGGGCAACGGCCCGCTCCCGCGCACCGGCCGCCGGTACATGAAGACGCCGCCCACCTCGATCATCTCGAAGCGCGTCGGGAGCCGGAACAGGCTCTCGGAGTACCCGAGGAACAGCCAGCCGCCGGGCCGCAGCGAGTCGTAGAAGCGGTCCATCACCGCGAGGATGGTGGGCTGGTCGAAGTAGATGATGACGTTGCGGCAGAAGATGAGGTCCATCGACTGGGGCCTCACCTGCGACCAGATCGGCGCCGCCAGGTTGTGCGGCTCGAAGCGCACCATCTCGCGGAGCTGCGGCGTCACCTCGTAGTGGCCATCGACGAGCGTGAAGTACCGCGCCAGCCGTGGCTCGCTCACGCCCAGGAGCCTGCGAATGGCGTAGCGCCCGCGCGCTGCGTTCTCGACGGCCACCGGGTTGAGATCGGTCGCCCAGCAGTCGAGCTCGGTGGCGAGCGCTCCGCGGTCGAGCGCCACCATGGCGATGCTGTAGGGCTCTTCGCCGGTGGCGCAGCCGGCCGACCACGCGCGCACCGCCCGGGCCTCGCGGCGCGCGTGCTTGAGCAGCTCGGGGAAGATCTCGGTCTCGAACGAGGCGAACTGCCGCGAGTCGCGGAAGAACTCGGTCTTCCCGACGGTGACGAGGGGCAGGAGGGCGCGCAGCTCGTGCTCACCGGCGAGCTGCCGCAGCCGACGCACGTACTCGGCGGCGTCGTCGAGCCCGAGCGCCGGCATGCGCGCCTGGAGCGCCAGCCGCAGGCCCATGTACCCGTCGGGGGTGATCTTGAGCCCGGCGCGCTCGAGGAGCAGCGCGGCCAGCTGCTCGAGCGCGTGCCGCTCGATGGTGAGGCCTTCGCCGCTCATCGCGCGGGCACCCAATCGACGAGCTGCGAGGCGATCTGCTCGAGCGGCAGCACCTTCTCGGCGGCCCCGAGCGCGACCGCTTCTTTGGGCATGCCCCACACCACGCTCGTCGCCTCGTCCTGCGCGATGGTGTGGCCACCCCGGTGGCGGACCTCTTTGAGGCCCTTCGCGCCGTCTCGACCCATGCCCGTCAGCACCACGCCGATCGTCCGGTGGCCGAACGCCACCGCGGCGCTCTTGAGCAGCACGTCGCACGACGGCAGAAACCCGCCGACCGGTGTGCCGGCCTCGAGCCGCGCGGTGCCCGCGGCGGTGACGGTGAAGTGCACGTCGGACGGGGCGACGTACACCTGGCCGGGCGAGAGCGACTGGCCATCGGTGGCCTCGTGCACCTTGTGCCCCGTCTCGGCCCCCAGCCAGCGCGCGAGATCGTCGGTGAAGCCCGGCGTGATGTGCTGGCAGATGCAGATCGGCGCGCCGAAGCTGCGCGGCAGGCCCGACAGCACCGTCGCCAGGGCCTTCGGGCCTCCGAGGGACGACGCGATGACGACGAGCGGGTGCGTGGGCCGCACCGCCGGCAGCCGGGTCGAGGTGCGCTTCTTGCGGCCGCGGGGGTGCTTCACCACGGCCACCGTCGACAGCAGCACGAGCGTCTTCTCGAGCGAGGCGAGCGCCGGCGCGTCGAGCTCAGAGGGGAGCGGCAGCACGTCGAGCGCTCCAGCGGCCAGCAACGCCATCGCCGCCTGCCGCGGCGCGCCGGGGGCCGCCATGAGCAGCGTGGGCACCGGCGTCTCGGCCATCGTCAGCTCGATCGCCCGGGTCAGCTCCGACGAGGCGCCGTCGACGCGCACCAGCACCACGCCCGGCTCGTGATCCCGAACCGCCGACACCAGCCCGGCGGCCGTCACGGGCCCGCCCACGCGCTCGAGCTTGCGCCCGAAGAGCGGTCCCAGCCGAAGGCCCAGCATGGGGGCCGGCTCGACCAGGAGGACCTTCGTCTTCGTCGTCACGTCAGCCGGTCCACCGTGAGCGCGAGGCTCTCGACGCCGAGCTCGCCCTTGATGAGGTACGCGTCGGCGCCCGCGTCGAGCCCGCGCCGCTTGTCTTCCGGAGACGCCAGCGACGACAAGATCACCACCGGCAGCCGCGACAGCTCGGCGTGGCTCTTGATGCGCCGGGTGAGCGCGAAGCCGTCGAGCCGCGGCATCTGCACGTCGGTGAGGATGAGATCGTACTGGCCGCCGCGCTGGAGCCGCTCCCAGGCCTCTTCTCCGTCCTGCGCCTCTTCCACCTCGTGGCCGAGCGCACGCACGAGCGCCGACTCGGTGGCGCGGGCGATGGGGCTGTCGTCGACCAGCAGCACCTTGAGGCGGCGGGCGGCCTGCGTCTCGACCGGCCGCGCCAGCTTGCGCACCTCGGCCATCAGATCGGGCACGTGGAGCAGCACGGCGATGCGGCCATCTTCGAGCGCCGCCGAGCCGGCCACGAAGGGCGCGCCCTTGAGGAAGTCGCCGCCGATGGGCTTCACCGCGACCTCGCGCTCGTCGACGAAGCCGTCGACCACCAGCGCCGCGCGCTCCTCTCCGAAGCGCACCACCACGCAGGGCGGCCGCTCGAAGCGCGGCCCGCCGTTGAGCCCCAGCAGCGGCCCCAGCGCCGTGAAGGCGATCGGCTTGCCCCGGTGCATGACGGCGAGAGTGCCGAAGACCTCGAGCCGGTCCTCTGGCGAGAAGCGCGCGACCGCTTCGACGTCGGCGGCCGGCATGCCGTACACGTCGTCGCCCAGGCGCACGAGCAGCACCCGCATCAGGGCGAGGGACTGCGGCAGGCGCAGGGCGACGGTGGTGCTGCGGCCGATGCGCGAGGTGACCGACACCGAGCCGCCGAGCGCCTCGACCTTGCGCTTCACCACGTCCATGCCGACGCCGCGGCCCGACACCTCGCTGACCTGCTCCTTCGTCGAGAAGCCGGCCCGGAAGATGAGCTCGATGGCCTCGCGCTCGCCGAGCGCCTGGGCCTGTGTGGCCGACAGCAGCCCCTTGCGCACCGCTGCGTCGCGCAGCCGCGCGGGGTCGATGCCGCGGCCGTCGTCTTCGATCTCGACCGCCAGCATGTCGCCGTCGGCGCGGGCCTTGAGCGCGATGCGGCCGAGCTCTGGCTTGCCGAGCGTCTCGCGCAGGTCGGGCGACTCGATGCCGTGATCGACCGCGTTGCGGATGAGGTGGATGAGCGCGTCGCGCACGTCGGCCACCATCGACCGATCGACGCCCGCGCTGGTGTTCTCGACGTTCAGCTCGATGTGTTTGCCCTGCGAGTTGGCGAGCTCGCGCACCGCCCGGGGGAAGGCCTCGAACACCGAAGACAACGGCACCAGGCGCGCTTCGGCGACGTGATCGGCGAGCTGCGTGAGGCTGCTGTTGAGCGTGTTGAGCCCGTCGGAGTGGTGGCGGACGAAGCGGAAGGCGTCGTCCCGCAACAGCGACAGATCGCTCTCGAGCAGGTCGAGGTGGCGGCGCGCGTCGGCCCCGAGGGCGGCGTGCTCCGACGCCTTGAGCAGCCCTTCGCCCAGGCGCGAGAAGCGCTCGAACAGCCGCTGCAGCTCTTCACCGCGGAGCTCGCTGCGGGCGCTCTCGACGAGCAGGTCACCCGCGAGGAGGCCCACCGCGTCGAGCACCTCGACCTGCACGCGAATCGTGCGGTCGGCGGCGGCGCTCTTCTTCTCGACCGTCTCTTCGAAGCCCGGGCGTTCGTCCTGCGACTTGAGCGAGGCGCTCGGCGAGCTTGGCGCCGGAATCGGGGTGGGCGCCGAGGGCGGCGGGCGGGGCGCCGACGGCGCTGGTGGGGGTGCGGCGACCTGGGGGGCGGCCGGCACCGAGGCCTTCGGCTTCCGCGGGGCTGATGGGGGCGGCTTCAGCGGCGGCACCGGCGTGCCGGCCGTCTGGGTCAACCGCTGCACGATGTCGGCCGAGGCGGGCGTGCCCTCCTTCGCGCCCGTGGTGTCCTCGAGCAGATCGGACACGGCGTCGCACGCGTGCAGGAGCAGATCGGTGGCGACGCGGGCGTCGACCTTCTTCTCGGTCCACGCCTTGAGCAGGTCTTCACACGCGTGGGCCACCTGGCCGACGGCGGGCAGGCCCAGCATGCGGGCCTCGCCCTTCATCGTGTGCAGCTCGCGCGCGACGTTCTCGGCCGCACGGGCCCCGTCGGGCTTCTCCAGCTCGAGCACGCCGAGCTGAATGGCCTGCAGGCGGTCCTGAGTCACCTCGACGAACTTCGTCAGCAGTGACTTCTTGAGGGCCTCGGTATCCACGCGCTCGTCAGTCGGCCTTGAAGCGCTTGATGAGCTCGGACAGCCGGCCCGCCAGCTGGGTCAGCTCTGCCGCGGCGCCGGTGGCCTGCTTCGAGGCCTGGGTCGTCTGCCGCGTCACCTCTTCGATCTCACCCATCGAGGCGACGACCTGCTCGGTGGCGGTGCGCTGCTGCTGGGTGGCGAGGTTGATGACGCGGGCGGCGTCGCTCGTCTCCTGCACGCCCGACAAGATGCCTTCGACGGCGCTGGCGGCCACGCTGCCCAGGCGCTCGCCGGCGTCGGTCGCCTGGCGCGAGGCCTCGGCGGCGGCGGCGGCGGCGGCGGTCGCCTCGCGGATCTCGGTGATGAGGTTCTTGATCTCCTTCGTCGAGTCCAGAACGTTCTCGGCGAGGCGGCGCATCTCGGCGGCGACGATGCTGAAGCCCTTGCCGGCCTCTCCCGCGCGGCTGCCCTCGAGCGCGGCGTTGAGCGCGAGCAGGTCGGAGCGGTCGGCGATCTCGTCGATCACCTCGACCACCGTGCCGATGCGCTCCACGCGCCGCAACAGCTTGGTGATCGACTCGCTCACCGCCACGCCGTCGGCGCGGATCTGCTGCATCGCCTGAATGAACTCGGCGATGGCGCCGCGGCCCGAGCGCGCCGAGTTGAGCGTCTCTTCGGCCACGCGCGCCACCGCGCCGGCGTTCTCGGCGATCTGCGCCGAGGCGTGCTTGAGCTCCTCCATGGTGGCCGTCGTCTCGTGAATCGCCGCGGCCTGCTCGGTCGACGACGACTCGTGCTGCGTCGACGCCGCGAGCACCTCGTTGGCCGACGACGACAGCCGCAGCGCCGCCTCGTTGATCTCGCGCACGAAGGTGCGCAGCGTCTCGATCACCTTCGAGAAGCCGTCGAGGAGCGGCGACAGCACCGCGTCGTCGGTGCGCGCCTGGAACGCCGCGAGCTCGCCCTGGCGCACCAGCGCATTGAGGCCGTCGATGGCCTGCTCGACGATCACCTGGGTGCGCTCCTTGCGCAGCTCCGAGTCGGCGACGCGGCTCTGCACCCGCTCCATCAGCAGGTTCACCAGCCGGCCCGCCTCGGCCGCGTCACCCGAGAGCGCGCCGACGTCGACGCGGGCCTCGAAGCGGCCGCCGGTGAGATCGTCGAGCGTCGACAGCAGCGCCTTGAGCGAGGCGCCGTTCGGCGCGGGGGCCTTCTTCGGCTTCTTGGGGGGCGTGGGCAGCGGTTCAGGCATTCGGGGCCTCGGTGGGTCGGAACGGGTTGGTGGCGAAGAGATCGACGAGCAGCACGGCCGCGTCGCGGTCGAGCCAGGCGCCGATGATGAAGGGAGACGGGCCCACGGCCGGCGGCAGCCGCCGGAGATCGTCCGGGGGCACGGACTGCACCGCGAGCACCGTGTCGATGGCGAGGTGCAGCTCGCGGTCACCGTCGGGGCAGAACACCAGCGCGCGGCGGCCCTCGAAGGGCTTGCCCAGGGGCGCGCCCACGCTCGCGTCGGGCTCGAGGCGGTCGATGCGCCGCACCTGCGTCATGTCGGCGCCGTAGCGCAGGCCGCCGATCTCGAAGACGACGATGTCGACGCGCGCGCTCACCGGCGCACCACCGTGGCGCGGGCCGACTGCAGCACCTTCGGCAGATCGAGCAGGCTCACCGTGCCGAGCTCCCGGTGCTGCACCACGCCCATGAGGAACTCGGTGGCCGAGCCGCCTCCCGCGGGCGGCGGCAGCTTGTCGGCGACGAAGATGCGGCGCAGGCCGACGACCGCGTCGGTGAGGAAGGCCACCAGCAGGCCGTTCGAGTCGCCCACGAAGATGCGCGCCCCCCGCACCACCTTCGATTCCCCCTGCTGAAGGAAGCGCAGCAGATCGATGACCGGCATCACCTGGCCCCGGTTGCCCACCACGCCGAGCAGGAACGAGGGCGCGCGCGGCAGCGGCGTCAGCGGCGTCAGCCGGGCCACCTCGCGCACGTACCCTGACGTCACCGCCAGGGTGAGCTCGCCGAGCTTGAAGACGAAGAACTCTTCGTCGGGGCGGGCCGCCTGGGCGCGGGCTTTGTCGGGCGCTTCGGCGAGCGCGCGCTGGAGGGGCGTGGGGTGCACGAAGAGAGCAGACAGTATCGAAATGCGTGGAGGAGTCGGTCAAGAACTCTGCTAAGGACTTTGGCTTCCATGGCAGCGCGCGTCCTGGTCATTGATGACAGCCCGATGACGGTGCAGCTGATCTCCGAGGCGCTGACGGCCGCGGGCATCGGCGTCGACTCGGCCGCCGACCTCGCCAGCCTCGACGCGCGCCTCGACGCCAACACCTACGAGGTGGTGCTCGTCGACGTGAACATGCCCGAGATGTACGGCGACGACGTCGTCGAGTTCCTGCGGGTGCAACGCAAGCTGTCGGCCAAGCTCTTCCTCTACTCGGACCTGCCCGAGCAGGAGCTCATCGAGAAGATGAAGAACTCGGGCGCCGACGGCTACGTCGCCAAGTCCCAGGGGCTCGAGGCCGCGGTCGAGTCGATTCGTGACGCGCTCGATGGGCAGGGGCAGGTCGTCAAGCACCGGGTGCTGGTCGTCGACGACAGCGAGCCCACCGTTCGGCTGCTCAAGGCCGAGCTCGAGGCCAAGGGCCACGAGGTGATGACGGCCAACGGCGCGGACGCCGCCACCAAGATCATTCTCAAGAAGAAGACGCGGCCCGATCTCGTGCTGCTCGACGTCAACATGCCCGGCATCAACGGCGAGGAGCTGTGCCGGTTCATCAAGACGAACTCGTTGTTCGCCGGCATTCAGGTCGTCTTCTGCAGCGCCGCCGACGAGGCCGAGCTCCAGCGCCTGGTGAAGAGCTGCGGCGCCGACGGCTACGTTCGCAAGGATCAGCTGATCGCCCGCGAGATCCTCGAGCTGCTGACCTGACTGGCTCCACGACGGCTGGCAGGCGCACTGGAGTGTCCATGCTCCGATTCACTGCGTCACGGCGTAAGTCTTCGAAAGAAGGCGGGTTTTCGACCGCTGGCCCCGATGGGTGGAGCGTGAACGCGCCAGTCGCCGCTTCTGCTGACCCATGAGAATCACTGGAAGATCAGGTGTATGCCCGGGTGTGCACGGGTGGCCTGGCTCTTGGATCTACGCGCCGATGGAATGTCGATCGCAGCCCTCCAGAGCAGCGTGCGCGTGCCGCAGGTGGCCATGGCGAAGGTGACGCCTGGCCATCGGCCCGCCGCGCGTCCGGTCGACGCGTTCGAGCGGCCGAAGGCCGTCTCGGTGCCTGTGCTGCGGCGCGGAGCGACGGGCGCGGCGGTGAAGGCGCTCCAGCTCAAGCTGGTCTCGAAGGGCTATTTGTCGCGCAGTGACTTCCAGGCGGGCATCGGGGTGTTTGGCCCCCGCACCGAGACGGCCGTGAAGCGCGCGCAGGTCGAGCACGGCCTGCCGGTGAACGGCGTCGTCGACGCCCGCACCTCGGCGGCCATCAACGCCGAGCGGCCGAGCGCGAAGCCCGAGCCCTCGGAAGTGGCGACCGATGTCTTCGAGAAGCCGGCGGTGCTCGCCTCGGCCTCGCAGACGGTCACCGACGACGACGAGCCGACGAGCAGCCTGCGGCTCGACACAGACGAATTTGGGTGAGCCTGGCATTGGGCCAGACTCCGCGGGGCTCCGACTTTCCCCCTTTGGTCGGAGCCCCGTTCATTTTGAGGTCACGCGACGCTCTCCCAGGCCGCGCGCGAAGTTACCGACGGTGACCCACGGCGCCTCGGCCTTGAAGCGGCGGATCAAGTTGGCCACGCCGATGGGCGCGCCGCCGGCGCCTTTCCCCTTCGCCACCGCGATGTACTGGAGCGGATCGATCGCCAGCGGCCGCGTCTGCACCTGGTCGACCCGGTACTTCTTGACGAGCTTCACCAGCGCGTCGGCTTCCCCTTCGCGATCGGTGACGCCGGGGAAGAGCAGCAGGTTGAGCGCCACGTACGCGCCGCGCTTGCGGGACAGCGCGATGGAGGCCTCGACGTCTTCCCAGCCGTAGCGGTTCGGCTGGTAGTACGCCTCGTAGAGATCCTTCACCGCCGAGTTGAGCGAGACGCGCACCGCGTCGAGGCCCGCGTCGTAGAGGGCCGAGAGCCCCTGGGTGAGGCTGCCGTTGGTGTTGATGTTGATCGAGCCCCGCTGCGTCTTCGCGCGGATGAGGCCGATGGCGTCGGCGATGAAGCGCCAGCGGGTGAGCGGCTCGCCTTCGCAGCCCTGGCCGAAGCTCACCATGGTGCGGCCGGGCGCGTGCTCGAGGTGCCAGATGGCGACGTCGGCGAGCTCCTTCGCCGAGGGGCCGTCTTCCATGCGCTCATGCGAGGCGGGCGGGCCGTCGTCGGGTTGATCCGAGATGCAGCCGACGCAGGCGGCGTTGCACATGACCGAGGCGGGCAGGGCGCCTTCGTCGCGCGCGTAGAAGACGTTCTGGCTCGTGAAGCACCGGTAGACGAGGGCGCACGTCTTGAGCTGTTTGAGCACGCGGTTGCCGGGCAGGCGCGCGAGGTGCTCGGTCACGAGCTGCTTCACCTCGGGGCCCGAGAAGCGGGCAGGCGTCCAGTGCTTGCGCCGGTCGGTGTGCAGGGCCCACACCACGGGCCCGTTTTCGCCCCAGGCGGCCGCGGTGTACGCCCACTGCGGGAGCACCGGGCCGTCACCCTTCGCCACCTCTCCGGGCAGGTACGTGCGGGTGAAGCCGGGTGGCAGCGTCGCGCCGACGGCGTGCGGGACGAAGCGCTTGCCGTCGAGCTCGAAGCGTTCGACGAGCACGGGCGCTTTCGTCTGGGGGTCGAACCCCACCGGGAGCCGACCAGGCAGGTGCGCGAGCTTTCCCCCATCGGGCAGGGGAATGGGGCGCTCCCGGGGCGGCAAGACGTCTTCGTCGGAGCGCAAGCTCGCGAGGAGCCACGGGTGTTCGATGACACGGCCCTTCGGGTCGGCGAGCAGCAGCTTGTACGGACGCATCGGCGCCCTGTCCTAACAGGTGCGCGGGGCCCCGGGAGGCTGCTTGCGCGCGGCGGGAAGTGGGGTTACAGGCTCCCGGCTCCCGCCGGTCCATCGGGATTTCCCCGATGCAAGGTGGGCTGACAAGGAAGCGACATGAAGGCCGATCTTCACCCCGTGTATCCCCCCGCCCGCATCAGCTGCGCCTGCGGCAACGTGATCGAGACCCGCTCGACCCGCGGCTCGTTCAACGTGGAAATCTGCTCGAACTGCCACCCGTTCTTCACCGGCAAGTACAAGCTGCTCGACACGCAGGGCCGCATCGACCGCTTCAAGAAGAAGTACGACGTCAAGAAGGGTGGCGCGAAGTAAGCGCCTCTCGTTCGCCGTCGAAGGTCCACGCCGCTCTGGCCCACCCGCCAGCAGCGGCGTTTCACTGTCTGCCTCCTTGCAGGAGCCAAGCGCGCATGAGTGGCAACCCCTCGCCCGATCCCGAGCGCCCCTACATCGGCGGCCAGGCCGTCATCGAAGGCGTGATGATGCGCGGCCCGAAGAGCTTCGTGGTGTCGGTGCGCCGGCCCGACGGGCAGATCGCCATCCGCGAGCAGGCGTGGAACGTGTTCTTCCCGTCGCTCAAGTTCCTCCGCTGGCCCGTGTTCCGCGGCGCGGTGGTGCTCGCCGAGTCGCTCCACAACGGCTACTCGGCGCTGTCCTTCTCGTCGGAGCACGGGTTGCCCCCGGAAGAGGGTGGCGCGAAGCCGAAGCCCGGGCCGGCGGCGATGCTGACGTTCCTCCTCCAGGCGGTGATGGCGGGCGCCGACGCGCCGGCCGGTGCGCCCTCGGGTGAGCCGCCGACGCCGAAGAAGGACAAGGGCGCCGACGCGATGCTGGCCTTCGCGACCGTCTTCGGCGTGCTCTTCTTCATCGGCCTGCCGCACGCGCTCACCTGGCTGGTGGGCAAGTCGTTGGGGCCGTCGTTCGACTCGACGAGCGTGTGGTTCCACCTCATCGACGGTGTGTTCCGGCTCGGCATCCTCGTTGGCTACCTCGCGCTCATCTCGCGCACGAAGGACGCCCGGCGGCTGTTCGAGTACCACGGGGCCGAGCACAAGGCGATCTGGACCTACGAGACGAAGCAGGCGCTCACCGTCGAGAACGCACGGCCGTTCACCACCCGCCACCCGCGCTGCGGCACGAGCTTCCTGCTGATCGTCGTGGGCGTCGCCGTGCTGATGCACGTCGCGCTGCTCCCGCTGCTGCCGCGGCTGCACCCGAACGATCTGGTGAACCAGTTGCTGATGATCTTCGTGAAGGTGCCGATGGCGTTCCCCATCGCGGGCCTCGCGTTCGAGCTGCAGCGCCTGTCGGCGAGAGATCACTGCCCGGCCTTCATCACCTGGCTCACGCGCCCGGGCTTCTGGCTGCAGAACATCACCACCCAGCCGCCGGACGATGGGCAGCAGGAGATCGCGCTCTTGTCGCTCGACCGCGCGCTCGCCCGGGAGCAGGGGCGCGCCAAGGCGCCGGAAGGGGTGACGGTGTACGGCGACTTCGCGAAGGCAGCCGCGTGAAGCGGCCGCCGGTGTGGCTGGGCGTCAGCGCGGCGGTGCTCGCGAGCCTCTTCGGCGCTTTGATGGCGCTGCTGCTGGTCGGCGTCTTTCCGGGTGCGCTCGAGCCGTTCACGAGCCGGCGCGCGGACTTCCAGCGGGGCCTCGTGTCGCGTCAAGCGACGCTGCTCGAGCCGCTCTCGACTCCCGCGAAGGACGACCCCAGCGGCGCGGCGGTCACCCCGGCGCTCCGCTGCAAGCTCACCTGGGTCTCGGGCCCCGCGACGGTCCAGCCCTCCGGCTGCGACGGAGCTCCCGCGGTCTCACCACAGCTGGTGACGCGGGTGGTCCGTCTGAAGGACGACGTGCTTCGCTCGAGGGCGTCGCTCGAGGTTGGGCAGGTTGACCTGGCGTGGATGAAGTCCGTCGCCGGGCAGGACGACTGGAGCGCCTTCACGCTCGGCGCCGAGCCCCTCTTCGAGACGCCCGTCCCAGACTGGGACTCGCTGCGGGCGCTCGTCATGGTTCGGCTGGCGGCAGGCCTCGACGCGGGTGACGTCGGCCCGGCGCTCTCTGAGGTCGAGGGCCTCTTGCGTGCCGTGGTCGGTCTGCCGCTGCGGGTGAGCACGGCCAGCGCCCAGCGGGTCGCCAGTCAGGCGGTGGCGGCGCTGAAGGTCGCGGGCGCCGAAGCGGACACCGCGAGGCTCGAGGCCCTCGGCGATCCGAGGCGGTTCGCGCGTCGTGAGCTCGCGGCGGGGGTGTGGCACCCGTGGGTGGATTCGTCGTTTCGAACGAAGGTGCTCCCCGAGCTCTCTCCCTTCGAGCGGTGCATGGCCGCGCTCGAGGGAGCCGCCCTGCTCGAGTTCGGAGCGCTCCTCGACCAGCGGTACCCCGGGCACCGCGCGGACTTCGAGGCGTGGGCGCGCGGGCCGAAGGGGTGCTCGATGCCCTTCGTCGAAGTGGCGCTCGAGAAGAGCCGCACGGCTGCGTGGAAGGAACGTCTGCGCCGTGACGGCTTCGTCCCCGATGACAACTGGCTCTGGTCGTTCTTCGTGTGGAGCTCGTCGGCCTACCGCGCCACCGAGCTCGAGAAGCTGCTCGAGCGGAGCAAGCCGTTCGACCGCCCGAACACCGCTTCGTGAAGCCTGAAAGTTGACGGCGATCGATCCTCGTCTACCGTCTCGATCAGACCTGTTGCAGCCCGAGCAGGTCACATCGACACCGAACACGGAGGCGAGATGTCCGTCGCATCGTTGGCCCACGCGCGGCTGCGCGAGGAGAGTGATCTGTCGTCACACGTCCACGCGCGTGGGCGTGACTGGCTCTTGTACCAGGGCGACTCGCAGCGCCTGTTGACGGGCTTCGAAGACGCCACGTTCGACCTGATCTTTGCCGACCCGCCGTACTTCCTCTCGAACGGCGGCACGACCTGCCAGTCGGGCAAGCGGGTGAAGGTCGACAAGGGCACGTGGGACGCCTCGCGTGGCGTCGAAGACGATCACGAGTTCACCGCGCGCTGGCTCGAGCAGTGCCGCCGCGTGCTCAAGCCCTCGGGCACCATCTGGGTCTCGGGCACCCAGCACGTCATCTTCAACGTCGGCTTCGCCATGCAGAAGCTCGGCTTCAAGATCCTCAACATGGTGACGTGGTTCAAGCCGAACGCCTCGCCCAACCTCGCCTGCCGCACCTTCACGCACTCGACCGAGCTGCTCATCTGGGCCGCGCCGGTGAACAAGGGTCGGCTGCTCCACACGTTCAACTACAAGCGCATGAAGGAAGAGAACGGCGGCAAGCAGATGCGCGACGTGTGGACGATGACGACGCCCAAGCCGAGCGAGAAGGTGCACGGCCGGCACCCGACGCAGAAGCCGCGCGCGCTGCTCGAGCGCATCGTCGACGCCTGCACCGAGGAGGACGCGCTGGTGCTCGACCCCTTCTGCGGGAGCGGCACGACGGGCGTGGCGGCCACGAAGAAGGGCCGCCGCTTCGTGGGCATCGACATGGACCCGCAGTACCTCGAGCTGACGAAGCGTCGCCTCGAGGCCGAGTAGTCACGTTCGTCTGGCGCGCGGCCCGCCTCGGTGGCGCGTGCCCTGCGCGACCCCTCCTGCGGGAGTGGCACCGCGGGCGTTCCGGCCACGAAGAAGCGGCCGCCGCTTCGTGGGCATCGACCCTCAGCTGACGAAGCGTCGCCTCGAGGAGTCGTCACGTTCGTCGGCGCGCGGCCCGCCTCGGTGCCGCGTGCGGTGTCGGCGCACCCAACCGGGCGGGGTGCGGGCGCGCCGACGCGGGCGCCTTCCCTGGATCCACGAAGAAGCGCTCCAGCTCGACCCCGTCCTTCGTCACCTCGACGCCCTCGGCCACGAGGCGCCGCTTCTGCTCCGCCACCTTGCCGTGCGCACCGAGCGAGCCCGTCGCCGAGACCGATCGGTGCCACGGCACGGCCTCTGCGTCAGCGCCTTTGAGTGTCGTGAGCAGGAACGCGACCTGCCGGGCGTGCACGTCGAGCCGCTCGGCGATGGCCAGGTGGGTCGTCACCTTGCCGACGGGGACGCGCCCCACCAGCTCGAGCACCTCGGCCTTGATCCGCGCGAACGCGGCCGATGCCATGGCGGCTTCAGCCCTCGGCCGGCTCGTCGACGGCCGTCTCGAGCTCGGCGGTGCGCCGGCGGATGTACTCGACCAGCGTGCGCACGCCGAAGCCGGTGCCACCGCGCGCCATGTAGCCCTTCTCCTTCGACACGTTGCTGGGGCCGGCGATGTCGAGGTGCACCCAGGGCGTGTCGCCGACGAACTCCTTGAGGAAGTGCGCCGCGGTGATCGAGCCGCCGTTGCGGTCGCCGGCGTTCTTCATGTCGGCGATCTCGCTCTTGAGCACGTCCTTCAGGGTGTCGGTGAGCGGCAGGCGCCACACCTCTTCACCCGACGCGCGCGCGGCCTCGAGCACGCTCCACATGAGCTGATCGTCCTCGCCGAAGGCGCCCGCCACCCAGGGGCCGAGCGCCACGATGCAGGCGCCCGTGAGGGTCGCCAGATCGATGATGGCCGCGGGCTTGAGCTCGTTCGCGTAGGCCAGCACGTCACCCAGCACCAGGCGGCCCTCCGCGTCGGTGTTGGTGATCTCGACCGTCTTGCCCAGGCGCGACACCAGCACGTCGCCGAGCCGGTAGGCGTTGCCCGAGGGCATGTTCTCGCAGGCGCCCATGAAGCCGTGCACGGGGAAGGGCGGCTTGAGCTTCGCGATCACCTTCATCGCGCCCAGCACCGCGGCCGAGCCGGCCATGTCGGTCTTCATCTCGAGCATGCCCTCGCTGGGCTTGAGCGAGAGGCCGCCCGAGTCGAAGGTGATGGCCTTGCCCACCAGCGCCACGGGCGCGCGCCTGGCGTGGTCGGCGTTCTCGGGCGTGTACGAGAGGTGAATGAACTTCGGCTCCTCGACGCTGCCGCGGGCGACGCCGAGGAACATGCCCATCTTGAGCTCTTCGATCTTCTTGCGATCGAACACGTGCAGGCCCAGGCCGGCGTCCTTCGCCATGGCCTTCGCCTGCTCCGCGAGGATGGTGGGCGTCATGGTGCCGGCCGGCTCGTTGACGAGGTCGCGCGCGAAGCAGGCCGCTTCGGCGATGGCCTTCGCGATGGCCACGGTGGCGTCCATCGACTTGTCCTTCTTGACGCCGTCGGGCAGCAGCAGCTGCACCTTGTCGACGCGGGGGGCGCTCTTCTCGTCCTTGTTGGTCGTGCGCCACTTGTCGTACCGGTAGCTGCCCAGCACGGCCCCCTCGACGATGGCCTGCAGGCTCGCGTCGAGCTCGCGCACGCCCGGCACCTGGATGACGGCGGTCTTCGCCTTGAGGCGGTTGGCGGCCTTGACGCCGCGGCCCAGGGCCAGCCGGAGCACCTCGGGCGTGAACTTCACGCGCGCGCCGAGCCCCAGGAGGATCACCCGCGAGACCCCCAACTTCCCGTGCGTCTGGATGAGCGCCGTCTGCTCGGCCTTGCCCTTGAACCCTTCCTGCTGGGCGAGCTTCACCAGGAGCCCGCGCATCTTCTTGTCGCTCTTCACCCACGCGCTGGGCGGGGCCTTCTTGTCGGTGAGATCGGTGTCGAACAGGGGGAGGACGAGGACGTCGGCCTTCGCCTTCGAGGCGTCGCCGGTGCCGAACGAGAAGTTCATGAGACGGGGTGCTCCTTCGAGGGACAGGGAGGGCGTTCTTATCGCGTGCGTGTGACGGCGCTACGGGAAAGCTACACTCGCGGCCGATGCCTGCATTCCTGACGTACCTGACGGCAGTGGAGCGGCTCTCGGCGCACGTCAACTCGCTGCCCCAGGAGTTCACCCGCGCCCTGGGAGAAGACCTCGAGTACGCCCGCTTCGGCGCCACGCTGGTCGAGCTGCCCTGGTTCGGCGGCCTCAAGCTCGGCGTCAACGCGTGGCTCGGCCACGGGGGGCCACCCACGTTCACCCGCCTCATGCGCGAGCGCGCCCCGGTGGCCTTTGGTGTGAAAGCCGCCGAGCTCGTCTCGAACGGTGCGCTCGTTGGTACCGAGGCCGGCCTGGCCTTCGTCGCCGGTTACTTCACCCAGCTCTGCGTCAGCCGGGCGCTGGAGCCGCTGGTGCAGTCGCTGCTGGTGACGCACACGAAGGCGAAAGAGACCCCCGCCGCGGCGCGCCACCGCATCGAGTGGGCCCAGTCGCTCGCCCTCATGCAGGACCTGCATGGCAGCCCGATGGTGGGCTCTGGCGCCATTCGCACGAAGATGCAGATCCGCAAGGCGTCGGGCGCGAAGGGCATCGGCCGCGGCATGTACGAGCTGATGCGGGTGGCGTCGCAGGAGGCCTTCGGTGACGCGCCGTCGAAGCTCGAGGTCGACGGCTGGGTGCGCGGCTTCTTCGTCTTCTCGATGGCGCTCAGCTCGCCGCTCGGCCGGCTCAAGGTGGGCGGGCAGGCGCCGGGCGCGCGCGAGCTCTACCGGGGGCCGGGCATCGACGTCTTCGCCGCCGTCGACAAAGGCCTGGACTCGACCCGCGAGGCGCTCACCGTGCTGGGCAGCATGATCCGCCGGAACAACTTCGGGTCGCGCTCCCGCTTCAAGCTGCTCGAGGTCTGCCCCGAGGGCTCTCCAGAGCAGGTGATGCGCGCCCAGGCGGCGTGAGCGACCGGACCGAAACCGGTTTGTGACGCGCCCGTTTCAGGCGAGGGTGGGCGCGTGCGTGACGACGGGCCGTGGCCGACCTTCCTCCGAGTGCTCCAGGTGAACGGCGCGCTGGCTGCCGGCGCGTGGGCGGTCGGCGTCGCGGCCTTCGTGCTCCAGGCAGGCGGCATCGCGCACCGCTTCGCGGCCCTGGCGACCGGCCCCTACGTGTCGGTGGCCATCGGGGCGCAGCTCGCGACGCTCCCGGCGTACCTCGTGTTGGGACTGCTCCTGGCGGCGTTGGTGACCCCGTGGGCAGGCGCTCGGCGCGGGCTGGGCTTCGGTGCGCGGGTGGTGGCGCTCGATGTCCTGGTGCTCGTGGTGGCCCTGGGGCCCGCGCTGCTCGTCAGCCCGGGGCATTTCGACACCGTCGCCCGCAAGACGCGACTCGACGTGTACCTCCTGCAGCGGCTCCACGGGCTCGAGCTCATGGCGGTGGGGTGCGCGCTGCTGGGCGTCGTGGCGTTCGGGTTCTTCGTGCGCTCGACGCGGCGCCGGTCGCTGGCTGCGGTGGGGGCGGTGGCGCTCGGCACCATTGCGCTGCGCGAGCCGACGCCTCCCCGCGCGACACCGCTGGGACGGCCCAACGTGTTGGTGATCGCCGCCGACTCGTGGCGCTTCGACCGGCTCGGCGCGCACGGCACCGCGCGGCCGGGCCTCACGCCCCACCTCGACGCCTTCGCATCGACGGCGGTGGACTTTCGCCAGCACCACGTCGCGACGGCCAGCACCCTCGAGTCCTGGGCGACGATGCTGTCGGGCCAGTTCCCGTGGACCCACGGCCTGCGCAGCATGTACCCCTCGAAGGCCGAGGTCGCGGCGGTGGAGTCGAACGGTGCGCTGCTCCCGCGCCAGCTCGCGGCGCTCGGCTACGACACCTTCGTCTCGTCGGACTGGGTGGGCAACTGCTTCGACCTGGTCGACTTCGGCTTCGGGGCCCGGCGGGTGAGCCCGGTGCAGAACTTCCCGGCGCTCCTGCTCGAGGCGACGGCGCGCGCGCACCCGGTCGTGCCGCTCTTCTTCGGCGCGCTGCCGCCCCCACTCGGCGACTGGCTGGTGCCGGGGCGGGCGTCACTTGCGTCCGCCGCGCGGCCCCAGGTGCTGACGGAGCAGCTCTTTGGCGACATCGACGCGAGCCTCACGGCGAAGCGACCGTTCTTCGGCGTGCTCTTCGTGAGCCCCACCCACCTGCCGTACAACGCCCGCGCGCCGTTCAACGCGAAGTACACCGCGCCCGGCTACGACGGGCCGCACCGGTACCAGGTCGAGGTGCGCGCCCACGAGCTCATCACCACCGGGTTCTCGCCCACGCTCGCGCCCGAGACGATGCAGCACGTGCGCGATCTGTACGACGGCGCGGTGAGCGACTTCGACGACACGGTGGGCGAGGTGCTGCGCGGGCTCGAGGTGCGCGGCCTCGCGGGTGAGACGATCGTCATCGTCACCAGCGATCACGGGGAGGATCTCTACGACCCCGGGTCGACGCTCGGTCACGGGACGAACTTCTTCGGCGGCGACCAGAGCACGCGCATTCCGTTCCTCGTCCGGATCCCCGGGGTCTCGCCGCGCACGGTGGACGCCATCACGCGGAGCGTCGACCTCGCCCCGACGCTGCTCGCGCACCTCGGCACCCCGATTCCCTCCTCGATGGAAGGTGTCTCATTGATGCCGTTGCTGAGCGGCGCCCGGGGCGATCTCGGGCTCATGGCGTTCGCCGAGACCTGCTACCTGTTCTTTCCCAAGTCGAGGGCGATGACGGGTTTGACCGAGGCCGAGCGCGCCGAGGTGGTCGAGGTGGCTGGCGCCGAAGAGACGCTCACCGTCGATCCCGACTTCCGCGACAACCTCGTGCTGAGGCCGGCCCTCCGGCAGGCCGTCATCGACGCGAAGGATCGCATGGTGCGCACCCGCACCCACAAGCTGGTGGTGATTCCCGGCAGGCAGCGGGAGATCGTGCGGCTCTATGACGTCGTCGCCGATCCCGCTCAGCGGGTGAACCTCGCAGGGCGGGGGCTCGCCATCGAGGCCGAACTGCGGGCGGCGTTGCCGGGCTCTCGCTGAGCTGGAACGCTCCGAGGGGTTTCACCCGTTCAATGCACGAAGTCGCGCGTGCCTGTCTCTTTTCACGAGGTGCCTGGGGAATGCGTCGGTCCCGGTTGGCGGCGATGACGCTGGGGCTGGCGGCCGTGCTCGCAGGTCTCGTCGCGACCCGGCCCCGCGAGGCGGTCGATCGAAGCGCCCCGAAGGTCGAACGGTCGCCAGCCCGGCGCGCGTCGGCGGTCGTGGACCCGGTCGCGGCCGAGTGGCTGGACGGTGGCCCGATGGCTCCCGCTGCCGAAGCCCGTGAGGAGGACCGGACGCTCCTCGTGTTCGACGAGCGCGCGCGGCCACTTCCAGATCTCGCCGTCGAGGTCCTCGAAGCCGACGAAGACGACGGCGAAGCCGCTGGTTGTGACGAGCCGAACCATCTCGCCCAGCACCTCGAGCGGTGGCGGCGGCGACCACCGGTCGCGGTGGTGCATCGCGGGCGAACCGACGCCGACGGAGGCTTGTCGCTCTCCGGCATCGAGCTCCCCGCGGTGGTGCGGGTGCGCACGGCTGATGGGCTGAGGGTGGGGCAGCGGGCCGTCTCGGCCCCCGGTGAAGTCTTCCTCGAAGCGTTCGGTGGCGTGGAGCCGTGGCACCTCGAGGTGGTCTCCAGCGCCCTCGCGCCGGTGGCCAGCGCGACGGTGGCGGTCTTCGACCCCTCGACGGGTCAGCTCGCGGAGTCTGCGGCCGACGCCTTCGGGCGCTTCGAGCTGGCCCGCTGCGCGTGGTGTGTGGCGCTGGTGCAGGCGCCCGGCTTCGTCCCCCGCGCGGTCGAGCTCCGCTCGGACGAAACGGTGGTTCGCCTCGCGCGTCCCGGGCGCATCGAGGTGCGCGCGCCGTGGGCTCCCGATGGGCTCGAGGTGAGCCTGCTCCTGGGGCACCCGCGGGAGACGACGATGCAGGGCGGGGTGGCGCGGTTCGACGAGGTCCCGGCGGGTGGGGCGACGCTGGTGGTGCCTTCGGCGATCGTCGAGCACAGCCAGAAGCTCCGCGTCGAGGAAGGCGAGACGCTCGTGGTCCACGTTCCCCTGTGGAAGGGCGCGTCGCTCTCCCTGTCCGTCGCGTCCGCCGACGGCCAGCCGGTCTCGGAGGCCAGCGTCTCGGTCGATCCGCGCAGCCCGAACTTCTCGGGGCTCGGCTTCACTGCGCCGGTCGATGAGCCTGGCGATCGGCTCGAGCTCGATGGACTTCCCGAGGGGCCAGCGCAGCTGACCGTGTCGTCTCCCGGGTGGCGAACCGCGGTGCGCGACATCGTTCTCGTCCCGGGCCTGAACGAGCTGCACCTCGAGCTCGAGGCGATCGCCGCGACGCGGGGGACCGTCGTCGATGCCCGAGGCCGGCCGATCGAAGGCGCCGTCATCACCGTCGGACGCAAGCCCGGGGTCCTCTGTGACGCACTCGGCCGCTTCTCGATCGACCTCGAGGAGGACGATGAGGGCGAGGTCAGCGCGCCCGGCTTCGAGACGAAGGAGGTGCCGCTTCGCCAGGGCCAGTCGGTGCAGGTCCACCTGGAGCGGGTGGTGCCAGTGCGGGTCACCGCGCTCGACGCCGCGGGCCACGCCATCGACGGTGAAGCGCTGACGCTCGTCCCGCTGATCGAGGGCAGTCGGGTTCGCTGCGAGGTCGTCGACGGCGGCTGTGAGGTGCAGGTGCGCCTCGACCTGAGCTACCGGCTCGAGAGCGAGCGCGGAGACCTCGAGCCGCCCGTGCTGCGCGTTCGTGCGCCGGGCGAGCTGCACCCCGTTCGGTTCGCGCCCAGGCCCCGCCGCGTCGAGCCCGTCGAAGAAGAGACGGAGCGTCGGCGAACGGTCATTCGCTTCTCACGGTAGGCGGGTGAAGCCCACGAAGGCCGGCGCGTTGACGGTGGCCTGCTGGCCGAGCGCGGTGAGCCCGCCCGTGTTGGCGTCGACGCGGAACGCGTGCACGGCACCGGAGTTGAGGTTGCCCACGAGCAGCAGCTGCCCGCTCGGGTCGATGTCGAAGTGCCGTGGCGTGCTGCCGCCCGTTGGCGTGTGGCCCAGCAGCGTCAGCGTGCCGCTCGTCAGGTCGACCGAGAACGCCACGATCGAGTTGTGCCCACGATTCGAGCCGTAGACGAAGCGCCCGTTGGGGTGAACCTGCACCTCGGCGGTGGTGTTGCTGGCGCCCGAGATCCCCATGGGCAGGGTGGGCTTCGTGTCGACCGGCGTCAGCCGCCCGTCGGCCTCGACGCGCAGCGAGGTCAGCGTGTCGTCGAGCTCGTTGATGAGGAACGCCCACGTGCCGCCCGGATGGAGCGCGAGGTGGCGTGGGCCGGCGTTCGCCGCCGTCGGCACCGTGGCTGGCGCGAGCGGCGTCAACTGCCCGGCGTCGGCATCGAAGCGGTACTGCGCGACGTGGTTGGCCGCTTTGCACGGCACGTAGACGAAGCGCCCCGTCGCGTCGGAGAGGATCTGATGGGCCTGGCCTCCTGACGCCTCGGTGTCGGTGGCCGCGCCGAGGCCTCCGTCGGTCACGCGGAGCACCGCGACATTGCCGCCACCGTAGTTCGCCGCGAAGACCCACTGGCCCGAGGGATCGACCGAGACGTGCGCCGGCCCGTTGCCCTGAGAGCCGACCCGGTTCAGCAGTGAGAGGCCCGCGTCAGACGCGAGCGTGAAGGCGGCGATCTGGCTCGAGCCTTCATTCACGGCGTAGAGCCGGCCGCGCGGCACGTCGAACGCGAGGAAGCTGGGGTTCGAGCCCGCGCTCGTCGCTCCGAGGGACGTCATCGCGCCGGTCGTCACGTCGACTGCGTAGGCCGTGATGTTGCCGTTGCCGCTGCCGACGAAGGCGTGAAGGCGGCCAGGACTTCCACCCGCGCCCCCGCCCGCCTGACTTCCACCGGCCGAGCCGCCAGCCGCTGCGCCACCCGCGCTGGAGCCGCCCGCCGTCGCTCCGCCGCCCGAGGAGCCGCCGCCCGAGGAGCCACCGCCCGTGGAGCCAGCGCCCGAGGAGCCACCGCCTGAGGAGCCACCGCCCGAGGAGCCACCGCCCGAGGAGCCACCGCCTGCGGAGCCACCGGCCGTGGACCCACCGCCCGCGCTCCCGGCGTCAATGCCCGACGGCGGCATTCCACACGCAACCAAACCGACCACCACCAGCAGCCCGTATCGAGTCACGGGATGATGATGTCACGAGTCGTGTCCGTCGTGCCGATCTGCACGGTCGCGTGGGGTGGAGTGCTGTTGAACGGGTTGATGACCCACGTCAGGGCGTCGGTGATGGGGTTGGCGCCGTTGGCGTTGGAGAACACCCGCAACGCCACGCTCTGGTTCGCCTTGAGCGCGGCGCCCGAGTACGACTCGCGCTCGTCGTTCGTCATCGGGTCGCGTGTGAAGAGCACCGGCATCAGCACCGCCTGAATGCCGTCCTGGAGTGACGTGATGCGCGCCGCCACGATGCCGAACGCGAAGCCCCCGGTGGGCGCGCTCATGGCCCGAATGGTCACGTCGCCGCCGAGCGTCACCGGGCCGAACGCGAAGTCCTGCACGGTCTCCTTGTCGGCTTCGATCAACACCGGCCTCAGCGGGTTCGCGAGCAGGTTGATGGCGAAGCCGCCGTTCCCGAAGCCCAGGAGCGAAGGCGCAGGGATCACGCGGCCCGGCATCAGATCGGTCACCACGTACGGGTACTCGGTCTGCGTCGGGGTGGTGAAGATGCGGTAGCCGTTCTGGAGCTGCTGCAGCAGGTTCGCCGGGTCCAACCCGCCCGAGAGCGCGTCGGGTGAGAGCACCGAGAGCGACAGGTTCTGCAGCGGCGGCGGCCTGGGGAGAATGATGGTGCCGCGCAGCGTGCCGAGCCCCGTCCCCGAGGCGCCGACGTACACCTTCACGTCCTCGGCCGAAGCCTTGAACGGGTCAGCCAGCTCGATCGTCACCTGCACCGTGTCGCCCGAGTAGTCGATGAAGGGCGTGAGGTTGTCGTCGGCGTTTCGATCGCAGTACGCCACCAGCCGCTGGGTGCCGCTCATCACGCCGGTGAACGAGAAGGGCAGGGTGCCGGCCATCATCGGCGCCTTGCCGAGCCGGCGGATCTGCCCGTTGCGCGCGATGCCGATCTCCTTGCCGGCGCAGAAGCCGCCGAAGATGACCGTGCCGGTGATGGTGCCGACCGGGCCGCCGGCCCGCACCCAGGTCCCGCTTACGAGCTCACTGTCCTGGCGGCCGTTGCTGGCGAACAGGGTGAGCGTCGTCGTCTTGTCCAGGGTGATGGAGGTGGGCGCCTGGCCTTCGCGCCGGCCCTGCGTCGTCTCGCGCGGGTCGACCTTCTCACTCGTCCAGAAGACGGTGGCCTGCTGGTCGACCGACACCGTGACGGTGACCGAGCCGTTGAAGGGCCCCGGCGGGGGCGTCAGGGTGATCGTCGGCGGCGGTACCACCGCGTCGGGCTCGACGACGAGCGGGAAGGGGCCCTGCGGCCCACAGGCCGAGAGGGCGAACGAGAGAGCGATGGCGGCGTTGCGCATGATGACGTCCTGTCCCTGGCGTCCGGCTCCCGTGACGGGGGAGCGGCCCCGGTGCCGATGGGCGGTCGAGACCTTTCGACGCGGCGCCAACCCTGTCAACGCCGCACGTCGGTTTCGATGCGCTGGACGGCGAGGGATTGGCCGGTGGCCACCTCGCTGGGCATCGAGAAGGTGACCTCGCAGGTCGGCGAGTCTCCGAGGGCCTCGAGGTCCATCAGGTCGACGAGCGGGCACTTTTTGGTGGTGACGGCCACGCGCACCTCGGCGCCCACCTCGTCGTCGGCCTTCCACACCGCGACCTGGCAGCGCCCGAGGTAGGCGCCGTCGCGCGAGTGGTACACCTGCCAGCGGCTGGTGACGATCTGCGCCTCGTCGTTGACGTGCCGCACGCCGTGACAGTGCTGGCCCACGGCCGCCACCGCCCGCTCGAACGCCGTGGCCGCCTCCTGCGTGCGGAAGGTCGAGCCGTTCACCGCGTACGTGCAGCCCGTCGCGAGCAGAAGGGTGAACCAGCGCATGGGCGTGCCTACTTCTTCGTGTCGGCTTCGAGATCGCCCGTGACGAGCGGCGAGAAGAAGCAGTCTTTCTTCGTGTACTCGTCGAACGAGAAGGCGAAGCGGTAGCTGGCGGCTGCCCGTTGGTTGCAGTCGGTGCGCTCGCAGAAGCGGCACGAGATGCCGGTGGGCACCGCGTCGCGCTTGAGATCGGTCATCGGCAGCCCATACGCGAGGAACTTCGCGTTCTCGGCGTGGGTGCCCAGGCCGATGGAGTACGCCGTGCCCCGCACGATGGAGCCCTCGACCGGCTGCAGCTGCACCCGCGCGAAGTCGAAGTACGTCGTGCCGTCGGGCATCTGCGAGTACTGCCGGGTGAGCTGCGAGGGGTTGAGGAACGCGAGGTGCACGGCCCACTTCGCGCACGAGCCCATCGACGCGAACTTCAGCCCCGTGCCCGAGTACCGCTTCGAGATGTTGCCGGCGATGTCGCAGCGCAGGAAGTGAAAGGGCAGGCCGAGGCGCTTGGGGTCGCCGAGGTTGCACACGCGGTGGGCGATCGTCTCGTAGGTGACGTTGAAGATGTGGGTGAGCAGCTCGATGTCGTACCGCGTGCGCTGCACCTCTTTGAAGAAGTCGCCGTACGGCAGCATGATCGCCCCGGCGAAGTAGTTGGCGAGGTGCACCTTCACCAGCCGCGGCGTCTCGGCGTGCCGCATGCGCTGGCCGACGATGCGGTCCATCAGGCGCGTCTTGTCGAGCACCAGCAGGCCCAGGGTGGCGGCGAGCTGGAACTTGAGGGTCTGCTCCGTGAGGCCGGGTGAGAGCTTGAGCTGCTGCTTGTCCTTGTCGAGGCGGCGCACGACCGACGACGAGCCCTGGGCCTCTTCGAAGAGCACCGCGTAGCCGAAGCGCTCCTCGACGATGCGCACGAGCTGCGACGAGAGCGTCTGCCGCTCGAGCCTGAAGTCGGCGCGCAGCCCCTCGGCCTCGGCCTCGAGCTCGGGGAAGTAGTTCTTGTGCGACTCGAGGAAGTCCGTCGTCTCGTCGAAGGGCGAGTAGTCGAGCTTGCCGTCGCTCCCGGCGGCGGGTGGGCGCTCCTGGCTCGAGAGCTGCGTCATCACGTTCTCGAGCTGCATGCGCGTGTTCTTGTAGAGGTTGAACAGCGCCGCGACGGTGCCCGCCAGCTTGGGCTCGGCCGACAACGACTGGAGCGACTCTTGATCGAGGTTGAGCGTCCTCAAGAGCGGCTCGTCGAGCAGGCTGGCGAGCGCCTGGTCGACGCGCCCGTCGCCGATCTGGGCCATGAAGGCCTCGGGATCGACCTGGAAGTAGCGCAGCGCCTTCCACAACAGCGGGAAGGGCGTGACGCGTTTGCCCTTCTCGATGAGGTTCAGGTACGCGGGGCTGACGCCCAGCTCACGCGCCGCGTCGGCCTGCTTGACGTTCTTCGACAGGCGCAGCGCGCGCAGCCGGTGGCCGACGTTGGCGTTGAGCGCGTTCTCGTTCATGCGTGACGAGGGCCCGGCCGTCAGCCGACCAAGAGCAGCTCGACCTCGAAGATGAGGGTCGAGTTCGCCGGGATGACGGGCGGAAACCCCCGCGCGCCGTAGCCGAGCTCGGGCGGAATGGTGAGCTTGCGCACCCCTCCCACCTTCATGCCGGCGACGCCCTGATCCCACCCCTTGATGACCTGCCCGGCCCCCAGGCCGAAGGTGAAGCCCTGGCCCCGGTCGCGGCTCGAGTCGAACTTCGAGCCGTTGGTGAGGGTGCCAACGTAGTGCACGGTGACGGACTTGCCGGCGACGGCCTCGGCGCCAGTGCCGACCTTCAGGTCTTCGATCTGCAGGGACATGCGGAACGCTCCGGTGATGACGTGAGGCCGCGGAGCGTAGTGCAGGGACGCGTTCGCGCCTCGCGAGAAAGCACCAGCCTCGATGGGCCCCCGACGAGTCTGGCCCCGGCCTTGTTGGTGCCCACCGGCGGCGCGGCGTCAGGCGCCCGCGGCGGCGGCCTTCTTCTTCATCTTCCCGGAGAAGGCGCGGAAGAACTCGACGATCTCTTTCTCGGCGTCCTTGAGCGTCGTCGCGTCCTTGAACTCCGACTCGAGGAACACGCCGCCGCACGACTCGCAGGTGTCGTACGTCATGGGGTGCGCCTTCTCACCGCCCTCGACCCGCAGCAGGTCGACGAGGCAATCGGGGCACTGACCGCTCATGGCGTCGGGGTCGACCTTCCCGCCCAGCGCCTCGAGGCCCGGGAGGTTGTTGTGAAGCAGCATGCGGTTGAGGTCAGAGACGTCGACCCACAGCCCGCCACACTCGCCGCACTTGCGAAGCGTGAGATCGTCTCCTTGAAGGTCGACCATCTCGACGCCGCAGCCGGGGCAATCCATTGTGACGTTCAGCTCCTGTGAGGGGTGAGGACACTGATGCTACTGACGGCAGCGAACCGGAAGCAACCGCCATTCGGTCGACCCCGTGACTTCAGGGGTTGGCGGTGTCCCTGACGCGCTTGATGTCGGCCCCGAGGCCCTTGAGCTTCTTCTCGAGCCGCTCGTAGCCGCGGTCCAGATGGTAGACGCGGCTCACCTTCGTCTTGCCTTCCGCGTGGAGCCCCGCCAGCACCAGGGACGCCGACGCGCGCAGGTCGGTGGCCATCACGGGCGCCCCCGAGAGCTTCGGCCGCCCGCGCACCACGGCGGTGTGCCCGTCGACGGTGATGTCGGCCCCCATGCGCCGCAGCTCGGCCACGTGCATGAAGCGGTTCTCGAAGATGGTCTCGGTGATGACCGAGGTGCCCCCCGACGTCGCCAGCAACGCCATCAGCTGCGCCTGCATGTCGGTGGGGAAGCCCGGGTGCTCCTGCGTCTTGAGATCGACCGGCTGCACGCGGGTGGGGCCCTTGCACCGGATGCCGTCGTTCTCGACGCTGATGGTGCAGCCCGTCGCGCGGAGCTTCTGCAGCACCGCCTCGAGGTGTTCGGGCACGGCGTGCTTCACCAGCACGTCGCCGCCGGTGATGGCCGCGGCCACCAGCAGCGTGCCGGCCTCGATGCGGTCGGCGATGATCGCGTGATCGACCGGCTCGAGCTCGTCGACGCCATCGACGGTGATGACGTCGCTGCCGGCGCCCGAGATCTGCGCGCCCATCTTGTTGAGCACCCGGGCCAGCTCCTCGACCTCGGGCTCGCGCGCGGCGTTCTCGATGAGGGTGCGGCCCTTCGCCAGCACCGCCGCCATCAGCACGTTCTCGGTGCCGGTGACGGTGATCATGTCGAACGTCACCACGCCGCCCTTGAGCCGCTTCGCGCGCGCCTCGACGTAGCCCTCGCTCAGCTCGATCTCGGCGCCCAGGGCCTCGAGGCCCTTGAGGTGTTGATCGATGGGCCTGGCGCCGATGGCGCACCCGCCGGGCATCGAGACGCGGGCGCGGCCGTAGCGGGCCACGAGCGGGCCGAGCACCAGCACCGACGCGCGCATCGTGCGCACGAGATCGTACGGCGCCTCGGGCGTCACGTTCGTGGGCACCTTGATGCTGACGACGTTCTTCTTCTTGCCGGTGCCCCGGGCCGACTCGCAGCCCATGGTGTCGAGCACCTTGAACATGGTGTTGACGTCGACGAGCTCGGGCACGTTGCGAAAGGTGTTCTCTCCCGGCGCGAGCAGAGCCGACGCGATGATCGGCAGCGCGGCGTTCTTCGCGCCCGAGGCGTACGTCTCGCCCTTGAGGGGCCCGTTTCCGGTGATGACGATGGCGTCCATGTTCTTCTCGTTCCTCTCTCAGGCCGGCGCGCGGCGGCCGAGCACGAGGCGCTCGTGCCGGGCCAGATCCTTCTCGACTCTCACCTCACGCAGGCCCGCGCCCTCCAGCACCGCCTTCACCCGCGCGCCCTGGTCTTCGGCGATCTCGAGTGCAAGCCAGCCGCCAGGGTTGAGTCGCGGCGCGGCGGCCGCGACCAGCGGGCGAATGACCGCGAGCCCGTCGTCTCCGCCGTCGAGCGCGAGGTGGGGTTCCCGGCGCACCTCGGCGTCGAGGCCGGCGAGCTCCTTCGTCGGAATGTAGGGTGGGTTCGAGACGATCAGATCGAACCGCGCATCGGCGGGCACCGGCTCGAGCAGCGAGCCCTGGAAGAAGGTCACCCGCGACGAGACGGCCAGCGCCTCGGCGTTCTTGTTCGCCACCTCGAGGGCATCACCGCTCACGTCGCACGCCCAGACCGACGCGTGCGGCCGCTCGGCCGCGATGGACACGGCGATGCAGCCCGAGCCGGTGCAGACGTCGAGCACCCGCGCCGGGCCGTCCTTCGGCAGCACCGCGAGCCCGGCCTCGACCAGCAGCTCGGTCTCGGAGCGGGGGATGAGCACGCGCGCGTCGACGGCGAAGCGCCGGCCGTAGAACTCCTTGTGGCCCACGAGGTACTGCGTCGGCTCGTGCGACAGGCGCCGCTGAATGAGGGCGCGGTAGGTGGCCAGCTCGTCCTTCGTGAGCGGGCGGTCGAGGTCCATGAAGAGCCTCACGCGCGTCGTCGCCAGCACGTGCGCCAGCAGCAGCTCGGCGGTGAGCCGCGGCGCGTCGATGTCCTGCTTCTCGAAGTGCCCCCGCGTCCAGTCGAGCACCTTGCGAATCGTCCACGCCTCGGCCGGCTTCGGCTCGCTCACGGTGCGCCGCCCTGCTGCTTGAGCAGCTCGGCCTGGAAGTGGGTGCGCAGCGCGGTGAAGACGTCGTCGAGATCGCCCGCCATGGCGCCGGGCAGGTTGTGGCGCGTGTACCCGATGCGGTGATCGGTCAGGCGGTCCTGTGGGAAGTTGTAGGTGCGCACCTTCTCGGAGCGGTCGCCGCTGCCTACCTGGCCCTTGCGCAGGGCGTCGCGCTCGTTCTTCAGCTTCTCCTGCTCGAGCTCGTACAGGCGCGCGCGGAGCATCTTCATCGCCATCGCGCGGTTCTTCAGCTGCGACTTCTCCTGCTGGCACTTGACGACGATGCCGGTGGGCTTGTGAATGAGGCGCACCGCCGAGTCGGTGGTGTTGACGCTCTGGCCGCCGGCGCCGGTCGAGCGCATCACCTGCAGCTCGATGTCCGACTCCTTCACCTGCACGTCGGCCTCTTCGGCCTCGGGCATCACGGCCACGGTGATGGTGCTGGTGTGAATGCGCCCCTGCGCCTCGGTGGCGGGCACGCGCTGCACCCGGTGCACGCCCGACTCGTACTTCATCACCGAGTACACGTGCTGGCCGGCGAGCGTGAGGGTGGCCTCCTTCAGCCCGCCCTGGTTGCCGCCGCTCGAGTCCACCAGCTCGGCCTGCCACCCGCGGCGCGCGGCGTAGCGCAGGTACATCTGCAGCACCTCTTCCGCGAAGAGGGCCGCCTCGTCGCCACCCGCGGCCGCGCGGATCTCGATGATGACGTCCTTCTCGTCGTTCGGATCTTTCGGCAGCAGCAGCACCTTGAGCTCAGCCTCGAGGGCCGAGAGCCGCTCCTCGAGCGCGGGGAGCTCTTCTTTCGCCAGGGCCCTGAAGTCCGCGTCGCCCGAGGCCGCGAGCTCCCTGGTGCTCGACACGTCGGCGGCGAGCTTCTTCCAGGCGCGGTACGTCTCGACGAGCTTCTCGAGCCCAGCCCGCTCACGGGTGAGCTTCAGCAGCTTCGCGCTGTCGGCGAGCACCGAGGGGCTGGAGAGTTCCGCGGTGAGGCGCTCGAAGTGGCGCTCCACCTCATCGAGCTTGTCTTTCACGACGGGGCTGGCCTTTACACGGTTTCGTGCGCGTCGTTCTTGGGAAACGCGCCGACTTCTGAGAGAAGGGGCCCTCTCTCACCACCTGGAGGGCCTCATGGCCGCCGTGAAGTCGAACCGATCGAAGAAGAAGCTGAAGAACCGCGCCAAGACGAAGAAGGCCGCGCTCAAGCGCCGCCGCGTGCGCGCCCGCCGCGCCAAGGGCAAGTACTGAGTCGTCGTCGCACCGGGAGCCTGGGCGCCGAACCGTCGGCACCAGGCTCTTCGTCTGTCTGGAGCCCCGTCGTCAGCGCGGCCGTTTGAAGCAGAGGTACGTCGCGCCACCGCCCACCGAGTTGCCGTTCTGGACGACGGGCGGGCGGAAGGCGAGGCTCACCAGCTCGAAGCCCTCGGCCCCCGCCTTCTCGAGATCGGCGTTCTTCGGCGTGCCGTCGACGTCGACGCACCAGTGCTCCCAGCGCGTGACGGACGCCGAGTCGGCGTGCGCGCGAGGCACGTTGACGAGGGCCGTCGTCACGCAGCCCGCGAGGAAGGCCACCATCACCACCGCTGGCGTTCGTACCGTCATGTCACTGGTTCCGGGGCTGGAGGGTGAGGAAGAAGGCCTGGTTGGGAGCGTTGAAAGCGCCCTCGGTGCCGACGACGTGCAGCGCGCCAGGCCCGCCCGAGATGTCGAAGATGCGGTGGCTCGGGTCGGCCGGCATCGGGAAGGTATCGAAGCCACCGTCGGTGTACGCGGTCCGGTGGGCGAGGCCGCCGAAGGTGCCGACGAAGACGCCGTCATCGGTCACCTTGAGCGCGAAGGCTCGCGCCGGGAGCGCTGCGACCTGCTCGAACCCGCCGTCGACGCCGAGCTGGAAGATCTTGCCGCTGTCGCCGATCGCCCACACGTTGTCGCTCCCCGTTCCGTCGACCGAGACCATGCCGTTGGTGTCGAGCACGTTGCCGAGCCTGCCGACGCCGAAGCGGTGCACGTAGCCGTCCGAGGTGGTGAAGAAGATCTCGTCGGCCGGGGTGACGTAGACGTCGGTGACGAACACGGCCGGAGAGGCGTTCCCCTCGGGCTGCAGCATGTTCGTCTGGCCGGTCGTCAGGTTGAGCTCGCACAAGCCCGGCTCGTACCCGCCGATGATGACGCGGTTGCCGATTCGGTACATCGCGTTCCCGATCAGGTCCATGCCGGCGCACGTTCCGCTGTAGCGGACCTGTGGCAGGCCACCATCGACGAAGCGCTGGACGCGGGCGGTGATGAGGTTGCTCTCGGTGATGAGGAGGAAGTCGCGGCCCGAGCCGCCGTACGCCTCGACGTAGGGACCGATGCCCGAGCCGATGGGACGGAGCACCCCGGTCGACGTCGCGGGCGTCGGCCCGTGGGTGACGAACGCCGACTGTGTCGGAGTGGTGTACTTCACGAAGATGCCGATGCCGTCGTCGAGCGTCTCGCCGACCACCGCGTACGATTCCTTGAGATCAGTGCGGACCGTGTGACGAATCACGCAGAACGGAGCGCCCGTGCACACCGGTGGGCCTGCGTCGGGCACGCCGCTGTCGACCATGCCTGCGTCTGTTCCGCCGCCCGCCGAACCTCCAGCGACGCCACCTGCCGAACCACCCGCGGTCCCTCCGGCCGTGCCGCCCGCGGCGCCACCGCCACCGACGGCGCCACCCGCTGAGCCTCCGGCGGAGCCGCCCGACGTGCCACCGCTCGAGCCGCCGCCCGACGGTCCCAGTCCACCGCCCGCGCCGCCATCACACCGCACCCGGGCACAGTACTGATCGTACGCGGCGTCGAAGTTCCAGCAGCCCGCGAGGGGGACGAGCGCCACCGTGGCGAGAAGGAGCCGCTTCATCACCGACCTCCCAGCAGATCGAACGAGCCCGACAGGGACACCGCGCCGCCCGAGGGCGTCAGCATGAACGACACCGTCGCAGGCGGCGGGGGCGCGCCGATCAGGAACATCACCACGGCCGTTCCGATGCCGGCGACGGCCACTCCGGTGAAGATGAACCCGAGGGTCTGCAGCTCCTTGCCATTGTCGCGGAGCGCGCGCGCCTCGGCCGGGGGCACGTCGCCTCCGGCGGTGTTGAGGGCCTGAAAGCGGTTCCCTGCACGGGCGAGGCAGTAGGTCGCGACCCCTCCAGCGACGAGCCCCACGGCCCCGGGGATCCACGAGAGCGGCCGCAGGTTCGGGCCGGGCCTCGCCACGGCGGGAGGTGGCTGCATCGCCTTGCGGCGCTCCTCTTCTTCACGCTGCGCGCGGGCCAGCTCATCGGCCTTCTTGCGATCCTCTTCTGCCTTCACCGCGTCGGCCTTCGCCTTCTCTTCGGCGAGGCGCTTCTCTTCTTCGGCCTTCTGGGCGGCCAGGGTGGGCGCCAACATCTTCTTCACCTGCTCGCGCGCCTTCTCGGCGAGCGCACTGATCTTCGGCGCCACGGCCACGGGCAGCTTGAGGTCGGGGTCGAAGCTGAAGGCCTCGGTGAACGCCGCCGTGGCCTTCTCGTCCTTGCCCATGTCGGCGAGCACCACGCCCTCGAGCACCGAGCAGCGCGCCTCGTCGTCGGGCGTCTTCGCCTTGGTCTTCGCCTTCTGCACCTGGGCCAGGGCCTTGGGGTACTCGAGGTTCTCGTAGAGCGTGATGGCCGCCTGGAGGTACTTCGTCACCTCGGGCGACTGGGTCTGGGCGAGGGCGACGCTGGCGACCAGCACCAGCGCGAGGCCAAAGGCTCGGCGCATGCTCACTCCTGCAGGGTGAAGTTGTGGGTGAAGGCCTGGCTGCCAGCCTTCACGACGAACGTCTTCTCGATCACCTTGTTCGAGGTGGGATCGATCACCTTGATCTGGTGCGCGCCGACGGGCACCGGAATCTCCCGGCCCAGCGGGGTCTCGCCGATCAGCTTCCCGTCGATGAAGACCCGGCCCGACGGGCGAATGCGGAAGTCGACGCGGCCGAGTCTGGGCGCGACGGCGACCTTCACGGTCCCGGCGTCGGGTTCGGCGGCCACGAGTTGCGCCGGCCCGGCGTCGACGGCCTCATCGAGGCCCGCGTCGACGAGCTCGGCCACGGCGAGCGCCCCGGCATCGGCTTCGGGCTGCGCGACCGGGGGCCCCGCGTCGATCACCACCGCGGCCAGGGGGGGCAGCGGCGGGGGCACCGGAACGGCCGGCGGAGGATCTTTGTGGGTCGCCACCCAGGCGCCGATGCCGACAGCGGCCAAAGCGAGCACGACGCCCACCATGAGCGGCGCCTTCGAGCGAGCCTGATCTGGCACCGGCCGCAGCGTCGTCTGCGACATGCCCGTGCCCTGGGCCTCGGTCGGCACCGGCGGAGCCGTGCGCTCCTTCGACTCCTGCGACGGGAACGTCTTGTCGAGCGGCATGCCGCCCGGCGGCAGCACGTTCTGGAGCGTGGCCTCGTGGTCCTGCGGGAAGAGGTGCTCGACGAGCTTGCCGACGTCGGCGACCGACACGACCTCGCCGGTCGACGCGATGAAGCGCTCGAGATCGTGCTGCAGCTCACGGCAGCTCGAGTAGCGGTCCTGCGGCTTCTTCTCGAGGCACTTCGAGATGATGGCGTCGAGGGCCCTTGGCAGATCGGGCCGCTTCACGCTCGCGCGCACCAGCGGCTCGTTGCCCATGATCGCCTGAATGATGCTCACCTCGCTGGTGGCATCGAACGGCATCGCGCCGCAGGCCAACTCGTACAGCACCACGCCGAGCGCGAAGATGTCGGCGCGGCGGTCGAGGGGCTCCCGGGCGAGCTGCTCGGGCGGCATGTAGGCGAGCTTGCCCTTGATGACGCCGCTCTTGGTGAGGTGGGGCTGGGTGCTCGCCTTGGCGATGCCGAAGTCGACGACCTTCACGCCGCCGTTGCGGGACACCAGCACGTTGTCGGGCGAGATGTCGCGGTGGACCAGGTTCATCGCCTGGCCGCTCTGGTCCTTCAGATCATGCGCGTAGCCCAGGCCCTCGGCCGCGAGCGCGAGAATGCGGGCGCACAGCGGCAGCGAGATCGGCCCGACCGTCTCACGCGCGGCCTTGTTGAGCGCGCGCAGGTTCGGGCCGTCGATGAACTCCATCGCGATGTAGTACTGGCCCTCGGCCTGGCCGAAGTCGAAGATCTGCACCACGTTGGGGTGGTTCAGCTCGGCCGCCAGCCGCGCCTCGGACAAGAACATGTTGATGAAGTTCTGGTCCTCGCCGAAGTGCGGGAGGATTCGTTTCACCACGAGCTTCTTCTGAAAGCCCATCGGCCCGTCGGCGCGCGCGAGGAAGACCTCGGCCATGCCGCCGGTGGCCAGCTTGCGAACGAGGGTGTACTTGCCGAGCGTCTGCGCCATCGGGTGTCAGTCGGAGGAGACCGCCCTACACCATCGCCCAGACGGGGCGATCGCGGAACGAAATACGCGACAGGGAACCCGTCGACGGGCGCGCGACGGCACGGTATGGCGCACGGCTCCATGCTTGGTGCTGCGCTGTGTGTCGTTCTGAACGCGTCTCCCGGGTTGCTGCAGGGCGCCCAGCTGCGGGTCGACAAGGGAGTGGTCCGCTCGCCGGTCGTGCGCGATGGCCGCGCCGAGTACGAAGGCGCGCCGTGGGACTCGCAGCTCGCGGCGATCCTCCAGCCCGACGGCATGCTCGAGTGGGATCTCGGTGAGGTGAAGCCCGTCGAGGCCGCGCTGATCCAGGGCGACAACAACGACGACTTCATCTTGTGGGGGTCGGTCGACGGCTCGTTCTTCTCGCCGATCTGGCGCGCACCGCAGGACGCGATGGCCGGCCTGCGAACGCGCACCACCACCACGCTCAAGACCCAGGCGCGGTACCTGCGGCTGACCGCCGAGGGCGGCGATCGCATGTATTCGATCGGTGAGGTGATGGTGTTCTCGAAGGCCGCCGAGCTGACCGACGACGTGGTGCGCCGGGAGCCGCTGCCGCCGCCCGCCAAACGGCCCGAGCCCCAGCTCGATGGGTCGCTCGTGCTCTCGACGGTGATGGCGGTCGCGGCCCTCGCCTGGTTCTGGAATCGGCGCCGGGTCGCCCTGGCGGCGGCGACGTCGACGCCTCCGGCCGAGGCGCCTAAGAGCGCGCCGACGGACTCGCCGACGAGCGAGGGGTAGCGTCGCGACTCCGACACCTCCGGGCCTGCGCGTTCGGCCGCGGCGCCTCCGAGCGGACGGTCGGATTCTCTGACGAGCGAGGGGGAGCGTCGTCGCTGGCAACGACTCCAATACGCTGCGGGCCCGCGCGTTCGGCCTCCGAGCCGGCTCACCCGCACCCGCAGACTCCGACGAGGGCCGACGTCACCGCGCGGTGGGCTTTCCCTCCACGCTCCGCAGAGGTCATCGTCGCGACGGTGATGGCGGTTCATCAGATCTGACGGCAGCGGCCTGGAGCGCTTCTCCAGCGCTATGCTTTTCCGAAATGGTCCGTTCGCGAGCGCTGTGGTGGGCGACATTCGTCGTGTCGCTGTCGTCCTGCCCTGGGCCGGTGGGTCCGTCGACGTGCGAGCCCAGCACCTGCACCGGCTGCTGCACCATGGACGGCCGCTGCGAGCCGGGCGATGACACCCTCGCGTGCGGCGCGCGGGCCTCGGCCTGCGCGGTCTGCAGTGGAGCCGAGACTTGCGTCGGAGGCCGGTGCAGCCGGCTCGGGGCAGGTGGAGGCAGCGCAGGTGGCGGGGACGCCGGCGGAGGCGCGGGCACCACGGGTGGAGGCAGCGCCGGCGGCGGGGACGCAGGCGGCGGCGCGGGCACCACGGGTGGAGGCAGCACAGGCGGTGGGGCGGCGGGCGGAGGTGGCGTCGCGGGCGGAAGCGCCCAGCCTCAACCCGAGTGGGTGCTCGACCCCGGACTCACGGCCAACGAGCTCGGCGTGCTGGTGAACGAGGCCGATCCCATCTCGGTCGCGGTGGCCGCTCGCTACGTCACGGCGCGGTCGATTCCGGTCCGCAACGTGGTGCGGCTCACCTTCGACGCGGGCACGTCCACCACGCTGTCGGCGCAGGCCTTCGCGCCCCTCAAGGCCATCGCCGACGCGCAGGGCGAGGACGCCGGCGTGCAGGCCTGGGTCGTCACGTGGACGCGGCCCTACCGCGTCGACTGCATGTCGCTCGGCACGGCCTTCGCGGTCGGCTTCGACGCCGGGTTCTGCAGCACGCCGTGCGCGCCCACCACGGGCCTGTCGACCTTCGACGACGAGGGCCTCACCGACGCAGGCCCCTCGCATCGGTTCTTCGATCGCCTGCGGATTCGCCCGACGATGATGCTGGCGAGCAACGGCGCCGACGCGGGCGTCGCGTTCTCCACCATCGCGCAGGGCCTGGCGGCCGACGACAGCTTCCCCTCGGGTGAGGGCTTCTTCGTGCGCACCACCGACATGGCCCGCAGCGTGCGGTGGCCCGAGTGGGTCTCGGTCACCATGCCGCAGTGGGCCGACGGCGGGCTCACGCTCTCGTACGTCGACGGCTCCATGGGCGGCCCGCAGGCCCTCGTCGACGCCGGCCCGGTGCTCTTCTACTTCCAGAGCTCGGCCAGCGTGCCGTCGATCGCGACCAACCAGTACCTGCCCGGCGCGGTGGCCGATCACCTGACGTCGTTCGGGGGTCAGGTGCCGACGAGTGGGCAGATGAGCCAGCTCCGGTGGCTCGAGGCGGGCGCGACCGCCAGCTACGGCACCGTCGTCGAGCCCTGCAACTTCACCACGAAGTTCCCCAACACCACGGTGCTGCTCAGCCACTACTTCCGGGGTGAGCCGATCATCGAAGCCTACTGGAAGTCCGTGCGCATGCCGGGCGAGGGCCTCTTCACCGGCGAGCCGCTCGCGAGGCCGTGGGGCGCGCAGCTCACCACCTGGGACGCCACGAGCCGCACCCTGGGCCTCACCACCACGCACCTCAAGCCAGGGCTCCGCTACGCCATCGACTCGGCCCCGACGCGCCAGGGCCCGTGGACCCGGGTGCGCCTGAACGTCTCGGTGCCGCGGCATGGGCGAACCACCATCACGGTGCCGGGGGCCACCGAGCCGTTCTACCGGCTCGTCCGATACTGACGGCTCACAAGCCGGCGACCTTGCCCGCGGCGCTCACTTCCCAGGTGAACCTCACCGTCTTCGTGGCGTTGGGGCCCAGCGGCACGCTCAGCCGCGCCAGGCCCTCCTTCGAGACGGCGCCGGGAGGGGGGTCGCACTCCTTCGTGAGCACCTGCACCTCGACCTCCTTGACCTCGCTCACCAGCACGCGCTCCTCGATGACGAGCTGGCGCGGCTCGGCCGAGGCGTTCGACACGTGGAGCGTCACCCGCTTCTTCGTCGTGCGGCGGCCGGTGAGGCGGTTCTCGTCGGGCTTCTCTTCGAGCTCGCGCGTCACCCGCACGCCGTCGGCGCTCCCGAACGACAGCTTCAGCGTCTCGCCGGGCGCGGTGAAGGCCACCTGCGAGCGGCCGACGAAGCCCGACTCGCGCACCAGATCGATGGGGCCCGCGAGCATCACCGTCTCACTCGTGTTGGGGAACCGCGCGACGGTGAAGGCGAGCGGTGACAGCTCGGCCGGGCACACCAGCTCGAGCTCGGCCTTCGCCTCGGTGCGGAACAGGGGCAGCCGGTGCGGCTGGCCATCGCTCGGCACCGTCACCCGACCCGCGACCGTGAGGAGCCGCGCTTCGCCCCCGTCATCGAGGCCGGGGAACTCGGGCGCCGCCTGCGAGCGCTCGCCGGCCGACTGAATCGCCTCCTCGCGCACCGAGACGTCGACGGAGCGCTTCTCGGCCGACGACTTCGGCCGAAGGAAGAGCCAGTCCGCCACCAGCACGGGCGGCGTGGTGCCGAGGGTCGGGCGCGCCGTCGAGAGCTGAAGGGCCACGTCGGTCCACGCTTCGCCGGTGCGCTGCCAGATGACGGCCTCGCCCTCGAGCGTCACCGTGTCCTTCGCCAGGGTGGCCCGGTACGCCGGCCGCCACACCGCACAGGGCACGAGGTAGCTGACGCGCACGGTGGCCTCGCCAGAGCCCTCGAGCGTCAACGCGAGCGCGCACTCGAGATCCTCTTCCCGCGCCTCACTCAGCGCCAGCGCCTGCCGCGTCGCGCCCAGCTCTCGCCTGGTGGCCTCGAGCCAGGCCTGCACCTCACGCACCGCCGCCTCCGTCGCCCGCTGTTCGGCCCCCACCGCGTCGAGCTGCCGCCGCCAGGCCTCGACGTCGGCTTCTCCGTAGCCCGCCCGCTCGGCGATCGACTGGAGCAGCTCCTTGCGCGTGGTGGCCAGCGTCTCGAGGCGGGTCTGCAGCCGGTAGACGTCGGTGTCGTGCTCGTACTGCTGATCGACGAGCGCCTCGACGCGCTGCCGGAGCACCGACGGGTCGCCGCCCCTGGGCTTCTCTTTCCACCGACGGACCAGCCGCGCCTCGTGCAGGGTGCCGCCCGTCACCTCGACCTTGAGCGAGCGATCGACGGCCACCAGCGGCAGGCCGGGCACCTCGAGGGTGGTGACGCCGCCCGGCAACGACAGCGTGCCGGTGCGCTCGACCTGCGCGCGATCTTCCATGACGACGACCTTCGTGAGGGGCAGGGTCAGCATCGCGTCAGTC
The DNA here is from genome assembly GCA_033763395.1 of Myxococcaceae bacterium. Classification (GTDB taxonomy): domain Bacteria; phylum Myxococcota; class Myxococcia; order Myxococcales; family Myxococcaceae; genus Xiheimicrobium. Next base: position 119,829 of record JANRKQ010000230.1, read on the forward strand.
CCTCCGGTTGCCGCCGACGATCATCTTGTCGGCCGGAATTCGAATGGCGTACTGCGCCGAGAGCCGCAGGCGCTGACCCGCTGGCACCGTCACCTTCCAGCGCTTGAGGCCGTGCGTCACCACGCCGTCGAGCGGGCCCTCGACGCCTTCCCACGAGGGCTCGATCTTCACCTCTTCGACCTTCACGTCCTTCTCTTCGGCGGCTGGCTGCGGGAGCCGCTCGCGGACCTCGACGAGCGCGGGCGACGACAGCCGGTTGTTGAGCTCGATCTCCACGTCGTGCCGCAGCACCGTCGAGCCGCCCAGGAAGCCGCCGGTCGTCTCGGCGAACGTCGTCTTGCGCGACACCTTGAGGGCCTCTTCGACGCCGAGCCCGAGCCGCTCGGCGTGCGCCCCCGGGGGCACGGCGGGCATCGCCGTCGTCATGAGGAACTCGTCGCCCACCGAGACGTCGACGGGGCCGGCGAGCAGGCCCATGGGCGTGTCGTTCCGGATGGCGAGCGTGTGGTACACCTTCGGCTCCACCGCGGGCACACAGACGTACTGGGGCCCGAGGCCGACCCGGCAGTCCATCACCGGCACCGTCGACCACGTGCCGGTCGACGGGACGTCGACGCGCGCTGCGCAGTCATAGCGGAAGTCGAACCGATCGACGCTGGCGACTGGGATGCAGCCGGGTGGTGGAGCCAGCTGCGAGACGAAGGCCGCGCGGCGGTTGAACTGCTCCACCAGCACCATGATGACGTCGACCTGCACCGTCACGCCGACGGCGAAGACCGAGGCCCACGGGCCTGCAGGCGCCAGCCGCCCGCGCCGCGCGGGCTGATCGGCTCCGGGCATGATGAGGTTGCCGTAGTCGAGGAGATCGTCCTGGACGACGAAGGCGGGCGGAGCCCCCGGCCCCCTGAGCCCGGCGCCGGTCGGCTCTTCGTGGCCGTAGTCACCGCCCTCGTCATCGAAGGCCGGTGCATCGTCCGCGGCCAGCGTCTCGAGCACCCCGCCGAGGGACGCGGCGATGCCACCTCCACGTGGCGCGGCAGCGCGCCGGGCCATCGCCGGGTGTGAGACGGGCATCGGGGCCGCGGAGGGCGGTGGAGGCGCGCCCGGCGCCCGCTTCGCGAACTCACGCTGAACCCCCGTCGAGCGGCTGCGCGGCGGTGCGGCGGCGCCGTCGGCTTCGTCCTCGTCGATGTCGACCGCCTGCTTGGCCGCGCCTTGTGGCGCCATGGGTGGTGGGCGGGGCTTCGGGGGCGCGACGGGCGCAGGCTCGGGAATCGGGGGCGGGCGGCGGGCCATGCCATCGAAGCCCTCGAAGAGCGCGTCGAGGCCAGGCGGGGGCGCGCGGAAGCCGGCCTTGGGCGGCGCCGGTTGGCTGCGGCCGACGCGCAGCGACTTGAGCTCGGGCACGTCGGTGCGGCGCAGCAGCTCGGCGGTCGAGAGGGACAGCGCCACGCCCTTCCAGTCCTCGCCGGTGTCCTGGGCAACCGAGGCGCGCAGCCTGAGTGCTCCACCGCCGAAGCCGGGCTCGAGCCGCAGGGTGTAGTTCGGCACCCAGCGCACGCCGGGCACCTGGTACTCGACGTCGAGCTCGATGGGGCTGGTGATGGCGTGCGAGAGCGTCACCGCCACGGCCCGGGTCACCTTCGCCTTCTGGGTGCGCTGCTCCGCCGAGGCTTCGGCCAGCCGGCGTTCCCTCAGCTGGGCTTCGTCCCGGGCCTGCTTCAGCGCCTTCTCCACCGTGCGCTTCTCGGCCAGCAGGGCCTTGAGCCGCTCGTCGACGAAGGCTGCGAGCGCGAGGGCGGCCTCGACTGGAGCCGGCCTCGGGGGAGCGCCCTCTTCGGGCGCGTAGCGCGCGGGCTTGAGGGCCTGGAGCTCGCGGGCCTCGGCGTCGAGCCGTTGAAACGAGGTCTCGAGCCGCTGCACCTCGAGGCGCGCGGCGTCTTTGGCCTTCACCTCGGCCGACTCGTCGATGGCGTCGCCGAACGTCACGTCGAACGCGGGCCGAACGTCGCGCACGTGGAGCCCGACCGGCCCCAGCCGCACGCGCGCGCGCACCGAGCCCGGCAGGAGCGACAAGGGCAGCCCGACGACCCGCACGGTGTCAGGGCCCGGGCCCTCGAGGCGGCAGCGCCGCGTGCAGATCGCGCCGTCGCGGTACACGGTGACGGCTTCGAGCGAGCTCGTGGCGTTCATCGCGTCCTCCGGGACGAGGGCGGGGGGACGAAGCGGGACTTCGACGGGCAGGACCTCACGAAGGGGCTCCTTGAAGTGGGCTCACGTCGACTCAACGCGCCCTCGGCCAGATTGATGACAGCAGATCGAAAAACGTGCGGAACGGCCGCTGGTTGGCGCTCAGCAGGCCTCGGTGCAGCGAAGCGTCCGGTCCTGCTGAACGGCGCAGCGCCCCGACGCACACTCGGCGTCCTCGGCGCACATCGAGCCCAGCGGCTTCGACGACGGCCGGCAGGTGAGGGAGTTGACGCGATCGCAGAAGCCGGACGAGCAGGGCACCGCGACGGTGGTGTTGGCGTCGATGGAGAAGGCGCAGGGCTCGTTGAGCGCCGCGGGGCCGGTGCAGGTGCCGGTGTCGCCGCCGCCCGCCGGCTTGCAGTACAGGTCGACGCCGACGCAGGTGCTGCGGGAAGGCTGGCAGCGCTCGCCGCGCTCGGGGGCCTTGCGACACAGCTCCATCATCGGGTCGCACAGCGTGCCGGCCTGACATTGTTCTCCGACGAAGCGCGCATAGATGGAGCCCTTGCATGCCGTGCCCTCGTCGCTCGGCGCGGTGCAGGTGCCGGGCGCTGGGGCGCGCTGCGGAAACCCGGCCCAGTCGATGAAGCCGCAGACCAGGCCGCTCTGGCAGCTCCAGTGAAAGCGGCACGGCGCGTCGGCGGGCTGGGGGCGCACGCAGGTGCCGCTGGCACCGTCGACGAAGGGCGTGACGTCGCAGGCGAGGCCGGGCTCGCAGGTGGACGGGACCGCGGGGTCGAACGTGCACGAGTCGCCGAGCTTCCGGCGCGGCCGGCAGCGGCCCGCGAAGCAGATGAGGTCGCTCTCGCACTCGGGGCTCGCTTCGCACGGGGTGTCGAGGGGCTTGAGCCGGGTGCAGCGCCCTTCGTCGTTGCACGTGAGGCCCGGTGCGCAGCCGAAGGCGCAGGGTTCACCCTCTTTCGGCGACGTCGAGCACACGCCCCGGCAGACGCCGTTGGGCTTGATGCACACGGTGCCGGCGACGCACTCCTGCGCGTTGACGCAGGTCTCGCCGGCTGGCACCGCGCCGACGAGGAGGCCACTGGCAAAGGTGCAGTCGGCGAACGGCCGCGCCACCGCGGCGGGGAAGTCGGGCGGAAAGGTGGGCGGGCACGCGCTCGACTTCATGCGCTGCTCGCAGGCCGAGAGCCGGCCGGGGTCGATGCGGACGAGCTCACGCTCGAAGGACTGCTGGAGCGTGGTGTAGCCAGCGAGGCAGCGGGCCTGCTCGTTCTGCACGCAGCTCATGGCGGCTTCCCGCTGAAAGGCCGCGTAGCAGCGCGTCTTGAGGGTGCAGGTCGCGTTCGCCAGCCGCTCACAGGCCTCGGTGGGGCTGACGGTGAGCCCGGCGTCGACGGGGCCAGCGTCGGGCGTCATCATCATCGGCGTCGGGCAGGCCGACAGCACGAGCGCGCAGCAGACGAGGAGCGGTCGAAGCACGAAGGTGATCGTACTCCGGCTGCTCTCTGGGCCAACGAGTTTCGAGTCAGGCCCCGAGCGCGTTTCGCACCAGGCACCCGAGCAGGCCGACGAGGATCACCCACGTGCCCCGCGCCAGCGAGCGGCCCGGGTTGAGGTCGAACGCCTCCATCGCCCAGAACAGACCGCCACGAAGCCGAGCGAAGAGGTGACTGAACGCGCCGAGGCAGTGCCGCGCCCGCGCTTTGGTCTCGGCGCGAATCATCGTCAGCATCGACTCCGGGAGCGACGCGTCGTTCTGGATCAGCGCGGGCTGGGCGGGATGAGCGATCGGACCCGTGGATGGAGCGCTCAGCGCCGAGGTCCAGGTGACGAGCGTGGTGGCGGCCAGGGCGACGATGTCTTTCACAACACCGAGACGCTCTTCTTCGCTTCGAGGCCCGCCCGCGGGTGTGCCCGAGCCGTCGACCGACGCGGAGGCGCCCGGGCCGTCAGCGATGCGAGCCGACAGGGTCGTCCTGGAGGTGCCGTCCTTCTTCCGTTCGACGACCGCCCCGGCCCCGAACCCCTCGCCCTCGACGCTCTGGCTTCCCTTCGTGTCGACCGACGGCTGCTCGTCCACGACCGTAAAGGCTCCGGGGTGAGGGGAGTCCTCGGCCGTTGCGGGTCCTGTACCGTTCGCTGATCTCCAGAAATCAGAACGTCGGCGGAGCGCTGTGCCGGACCCTCAGCCGCCGCGCTTCTTCACCGCACCGGACTTGTCGAGGAAGTACGGCTCAGCCAGGCGCTTTTCGACCTTCTCGCGAAAGCCCTGCACTTCGAGGCCGGTCTCGTGGAGGAACTCGACGCAGCGGGTCTGCACGCGCCTGGCGGTCTCGTCGTGAACGAGCAGCTCGAGCACGGGCTCCCGCGCGCGGGGATCCTTCACCGTGCCCAGCGTGCGGAGCGCGGCGATCTTCACGTCGTCCGACATGTCCTTGAGGAGCGCGAGCGCGACATCGCCGATCTGGGGATCGTGCTTGCCGTCGAGGAAGTGCAGCAGCACCTCCTTCTTCTCGGGGTCGCGCGTGTACTCGACGCCGAGCCTTCGCAGCTCGTCGGTGACGATGGCGACGACCTTCTCCTCGGGGAGGATGGCGGCGAGGATCTTCACCGCCCAGCTCGAGGCGGCCTCGCTCTTCTTGAGGAAGTCCACCACGTTCGCCACGGCCGGCTCGCCCTGCGCCACGATGGCGTCGAACACCATGCGCTTCTCGTCGGCGTCGGTCGTCTGCGGGTCGACGAGCAGCGTGAAGCGCTGCATCAGCACTGGCACCACGTCGGGCGAGCTGGTCTGCACCAGCTCCTCGATGGCCTTCTGGCGCGCCGCCGCTTCACCGTACTTCTCGGTGACCTTCTTCTTCAGCTTCTGGGCCTTCTCGGCCGGCGTGCTGCCCTTGAAGATGTCGAACAAACCCATGAGGTGCGTGGGCCTCGCATACCCGGACGTGAAAGAAAAGCAGTCAGACTGTCACAGCTTGAGACCCGCGCGGACATGGCCCTGGTAGTGGGCCTCGACCGCGTCGACCGCGTGCTTGAGCGCCGGCGCATCGCCGTCGGGCAGCTTCACCTGCACGACGAGGTACAGGTCGCCGGCTGGCTCGCCCCGCAGGCCCGGCACGCCCTTGCCTCGCAACCGCAGCTTCGTGCCGGACTGCGAGCCGGGCTTGAGCGCCACCGTGCCGGAGCCGCCGAAGACCGGCACGTTGATCTGCGCGCCGTACATCGCCTCTTTCAGGGTGACCGGCAGATCCAGGTACAGGTCGCGGTCTTCGCTCCGCACCAGCGGGTGCTCGAGCACCTCGAGGTCGACGAACAAATCGCCCGCCGGCCCACCCCGGTCGCCCGGCTCGCCCTGGCCCGCGAGGCGAATGCGCGAGCCGCTCTCGACGCCCGCGGGGATCTTCACGTCGAGGCGCTTGCCCTGGAGCGAGATGGTGCGCGTCGCGCCGAGCACCGCGTCTTCCAGGGTGATCTGCATCGAGGCGACGAGATCGCCGCCCACCCGGGGGCCCGCCCTGCGCCCGCCCCGACGCCCAGCCGGCGCGGCCCCGAACATCTCTCCGAAGATGCTCTCGAAGTCGACCGGCCCTCCCTCGAAGTCGAACGAGAACCCTCCCGGCCCGGCGCGCCCTCCACCCGACGACGCGCCTGAGCGATAGGCCCGGTACTGCGCGGCCTTCTTCTCGTCCCACCCGAGCTTCGCAGCGTCGTCACCGAACTCGTCGTAGAGCTTGCGCTTGCCCTCGTCGGACAGCACCTCGAACGCTTCGGTCACCTGCTTGAACTTCTCTTCGGCGGCCTTGTCGCCGGGGTTCACGTCAGGGTGGTACTGGCGCGCCAGCTTGCGGTACGCCTTCTTGATCTCGTCGGCCGATGCCTTTCGAGACACCCCGAGTCGCTGGTAGTAGTCGGTCACCAATGGTCTCACCCGCGAGCCACACTAACCAGCGGCAGTGGCGATGCCAGTGGCTGCTGGTGGCGTTGTTTCCGGCGGTTGTGGCGGGGCAGGGCCTCGACGCAGGCACGCCTGTTCAGGGCCGGGTGATCGACCGGGCCGTGGCGTCGATCGAAGGCAAGGTGATCACCTCGAGCCAGCTCGAGTTCGAGACGCGCGTGCAGTTCGTCAACCGGGGCGGGGTCGAGGCGGCCTTCGCCCCGCTGGACGGAGCGGATCTGCGCCAGGGCCTGCAGCTCGCCATCGCCCAGCGCCTGGCCACGCTCGAGGCCGACCGCTTCGACGCCTACCCGCTCGAGCCGGGTGAGCTCGAGAAGGCCGTCGCCGAGTTCCGCGCCCGAATCGGTGGAGAAGGGCGGCTGCAGGCGTTCCTCGATCAGCAGGAGGCCGACCTGCAGGACGTGGGCGTGGTGCTCCGCCGCGGCATCCGGGCCTCGCGCGCGCTCGAAGGCCGCCTCAAGCTCAAGGCCACCGTGAGCGATGGAGAAGCGGCCCGGGCGAAGGCCGACGTCGCCGCGTGGCGCGAGCTGCCCCTCGAGACCGTGCGCCAGCTCCTCATGCGGGAGCGCTTCGAGAAGCTCGTGCAGCAGGAGCTGACCGCGGCCCGGAAGAGCGTCGACGTGCGGGTGCTGGTCACCTTCGGGCCCGAGAGCGCCGCCCCATGAGGGAGCTCGCGCCGACCCTGCGCACCCGTCGCATGACGGTGGCCGACCTGCCCGGCGTGATGGAGATCGAGAAAGAGGCGTTCACCAACCCGTGGTCGCTCGAGATGGTGAAGAAGGAGCTGAGCCAGGACTGGTCGACCGTGCTGCTCCTCGAAGAGGCCACGCCCTGGGGCTGGGAGCTGCGCGCGTTCGCCATCTTCTGGGTCGTCGCCGACGAGGTGCACGTGCTCAACGTCGCCACCCACGTCGCCAGCCGCCGCAAGGGCTATGGCCGCCGTATCATGGACGAGGTGATCGCCGTCGGCCGCGGGAGGGCCTGCGTGCTCGCCACCCTCGAGGTCCGCCGCAGCAACGTCGCCGCCATTCGGCTGTACGAGTCCCTCGGTTTTCGAACCGTGGGCATGCGGCCGAACTACTACAACGACAACCACGAGGACGCGGCGGTCATGATCATGGACCTGTGAGGGGCCGCCCCGTCGAGACGTCGTCGAACGTGCCTTGACACCCTCGGCCAAGCCATGTAGGCGGGCGGCCCTTTCCTCACTGAAGGACACCGTTTCCGCATGCCTACGATCAGTCAGCTCATCCGCAAGGGCCGCGAAAAGCTCCGCTACAAGAGCAAGAGCCCGGCCCTCAAGCAGAGCCCGCAGAAGCGCGGCGTCTGCACGCGCGTGTACACCACCACCCCGAAGAAGCCGAACTCGGCGCTGCGCAAGGTGGCGCGCGTTCGCCTCACCAACGGCATCGAGGTGACGTCGTACATCCCCGGCGTTGGCCACAACCTCCAGGAGCACTCGGTGGTGCTCATCCGCGGCGGCCGCGTGAAGGACCTCCCCGGCGTTCGGTACCACATCATCCGCGGCACCCTCGACTCCGTCGGCGTGCAGGGGCGCAAGCAGAGCCGCTCCAAGTACGGCGCCAAGCGGCCCCAGTAATCAGGAGAGTTTTCAATGCCTCGTCGTCGCGTCCCCAATAAGCGGAAGATCCTCCCGGACCCGAAGTTCCAGGACCGGCTGGTCGCCAAGTTCATCAACGACCTCATGCGGAAGGGCAAGAAGTCCACCGCGGAGCAGATCGCGTACCGCGCGTTCGCCCTCATCGAGGAGCGCGCCAAGGAAGAGCCCCTCAAGGTCTTCAAGCGCGCGCTCGACAACGTCAAGCCGGTGCTCGAGGTGAAGAGCCGCCGCGTCGGTGGTGCCACCTACCAGGTGCCCGTCGAGGTCCGTCAGGACCGCCGCGTGGCCCTCGCGATGCGCTGGATCATCGAGTACGGCTCCGACCGTGGCGAGAAGACCATGATGGAGAAGCTCGCCGGCGAGATCATGGACGCGGCGAACAACCGCGGCAACGCCGTGAAGAAGAAGGAAGACACCCACAAGATGGCCGAGGCCAACAAGGCGTTCTCGCACTACCGCTGGTAGTGCGACGGCAGCATCGGTGAAGTCCAGGAGGCTCGGGGCGACCCGGGCCTCTTTGCTTTTGGGCGCGTTGCGCCGCAGCCTGCACCGCGGGAGGCCAACGTCGAGCGCGTGTCAGTCCAGGCCGAGCTCGCGGTCCACGTCTTCGCGGTCGTACAGCCTGAAGGCGTGGAGCCACCACTCGCCCAGCACGCGGCGGAAGCTCACCCGAACGAGGCGCACGTTCCCCTGGCTGTCTTCGAAGACGTAGTGGCGAACGATCATCCACTCGCCGAGCTGGCGCTCCTTCACGCGGAAGACGTTGGCCAGCTCGTCTTTGCCCAGCCAGCGCGTCAGCTCTGTCGTCACCAGCTCGGCCGGTTGCTCGAAGGTGGGCAAGAGCCTCGGCGGAACGCGCAAGAGCAGGTCGGTCAGACAGCGCGGCCGCGGCTTGAACTCGAGGGTGCAGGCCTGCAGGTCGGTCTCCCACGCGTCGGGGTGCACCAGCGGCTGGCCGATGACGGTGGGCCGGGTGTGCACGCGCCGGGCGATTGGAGCGTCAGCCCTCGCGGGCGCGCCCAGAAGGCTCAGCATCAGGAGCGCGGCAAGAGACCGGTTCACGTTCATCACCACCCACGATGGGGCCGACACGTGAAAGTGAAGGTGGCACCCCGGTCAACGCGCCGCGTCGCTCGATGACGCCAGCACGACCCCTGCCACCACCAGCCCAGCGCCCAGAACCTGAATCATCGTGAGTGTTTCGCCGAGCGCGAGGCCGCACAGGGCGGCGCTGATGGGCTCGAGCGTGCTGATGATCGACGCCCGGGCGGCGCCAACGCGGGTCATTCCGAAGAGCAGCAGCGGAATGGGAATCGCGGTGCCGATGACGATGAGCCCCGCAACCGACGGCCACGCGGCCCGCGCCCCGGAGAAGTCGTGCTGGCCCTGCGCGAGGGCCGCCGCGCCGAAGCCGAGCGCCGCGATGCTCATCAGCACGGCGCTGCCGAACGCGGGGCCGACGCCCGGCTGCACCCTCGCGCCGAGGAGCACGTACACCGTGTAGACGAGCGCGGTGCCAGCGCCGAGCAGCACTCCGCCGACGTCGAGAGCTCCTGCGGGGCTGCCGACGGCGAAGGCGATGCCCGCGGTCGCCAGCACGAGGGCCCCGAGTGCGCGGGGCCGCGGCGGGCGGCGCTCCAGCACCCAGGTGGACAGCACGACGAGGGACGGGAAGAGGTACAGCAGCAACGCGGTGAGCGCGATGGGAATGCGCTGCGACGACTCGAAGTAGAGCCAGGCCTCGGCGACGTAGAGCAGCCCGAGGGCACCGAAGCCGATGAGCCGGCCGGCGGGAAGACGGCGAACCTCCCGTTGGGCGAGGGCGAGGCTCCAGAGCACGAGCGCTCCGCCGAGGAAGCGCAAGAAGAGCATCTGCGGCACCGTGAGGCCGGCCGCCGCGAGCTGGCGGTTGAACACCGAGAGCGTGCCGAACGAGAGGCCCGAGATGGCCACCAGGACTCCGCCCACCACCTCGTCGCGCCGCTCCACGCGCGGGCTGGTACCGCACCTGGCGTGCGTCGTCATGGCCGGCCTGATGGGCCTCTCCTGTGTTTGAACTGCGACGCGTGGCGGTCCACGAATCGGGAGCGTGCCGCTCGGCGCCCCCTCCCGAGGGAGCCGTGGAACGGAATCGGCTCGTCGACGTGCACCGTCTGCTGCTCGCAAGACACCGTCGAGTCCTCGCGCGCAAGTCGTTCCGTTTCCTCTGCCTGGCAGCGGCGTCAGGGTTGTCACCCGCTCCCCGAGCAAGCACGCTGCGTCCCATGAAGCTCCGCCTGGCCGTGCTGGCCGCCCTCGTCGCCCTGGGCTGCCCACCGATGGACAACCCGCCCGTGAGCCGGTGCGAGGGCGTGCGCTGTCCGAGCGGTGAGCGCTGCGATCTCGCGTCGGGCCTCTGCGTCGGAGCCGACGGCGGCGTCCGCGATGGCGGTGGCAGCGATGCGGGCGCGGACGCGGGACGGGTGGACGCAGGTGCAGACGCGGGCCGCGACGACGCCGGCCGGCCCGTCGACGGGGGCTTTGACGCGGGCCTCGACGCAGGCGTGATCGACGGCGGGCTCGACGCTGGCTTCGACGCCGGACCGACCGGGTGCCTCCTCGACGCCGACTGCTTCGGCGTGCGCAACCGATGTGACACGCGAACGGGGGCGTGCGTCGAGTGCCTCATCGATGGCCACTGCCCCTCGGCCATTCCGAAGTGCGACGTGCTGCGGAATGAGTGCGTCGAGTGTCTGTCGAACGTCGACTGCCAGAACCCCCGCCCGACGTGCCGGGCGCAGGTCTGTGACGACTGCAACGCGTTGACGGAGTGCGGCCCCGGCCAGACGTGTGAGCTCCTCTTCGGAGATTGCGTGGTGCTCCCCGATTCGTGCGCGGCGCCGCAGTTGCTGGGCATCCCCGACGCGGGCGGGTCGGCGTTCGTCACCGTCGATCTGGTGAGCGCGGTCGACGACGTCTCGACGAGCTGCGGGCAGGGAGCCGATCTCGTGTACGCGTTCGATCTCGCGGGGCCACGTGACGTCACGGTGAGCGCGAGGGCGCTGGGCGGCGCGACGGCGAGGCCGACGGTGGCGGTGCGGGCCGCGTCCTGCGCGTCCGGGAGCGAGCTGGCTTGTGACAGCGCGCCCGATGGTGGCGCGGGAGCCTCGGTCGTGCTCCCGGGCCTGGCGGCGGGGCGGTACTTCGTGGTCCTCGAGTCGGCGTCGGGCACGTCTGGCCGGGTCGAGCTTGGCGTGACGGTGGCGCCCGGGCTCACGGCCGCGCCGAATGACACCTGTGCGCAAGTCGAGCCGCTCGCCTTCTTCGGGACCCGCGCCGTGGCGGTGGGCTCGACGGTGCTGGCGACGAACGATGGCCTGGGTCCGAGCTGCAGCCCGACGGCGGCGAGCTCTGGAGGCGATCTGATCTACAGCTACGACGTGGACGGGGGCAGCAGCGTCACGGTGACGGCGCGGCCCCTGGCCGGCTCGACGCTTCAACCCGTCGTCTCGGTGCGCCCGGTGTGCGCCTCGGCCGCGAACGAGCTCGCGTGTGGTGCGAGCGGCTCCCTCTCGCTTCCGACGCACCCGGCGGGGCGCTTCGTGGTGGCGGTCGACTCGGCCAACGGCTCGGCGGGCGCCTTCCAGCTCGAGGTCACGCGCACGCCCATCGTGGCGAACGACCGGTGCCCCGGCCTGCAGGCGCTCGTGTTCCAGGGCTCCGTGGCGACGGCGACCGGCGACACCTCGTTCGCCAGCAACGACTCGTCAGCCGACGCGACGCCGTCGTGTTCGGCCAGCGCGCGCACCTCGGGGCAGGACGTGGTGTTTTCGTACACGCTCACCCAGGCGCGTGACGTGACGGTGAGCATCACGCCGACGGGCCCATCGCCCACCTTCTGGCCGGTGCTGTCGATTCGGAACGCATGCAGCAACGGAGCCGGGAACGCCGAGCTCGCCTGCGTCAGCCCCAACGCGTCGCTGCAAGCGCGGGCCAGCCTCGTGAACCAGCCGGCGGGCACCTACACGGTGTGGGTCGACTCGGCGGCCACCACCGCGGGGCCGTTTCAGCTCGAGGTGGTGACGGCGCCACCCACGCTGCCGCCGTCGAATGACTCGTGCGCATCGCCGCTCGCCCTGGCCTTCGCCGGGAACGTCGCGTCGGCGAGCGGATCGACGGTGCAAGCCGCCAACGACAGCGCGCCCTTCGAGCCTTCTCCGACGTGCTCGGCGACGGCGCGCCAGAACGGCCGGGACGTCGTCTATTCGTTCTCGCTCGCGGCCCCCCAGGACGTCGCCATCGAGGTCACCCCGTCGGCCGGCTCGTTGCTCCGGCCTGTGCTCTACGTCCGACGGGCCAGCTGCACGACGCAGCTGCTCGCCGACGAGCTCGTCTGCCTCGAGCGCGTTGGGCCTGCGCGCGCCGTGCTGACGAACCTCGCCGCGGGGACGTACTTCGTCTTCGTCGACGGCGCGGGTGGCAGCGCGGGGGCGTTCTCGCTCTCGGTGACGCGCTCGGCGCCCACCAGCCCGCCGGCGAACGACGAGTGCCTCGGAGCCCAGTCGCTCGTGTTCACGAATGACCTCGCGCGCGTGTCGGCGACGACCTTTGGCGCGACGAACTCGAACGGCCCGACGGACAACGCGCCTGCCTGCGGGGCTGACTTCGTCGCGCGCCGGTGGGGGCGCGATCTCGCGTACAGCTACACGTTGACCGCCCCGCGTGACGTCGAGGTGCGGGTGACGCCGGCCGCTGGCAGCCCGTTCGCGCCGGTCGTGTACGTGCGCTCGCCCGGCCAGTGCGCGTCCGGGTTCGCCGGGAGCGAGCTGGGCTGTGGCGCGCCGTCGCTCGCCGGCGCGGCGTACGTGTCGTTGCCGAACCAGGCCGCCGGCACGTACCCGCTCTTCGTCGACTCCGACTCGTACGAGACCGGGCCCTTCACCCTCGAGGTGCGGCTGTCGGCGCCCACGGGGCCTCCGTCGAATGACACCTGCTCGAGCCCGCAGGCCCTGAGCGCTGGCGCGGCGGTCGCTGGCTCGACGGTGGGCGCGGCGAATGACTACGCGCTGGGCTCGACGCCGGCGTACCCGATCGCGTGTGGGCGCGCGTTCAACGATGGGCGCGACGTGGTCTACGTCTTCACCGCGCCGACGGCCGGCGCCTTCACGGCCACGGTGACGCCGACCGGCGCGTTCGACCCTGCGTTGCTGCAGCTGAACGGCGCGTGCTCGGCGGCTCAGTGCGTGCGCGGAGCCGATCTCGGTGGCCCCGGCGCGGCCGAGTCGATCACGTTCACCGCGACCGCCGGTCAGACGGTGTTCTTCGTGGTCGACAGCGCGTCGGCCGCGGCCCCCTTCGGGGCGGGTGCGTTCACGTTCCGCGTTCAGTAGCGCCGGAGCCGTGCTGGCCTGCGGACGGAAAGGTGCCCAACTTCACCTCGACGGCGACGGCGTCGGTAACACCTGCGCGCACGGCGCCTCGGGAGCGGGCTGACAGCTCGGCCTGATGCTCGCCGAGTCGCTGCGAACGCTCGACACGCCAGCGCGGGTGCTCTCGTCCGTCAACCCGCTGCGCTGCTGCCACGCCTACTTCGCTGCGGGCACCGTGCGGACGACCCGGAACCCGTGGTTCTCGCTCCCGGAGTTGGCCAGGTACTGGAAACGGACGCTCACCCGAACGTCGCGAACACCATCCTTGTAGCTCGCGCCCCGCATCACCCGGTCCTGCCCATCGTTCTTCAGCTCGAGGCCTCCGATGATGGGGTCGGTCACGTCCTCGGGGTAGGGCTTGAAGTCCTCGGCGTCCCAGACCCACTCCCAGGCGTTCCCCAGGGTGTCGTACAGGCCGAAGGCGTTCGGCTTCTTCTTCCCCACCGGGTGCAGCGTCGAATTGGCGTTGTCGGAGTACCACGCAATCTCGTCGGGCTCGGCGGATCGCGGCTCTTCGTTTCCGGCGCGCGCCGCGAACTCCCACTCCGCGTCGGTCGGCAACCGGTACCCCGTGCAGTCGAGCCCCTTCGGCCACGTCGCCAGTCCGTTCTTGATGACGTAGCAGGGCTCGAGGCCCTCTTTCTTCGAGAGCGCGTTGAGGTACTGGATGATCTCGCTCCACGAGACCTGCGTCGCGGGGCACTCGAGGCCGCACGCCTTGTTGTACGAGGGCGTGAGCGCGCCGAGCACGTAGTACCACTCGGCCTGCGTGACCTCGGTCGTCTTCACCGCGAACGAGCGCGTCAACGTCACGTTCACGTTGAAGAGGTCTTTCGACTCGTCCTTGTCGGCGTCGATGGAGCGCGATCCGATCGCGAAGGTGCCCGGCTTGACGGTGACGAAGCGCTTGCCGGTCGCGGGCATCGAGGCCGGCCGCGGCGGTGGCTTCTCGGTGGGCACTGGCTTCGACCGGGTCATCCCGGCCGTGGTGCCGCAGCCCGAGCCCGGTTGGTAGAAGTTGCCGCCCGCGACGCACGCCTCGCACGCCCCACGCTCGCTGCCCTTGAGCTTCTTGCAGCCGCTGTAGCTGCCGATGCTGCCGGCTGTGGCGCTCGAGGCCGAGAGGACAGCGAGGAACATCACCATTCGAAGAAGCACATGCATGGAGGTCTCCGGGAGAGGGGTGAAGCGTGCCATGTCAGCCGAGCGCACGCTCCAGCCATTCAAGGGGTCACGTTCGAGGTGTCGACGCCATGAGAGGTCTTCATGGTCGTTCGCTCCAGGGGCATGAGCCCATCAGGGGGATTGCGCCGTGAAGACGAAGATCCCGCCGAACTGTCGCGAAGAATCCCCACCTCCAGGTCGGCTCCAGCGCAGGCCACGGGAGGAGGACGTCACTGACGTGTGACACGCAGGTCGCAGGCGGCTGCCGTTCACGCTGAACTGTGGCGCGTGCGCGTTCGAGTCCTTCTCGCCGTGGCGGAACTCCTCGGGTGCGGGCGCACGGAGCCCGCCCGCGCCGACCTCGAGTCATTCGCGCCCGATGCAGGCCCGGGCGTCGATGCCGGCAGGGTGGACGGTGGACGGCCCGATGCGGGACGCCCAGACGCTGGAGGCCCGGTCGACGCAGGCACCATCGATGGCGGCTCTCCAGAGCCCGGCCCGTGGAGGCCGAAGCCCTGTCTGCCCGGCACCCGTCCCCTCGAGCGCACGGTGCCGCTCATCGTCTTCGTCGTCGAGACCTCGGACTCGATGGCCGAGCCCTTCGACACGTCGACGAAGAATCGGACGGTGAAGAGCGTCTTCGAGGCCACGATTCCCGCCTGGGACACGTCCAGCCTGATGGGCGTGTTGACCTACCCGACGGGGGTCTGCACGGCGTTTGCGCGCCCCGAGACGACGCCCGCGCGGGGCCAGGTGCGGGAGATCGTCCGGATCCTCGAAGGCCTGGGCGGGGAAAGTCCCCTCGCTGAGGCGGTGACGACCGCCGGGCAGACGCTCGGGCCGTTGCGTGCGGCGAACACCAGTCGTCACGTCATCCTGGTGACCGACGGCTACCCCAACTGCAACGAGGCGCTCTCGCCCGCCACGTGCGTCTGTGATCGGACCCCCTGCCTGCCTCGCGACTGTCGCGATGACGCGCGCGTCGTCGAGCGGGTACGCGCCGTGGCTCAGCGGAGCGTACCGACCTGGGTCTTGAGCGTCGACACGCCCGACGCCGGCGTGATCGACCTCCTCAACGATCTCTCGGTGGCCGGCGGCCGGGCCCGTCAGTGGACGCCGCGGCGGGTGCATGCGCACGCCGGGGACGGCCAGGAGCTCGCCTCGCACCTGCGCGAGGTCGGAGATCGCATTCGGCGCTGCTCCCGCATCACCCGCTCGGTCCCGGCGAATGACCGGAACTTCGTCGTCTCGTTCGAGGGCGCTCCGAACGACGTGGCCAACGGCTGGGCTGGGTCGATCGCGAGAACGGCGAGCTCGTGCTGCAGGGGCAGGCGTGTGAAGCCGTGCAGCGTCGCCCTGCCGGTCGGCTCGAAGCGCGCGTCGACTGCACGCCGTAGGGCCGTCAGCCTCGTCGCCACGCCGGGGGCCGACCGCCAGAGACACCCTGTCAGGCGGCGACGGCCCTGGGCAGCCCGGTGCGCAGGTGGTGCCCGACGTCGCGCGGCGTGAAGGTGAAGGTCGGCGCGAGGCCGGGCGCGAAGATCGACGCCGTCAGCTCCGACGACGGCGCGAAGGCGGGGAAGGTGGGGTCGAAGGGCGAGGGGCCCGCGACGATCTTCTCGACGATCATCGACGAGTACTGATCGAGCGAGTCTTCGCGCGTGTTGCCGTTGAGCACCACCTCGAAGCCCATCTGCTCGGCGTAGGCCTTCACGCCGGCGATGCGCGAGTGCTGAGGCGCGTAGCTCTCGGGCGCGACGCCGTTCTCGCTCACCACGAACGGGCCATCGGGGGTCACCACGCACAGCGACATGTTGCCGCGGGTGTGGCCGGGCGTGGAGAGCAGGGCCACGCCGGCGCCGAGCTGGGCGTCTCCATCGAGCAGCACCACGCGATCGTCGGGCACGTCGCAGCCGTGGGGCACGTACCAGACGGCGTTCATCGGGTGCAGGTCCTTCACCGTGAGCCACTCGTCGCGCATCACCAGCAGCTTCGCGTTGGGGAAGTACGCCGGGCCCGCGCCGCCCAGCCAGCGCCGCAGGTCCTGGACGTGCAGGTGATCGAACGCGACGTAGTCGACGTCTTCGGGCAACAGCCCCGCGGCGCGCACGTGGTCTTCGGCGCTGCCGTGGTACGTCGGGATGAGCGAGCGCGACAGGTACTCGCCGAACTTCTGCGCGAGCTGCGCGTAGTACGTGGCCGCGCGGTTCGACTCGATGTCGCTCGGGTTGAACAACAGCGTCCGCCGCCGGCCCTCGTGCTCGAACTGCACGATGTGCATGCGGTTCGTCATCATCACGTAGGGCGCTGGCGACAGGGCTCCGCTCGAGAAGGCGTAGCTGGTCGGGTAGGGGAAGGTGACGAGCTTGTGCGTCGAGCACGACGCCGCCGGGCCGGTGTCGAGCAGGCGCTCGCGGGTCAGCTGCGCGGCGCGGCGCAGCTTGCGCAGGCGCTCGGCGGGGAGTCGCTCGGTCCACGCTTCGCGGAGGCCGCCGGGGAGGGGAGCAAACGTCGTCATGGGTCAGTCCTCGGAGTCGTCGTCATCGGCCGGGCGCTTCTTGCGGCGCTTGCGATCATCGTCTTCGTCGCCAGTGCGCTTGCGCGGCGGCCCTTTGGGCTTCTCTTCTTCGTCGGCGGTCTCGTCTTCGCCATCATTCTTCACGGCGTCTTCGCCTTCCTCCTCGTCCGTCTGCTTCTCGGGCGGCGTCGCCACCGCGATCGAGAAGCCCGGGAGGATCGCCCAACCGAAGCCCCCGACGAGGTTCTGATCGCCCGTCGACGTCGCCCCGACGCGAGAGGAGATGGTCTGCGAGATGCCCGGGTAGACGGCGAAGGCCACCTCGGGGCGAAGCGAGACCTGCCCCAACGCGATGGAGAAGCCCACCGCCCCCATGATCTGGTGCGCGATCGTCTGGGTGACGGTCTCGGTGCGATCGGCGTTCACGTTGGGCTGCGTGCCCGAGTTGCTCCGGTTGAACAGGAGGTCGTACCCGGCGCCCGCGTAGAAGCCCGAGCGGTGGCTCACGAGGAGCTTGAGGCCTCCCAGGAAGGTGAAGCTCGTCGTCGACGCCGGGTTCACCTCGTTCTGCGCCCCGTTGGCCTGCTGGACGAGCTGCGACGAGCCGATGGAACCGAACCCGAAGGCCACCGCGGGCAGGATCGCGAAGTGGGCGACGCGTGAGCGGTTCACCGTCCACTTGAGGCCGGGCTGCAGGCCCGCCGGAGACGCGTGCACGTTGAGCGCGAACCGGTCGTTGAAGCCCTTCTGCACGTTCGCCTCGAAGGTGGGCAGGCCGAAGGCGCGGTTCTGGCTCTGGGTGCGCACCTCGCCGTCGTTCGTCATGGTGGTGACGACGGGGCCGGTCTGCGACGCGTAGCCCACGCCCGAGAACACGCCTACCTCGGTGCCGCGGCCCACGGGCGCCGCCATCATGCCCAGGGTCATCGAGCGCGGCGTGACGCAGCCCAGGGCCCAGAGCGCGGCGAGGAGGCAGAAGAAGCGCATGGGGCGCATGCTACAACCCGCGGTTCTCATGGTGCGCACTTTGGAACGAGCGGCGGCAGATCTGAACCCGGGCGCTGGCTCCGATGAGGTGCGGCTCGAGGCCTCGCTCCGGCCCAGAGGGTTCGGCGAGTACGTCGGGCAGTCGCGTGTCGTCGAGAAGCTCAAGGTGTACGTGAAGGCCGCGAAGGCGCGCGGCGAGGCGCTCGATCACTGCCTGTTCTCCGGCCCGCCCGGCCTGGGGAAGACGTCGCTCGCCCACATCATCGCCACCGAGTTGGGCGTCGGCCTGCACGTCACCAGCGGGCCCGCGCTCGAGAAGAAGGGCGATCTGGCGGGGCTCCTCACCAACCTGGCGCCGCGTGACGTGCTCTTCATCGACGAGATCCACCGCTTGAGCGCGGCCGTCGAAGAGTACCTGTACCCGGCGATGGAGGACTTCCGCCTCGACATCACCATCGACACCGGGCCCGCGGCGCGCGCGATGAAGATCGATCTCCCGCCGTTCACGCTCATCGGCGCCACCACCCGCACGGGCCTGCTCACCTCGCCGCTGCGCGACCGGTTCCAGATTCAGGAGCGGCTCGAGTACTACGACGCCGCGCAGCTGACGAAGATCCTCGAGCGCTCCGCCAGCATCCTCGACATCGAGCTCGACCCCGCCGGCGCGCAGGAGATCGCCCGCCGCGCCCGGGGCACCCCGCGCATCGCCAACCGCCTCTTGCGCCGCCTGCGCGACTTCGCCGAGGTGGAAGGCAACGGCACCATCACCCGCGCGCTCGCCGATTCTGCCCTCAAGCGCCTCGACATCGACGCCTCAGGGCTCGATCAGATGGACCGCCGCCTCCTCGAGACGATCATCGACAAGTTCGGGGGCGGGCCGGTCGGCGTCGAGACCATCGCCGCCGCGGTGGGCGAGGAGCGCGACACCATCGAAGACGTGTACGAGCCCTTTCTGCTCCAGGAGGGCTTCCTGCAGCGCACCCCACGCGGTCGCATGGCCACGGCGCGCGCGTATGAGTACTTCGGCAAGCTCGCTCCCCGCCGCGAGCCCCAGGGCGACCTCGGGCTGTAAGCCTCGTGTGTTGACGTTCACTCTCACTGCACGAGAATCGGACGATCGCGACAGCCTTGTCAGTCTCACAACCTCCGGAATTTGTGTCACGGGTGTCGCGGCCGGGGTTTTTCGAGGTGGAGTATCGATGCTCCACTGAGCAATTCCAGAGGTTTTTGCGAGACGAACCGGGCTTTTCGTGGCATACGTGTTGCCCTTGTTACGCGCCGCAGCAGAGGGAGGCGCACACACGTCATGGCCGGTGACAGTTTCCAACAGCGCACACTTCAACGCGCGGCGTCGCTCGAAGGCGTCGGGCTCCACTCAGGCCAACGGGTCACGCTTCGGCTGATTCCGGCGCCGGTCGACCACGGGCTTGTCTTTGTCCGCACCGACCTGCCTGACAAGCCGGCGATTCCGGTCCGCTCCGAGTACGTGGTCGACACTTCGCTCGCGACGACGCTCGGCCTCGGCCAGGCGCGCGTGGGCACCGTCGAGCACCTGCTGGCAGCGCTGAGCGGCCTGGGCATCGACAACCTGCGCATCGAACTCGACGGGCCTGAAGTGCCCATCGTCGATGGCAGCGCCGAGCCCTTCGCCCGGCTGATTCACGAGACGGGCATTCGCGCGCAGGAAGAGTCGAAGCAGTTCATCGTCATCAAGCGCTCGGTCACGGTGGTCGACGGTGACAAGCACGCCACGTTCTCGCCTTCGCGGCGGTTCCGCATCGACTGCACCATCGACTTCAAGCACCCGCTCATCTCGGACCAGCAGTTCACCCTCGAGTTCAGCGACCGGTCGTTCGTGCGTGAGGTGGCCCGGGCGCGCACCTTCGGCTTCCTGCGCGACGTCGACAAGCTGCGCCAGATGGGCCTCGCCCGCGGCGGTTCGCTCGAGAACGCGGTGGTGGTCGACGACTTCTCGATCCTCAACCCCGAGGGCCTGCGGTTCCCCGACGAGTTCGTTCGTCACAAGCTGCTCGACGCGCTCGGTGACGTGGCGCTGCTGGGCAAGCCCGTCATCGGTGCCATGACGGCCTACAAGACCGGCCACGCGCTCAACCAGCGGCTCGTCGCCAAGGTGCTGTCGGATCCCTCGAACTACGACGTGGTGCGGGCGCGCGGTCGCGATCTGCACAACGCCAGCCTCGAGGTGAACGACCTCGTGGGTGTTCTGGCGCCGCACGCGGCCTGATCGTTTCATTCTCGTTTCGTCTGCCCCTCACGTCCGAAGGCTCGTCGACGAGCGTTCGGACCCCGGCCGTGGCTACAGTGGGCGGCGTGCGGCGGCTCGTCGTCATCGGCGTCTTCCTCTTCGGAGCGTGCCGGCCCACCGGCGTCTCGATGGTCGATCTGGAAGTTCGCGCGACCCCCGAGGCAGTCGACTTCGGCGCCCCGTGGACGCAGGTGCCCGTGAGCCGCACCGTGGTGCTCTCGAACCTGTCGCGGCGCAGCGCCGAGATCGTGCTCGAGGTCGCCGGCACGGCCTTTCGGCTCGACGAGGTGAACCCCGGGCTGGGCTGCCTCGCCGGTGACGAAGCCAGCGGCGTGGCCGCGTCCAACTGTCCGCCGAACGGGCTGACCCTGACGATCCCGCCAGGCGACACCGACGTGCTGCTCACGGGGCGCGCCGACGTCGCAGGCCTCACGACGGGCCGTCTGCGCGCGCTCGTCGAGGGCGCCGAGGCGGTGTCTGTCGAGCTCGTGATGGTCGCCCGCGAGCCGCCGGACTGCGGTGAGGCGAGCGAGTGCGCGACGCTGCGGTTCGATCGCGTCACGAACCAGTGTGTGACCGAGCCCCGGCCCGATGGGCTCTCGTGCGGCGCGTTGGATCGTTGCCTCGTCGGAGGCCAGTGCCGGGCAGGCGAGTGCGTCGGGACGCCGGTTCGGTGCGACGACGGCGATCCCTGCACCCTCGACGTCTGCGAGACGGTGCGCGGGTGCGTCGCCTTGCCGGCGGCGTGCGGTAGCCCGTCGCCGTGCCTGGTGGGCGTCTGCTCGCGCGCCGCCGGGTGCACCACCGCGCCGGTCGTCGACGGCGTTCGGTGTGGAGACGTCTCTTCGGACAGCTGCACCTCGGTGAACATCTGCCTCGATGGGCAGTGCGTCGCGCGCGATCCTCCCGACGGGTTTCGCTGTGCCGAGGCGACCCCGTGCCGGGGCGAAGGCCGCTGCGAAGGCGACGTGTGCGTGACGCCGCCTGCCGCCCCGCTGGTGGCCGGGTGGAGCCTCGGCGGGCCCACGGAAGACGGCGGCATCGGCGATCAGTGGAGCGACGTCTTCATCACCGCTGGAGGCGGGGTGACGCTCTCGAGCTACTTCGCGACGGCGCCGATGGTGAACGCCGGGCCCCTGGGCCAGCGCCTGCCGATGGCCTCGCGCCGCTGCATCGCCTGGAGCGACCTGGTGGTGTGCGCCGACGCGCCTCCGCAGGCCGTCACCGCGGTGAGCGCCAGCACCGGCCTGCCCGTGTTCTCGTACACGCGGGTGCTGGACGATCTGCCGGCGCTCGCGCTCCCCGACTGGGAGACGTTCCTGGCGCGGCTCGTCTCGCTCGGCCCGTCGCGCCTCGGCGTCGTCTACGAGTCGCGGCGCCTCGACGACGGGCGCGAGACGAACTGCCGGCGCTTCAGCCTCGTGGTGCTCGACGACACCGGCCAGCGCGTGGTGGCCCGCCTCATCGAAGACCCCATCTTCCAGACGTGCAACCACCCGCACTCGTACGGCGTCGCGTCGGATCCGCAGGGCAACGTCTTCTTCGCCTTCACCCAGAGCGCGCGCGTGTCTCCGGCGCTGCCGGATCCGCAGGCGCCGGGGACCGTCATCATGAGCTACTCGCCCGCGGGCGTGCTGCGCTGGCGCCACTTCGTGCAGGGCATGCCCGGCGGAGAGATCGCCGTCGGCCGCGGGCTGCTGACGGTCGAGTCGGGGCGCAGCCTCTACGACTCGGCGCGCGGCGTGGCCATCGACACCTTCAGCCTGCCGTTCGGCGAGGGCCTCATCACCGACGAGTGGGTCGTCGCCAGCCCCAAGGGGGTCCAGGCCGAGCTGCGGGCGCCCACCACGGGGCGCGGGCCTGCGGTGCTCGAGGCTCCAGCGACCGCGGTGTCCCAGAGCGGGCTTCGCGGCGCGCGTTGGGGTGGGCAGCCGGTGGCCCTCCGGTTCATCTCGACGGGTGCCAGCACCGCGCTCGAGGCCTTCCCCCTCGATCGTTTCCAGACCGGCTCGATTCGGCCGCTCTGGTCGTGCGAGCTGCAGGACGGCGGCGTGCCGGTCGCCTTCGAGGTGCGAGCCGGTGGCGTGGCCGTGATGACCGACGTGCTCCCGGGCTGGGCCGGACGCTGTGAGTTCTGCGATCCACCCTACGCGGGGACCCGCGGCCGCTTCCTCGACGTCGAGGTGCCGGGCCTCGTCCCGCCGCGCATGCCGTGGGCCGGTCCCTGGGGCGGCCCCGGGCACGATCACCAGGAACACTGAGCCGTCCGGCGGGGCTTCCTCGTTGCGCAGGGGGAAGGGGTGGCCTACACGCCCGCGCATGCTCCTCTCTTTGCGCAATGTCCTCCTCGCGTCGGCGCTGGCCGGCGTGCTCGTCGGCTGCAACAACAACAAAGACGGCGCCGCGAAGCCCGCGGGCGGTGGTGGTGGCGGCGGCGACAAGGTGACGCTGGTGTCGGGGGACAACCCGGCGCAGGTGCTCGCCAAGCTGAACGGCAAGGACATCACCCTGAAGGACGTCGACGACATGGTCGGCGCGCAGATCAAGGATCTCGAGAAGAAGAAGTTCGACGCCCGCCGGCAGGCGCTCGAGCAGATGATCGTCCAGACGCTCGTGAAGGAGGCCGCGGCGAAGGAGGGCAAGAGCGAGGAGGACTTCTTGCGCGCCAACATCGACGCCAAGCTGCCGCCCCCGGCCGACGCCGAGATTCAGAAGGTCTTCGAAGAGAACAAGGCGCAGATGCCGCCCGGCTCGACGGTCGAGTCGATGCGCGCGCAGATCATCAACTTCCTGCAGCAGGATCAGAAGCGTCAGGTCGCGATGAAGCTGTTCGGAGACCTGCGCGCGAAGGCCCAGGTCGAGGTGCTCCTGGCCGAGCCGCCCGCCCCGCGCGTCACCGTCGAGGCGAAGGGCCCGTCGAAGGGCGGGTCTGGCGCGAAGGTCACCATCGTCGAGTTCTCGGACTTCCAGTGCCCGTTCTGCAGCCGCGCCGAGCCGGCGGTCGACGAGGTGATGAAGACCTACGGCGACAAGGTGAAGGTCGTCTTCCGCCACTTCCCCCTCGATTTCCACGACAAGGCCTTCAAGGCCGCCGAGGCGTCGGCCTGCGCCGAAGAGCAGGGCAAGTTCTGGGAGTTCCACAAGACCCTCTTCGCCAACCAGGGCGCCCTCGACGTCGGCGACCTGAAGACGCACGCCAAGACGCTCGGCCTCGACACCTCGAAGTTCGACGCCTGCCTCGACGGCAGCAAGATGAAGGCGAAGGTCGACGAGGACATGTCGGCGGGCCGCAAGGCGGGCGTGAACGGCACGCCGGCGTTCTTCATCAACGGCATTCTCCTCTCGGGCGCGATGCCCTTCGACGAGTTCAAGAAGGTCATCGACGCCGAGCTGGCCCGCTGACCCATGGCTGCGGCGAAGGCCGCGGTGGCGCTCGCGGCGGATCTCCCGCTGCCTGAGGCCATCGCGCTGTACGAGCAGGTCCGCTCCGTGGTCGGCGTGGTGAAGGTCGGCCTGTCGCTCTTCGTCGAGCACGGGCCGGCGGCAGTGAAGGCCTTCACCGATCGCGGGGCGCGGGTCTTCCTCGATCTGAAGCTCCACGACATTCCGAACACGGTTCAGCTCGCGGCGCAGGCCGCTGGAGCGCTCGGCGCCTCGTACCTGACGGTTCACGCGGGCGGAGGCGAGGCGATGCTGCGGGCGGCCGTGGAAGGCGCCGCGGCCGGAGCGGCGTCACGGCAGACCTCGCCTCCCGTCGTTCTTTCGGTGACCGTGCTGACCTCGATGGATGATCCGACGCTCCAGTCGGTGGGCGTCGAAGACCCGATGCTGCTGCAGGTCGAGCGGCTCGCCGCGCTGTCGGCGAAGGCGGGCGTGGGCGGGCTGGTCTGCTCGGCGCGCGAGGTGGGCGAGGTGCGTCGGATCGTTGGCGATGGGCTGGTGTTGTGTACGCCCGGCATCCGGCCACGCGGAACCTCGTCGCAGGATCAGGCGCGGGTCGAGACGCCGGCGTCGGCGATCGCCGCGGGCGCGAACCTGCTCGTCGTGGGCCGGCCCATCACCCAGGCGAAGGATCCGCTCGTCGCCGCCAGGGCGATTCACGACGAGGTCGAGGCAGCGCTCCGGCCGGCATGAAGACGTCGACGGATCAGGCGGTGGTGGAGCGGCTCGGGGCGCTCGAGCTCGAGGTGAAGGAGCTTCGGGCGCTCGTCGAGCTCCAGTCGCTCGTCCTCAAGCGTCTGACGTCGCGGCCGCCTCCCTCCGAGGCGCCCGACCGCCCCGTGGTCATCCCTGATGCCGACGCCCTCAGGACACCCAACGGTGAGCTGTCCGTGCTGGTGGGCTCCAGTCCAGCCACGCTGCGTGAACTCGTCGGGCGGCTGGCGCAGAACGACCTCGAGGAGCTTCGAGACGGGCCCGTCGACGAGCTCGATCGGTCAGGGCTGCTCTGGAAAGCGCTCGTGACGCTGAATGAAGAGGGAACGTTCGATGAGCCAGAGGCGCTGGCGGAGCTCGTTCGAGCCCACTCGACGGCGGTGAAGTCGGCGCCTTTGCGACAACAGTCACGTGCAGCCAAGCCCCCCTCGGCCAGGCCCTCGCGCCGCTCGCGGTGACGTTTCAGAGACGGACGTCGCCGTGACGGGTGCGAAACGCTGCCCAGCTCCAGGCCACGTCTACCGCCTCGGTCCTCATCGTTCGCGGGGAGGGTCGTGGAGCGGCCCTCGAACCGCCCCGCACCGCTCATGGCGAGCCTCCGTGTCGCGAGTCGGCCTCCAGGCCTTCGCACCTGCGCCCGCTGGCTCCGCGGCCTTCGCGGGCGTCGAGTCGGGGGGACGGCCGGCGCAGCCTCGGCGTGGGCGAGGGTGAGCGCGACGACGAAGAGCAGGTTCACGGTTCGCCTGCGGCGCGACGCGGTTCCAGCCAGCTGCCTCGGCGCCGTGGGCGTCTGTCGGTGGCCGTGCGTGTCCGTACGCCGGGTCGCCGTCGCGCACGCTTGACGAGCGAGCGTCAGCTCGGTGTTTGGGCGGGACTGCTTCCACGCTGCGGCCCGTGCTGCCGAGCGAGGCTCTCGCGATCAACCATCACCCGCGCGCCAGTTGCGTCTACTGGGGCGGGCCACCTGCGCCGTTCGAGCTGCCGCACGCCTCGAGCACCGCCTGGCTGAGCCGCCCGCACGCTTCGGGATCGAGGTCGGCCTTGTCGGCGCAGAACTCGAGGCTCCACGCCGTCGCCGCCACGAACGACGATCGCTGCGGAACGTCGGTACAGAAGTTCGCGCGTCGTGGCGCCTGGCGCAGGCACTCGCCCAGGAAGACCTTGTGCCGCACCTCGTCCATGAAGCCCGGCTTCGCCGCCAGCCGGCGAAACGCCTCGGCGACGCACCCATCGGCGTCGGTCGTCTTCGCGAACGCGTCGGCCTCGACCTTCATCCGGTCGCCGTCGGCCTTGAGCTGGTCCTTGTTCGCGTTGAACCACCAGACGGCGCCACCGACGACGAGCCCGCACGTCAGGACGCCGAGCCCGAGCACCGCCAGCACGATCTTCATCCACGTCTTCATGACGAACTCCGAGGTCTTCACCCGCCGCGGGTGTGCATCTCGCGCCGGGGCTGGGCCTTGAGCTCCTGCGCCGTCGCCGACGGGCCGCGGGTGGCGAGAGACAGTCGTTGCTCGGCGCCGCGGTCGGTGCGTCGGCGCCAGCGCTCCCGCAGCAGGGCTTCGAGCTCGGCCGCCGGCACCCCCGCGCGCAAGGGCGTCTTCAGATCGAGGCCCCCGGTCGCGTAGAGGCAGGTGAAGAACGTGCCGTCGGCGGTGACGCGCGCTCGATCGCACGAGCGGCAGAAGGGCTGGGTCGTCGAGGCGATGAGGCCGAACGTGCGGCCGTCACGGAGGCGAAACCGCTCCGCCGGGGCCGACGAGTGCTCGACGATCGGCTCGATGGGCCCGAACGCCCCGGTCAGCCGTGCCAGCAACTCGGCGCGCGACACGACGTCTTCGCGCCGCCACCGTGTCGCCCCGCCCACGTCCATGTACTCGATGAAGCGCAGCTCGGCGCCCACCGTGGCCGCGTAGTCGAGCAGGCGGACGAGCTCGTCGTCGTTCACGCCGCGCATCACCACCGTGTCGAGCTTGAGCCCCTTCGGGAACGCCGCGCGTGCGGCCGCCGAGATGCCTTCGAGCACCGCGCCGTGCGTGTCCCGGCGGGTCAGCTGTCGAAAGCGCCCGGCGTCGAGCGTGTCGAGAGAGACGGTGATGCGCCCGAGGCCCGCCTGCTTGAGCTGCTGCGCCTGCTCGGCCAGGAGCACGCCGTTCGTCGTGAGCGCGAGGTCTTCGAGCCACGCCCGCTGCGCCAGCATGGCCACCAGCAGGGGCAGGTCCTTGCGCACGAGCGGCTCTCCGCCGGTCAGCCGCACCTTCGTGACCCCGAGGGCGCCGAAGCGGTCGACCAGCGAGGTGAGCTCTTCGAACGAGAGCACGTCACGCTTGTCGAGCCAGACGTACTCCTCTTCGGGCATGCAGTACGCGCACCGCAGGTTGCAGCGGTCGGTGACCGACAGCCGCAGGTTGCGCAGCGGGCGTTCGAGGCGGTCGAGCACCGGCGCCACGTCAGCCCTTCTTGTCGGGGTCGGCACCGCCACCAGCCGCAGCCGCCGGGAGCCCGTGCGCAGGCGTCATCTGAGAGGCTTCCCGGGCCCGCCGCCGCGCCTGCATCTCTTCCTTGATGCGCATGAGGCCGACCTCGCCGATGCCGTTGAAGGCCTTCACCACCTCGGGGTCGAATTGCGAGCCGCCGCAGCGGGTGATCTCGGCGATGGCGTTGGCGAAGGTGGTGCCGCGCCGGTACGGGCGGTCGCTCGTCATGGCGTCGAGCGTGTCGGCCACCGCGAAGATGCGCGCGCCGATGTGGATCTCGTGGCCTTTCAGGTTGCGCGGGTAGCCCTGGCCGTCCCAGCGCTCCTGGTGCGACAGCACGATCGTCGCAGGCACCGAGAGGAAGGGGATCGGCTGGATCATGTTGAAGCCGATGTCCGGGTGCTTGCGCATCTCGACCCACTCGTCAGGCGTCAGCTTGCCCGGCTTGAGCAGCACCGCGTCAGGCACGCCGATCTTCCCGATGTCGTGCAGGAGCGCCCCGCGGCCGATCTCTTCGAGCTCCGCGCCCTTGATGCCGAGCTGCGTCGCGATCGCCACGGTGTACTCGACGACCCGAATCGAGTGATCGCTCGTCTCGTGCTCGCGCGCGTCGAGCGCCGACACCAGGGCCATCAGCGTGTTCTCGTAGGTGACGCTGATGTCCTTGAGCGCCTGGCGCAGCTCGGTGGTGCGGTCGCGCACCTTTCGCTCGAGCTTCTTCTGGTACTTCTTGCGGGCCAGCTCGATGCGTCGCTTGGCCAGCGCGCGCTCGATGGAGCGGATGAGATCGGTCAGCTTGGGCGGCTTGAGCAGGTAGTCGACGGCGCCGCGGCGAAGGCAGTCGACGGCCGACTCGGTGTCGCCGTACCCCGTCAGCATGATGATCGACGTGTCGGGGTGCTTGTCGCGGAAGGCCTCGAGCAGCCACAGGCCGTCCTTGCCCGGCATCTTCATGTCGCTGATGACGAGCGGCGTGTCTTCGCGCTCGGCCATGTCGAGCGCCATCTCGGCGCCCGAGGCGGTGTCGCAGTGGTAGCCCTCTTCGCGGAGCAACACGGAGATGACGTCTCGAACGGACTCGTCGTCGTCGACGATGAGAATGCGGGCCGGCGGCGGGGGGAGGGCTTCCACGTCGGGAAATCTGACGAAATGGGGCCGCGAAATCCAGCAGTCACGACCGCCAGGCCCGAAATCACCCCGGCGTCGAGGCGAATCGCTCTGGACGGAAGGGCGAAACGTCCATAGCGGGGCGCTCGCCCAGGACGAGCTGCGAGACGAGCCGCGCCGTGATGGGCGCGAGCAGAATGCCGTTTCGGTAGTGCCCGCTGGCGATGACGAGGCCGTCGAGGTGGCCTGTGCCGAGCAGGGGCAGGCCATCGGCGGTCCAGGGTCGCAGGCCGGCCCACGCGTCGACGACGGTCGCCCCGGTGAGGCTGGGGCACAGCGCACATGCCTGCGCGAGCACCTGGGCGCGCCCTTCGTCGGTGACGCGCTTGTCGTAGCCGACCAGCTCGACGGTGGTGCCGCAGATCACGCACCCGTCGGGCCTCGGCACCACGTACCCCAGGCCCGCCTTCAGCAGGTGGCGAACGTGCGTCGTGGCGAGCAACAGCTCGAGCAGTTGGCCCCGGGCGGGCTTGAGGTGCGCTTCGTCGACGCCCGCGCCCGGCAGCTGTGAGGTCCACGCGCCCGCTGCGACGATCGTCACGTCGGCCTCGAGCCGGCCTCCGGCGAGCTCGAGCCCCACCGCGCGGCCGCCGACGTCGATCACCCGCTGCACCGGCGCCGACCGGAAGGTGATGCCCCGTCGACGCGCGACGGCGGCCAGGGCCACCATCAGCTTCTTCGGATCCACCTGGTGATCGTCGGGGAAGTGGGCCGCCGCCACCGCGTCAGGCGTGAGCGCCGGCTCGAGCGCGCGGGCCTCGTCGCCGGTGAGGAACGTCGCCCGCAGGCCAGCGGCGCTCTGCCAGGCCACGGTCGCCTCGAGCTCGTACGCCTGCGCCGGTGACAGGGCGATCTGAAGCGCCCCGCACGGCTGGTAGCCCACCTCGACGCCGCTCTCGGCGTGCAGCCGCTGCACCCAGGCCGGGTAGAGCGTTCGGCTCCGCATCGTCAGCTCGAGCATCGGACCTGGCGCGTGGGCCTCGAGCTGGGGCGCCAGCATGCCAGCCGCGGCCGTCGACGCCTCGGCCCCGGGGAGCGACCGCTCGAGCACCGTCACCTCGACCTTCGCCGCCGCCAGCTCGAGCGCGATCGACGTGCCCATGATGCCACCGCCGACGATCACCGCCTTCATGACTGGCCTCCATCGAGGCGGACCACCGGCGTCACGCGCAGAGGGTCGCTCGACGCCGCGGAGCGCCGGTGGGTCTGCAACCAGAACCAGACGAACGCGACGAGCGTCAGCACCATCAGCACGAGCGTGCGCGTCGGGAACCGGTCCACGGCGCCAACTCGTATCCGCCGGGGCCGGCGGGGAGCCAACAGAAACTCACATGTGTGGAGAAGCTGCCGTTGGCCCAGCCGGGCAGGGGCTTCACCGAACGCTTGCGTCGCCCCGTCGCTGCGCCTACTTCCCGCCCAACTCTCTTCTCTTCGGAGGTCGGCGTGGCTGACGTGTTCGATGTCGTGATCATCGGGTCGGGACCGGGTGGGTACGTGGCGGCGATTCGTGCCGGGCAGCTCGGCCTCAAGACCGCCCTCATCGAGAAGGACAAGAAGCTCGGCGGCACCTGCCTCCACCGCGGCTGCATTCCCACCAAGTCGCTGCTGTGGACCGCCGAGCTCTTCGCCCACATTCAGCACGCGGCCGAGTTCGGCATCAACACCTCGAACCCCGTCGTCGACTGGGCCCAGGCGCAGAAGCACAAGCAGAAGGTCGTCGACAAGGGCGCCGCCGGCATCGACTACCTGATGAAGAAGAACAAGGTGACGGTGTTCAAGGGCTTCGGGTCGATCGCCGGCAAGGGCAAGGTCGAGGTCAAGCTGACCGACGGCGGCACCACCCAGGTGCTCGAGACGAAGAACATCCTCCTCGCCACCGGCTCGGTCGTCACCACGCTGCCCAACATCAAGATCGACGATCAGCGCATCTTGTCGAGCGACTCGATCCTCACGCTCGACCGGGTGCCGAAGAGCCTCATCGTGCTGGGCGCCGGCGCCGTCGGTACCGAGTTCGCGTCGATCTTCGCGCACGTCGGCAGCCAGGTGACGATCGTCGAGTACATGCCGAACCTGTTGCCCATCGAAGACGTCGACCTCTCGAAGGAGCTCGAGAAGTTCTTCAAGCGCCGGAAGATCGACGTCATGACGTCGACGAAGTTCGAGTCGATCGAGACGACCGCGAACGGCGTGAAGGTGACCGTCACCACCCCCGACGGCGCGAAGAAGACGCTCGAGGCCGAGTACTTCCTGTCGGCGGTGGGCCGCGCGCCGGTGACCAGGGGCATCGGGCTCGAGAAGACGAACATTCAGCTCATGCCGAAGGGCACGATCCAGATCGACGCGATGATGCGCACGTCGGAGCCCAACGTGTACGCCATCGGCGACATCACCCCGTACCCGTGGCTGGCGCACTGCGCGTCGATGCAGGGCACCGTGGCGGTCGAGCACATCGCCGGGAAGAACCCGCAGCCCATCAACTACGACCGCGTGCCCAACGCGACGTACTGCTACCCCGAGGTGGCGTCCGTCGGCCTCACCGAGAAGAAGGCGAAGGAGCGCGGCTACGACGTGAAGGTCGGCACCTTCCCCTTCAGTGCGATCACCAAGGCGTCGATCAGCGACGAGGCGTTCGGCCTGGTGAAGATCGTCTCGGACAAGAAGTACGACGAGGTGCTCGGCGTGCACCTCATCGGCCCGCACGCGACCGAGCTGCTGGCCGAGGCGTGCGTGGCGCTCAAGCTCGAGACCACCACCGAGGAGCTCGCGCACACCATGCACGCGCACCCGACGCTCTCGGAGATCATGAAGGAAGCCGCCGAAGCGACGCTCGGTCACCCGATCCACATCTGAAGACGCCCGCTGGCTCCAGCTCAGGGCCGCAGTACGAGGGCGCACGCGTCGGTGGCGCCCTTCGCGCAGGCCTCCTGGAGCCACGCGTTGGCCACCTGGGCGCTGCGCGGCATGGTGAGGCCCAGGCCAGGGTTCATCGCCCGCAGCGTGCAGGACGTCAGATCGCCGCCCGCGCAGGCCCGCTCGAGCAGGGGCATCACCGTCGCGGGGTCTTCTTTGTCGAGCTGGAGGACGGTGCGCGCGTACAGGCCGCACGCCCGTTCGTCGGCCATGGAGCAGGCCTGCTTGAGCGCCGCGAGCGCGCGGGTGACGTCCAGCTCGAGGCGCGGCCCGGCGAGGAGCAGCTCGGCGTAGGGCCGGCAGTCCTTCGGTGACTCGACACAGGCCTCTTTTGCGGGAGCGAGCGCCCGCTTCCACCCGGGGACGTCGAGCGCCCGGCACGCGCGTGAAAGCCCCGCCTCACACCACGGCCGCAGCGTCGCGTCGGGCCGTGAGCGGGCCTTTGCCCCCTTTTTCTCGGCCAGCGCCCACGGGAGCAGCACACACGCCTCGAGCTCGCCCCGGCCGCAGGCGCCGTCGAGCACGTTGACGGCGCGGCTGTACTCCTTGAGCGACAGCGCGTGCCGGCCGTCGAAGGTGCAGGCATCGAAGTCGTCGACCGCGCAGGCCCGCTCACAGAGCTGCGGCGCGGTGCCACAGGGGTGCTTCATGGTGGCCCTCGGCGGGTTCTCCCAGAGCTCGACGGCGAGCGTGTTCCTCGGGGCGCCCGCGCCAACGGAGCCGCTCGCGCGCCCCCGCTGGACCCACGGCAGATCGACTGGCGGCCGGACGGTCTGAGGCCACGTCACCCGCGTCTCGCCCCGCGACGTCACCTCGAACTGGAGCTGGGTGGGGCCCGTGAAGCAGGGCAGGGTGAAGAGCAGGTGGGCCTGGCCGTCGCGGGGCACCAGGTCGGTGAGGCGCGCCGCGCGGAGCCGGGGCGTCGGGCCGTCGCTCCGGCCGGGGGCTTCGCCGGGTTCGATCCGCACGGCCACCAGCGTCGCGTCGCCGAGGGGATCTTCGAGCTCGAAGGTGGCCGCGAGCTGGCAGGTGCCGGTCGGCTCGTACGACACCTTCCACACGACGTCCCGAATGCCCGCGACGCACAGCTCGGTCAGCGTCGACGCGGGGATGACGGTGGCCCCATCGGCGAGGCGCAGGCCAGTCCACCGCCCATCGGGTGTCACGACCGGCCCAGCCGACACGGCAGGGCCTGGATCTGCCTCGAAGGTGTCGCCCACCGCCTCGCCCGTGAGGCTCTTCAGCGTCGGCAGGCCCGTGACGGGATCGAGCCGGAAGCCGAAGGCCACGCGCCGCCCGTCGCCTTCACGCCCATCGCTCGCCGGCAGCGGGTTGAGCGCATCGAGCCCGTCGGCCTCCATCAGCAGCACCGCGACCTCTCGCGTCAGGCGCACCACCTCGGCCGGGCGGGTCGGCGCTTCGGGGCCGCCGGCCAGCTTCACCGTCACCGTCTGCACCTCTGGACCCAGGGCCGCGCGGGGCAGCACCAGCACCCACCCGCGCGCGCTGCGGGCCATCACCACCGCGGCGGTAGGGCCGGCCGCCGTCGCCACCAGGACGACACCTTCGCGCGCGCGCTGGTCGACGGAGCGCTCGACGCCTTCGGTGGCTTCGCGGGCGACGAAGAGCGGGGCGGGCGCCGCGGTGGGGGCCGCGCCGAGGGGAGGCGCCGTGCCCAGCACCTCAGCGAGGGCCGGGGCCAGGACGTCGACCGTCACCAGCTCGAGCCCGCGCTCGCCCTCGAGCACCAGGCCGACGAGCGCTCCGCCCACGTCGAAGGCGGGGCCCGTCACGGCGTTCTGCAGATCGACGGCGCGGAGGGCCCCCGCAGGCCCGGTCAGCCAGCCGCCGCTCCAGCCAGGGCCGCGCACCAACACACGCGACAGGCGGGGCGCCTCGGAGAACGACCGCAGCGGCGCGGCCTCGGCGGCCAGCGTGGTGGGGATCACCGACACCCCCGAGGCCACCCGCCGGGCCCCGAGCGGGAGCCGCGTCGTCACACCCGAGATGGCGATGGGAAGCTCGGTGACGTCCTGCACGAGGGCCGAGGGCACCAACACGGCCGCGCGGGCCCCGACGACGACGCGCACCGCCCACGAGGGGCTCCCGACGATGGCCACGACGCTCCGATCGGCGAGCGCTCGCGCCTGGGGCGACTCGAAGGTGGGCCGCGCGGGCGGGTCGCGGCGCATGCTCGCGGTGAGGGCCTCGAACGTCGCCCCATTCGCGCCCACCCGAGACGTGCGCGCCCACGCCGCGAGGACGAACGCCTGCGTGCCGGTCTCGCCGACCCGGAAGAGGCCCTGAACGCGCGCGCGGCCCTGCCGGCCCGTGAAGGGAGAAGTCGCCGACGCATCGAAGGCCGAGGTCTCATCGACGACCGGTGGCCCCACCTCGACGGCGGTCACCCCGGCCTCGGCGAGCGCGGTGATGGCCTCGAGCGTGGCGCGCTCGAAGGTGAGCCCGTCGGTGAGCGCGGCCGTGAAGACCTGAGCGCCCGTCTCGGGCTCGAGGACGAGGCCGGGCGTCGAGGTCTGGTACCATGGCTTTGGCGCCGGGCCGAACTGCACGCCGGAGCGCTGGTCGACCGCGGGCCAGGTGACGCGCTGTCGCAGGGCGCCATGGCTGCGCGAACGCAGCGGCCCGAGGAGGCGCGAGCTGCCGACGCCATCGAGCAGGTCGGGCGTGAAGAAGCCGAGCGCCGCGAGGCCCCCCACCACGCCCGTGATGAAGCGCGCCGAGCTGACGCCTGGCCACAGGAGCGCGACCAACCCGAAGGCGATCGTCGCCGTCGCCGCCAGCCCCCAGGGGTCGACCGCACGCCACAACGCCCCGAGCCCCAGCGCCGCGACGAGCGCGGCGCTCGCGAACCACGCCAGCCGGCTCCGCTTGACGAGCATGACGGTGGCGGCGCCGGCGAGCAGGGTCTGCAGGCCGACGACGACGAGGGGCAGCCCCGGCCGCCCGGCCGAGGCGAGATCGACGATCAGCAGCGCGGTGAGCGGCCCCGTGAAGCCCGCGGCCCAGTTCGCCTCGCGCTCGAGGGGCGCCTCGAGCCACCCCGGCGCCGGAGCGGGCGTAGAGGCGAGGTGGTCGGCGTCGGTCGCTGGGCGCTCGCGCGGCACCGCCCGGTGCGCGGGCGTGGTGACCGCGTCGGTCAACAGTGGGAGCGGCGTGGTGGGTCGGAGCACGGCGCGCGTGGCGGTGAGCGTGCTGGCAGGCTCGTCGGGGTCCGGTGGCAGCTCGAGGCGCGGCCCCTCGTCCAGCGGCGGGCCATCGACGGGCACCGAGGGCAGCGCCAGCGGCGTCAACGCCTGCAGGCCCGGAGCCGAGGTGAGCGTGCGTGCCGGTGACGCCACCGGGGTGACGTCGGGCCCTTCCGGTGGGAGCTCGAGGTGAACGCCATCGTCGGGCCCAGCGGGCGGCAGCTCGAGGCGAAGGCCGTCCCCGGCGATGGCAGGCCTCGCCGGCTCGGTCGGCGCGCGAGGGCCGTCGTCTTCCCCGGGGAGCTCGAGGCGCGGCGCGGGCTTCCGGTTCGCCTCAGAGGCGGGCTGCTTCGTCAACGCGATGCGGCTGAGGGCGACCTGATCGGCCACCGACATCACCGTAGTGCGACGACGGCTCGATTCCTCCGAATCCCACCCGCACTGGGGGCACCGCGGCGTCGTGGCCGGCGCGAAGACGTGGGAGCAGGTGGGGCAGACGACCGGGCTCGACATGATTCGAGGACGGGCTGAGAGCGTACCAGCCGGCGCGCCGCGCGTTTAGATCACCCGCCCGCGGAGCTCCGGGTGCGGCCGTTGGATCAGCTCGGTCGCGACCAGCAGGGTGGGCTCGACGGCGGCCGCTGCCCCTTCGAGGGCCGCCTCGACGTCGTGCTGCACGCCACACAGGGTGAAGGTGCCCTTGCCGCCGATGCCGCGCGCCAGCTGGAGCGCCGTCAGCCCCACCAGTGCCCGCTTCAGCGCCACGTCGGCCGCGCGAATCGCCGCGGCCACCGTGTGGAGCTCGACCAACCCGATGGCGTCGAGCGGCCCGGGGCGAACGAAGCGGCCGTCGAGCCCCTGGACGACGGCCTCGTGGACGTGGGGGAGGAGCAGGCGATCGATGATCCGCGAGCCGCCCACTTCGGCTCCCGCGGCGAAGGACTCCTCGACCTCGGCGACGGGCCCCGAGAAGACGAGCAGGTACTTGCCGGGCGTCACCGCTTCGGCCACGGCGATGCGCACCTCGGCCTGCTTGAGCACGGCGTCGGCCACCACGGGCCCGCGGGCGAGCGACTCGAGCTCGAAGAGTCCCAACGCGGGGCCTGGCAGGTCGAGCGGCAACTGGGCCTTCCGATCAGATGATGCGGAACGAGTCTTTCAGCGTGCAGCGCCGCTCGCGCGTGAAGCTCAAGGCGGTCGTGAGCCCCTCACCGGTCGGCGAGGCGATGGTGAACGACGTGTAGCCCTCGCCGGTGAGCCCGAGGCCCGCGTACGACGGCCCGTTCTTGACGAAGATCGACGTGTTGATCACCTTCGCCATCACGGACAGGTGATCGATGTTCGAGCTGTGCATCGTCGCCGTGTGCCCGAAGCCGTGCTCGGCCTGGAGCGCCGCCGCGATGCAGTCTTCCACCGTCTTGAGCCGCGAGAAGCCGATGACGGGCATCAGCAGCTCGGCCTGCACGAACGGGTGCGTCGGGTCGACCTCGGCGAAGAGCAACCTCGTGCCCGCTGGCACCCGCAGCCCCGCCGCCTCGGCGATCTTTGTCGCGTCCTTGCCCACCCAGTCCCGGTGCGCGTGGCCGTCGTCGACGACCAGCTTCTCGAGCCGGTTGATGGCCGACGAGGGCACCTCGAAGGCGCCGGCCTGCACCATGTGGCGCTTGAGTTCGTCGGCGATGGAGGCGACGGCGAACACCTCTTTCTCGACGATGCAGACGATGTTGTTGTCGAGCGAGGCGCCGTCGACGATGTCTTTGCCAGCGCGCGCCAGATCGGCCGTGTCGTCGACGACCGCGGGCGGGTTGCCCGGACCCGCGGCGATGGCGCGCTTGCCCGAGTTCATCGCGGCCTTCACCACCGCGGGGCCGCCCGTCACCACGATGAGGCGAATGGCCGGGTGCTTCATCAGCGCCTGCGCCGACTCGATGCTGGGGCTGCCGATGGTGACGACGAGGTTCGCCGGGCCGCCGGCGCCGGTGATGGCCTCGTTGAGCTTCGAGATGAAGAAGGTGCACACGCCCTTCGCCGAGGGGTGGCAGTTGAAGACGACGGCGTTGCCACCGGCCACCATGCCCAGGGCGTTGTTGATGATGGTCTCGGTGGGGTTGGTCGACGGCGTGATGGCGCCGATGACGCCGAAGGGCGCGCGCTCGAGCAGCATGAGGCCGTGGTCGCCCGAGGCCGCGAGGGGCCTGACGATCTCGAGCCCCGGCGTCTTGTTCGCGCACAGCAGGTTCTTCTGGATCTTGTCCTTCACGTTGCCGAGGCCCGTCTCGTCGACGGCCATGCGAGCGAGCTCTTCGGCGTGGCGGCGCGTCGTCTCGCGCATCGCCTCGATCACCTTCTCACGCGTGTCGAGCGGGGTGCGCACCCACTGCTGCTGCGCGCGGGTGGCGGCGGCGCCGGCCGAGTCGAGATCGTCGAAGATGCCGGGGCGCTTCGTCAGCACCGCTGGCGCCTGACGCGGAGCGCTGGCCGGGCTCGACAGCGACGGCGCCTTCGCCAGCTCGCCCGACAACCGGCGAACGACCTGCTCCACGATGGCGTTGATCTGCGCTTCGTTCATCGCCGCACCGCTCCAGTCCGGGCTCGGCGCGCGCGAGGGCTCCCCCGTCGGGAGCCGCGCGGCCGGTTCACTTCACGTAGGTGAGGGCCCCACCGACCTCGAGCTGGTCGACGATGGCCATGATGACGGCGTCGACGGGGCGATCCTTCGTCATCTCGGTCTGCCTCGCCGAGGAGCCAGAGGCGTAGAGCACCACCTCGCCCACGCCAGCGCCGACCGCGTCGACGGCCACCACGAACGTCGACGTCGGCTTTCCCTCGGCGTCGAGTCCCCGCACGATGAGGAACGTCGAGCCATCGAGCGTGGGCTCCTTGCGGGTGGACACCACGGTGCCCACCACTTTCCCGAGCAGCATGGGGCGGGGGCTCCCTTACTTCTGGCCCGACTCGGCCTTGGCCTGCTCGGCGCGGCCGAGCGGCAGGACGAGGTCGATGTTGACGTGCGGACGGGGGATGACGTGCGTCGAGACGAGCTCACCGACCCGCTCGGCCCCGCGCGCGCCGGCCTCGATGGCTGCCTTCACCGCCGCGACGTCGCCGCGGACGATCATCGTCACGTACCCGCCGCCGATCTTCTCGTAGCCCACGAGCTCGACCTTCGCGGCCTTCACCGCGGCGTCCGCGGCCTCCACCATGCCCACGAAGCCCTTGGTCTCGATCATTCCCAGTGCGTCAGCCATGTGCGTTCAACTCCTGATGAAGGGTGCAGCGGTGAAGAAGACGAAACCTTACTTGTCCTTGAAGGCCGGCGGCTCTTTGCCGGTGATCGACTGAATCGCGGCGATGGCGGCCTGCGCGGCCGAGTCGATCTCCGACTCGCTGCCGGCCAGGTACAGCCGGCCGAACGCGCCGAAGGTCATCACGTCGACGAGCTTCACGTTCGCGGCCTTCTCGGCCTCGTTGGCAGCGAACGCCGCGTAGGCCGCGGGCTCGCACTCGAGGATGAAGAGGGACTGGCCGGGCTCGATCATCGACCCGAAGCGGATCTTGTCGAGGATCATCGCGTGCATCGGCTCGATGGCGCGAATGACGGTGTTCGAGACGATGCGGGGCTTGAGGCGGTCGGCCTCGGCGACGCCCATGTGCTTGAGCACCGCTTCACCCGCCGAGCGCACCTCGCCCTTGTCGTCCGAGTGGAGCTCGAGCATGCCGTAGGCGCGCTCGACGACGAGGGTGGCCGGTTGCACGCTCGTGGCCTTGAGCGCCACGTCCATCAAGCGGTGAATCGCCATGCCCGGCGCGATCTCCATGAAGAGCGAGGCGACGTAGGGCGTGGGGAAGTAGCCGCGGCAGGTGGTGCAGATGTGCGCCGCCAACTGAGGCTGCAGGGAATCGAGAAAGACGTAGGCACGAAGCGAGGTCGACAATGCCCCTCCGAGCGATCGACGAGGAAACGCGGGGGTTTGTAGGGGAGCGCCCCCTCGATGACAAGCACGGAGCGCGCCCTCCGCATGACGCGGCCCGGTGGTAGCCTCACGGGCCTTCCCCGCGGTGTTGGAGGCCCTCATGGCGCACGGCGAAAACGAGCACTCCCACGAGCATGAACACGAACACGTGATGGCGGACGGCTCCCGGTACCGCCACAAGCACGGGCACGATCATGGCCACGGGCATGAGCACGGCGCGGCGCACACGCACGTCGACG
The DNA here is from genome assembly GCA_033763395.1 of Myxococcaceae bacterium. GTDB lineage: Bacteria > Myxococcota > Myxococcia > Myxococcales > Myxococcaceae > Xiheimicrobium. The sequence continues at coordinate 158,087 of JANRKQ010000230.1, forward strand.
CCAGCGGGAAGGCGACGACGCATACGCACGCGCTCGATCACGCGAGCCACGAGCACGGTGACCACGGCCACGAACACGAGCATGAGCACGAGCACGTCGACGCGAGCGGGAAGGTGACGCGGCACGCGCACCCGCACACCCACGGGCACGGACACGGGCATTGAGTGACGCGGCGCCGCGTGTCAGACGGCGCGCCGCATGCGCTGGTCGTCACGTTGGTTCCTCGCCTCGACGCTCGCGCTGGGCCTGTCGGTGGTGTGGTTCCGCCCGGGCCCGACGCTGCTGATCGGCGGTGACGCCGGCTGTTACGGGCGGGTGGGCCGGGAGCTCGCCGAGCGGCCCGTGTCGAGCTGGCTCGAGCTCACGCTGGGCCGCGAGCCCTTCTTCGAGCACCCGCCCCTCGGCCTCTGGGTGACGGGCGCGGCGGTGGCAACGGCCGGTCCCTCGCCGGCGGCGCTGGTGGGGCTCGCGCGTTGGTACGCGTCGCTCACGTTGATCGTCCTGGCGGCCGCCGCGGCGCAGCTCGTGGCGCGTCGTGGAACGATGACCGACCCGCTCGATGGGCCGACGCTCGCCGGCTTCTCGGTGCTGGGCGCGCTGACGCTGCCGGGGTTCTTGTACGAGTCGCAGGTGGCGATGCTCGAAGCGCCGCTCGGGCTCGCGCTCGCCGTCGGGCTGTGGGCGACCACCGGAATGATGCGGAGCGTGACCCGCCTCGAAGCGCCCTTCCCGACGCCAGCGGTCCTCGTCTTCGTCGCGTCAATCGTCCTCGGCTTCTGGGTCAAGGGGCCCCCGGTGGCGGTGCTCCTGGGCGTCTTGCTGGTGGCGACGACGCTCCGGTGGATTCCCGTGCGGGTCGCCTTCGTCGCGACGGTCGCCTCGCTCGGCGCGGTGATCGTGTCGACCTGGGGCTTCGATGCCCTGCGCACGTCACGGGGGCTCGAGCCCTTCTTCGCGCGGTACCTCGAGCGGCAGGTGCTCGCGTCGATGACCGAGGGCCGCCACAACGCCGACCCGAACCCGCTCTTCTACGTTCGGCCCACGCTGAGCTGGTACGGGCCGGCGGTCGCCGCGGCGGGGCTGGCCGTGCTCGCGCTGGGGCTGCGACGCCGGGTGCGCTGGCTCGCCCGGGTGCGCGTCGAGGCGATGGTGCTGGGGGCCTCGTTGTGGCTCGGCGTCGTCGTGGGCTTCAGCCTGCCGGTGCAGAAGTACCAGTGGTACGTGCACCCCGGGCTCGTGGGCGCGGCGCTGCTCGTGGGGTCGGTGTTGGCGCTCGTTCCGGCGCGGCTCGATCGGTGGCTCGGGGTGGCGTGCGTCGTCGGCGCTGTGTGCTGGCCGCTCGTGCGCTTCGTTCCCTGGGAGGAGCGGCTCACGCCAACCCAGCGGCACCTCGCGGCGCTTCAGGCGGCGACCGGGCCCTCGCCCGGTGACGCCATCGCCGATTGTTCGCCGATGGACTGGTGGGTGTCTGGGCACCTCATGGGCTTCCTGTGGGACGCGCGGCGCGTCGACTGCGATCAGCCCGCGCCGTGGACCTTCGACGGGCAGGCGCTCGTAGCTCGCCGGGGAGGCGCCCGGGCTCCCGGCCCCTGAGGGTGGGCGACGCCTCAGGAACGATGGGGCTCCGGGGCTGGTGATTCAGTCGCCGCGGAGCGCCTGCCAACTCGCCGACGGCCCACCTGCGTTCAGCCTCCGCACGTCACCGAGGTGAGGGCGCTCGGCGCGGCCACAGCGCGAAGAGAACGAGCGGCAGAAAGGCCACCAGCTCGGTCACCACCACCAGCACCCCGCGTGGCGACACCATGCCCACGCCGATGGGCGCGACGGGAAGCGGGCGCACGGGCCAGAACAGACGCTCGTTCGACAGCGGCCAGAACAGCGCGCACCCCAGGCCCCCGTCGGTCAACATGTCGAGGAGCGGGTGGCTCAGCACGACGAGCCCCGTCACGAGCGCGAGCCGATGGTCGCGACGCGCGAGCAGGGCCCCCAGCGCACACAGCGCGGCGAACGTCACCGAGTGCGACGCGCCGCGATGCCCGAACGGCGCCTCGTACGGGACCCGAAAGACGAAGGCGATCACGTCGGCGTCGGGCAGCAGCGACAAGGCCGAGAACCCCGCCATCCACCGCCACGGCCGCTCGGAACGAAACGCCCGGCCCGCCGCCAGCCCCACCGCGATGTGCCCGAACGAGGCCACGAAACGGAGGCTCCAACGAAACGGGCGCCGGCTCCAGGAAAGGAACCAGCGCCCGGCGGGACGACGACGGCCTCGGCGAGCGTTACTGGCTGAAGCCCTCGAGCATGTAGTGCGCCTCGATGCGCTTGAGCGCGAGGATCATCGCCGCGCACCGCGTGTCGACCGGCTTGCCGATGCAGTACGCCCGGCTGTCGTGCATGTCGGATCTCCGCGGGTTGTTGCGCGCGATGTCACGGATGATGCGGTAGTTCTTCTTCAGCGCGTGCTCGAGGCGCGAGTCGACCTCCTTCTCGCTCCACGACTCCATGCGCTTGTTCTGGATCCACTCGTAGTAGCTGACCGTCACGCCGCCTGCGTTGCAGATGATGTCGGGGATCATGTCGATCTTCCGCTTCTCGAGCACCCGGTCGGCCTCGGGCGTCGTGGGGCCGTTGGCGCCTTCGGCCACCAGCTTCACGTTCATCTTCTCGGCGATGTCGGCGGTGATCTCACCACCCAGCGCGGCGGGCATCGCGATGTCGGCCTTCACCTGCCAGAAGTCGGCCTTGCTGATGGACTGCGCGTTCGGGTACCCGAGCACCGACCGCTTCAGGTTCTTCGGGTTCTCGTTGACGTACTTCATCAGGTCGACGGCATCGATGCCCTCGGGGTTGTAGATGGTGCCGTCGGCGTCGTTCACCGCCAGCAGCCTGGCGCCCATGTTCTGGAGGATGACCGAGCCCCACGAGCCGACGTTGCCGAAGCCCTGCACGATGAACGTCTTGCCCTTCACCGTCTCGCCGCGGTCGGCGTAGTAGTCCTCGATGGTGTAGGCGACGCCCTGCCCGGTGGCCTTGGTGCGCCCCTCGGAGCCGCCGATGCGCACGTCTTTCCCGGTGATGACGCCGCGCTGGTTGTGCCGCTCGCGCTCACCGTCGGAGAACTGGCGGAGGTACAGCGCCATGATCTCCGAGTTGGTGCCGATGTCGGGGGCCGGAATGTCGATGTTCGGCCCCACCATCGACTTGAGCTTGTACATGAAGCGCAGCGAGATGGCCTGGAGCTCTTCCTTGCCGTACTGGCGCGGGTCGAGCTGAATGCCGCCCTTGCCGCCGCCGAAGGGCACGTCGGCGATGGCCGTCTTCCACGTCATCTCGGCGGCGAGCGCCTTGAAGAGGTCGAGCGAGACCTCGCGGTGGTAGCGGATGCCGCCCTTGTACGGGCCGCGCGCCTGGTTGTGCTGCACGCGGTACGCCTTGAAGCGCTGAATGTCGCCCGGCACGAGCTGGTAGACCTGCCCGTCGTCGAGGCGCAGGTGCCCGCCCCGAATGTTGACGTCGCTGCCCAGCAGGGCCTTGCCGTTGAGAATGATCTTCCCGTCGGCCAGGCGCTCGAGGCCGTGCGCGTCGCGCACCTTCGTCACGGCGAGATCGGCGAAGTTCCGCGCCGCGTCGGCCGCCACCGGCACCAGCCGGTCTTTCAGCTTCGTGGTGACGTAGAAGATGTGCTCGTAGTCGGGCTCTTCCAGCTCGAGGCGCACGCGGCGATCGAGCGACATCGCGTCGGCCGCCCGCTCGAAGATCTCCATCGCCTCGGTGTAGACGGTCTTTCGCTGCTGGCCGGGGTTGGCCACCCGCATGAAGTTCTCTTCAGCCATGTCTGATTGCTCCAGGGAAAAGGCCCCGACGTGGTTTTCGCAGGGCCGAAAACGCTCGGGCACCGTATGGGCGTGCCCCACTGCGCGGGAGCAAAAAACGACGCCACGCCGCGTCAGCTGCCCCGGGTGCGAAGCGCGCTACGCACTTCGTGTCGATGAAGCGTCGCGGCGGTGACGGTGGAGCGCCAGCGCGGCCCTGAAAAAGTCGAAGCCCCGGACCTCGCTGTTTCGAAGTCCGGGGCTTCAGGTGTCTGGAGCCGACGCCCGGGTTTGAACCGGGGACCTACTGATTACGAATCAGTTGCTCTACCGCTGAGCTACGTCGGCAAGGCGCGCGGGGAGTACCACAACCGCCTTCGACGTCAACGCCCTGAAGACCCTGACGCGTCGACGATTAGCGGGCCCGATTCCGCACGACAGCGGTTCTGGTGCCGTCGCCAGCGGTGGTGAAGGTGACGGCCACGTCGGGGTCTCCGTCGGCGTCGACGTCACCCACCGCCACGGAGCGCACGACGCCCGCGCCCATCGCCTGGCGGAACTCCGAGAAGGCCCAGCCGCCGCGGTTGCGGCGCACCACCACGTCGTCGCCGGCGGTGAAGAGCACGTCGGCCACGCCATCGAGATCGAAGTCGCGCACGTCGACAGCCTGCGCGCGCGGGGCGGGGAACGAGGCGCGCTCCGCGAAGCCGCTGCCCGTGTTCTCGAGGAGCTTCACGTCTGCGCCCACCAGCCCCGCCAGGTCGACGTCGCCGTCGCCGTCGAGATCGCCCGCGGCGAGCGCGCGCGGGGCCGCGGGGAGCGTCAAGCCGCCATCAGCCTCGAAGCCCGGCCCGACGAGCACCCGCAGCCCGTCGGCGTCGACGGCCAGCACGTCGCCCAGCCCATCTCGATTGAGATCTCCCAGCCCCACGACGGAGGCGTCGGGCAGCTCGACCCGCCGCACCCCGCCCGTGTCGAACGCGAAGACGGCGCCACACCCGGCCGCGATGGCGAGCTCGCGCGTGGCGGCCACCTTCGCCACGCCCAGCAGCGCCGCCCCGGCGCACCCGCCGTCGAGCTCACGGAGCGAGAACGTCTGCCCCTGCGACAGGTACGCGTCGAACGCGCCGGTGTCATTTACCGTCGCCACGTCGAGGGCGCCGTCCTGGTTCAAGTCACCAGTGACGCAGGCGACGGCGGTGCGCTGGAACGACAGCTTGCGGCTGGTGGTGCCCGCGAAGCCCTGCACGGGGTTCCACCCGAAGAGCTCGACGCGGTTGCGGCTGGGCACGGCCATCACCAGGTCCGGCACGCCCGCGGGCGGCAGATCATCGATGACGGCGGGGCCTCCGTTGGGCGTGGTGAGCTCGGGCGCCGCCTCGAGGCCCTGGGTGAGGCAGTTGGCGGTGTCGAGCTGGCAGTCGTCGCCGCAGCGGTTGGCGCCCCAGGTGGTGCAGGCGGGCACGCCCAGCGTCCCATCGCAGCGCTCGCCGGGGTCGAGCATGCCGTTGCCGCAGCGCCGGGTGCACAACGCCTTCACGAAGCGGCACGCCGCGCAGGTGAGCTGGCCCTGCTCGAAGCCGAGCGTCTGGCAGCTCTGCTCGGCGAGGTTCGAGCCGTCGCACTCTTCGCCGTCGTCCACCACGCCGTCGCCGCACATGGGCATCGGGGGCGGCGGGTCGACCCGCTGGGTGTTGGGGCCACGGCAGGCGGCGAGGGCGAGCAGAGCGACGCAGGCAAGGCGCATCATCCCGGGCAGATTGCCCCGGCTTTGGGGCAGAATGCACGTCATGGCGTCATCGAACTGCCCGACGTGCGAGAAGCCCGTGACGCGGCCTCCTGAAAACCGCTCGTTCCCGTTCTGCTCGGAGCGCTGCCGCGCCATCGATCTCGGCAAGTGGCTGGGCGAGGAGTTCCGCATTCCGACGCGGCACGTGGAAGAAGACGAAGACGGAACGCCGGTGGCGGTGCCGCGGCGGCCGTTCGACGCATGAGCCTCGTCTTCACCGGCGGCGTCGCGCTCGCCTACACGTGCGGCGTCATCGGCGTGCACCGGTGGACGGTGCACCGGCGGCGGGCGAAGGCCGAGGGCTTCCCGTCGCTGCGCTGGCTCGACTGGGACTCGTTGCTGCTGGGGGTGTGGCCTGCCTCGGTGCGCGCGCCGGCCGAAGGGCTCCTCATGCCCGAAGGCGGGCCAGGATCGCTCGCGCTGTCGTCGCCGCCGCCGCCGGGCCGCGAGGCGGGGCGGGCGTTGCTCCTCGAGGTGGTGGCGGGCCGCCCGGTCGACGCCATCGATCTCGGCCGCGCCGGCTTCAGCGGCGGCGAGGCCCGGTGGCTCTCATGGCTCTCGGAGCGCACCACCGCGCCCGAGGCGGTGCTCGAGCGCCTCGAGGCGCAGCCCCCGGTGTCGGCCGCCGAGGCCTACCTGCGCGAGTGGCTGTCGCTCGAGCACCGGGCCACGGCGCTGTCGGTGGAGTGGCAGGTGTACGCGTCGAAGCGGCGCCTCAACCTCGCCATGCGGCGCTTCGGTGACGTGCCGTGCCTGTTCTTCGCGCGGGCGCTGGCCTCGTCGAAGCTGGGCTTCACCCAGTCGGTGCTCGACGATCTCGGCCGGGCCGTCTTCTTCTCGCGCCAGGCGCCCTTCTACGTCGAGGCGGTGCTCGCGATGCCCTTCGTACAGGAGGCCCGGCCGCCCCTCTTCCGGGCGTGCCGCGACGCGAAAAGCGGGTGGGGCGAAGATCGTTTGGACGAGGCGGTGGAATCGGGTTGAGATGTGGCCTCGATGCCGGAGTCGCTGCTCACCTGGTTCAATCGTTTCACCGACGATCCGAAGAAGCTCGAGGCGCGGCTCAACGGCCGGCCCGTGCTCCTCTACGAGCCGCCCGAGGCCCCGCCACACCAGACGGGCGACGACGAAGACGACGACTACCAGTTCCGCACCCAGTCGGGCATCGCGGTGCCGGCCATCGGCGGGGGCGAGCCGCTGGCGGTGGTGGTCGAGAAGACGAAGGACAACGCCTTTCAGCGCCGGGTGACGGTGGGGCGCACGTCGAACAACGACATCGTGCTCGACGACGCCTCGGTGTCCCGCTTCCATGCCTGGGTGCAGCAGGAAGACGGGGGCGGCTGGTCGATCGTCGACGCCGGGAGCCGCAACGGCACGCAGGTGGGCGGCAAGAAGCTGGCGGCGAAGGTGCCCTCAGCGCTGCAGAGCGGCGTCAAGGTGCGCATCGGCGTCATCGAGCTCACGTTCTTCAGCGCCGACGGCTTCGTAAAGATGCTCAAGTCGCGCGCGGGCTGACGGCCCTCACTCGAAGGCCAGCGCGCGCTCGAAGTCGGCCCGGTTCGACGCCGCCTCGAGGGCCGTCTCGCGGGTGATGACGTTCTGCTTGAGCAGCGACGCGAGGTGCATGTCGAAGCTCTGCGTGCCCAGCAAGTCCTGGTTGCGCTCGAGGAAGTCGGTGATCTCGTGGGTGCGCTCGGGGTCCTTGATGAACTCGACCACCGAGAGCGTCGACACCATGATCTCGGCTGCGACGGCGCGGCCCCGGCCCGAAGCGTGGGGGAGCAGGCGCTGCGAGACGGTGCCCTTCAGGTTCTCGGCCAGGCGCTTGCGCACCCCCGTCTGCCCCTCGGGGGGGAACACGCCGATGATGCGGCCGATGGTGCGGTAGCAGTCCTGGGTGTGGACGGTGGAGAGCACGAGGTGGCCCGTCTCGGCCGCCTTCAGCGCGATCTCGATCGTCTCGGTGTCGCGCATCTCACCGACGAGGATCACGTCGGGGTCCTGCCGGAGGGCCGCGCGCAGGGCGGCGCCGAAGCTGGGCGTGTCGGGGCCGATCTCGCGCTGGGTGACGCGGCTGAAGTTGTCCTGGTGGACGAACTCGATCGGGTCCTCGATGGTGACGATGTGCTTCCGGTAGTGCTGGTTGATGTAGTTGACCATCGCCGCCAGCGTCGACGACTTGCCCGAGCCGGTGATGCCGGTGACGAGGATGAGGCCGCGCTCTTCCTGCGACAGCTTCTCGAGCACCTTCGGCAGGCCGAGCTTCGCGAAGTCGGGCACCGTGAGGGGAATCGAGCGCATCACGGCGCCCAGGTGCCCCTTGTTGCGGAAGACGTTGGCGCGGAAGCGGCCCACGCCCTCGAGCGCGTACGACGTGTCGAAGTCCTGCAGATCCTCGATGACGCCCTTGTAGCGGCTGTGGCGCAGCAGGTGGCTGACGATGCGCGAGGTGTCTTCGGGCTGGAGCGCAGGCACCTTGACGGGCAGCAGCTGGCCGTTGACGCGGAGCGCGGGCGCCGCGCCCACCTTGAAGTGCACGTCGCTGGCGCCGTTCTTCACGGCGGCGGTGAGGAATTGGTTGAAGGTGGCGAGTTCCATGGGCGTTCCTTCTGGGTCAGCGCATCGAGACCTGCATCGCCTGCGTCTTCGCCAGCATCGACGTCGTGCGGCGCAGGCGGTCCGACAGGGTGCGGCAGAACGAGCGGAAGACCTTCACCGCCAGCTTGTCGTCGCCGCCGAGCAGGGCCTCGAAGCGGTCGCGCGGCATCTTCAGCAGCCGGCACGGCCCCACCGTGGTGACGCGCGCGCTGGTGAGCAGATCGTCGATGAGCGACATCTCGCCGAAGAGATCGCCTTCCTTCAGGCGGCCGATCTCCTCGGCGTGCGAGTGCGTGCCGTCCTGGTTCGCGTCGCGGGTGACGCGCACCTCGCCCTTCGCGATGACGTAGAGCGCGTCGCCCAGCGCGTTCTCTTCGATGACGATCGTGTCGGGCGGCAGGTCGACGTACTGAATGATGCTGCCCAGCCGGGTCGTCTCGTCGAAGGTGAGCTTCTGGAAGAGGTGCAGCTTCTGCAGCAGTTCGACGCCTTCGAACTCGCCGAAGCCGGTCAGCTCGAGCTCCATGGGATCTCCCTCAGTCGAAAAACCGGGCTGGAGCGTCGCACTTGCGGGCCGATCGCGGTACAGTTTCCCGCATCTCGAGTTCAGGCCGGCCTGCCCAAGGCCCAACGTGTTTCGCACTGCGTCCTCTTCCATCGCCTTCGCCCTCGTCGCGCTCCTGACCGGCTGCCTGCGGAACTCCGTGCAGCAGAAGAGCTGCGGCCCCTGCGCCGACGGCCTCGTCTGCGACGTCGCCACCCAGACCTGTGTCTTGCCGCCCGAGTCCGACGGGGGGTGTCGCTCCGGGTCGATGTGCGCGCCGGGGACGCCCATCTGCCGCGCCGATGGGCGGTGCGTGGCCTGCGGCAGCGACGCCGAGTGCCTGAGCGGCGCCTGCGACGTGTTGTCGGGCACCTGCGTGGCGGGGGCCGTCGAGCGCTGCGGCGCCGTGGCGAGCGCGCTCGAGCTCTCGAGCGGTACGATTCGGCTGCGCGGCACCACGCTGGGGGCCGCCCACGACACCACCCTCGGCTGCGCGCTGGCGGGCTCGGTCGGCCCCGACGTCGTCTACGGCCTCAAGCTCACGGAGCGCCGGCGCTTGACGGCGACGGTTCGCCCGCTCGACCCCTCGGCTGGGTTCCTTCCCGTCATCGGGCTGCGCTCGGACTGCGCGCGCGACGGGGCCGAGGTGGCGTGCGGCTTCACCGACGTCGGCGGCGATCGCGCCTCGCTGGTGGCCGACGGCCTGGCGCCGGGGGCGTGGTTCCTCTGGGTCGACGCCGAGGGCGACGTCGGCGGTGCCTTCGAGCTCGAGCTGTCGCTCGATCAGGCGCCGCGCATCGACAGCTGCAGCGCTCCGGGTGTGCTGCGCGGCGCCGACGTCATCGACGTCGCGGGAGACACCACCGATCTGGCCGACGACTTCGCGCCCGGGTGCGGCGCGCCAGGCGCTCCCGACGCCGTCTACCGACTCACGCTCGACCGGCCCCGCCGCGTCCGGCTCGAGGCCGTCGGGCTGGGCTCCTTCCGGCCGCTGTTGTCGCTGCGGCGGGCGTGCGCTGACGGCACCTCGGAGCTGGCCTGCGCCGCCGGGTTGTCGACCACCAGCACCGCTGCGCTCGAGCTGCCGGGCCTGGAAGCGGGCGACTACTGGGTCATCGTCGACGGGGCCGCCTCGTCGAGCGCGAACGCGGGGCGCTTCCAGCTGCGCGTACGGTTGACCGAGCCGGTGCCGGCGCCGACCAACGACACCTGCGCCACGGCGCTCGAGCTCGAGCCGGCCACCGCCGCCGGGGGCACGATCTCGCTCCAGGGTGACACCTCGCGCGCGAAGAACGACGCCAGCGGCTGTGAGGGCACCGGGCCCGAGCTCGTCTACGCCATCGATCTCGCGGCCCCGCGCCGCATGGTCGCGCGCGTCGTTCCGCTCTCGGGCTCGCGCCTGCAGCCGGTGCTGTACCTGCGCCGAGCGATGATGTGCGAGTCGGCGGTGGCCCGCGAACAGCTCGCCTGCACCTCGGCAGGGCAGGCCGGCTTCCCGGCGCTCCTCGACGTTCCGGGGCTCGAGGCGGGGCGCTGGTACCTCTTCGTCGACGGGCGCTTTGGCACCTCGGGGGCGTTCGATCTGCAGCTCGAGTTCACGCCGCCGCCGGCGCCCCCTGCCAACGACTCGTGCACGATGCCGACGCCGCTGCCGGTGGTGTCGGGCATGGCGACGCTGCCGAACGAGACGACGGTGGGGGCCGCGCAGTCGGCGTTGACGTGCGCGTCTCCGGCCACCGCGGCCGACGTGGCGTACACCCTCACCCTCGCCAGTCGACAGTCGGTCTCGATCGACGCCCGCGCGCTCACCGGGAGCCCGCTCCTGCCCGTGCTGTCGCTCAAGTCGCAGGGCGCGTGCTCGCTCACCGCGCCGTCACCGCTCGGCATGAAGTGCGCGATCTCGGACGATCAGATCCCCGATCGCGCCGTGGCGCACTTCCCCGCGCTCGATCCCGGCGCGTACACGCTGTGGGTGTCTGGCGATCTCCAGACGCAGGGAGCGTTCTCGCTGCGGGTCCTGACGGGGCCGCCGATTGCCCCGGCGTCGAACGACGTCTGTGGGTCGATGACTGCGATGATGAACTTCTCGTTGAGCATCGGCGCGACGAGCACGGGCGACACGCGCGGGGCGACGTCGGGCACCGAGGGGCGCTGTGGGCTGCCTCCTGGCGCCAACGGCGAGTTTGCCCCCGACGTCGTCTACACGCTGCAGGTCGCGCAGCAGGGGCCGGTGACCATCACGGTGTCGCCCGAGGTGATGGGGGGCGAGCTCTTCCGCCCGGTCGTCTACGTGCGCGGCGGGCCGCCGCTCAACCTCTGCACCAACGTCGGCGCGAACCTCGGCTGTCAGGCGGCGGCAGACTTCGGTCAGCCCGTCTCACTGACGCTCCCGAGCCTGGCGCCAGGGCTGTACTCGGTGTGGGTCGACGGCGCGGGAACCTCGGCGGGGCGCTTCTCGGTGTCGATCCGCTAGCGTCATTTCGTCCGGAACAGACGCTCGCGCACTCGACGGCGGTGGCCTGGACGGCGGCGGTCCCGAAGCCGAAGAACGCGTCGACTCACGTCACTTCGACCGGAACCGACGTGTACGCGCTCGACGCCCAGCGGCCCGGAAGAACGCGTCGCCCTCTCGTCACTTCAGCCGGAAGACCCCGACGTTCGCGCGCTCGAAGCCCGTGGCCCGGAAGAACGCGTCGACCTCGTCGGTGACCCCCGCGAACGTCTGCACCTCGAGCCGCTTGACGCCCAGCACCTTGGCGCGCTCGACGGCCCGCTTCAGCAGCTCGCGCCCCACACCCTTGCGGATCCACGCGCGGGCGACCCCGAGCTCGTCGATGCTGGCCGCGCGGCCGCCCACCTTGAGGAGGGGCCGGTGCGAGAGGCTCACCACGCCGATCACCTTGTCGAGCGGGTCGGCGGCCACCAGCACCTCGACCTCCGGGTGGCTGATGATCCACGTGAAGGTCTGGGTGTCGGCCGCGGCGCCGGCCTCGTTCAGGATCGTGACGATGCCGGGCGCGTCACCGCGGCGGGCGGGGCGCACCTTGAAGGGAGCGGCTTTGGGATCGGCGACCGGCACGGGTACCCCAAGTGTAGGCATGCCCCGCAAGATTTCCAGAAACCCCCCCCGACCTTCCCCGTCACGGGTCGGTCAGACGTCGACGAGGAACACCTGCACCGCCTGCTCCAGCAGCTCGCGCGACAGCGCGGGTGCCACGCCGCGGTACCGGGCGGCGTCGCGAACGAGCTGAACGAGATCACGAGGATGGCAGCTGCGCAGGTCGAGGTTCCGGGGCTTGTAGACGTGGTCGAAGAGGAAGCTGACGGCCTGCTCGACGTAGGGCACACCCGAGGCTTCGCACACCCGCCGGAAGATGGCGCGGTACTGGGCCTCGTCGGGGTTGCCGACCTCGATCTTGTATTTGATGCGGCGCAGGAACGCCTCGTCGACGAGCTCTTTGGGGTCGAGGTTGGTGGAGAACACCACGAGCTGATCGAAGGGGATCTCGAACTTCTTTCCCGTGTGCAGCGTGAGGAAGTCGACGCGCTTCTCGAGGGGCACGATCCACCGGTTGAGCAGATCGGTCGGGTGCACCTTCTGGCGCCCGAAGTCGTCGATGAGGAGCATGCCGCCGTTGGCCTTCACCTGGAACGGGGCCTCGTAGAAGCGCGCGGTCTCGGAATAGATGAGATCGAGGGTCTCGAGGGTGAGCTCTCCGCCGACGATGACCGAGGGGCGCCTGCAGACCTGCCAGCGGTGATCCATCTCGAACTTGAGGCGGCGACCGTCCTTGTCGCGGCCCAGCTCGAGGGACACGGGGTGGTGCACGAGGCGATCGAACACCTTGACGATCTGCCCATCGATCTCGATGCAGGCGGGAATGAAGGCCTCGCCCCCGAACATGGCGCTGACGGCCTCGGCGAGTGACGTCTTGCCGTTGCCGGGCGGGCCGTAGAGGAACAGGGAGCGGCCGGAGTTCACGGCGGGGCCGAGCTTGTCGACGATGCCGGGCGGGACGACGAGGTGCGCCAGCGCGAGCTCGAGCTGCTTGCGCGTGACGATGGGCAGCTCCTGTGTCTGTTGCTGAATGAGCTGGTTGTACTGCTCGATGGGGACGGGGGCAGGGCCGATGTAGGTGGTGCGCTCGAGGGCGTCGCGGGCGTACTCGCGGCCTTTCTCGGTCAGGAGGAAGTCGACGGAGACACGCCCGAAGCCCTTGCCGCCGCGCAGGTCGACGAGCTTCTCCTGGGCGAGGAAGTCGATGACGTGCTCGACGACGCCGGTCCACGGCAGGCGCAGCTCTTCGGCGACCGCGCCGCCCGTGACGGTGCCCTGGTAGTACAGGAAGCGCAGCGCGATGTCCGACAGCAGGCTGATGCGCAGCCCCGTGTCCTCGACCGACTTCGGCTCGGCGGGCGCGATGTCGAGGAGCCGGGGGTTCTCGAGGTTGAACGGGTTGGGCCGGCGGTCGACGAGGGCCTGGGGATGCTCGCCGGTGGGGGCCGCGCTCCGGTCGACGACGATGTCACTGGTGAGCACGGGCTCTGGAGCGTGGCGCGGACGGCGGGGCGTCATGAGGCCCGAAAGCCTACCAGCCGCGCCGACCCCCAACGACGAGTCTCGCTCGCCCGGCCCCCGACCTCACTCACCGCCCGGGTCGTCCGCCGCGGCGCCGGTGCCCCGAATCACGAACTCCACGCGCCGGTTGTTCGAACGCCCGGCGTCGGTCTTGTTCGTGTCCGCCGGCCGGTCAGGCCCGAAGCCCTTGGCCTGGAGCCGCGTGCCCTCGACGCCCTGGTGAATGAGGTAGTCCTTCACCGAGTTGGCGCGCCGCTGCGAGAGGCTGATGTTGTAGTCACGGCCGCCCTGCGAGTCGGTGTGGCCCTCGACGCGCACGAGCTGGATCTCGGGGTGATCGCGCAGCACCTTCGACACGTTGTTGAGGAGCGGGAACGAGCGCGGAAGGATCGTCGCCTTCGCGGTCGCGAAGAACACCTTCTCTTTGATGATGAGCTTCTCGCTCGTGATGATGACGAGCTGCCGCTCCTTCTCGGGGCAGCCCTGGTTCGACGCGGGGCCCTTCACGTCGGGGCAGTTGTCGAACTTGTCCTCGACGCCGTCGCCGTCCTTGTCCTTCACCGGGCAGCCCTTGTTCTCCTTCGGGCCCGCCTCGTCGGGGCAGGCGTCGTCGGGGTCGAGCACGCCGTCGCCGTCCCTGTCCTTGAGCGGGCAGCCCTTGTTCTCGGCGGGGCCCGGCTCGGTCGGGCAGTCGTCCTTCGAGTCGAGGAGACCATCTCCGTCGGTGTCCTTCTCGGCGACCTTCACCACCGGGCAGCCCTTGTTCTCGAGCGGGCCCTTCTTCATCGGGCAGCGATCGTCGGGGTCGAGCACGCCGTCGCCGTCGTTGTCGGGATCCGGGCAGCCGTCGGAGTCCTGGTAGCCGTCCACGTCTTCGGCCTCGAGCGGGCACTGATCGAGCCGGTTGATGATGCCGTCGCCGTCGTCGTCGAGGTCGGGGCACTGGGCGGGCGTGTGTTTGCGGCCCTGCGAGCAGGGGTCGTTGTCGTCGGGCCGAAGGCCCAGGCCGCCGAGCACGCGGACGGTCGGCGTGCCGGGGAGGCTGCCGAAGCCCGGGCCGGCGAGCAGGAAGAGCTCGATGGGGCCGATGGGCACGCGGGCGCCGCCGAGCAGCTCGAAGCCGGCGGGCGTGGTGCCGCCGCCCAGCGGGACGAGCGTGTGGAACGAGCCCTCGAAGCGCGCGCCATCACCGGTGCTCGACAGCAGCGCGCGAATGCCGAGCTGGCTGCCCACCTGATCGCGAATGGCCGTCGCGCTCGACAGGTTGACGGGCGTGGGCCGCACCAGGCCCACCACCTCGCCGCCGAAGCGCACCGGCCCGAAGTCACGGCCGGCCGACAGCTGGGGAAACACGTTCCACCCGGACTCGACGGCGAGCGCGTTGCCGACGCCGAACGGAAACGCAGTGCCGAGCTGCAGCGCGAGATCGACGGGCGCGTCGGCGAGCAGGCCACCCTTGCGCTGCGACAGAATGCCGAGCCGCAGCGACAGCCGGGGTGACGCCAGGCCAAACTGATCCGGCGAGCGGACGCGGGCGATGGCGGTGAGATCGTCTCCGCCCTGGTACAGCACCAGCGGCACCTCGAGCGTCGCGGTGAGCCACGAGGTGATGCCGTAGCCGAGGCCCAGGTGCAGGTTGAGGCGGTTCTGCACGAGCGAGCCCTGCCGCTGGCCATCGCGGAACAGCACCAGCGGGTTGTTCTCGTAGTGGAAGGCGCCCCACGCGCGGAACTTCTTGTGCGGCAGCACGTCGCCGGTGGCCGCGCCCAGCCCGCCGAGCGGCGCGTCGTTGAGCGAGAAGCGGGTGAGCGAGAACGTCGGCAGCGGCGTTGGGTCCTGGGCGAGCGCCGGGACCGCGACGAGGAGACCTGCGAGGAGGAGCCGGTTCATGGAGGACACTCAGCGGGTACGGCGGCGGCAGGAGGCGAGCGCGAGCAGCGCGAGGGCCAGCGGGGCGCCTCCGCCGGGGAGGGACGTCGACGCGCAGCTGACGAGCCCCTGGCCCGCGTACGTCCACGTCGGAATGCGCATGAAGAAGGGCACGTCGGCCGAGCGCACGCTCTGGTTCCCCGCGGCGTCGAGCGCCTCGGCGGCGACGACGTGGGTCCCCTCGGCGAGCACGTTGGCCGGCACCGTGGCCGAGAAGCGCCCCTGCGCGTCCGCCATCACGAAGAAGGTGGGCCTGCCGTCGAGGAAGATTGTCACCCGCGCTCCGGGCTCCGAGGTGCCGGTGATCTCGAGCGGCCGGTCGACGTCGTACGACTTGTCCTTCTCGGGCGTGAGAATGACGGGGGCGTTCGGCCGCGTGGAGTCGACCGAGAAGGGCACGATGACCGAGTCGGGCCCGGTGTTGCCCGCGAGGTCGGTCGCGCTCGCCTTCACGGTGTAGCGGGCGTCGGCCAGCGGCGTGGCCGGCGTGAAGCTCCAGGCGCCCATCGCGTCGACGGTCGCCGTGCCGGCGAGCTGGCCGTTGATGAAGATCGTGACGGTGGCGTTCGGCTCCGCGGTGCCGGCCAGCACGGGGCGATCGACGGTGAAGGTCGTCACCTCGCTGGCGGGCGTGGTGAACGTCGGCGCGGGCGGCGGCACCGTGTCTTTCAGCACCGTGCGCTGATCGCGACCCGTGCCGCCGGCGGTGGTCTGGCTCGCGGCGACCTGCACCATCGCGCCGTCGGCGACCCCGCGCACGTCGAGGCGCGTGGAGAACTGGCCCATCACGCACGTCGCCATGCCGGTGACGGTGCCGACGGTGACGCTCACCGGCCCCGCGCCCGTGGTGCAGAAGCCCAGCACCTCGTACTGCATGACGCGGGCGAGGTTGATGACCTGCAGCTGCCCGAGGATCACGGTGGGCACGTTCTCGACGGTGAACGAGCGGGGCGCCGACGCGGGGCCCTGGTTGCCCGCGGTGTCGGTCTGGCGCGCGGTGATGACGTGGGCGCCCATGCCCAGGGTGGTGGGGCAGCTGAAGGCCCCCGTCATGGTGGCGGTCGTCTGGCAGACGAGGGCGCCGCCCTCGGTCACGGTGACGGTGGCGTTCGGCTCGGCGATGCCGGAGATCAGCGGCGAGAGGCCCACGCGCGCGCCCTCGGCCGGGGTGCTCAGGGTCGGCGCGGGCGGAGGCGTGGTGTCGACGATGAAGGTGCGCGGCATCGAGGCGGTCGACACGTTGCCGGAGGGATCCGTCGCGGTGGCGGTGACGATGATCTGCCCATCGCCCAGCATCGGGGCGACGCAGCTCCACGTGCCCGAGGCCGGCGCGACGGTCGTGCAGAGCACCATGCCGCCCCGGGTGACGCGCACGGTGCTGCCGGGCTCGGCGGTGCCGGTCAGCGTCGGCGACGCATCGGAGAGCATGGCGCCCTCCATCGGGCGCGAGAAGGTCGGCGCAGACGGGGCCACGGTGTCCTTCGTCGTGCTGCGGGTGTCATTGCCGGTGCCCGACGGGTTCGTCTGCGCGGCCACCACCGGCACCGACGTCGAGTCGGCGATCGAGGCGACCACCACCGTCGTCGAGAACGCGCCGCTGGTGCAGGTGGCCGAGCCGCTCACGCCGCCCACGGTGATCGACACGAGGCCGGCGGCCGTCGTGCACTGGCCCGACACGGGGTAGCTCGACGCGTTGACCCCGTTGATCGGCCCGGGCGGGTCGAGCGTCACCGTGGGCACCGGAGCGACGGTGAAGGTGCGGGCCGCGGACGGCGCCGAGAGGTTCCCGCCGGTGTCCCGCTGGGTCGCGGTGATCGAGCGCATGCCCGGCTGGTAGGTGGTGGGGCAGCTCCACTGGCCCGTCGAGTTCGCGGTCACGCTGCAGACGAGCAGGGTGCCCTCGGTCACCGACACCGTGGCGTTCGGCTCGGCGGTGCCGGCGAGCGTCGGGTTGAGCCCCACCGTGGCGCCCTGGGCCGGGTTCGTGATGGTGGGCGGGTTCGGCGCGGCCGTGTCCACCGTGAAGGTGCGCGCGGGCGAGGTGCCCGAGACGTTGCCGACCGCGTCGGTGGCCGTCGCGGTGAGGCTGACCGGCCCATCGGGGATCGCGCCGGCCACGCAGCTCCACGTCCCGTTGCTGGGCACGGTGACGGTGCAGACGACGGTGGCGCCCCGGCGCACGGTGAGGGTCGCGCCTGCTTCGCCGGTGCCCGAGATCATCGGCGTCGAGGTGTTGACGACCGCCGCTTCGGCGGGCGTGGCGAACGCGGGCGCGGGCGGCGCGACGGTGTCCTTGAGCGCAGTGCGGGTGTCGGTGCCGGTGCCCGTGACGTTCGTCTGGGCTGCGCTGACGGCGATGGCCGGCCCGTCGGCGAGGCTCGAGACGTCGAGGGTGGTCGAGAACATGCCTGCGGTGCAGGTCGGCATCGTCGTCAAGGCGCCGACCCGCACGGTGACGGTGCCTGCCGCCGTCGTGCAGGCGCCGGTCAGCGTGTACGCCGAGACATTGGCGCGGGTGATGGCCGCGGGCGCGTTGAGCGTCACCGTCGGCACGTTGGCGATGGTGAACGTGCGGCTGGGCGCCGCGGGCCCCCCGTTGTTGGCCCGGTCGCGCTGGGTCGCCGAGATGGTGCGCATCGACGGGCCGAAGGTGGTGGGGCACGTCCACTGGCCGAGGTTGTTGGCCGCGACCGAACACACCGTGCCGGCCCCTTCGGTGACCGTCACCTGCGCGAAGGGCTCGGCGGTGCCCGAGATCGACGGGTTCGGGCCCACCACCGCGCTCTGCGCCGGGCTGTTGATGACGGGCGCGGCGGGCGGCGTGGTGTCGATGGTGATCGTCCTCGGCGGCGAGACCGGCGAGGTGTTGCCCGCGGGATCCGTCGCGGTGGTGGTGAGCGTGCGTGCGCCGTCCGCGAGGGCCGTCGTCGTGCAGGTCCACACGCCGTTCCCCTGCGCGAGCGCGGTGCAGACGGTGACGCCGCCGACGATGACCCGCACGGTGGTGCCCGGCTCGGCGGTACCCGAGACGGTGGGCGTGGTGGTGCCGACGAAGGCCGCGTCAGCGGGCGAGGTGAAGGCGGGCGCGGCCGGCGCGATGGTGTCCTTCGAGGTGGGCCGCGAGGTGGTGCCGGTGCCGGCGGCGTTCGTCTGCGACGCGCTCACGGTGACCGACGCCGAGTCCGCCAGGCCCGCCACGTTGGGGCTGGCCGAGAAGGTGCCGGCCGAGCACGGCACCGACGTGATGACGCTCCCGACCGAGACGGTGACGTTGCCGGCGATCGTCTGGCAGGTGCCCGAGACGGGGTACGCAGTCGCGTTCTGCAGGTTGATGATGCCAGGGGCCTCGAGCGTGACGATGGGCGCGCTCTGCACCACCGAGAGGATCTGATCGCTCACCTGGTTCTCGACCACCGACAGGTTCGAGATGTTGGAGCGCCCGTTCGTGTACGCCCCGGCCACCGACGAGGTGACGTTCACCACCACCGTGCACCGCTGCACCGTGGGCGCCAGGGTTCCGCTCTGCAGCCGAATGGTGTTCGCGCTCGTGTTGAGCGTCACCGTGCCACCGCAGGTGTTGGTGAACGTCGAGTTCGCCAGCACCAGGTTGGTGGGCAGCGTGTCCTGGAAGCCGAGGTTGCCTTGCGCCGGCGCACCGGGGACGTTGTCGATGGTGAAGGTGAGGGTGGTGGTCGAGCCCGCCTGGATCGCGGTGGTGCCGAAGGCCTTGGTCAGCGTCGGCTGGTACGAGAAGAACGTCAGATCGTTCGACACCACCTGCGTGCCGGGCGTGGCGCCGAAGTTCCACATGATGGCGAAGCCGTTGTCCTTCACGGTCGAGTCGACCCAGTTGTTGAAGGTGAGCGCGCCGAAGACGTTGTTGCCGCCGCCGGAGCCCATCGGGCACAGCGCGTCGCGGAACATGCACTCGTAGAAGCCGCCGAAGTACCCGGTCCACGGCAGGCCGCCGCGGTAGCGCCACGCCAGCACCACGTTCGAGGCCTGACGAAAGCCGCCCACCACCGTCGGCGGGCCCTGCACGTAGAAGCTCGGGCCGAAGTCGTCGCCGCCCAGGTACGCGTCGAGCGCGTGGTACAGGCGCACCGGCACCGTGTTCCCCGCGGGGATCGTCAGCGTGTGCGTCACCGACACGAAGTCGTTCGGGAACGTGTAGTCGTACCGAACAGAGAGATCGTAGTTCCGCCCGCCCACCGTCGCGCGGAGCACGGTGGTCGCCGAGCCGCTCCCGTTCGGCTGCGGCGTCACCGTGTTGCTCACCGGCGTGAACTCGGCCGCGGTGATGCCGAGCACCGGCGCGGCCGCGAAGTGGAGCGGCCCAAAGACGTTCGTCGTGCCCACGGCCAGGTACACGCCGTTCGACAGACCGGTGAGGACGCCGGGGTTGGTGGTGGCTCCCGGGGTGGCGGTCTGCGAGTAGAACTGCCCGGTGCCGTTGCGGATCACCTGCACCTGGCCGGTCGGCCCCACGTGCACCCGAACGCCCGTGCCGGGCCCGGTTCCGCCCGAAGGGTTGATCGTCACCTGCGCGACCGCGGTGGACGACAGGCCCAACAGCACGGCTGCAAGAATCGACTGGCGCATGATTGGTGTCCCCGGGCGACGACGCG
Source organism: Myxococcaceae bacterium (assembly GCA_033763395.1). GTDB lineage: Bacteria > Myxococcota > Myxococcia > Myxococcales > Myxococcaceae > Xiheimicrobium. The sequence continues at coordinate 177,963 of JANRKQ010000230.1, forward strand.
GCGCGGCTACGCCACGAAAGGCCCGGTGGTCAAGTGTGCGCCACGGCCGCCTGACACCCTGACGTGTCGACTCTCACGCCTTGAGAAAATCGCGCGGGCGTCAGGGGCGCTCGCACCAGTGGATCGTCACCTGCGACGCGCTGCCGACGGCGATGCCGAGGCGGCGGTCGAACCACGCCGACGCGATGGGCGGCGCGGCGCCGGAAGCGGAGCAGGTGACGTCGAAGACGCCCGCGTCCTGCGCGCGCTGGATCGCCAGGGTGTCGTCGTCGAGGAACCGCACCGAGGGGCGCAGCGGCGTGCCCTCGGTCGCCACGACGGCGAGGCACTGCGCGCCACAGCGCGAGGCGTTCCAGAATTGCAGGTCCTGCCCAACGCCAAGGTTGACGGCGCCCATGGGCGCGAACGTGCTGGTGTACAGCGTCGGGAACGGGTCGACGACGAGCGTGAAGGGGCCGCCGGGCACCTCGCGGCGGGTGCGCACGACGTTGAGGCTCGCACCCGTCGTGGCCATCACGGCGGCGTGGCCTCCGACCCGGTTGCCTGAGTTCGGCATGAACTGGCGCCCGTCGACGCCGCCATCGTCGAGAAGGGCGAACGAGCCGAACGCACCCCCGAACAGCGAGTCGGTGCCGGTGGTGGAGTAGCGGAAGCCGCCCGAGTCGAGGGCCGGGTGCCAGTCGACGGACCCGAAGGTGCCGAACGGCTGGGCGAAGCCGGTGCGACGCGGAATGATCGCGCTCCGGGGACAGCCGAACTCCGAGCGGGCGACGAACGGCGCGCTCGTGCTCGCCAGCGCGGCGCCCACACCGCCGTCGCCGTTGACCGAGACGTTGATCATCCGCGCGGTGGACGGGGTCGAGATCGTGACGAGGCCGGCGTCGGAGTCGGCGCTCGAGAAGCACCGGGCGTTCGTGCCCTCGATGAAGCCCACGGCGAAGTCGCCGCCGCGCGCCGAGACGGCGGCCGACGTCACGGCGGCCTGCGCCTGGTGCGAGAAGAGCCCAGCGGTGCCTCCGTCGCGGAAGACGCGGCTCACCGTCACGAGGTTCGAGCTGGTGACCCACGCGACGATGAGTGAGGTGTCATCGGCCGCCGCCGAGAGGTTGTCGGTGCTGAGAAAGCCCGCTGCCGGCCGGAGCGCGATCGGCGCGTCGCACAGGAGTCGGCCTCGGCCGGGATCGCACGGCGTCGGGAGCGGCGCTCCACCCGCCACCCCGCCGGCTGAACCGCCCGCCGCGCCGCCTGAGGAGCCACCCGCCGCGCCCCCTGACGCACCACCTGACGATCCACCCGCGACACCACCCGCCGATCCACCCGCCACACCACCCGACGATCCACCCGCTGCGCCGCCGGAGACTCCGCCTGCCGTCCCACCAGAAGAACCACCCGCCGTCCCGCCGGCCGTGCCACCGGCCGCCCCGCCGTCTTCGAGCCCGCCATCCTCCTCACATCCATTGACTCGGCAGTAGCGATCGTACGCCGCATCGAAGTCCCAGCAGGCGGTGGTACCCGCGAGGACCAGCAAGAGCAGTCGCCTCACGAGCCCTCCTCCCTGGCGCGCCCAGGGAACACGTCGAACGCGTAGTCGTAGTACCCGAGATCGTCCTGCGTCTTGATCGCGATGCGCACGCCGTTCTCTTTCAGCTCCACCCGGCTCTCCTTGAGCCGCTGGGTCCACGCGTACAGGACGCCTTCAATCCAGGGCCGCACTTCGTCCCAGCGGTCGCGAACGATGGGCAGGGTGAACCGCGACAGCCCGGCCTCGAGCGTGGCCTGGAGCGCGCCGACGTTGACGCTGGCGGCGAAGAAGCCCGAGCTCATATTGGCGGTGGCGACGCCGGCCCCGCCGCCCGCGAGCATGCCGCCCAGGTTGGACAGGATGGTCGACGTCCGCCGTTGGCGCGGATCCACCCCCAGCTGAGGCGGGGCAGGGGGCTTCGGCAGCGGCGGAAAACCGACGACGGTCGACATGGGTTCAGCCCGGGTGCGGAGGCGTGGGCGCGGAGTCAGGGAGCGGCGCCTCGTCGGGCTCCTGCGTGCGGCGCCGCGCGTCGCTGAAGAGCTCGGCGTGAAGGCCGGTGGCGCCCTCGAGCTCCGCGGCCCGGGCGCGCAGCTTGAGCACCGAGAGCGCTCGGCGGAGCGGCCGCTCGAGGGCGTCGCGCTCCTTTCGTGCCGCGGCCAGCGCGTCGAGCGAGCCCTTCACCTTCGCGGCCTTCGGCTCCACCGCGGCGTTCGCGCGCTCGAGCGCCTTGAGCGCCCCCTTCACTCCGGGGGCGAGCGTCTTCACGCGCTTTAGCTTGCCGACGAGCCCGCGCACGAGCCGGCCCTGATCGACGATGGCCGCCTCGATGACCTGCGCGGGCGGCGGTGCGCCGTAGGCCTTGAAGGCGTTCGTCTTGGGAGCGCCCTCGGCGATGAGCGCGCGATCGAGCGCCATCGTCGCCTCGTCGCGCGTCGCGTCGGCTTCTGCGAGCGCCTCGCGGGCGGCCGAGAGCACCGCTTCCGCGCGCGCGACCGCCTCAGCCCGCGCGGCGTAGCGCTTGTGCCAGCCGAGGTACTTCTTCACGTCCGCGGCGACGGCCGCGTGGGTCGTCGCGTCGAAGCGCTCCATCACCCGAAGCCCAGCGTCGACGAGTGCCTTTGGCGAGTCCGTCCCTCCGAGGTACTTCCCCATGGTCCCTCCCGGGTTGGTGTGCGGGGCCGGACACTACGCCGCTTGCCGCGGCGCTGGAATCGAGGTGGCCATGCCAGGTCGAGCGCCATCGACCGTCGATCCGGCGCTCGGATGTAGGGGCGGTGCACCCTCCGCCCGTACATCCGGTCGTCGGGAAGGCTGGCGGACGGGATGCGGCGTTTGAGCGGTGGCGCCGCACGGGCCGCGGTTCTGCGTCGCGGCCCGCCCGGGGGCGGGGGAGGCGACGCGGAGCGGGCGCGTGAGGTCTTCCGCGAACCACCGTTCCCGACCCGGTGCTGCGCTCAGGGAACGTAAGCCCCTACCGCCGTGCGCGCCGGGCCAGGGCCCACACGAGGAGGACGAGCGGCGGCACGCCGCCCGCGCCCCCGGAGCAGCCGCAGCCGTTGGGCACGAAGGTGACCGCTGGTGGGGGGTGCACCTCGGGCTCTTCGACGGGCCCGGCGTCGATGACTGGCGTTCCGCCGGCATCGCCGCCTGACGAGCCGCCTGCTGCGCCGCCTCCCGCGCCGCCTCCGCCTGCACCACCGGCGGTGACTGGAGGGACGACCACGAAGTCCGGCTCGTCTTCGCGGTTCGCCCCGAAGGGGACCCAGCGCGAGGTCACGGTGTTCGACTCGAGCCTGGCCCGCCAGTGGTAGCGCCCCACCGGGAGCACGGGCTCGGCGCTCGCGAGGCCCGGGCGCTGAGGTGCCGACTGGGCGGTGACGCCGCCGTCGAAAGGAACGCCGATGGGCTTCACCTCGACCTGCAGGCGCAGCTTCCCGCCCGTCCCCAGGCTGTCCCTGAGGGTCATCGTGAGCTTCGCCCGCTCTGGCAGCACCAGTCGTCCCCCGGGCCCGACCGGGTCGTCGGGGAAGCGCTGGCTCAAGCCGAGGGAGCGGCCGGGCAACCGGTCGCCCCCGAGCGCCAGGTGGACCTGGCCGGAGAAGCTGAGCGCCGACTCGAGATCGCGGTCCGCGATGAGCACATCGGCGAAGCCATCGCCGTTGACATCGCCAGCGCTGGCGACCGCGAACCCGAGCCGCTCCGTCGACTCGACCCCAGTCTGGACCCAGCGGGGCGTGTCCATCGGCGAGGGCAACGCCGCCCCGACGAAGAGCGAGGCCCGCCCCTCACCACCGCGCGCGAGGGGCGCCCCCACCAGGAGGTCGCCGCGGCCGTCGCCATCGACGTCGCCCGCGCCGGCGACCGCGGCGCCCAGCGCCTCGTCGAAACGCCCCGCCCGGGTCCACCCTGCGATCGCCGGGAAGCCCATCGACGTGCTGGGGAAGAGGAACACGGCGCCGCCGTCTGCGGCTCCGGGTGCGCCGATGACGACGTCACCTCTGCCATCCGCGTCGACATCGCCGGCCGCGGCGACGCTCTCGCCGAAGCGGTCGCCGGCCCCAGCGCCACGCCCAACCCAGCTGGCCGAGGTTTGTGGGCCCGAGGGACCGCCCAGGTACACGCGGCACTCGCCCGGGCGCTGCCCGGTCGACGGCACGCCGACGAGCACGTCCGAGAAGCCGTCTCCGTTCACGTCGCCCGCCGACGACACGCTGGCGCCGAGCCGGGCCCCGGCCAGGTCTCCCTCGACGGTCCAGTCCGGTGAGGCCCGCAGCCCAGCCGCCCCCCCGAGGTAGATCAGCGCGCGCCCCGCGCGCAGTCGCGTGTCCGAGAACTCGGGTGCTCCGACGATGACGTCGGCGTAGCCATCGCCGTTGACGTCGCCGGCTCCCGCGACGCTCGCCCCGAGGCGGCTGGTGGGCGAGGCCCCGACGGGCTCCCACGAGCTCGCCTCGGGCAGCGCGCCACGTCGGCCGAGCAACAGCGTCGCCCCGCCTTCCGCCAGCCGCCGCCCCGGGCGACCGACGACGACGTCGCCAAGGCCGTCGCCGTTGACGTCGCCGACGCCGGCCACGCTGCTTCCGAGCGCGTCTCCTGGGTCACCTCTAGCGACCACGTTCATCGAAACCGGCCGCCCGTCTGCTTCGCCCAGGAGGAGGAGCGCGGCGCCCGCGCTCGCCATAACGCCGGGGGCGCCGATGAGGAGGTCCGAGAACCCGTCGGCGTTGACGTCGCCGGCGCTCGCGAGGCTCGCGCCGAGTTCATCGCGTGCCTGGCCCTTCGCGACGAGGAAAGACGCATCGGGCCCGTCGGCCTGCCCGCGTTGCCAGTCGATTTGTCCAGAGCCGATCACCGCCCGCCCGACGAGCAGATCGGTGAAGCCATCGTCGTCGAGATCGGCACCAGCCGCGCTGCGGAGCGCCGTCGAGACCGGGCCCGGGCTGGCGGCGGCTGCGGCCACCGTGAAGTCGGGGCGGCTCGAGGGGGCGCCGGGTCCACCGCGGTACACCCACACGTGCTCTTCCGTCTGAACGGCGAAGTCGGCGTACCCGTCGGCGTTGAGGTCGCCCACGGCCGCGAGCTCGGCCCCGAAGTCGAGCGTCGGCACGGGCGGCACGAGATACCGGGGGGCCGTGGGTGATGGTCCGGAAAAGACCGCCACACGCCCCTGGCCTCCATCGAAGCCGGGTTCGCCCACGAGGACCTCTGCGTCGCCGTCACCGTCGAGATCTCCGGGCATCACGACGCTGGAGCCGGCGAACGCACCCTGGACGTTGCTCTCGTACACGGGGAGCGGCCGCAGGCCTCCGTCGATGGTCCCGGCGTACGAGAACATCGCCCCCTCGCCGGAAGAGCCTTGCGCGTAGCCAGGAGCACCGATGACGAGATCGGAGAACCGATCGCTGTCGAGGTTCCCGCTGGCCAGGCTGCTCCCGAAGAGCGCCTGCGGCATGTTCGAGTCGAGGATCGCGGCGGGGAACTCGCTGAGGCCTGCGTCTCGGCCGAGGAAGAGGAAGACGCAGCCCTCGTTCTGCTCGGGTCGGTCACAGAAGCGTGCCCCCACGACGAGGTCCGAGCAGCCGTCGTCGTCGACGTCGCCGGCGCTCGTTGCGCGGAGGTCGCTGGTGCCCTCGACGCCCGCGTCGGGGAACTGGCCCTTCCAGGGGCTCGGGTCGAGCCCGCGCTCGGCCCCCAGAAAGAGGCGGACCGGGAGCGTCGCCGCCGTCGCGACGACGTCTGGCCGGCCATCGCAGTTGACGTCGCCCGCCGCCGCCACCGTCTCGCCGAGGCGTGTTCCCACGCTGCCCCCTTCGAAGATCGCCAGCGGGGTCTGCTCGGGGCCGATCGGGGTCGTGCGGTAGAGCATGATTGCTCCCTCGTTGGGTTCGCCCTGGTCGATGCCCGGGTCGCCGACGGCGATGTCGGGCAGCCCGTCGCCGTCGAGGTCGCCGACGTTCGCGATGCTCAGGCCGAACTCGCGGCCCCCTCTCGGCGCGTCGAGGATCTTTCGCTCCGCGCGCACCAGCGGGTCGATGGTGATGGGGTACGACGCGAGGGTGTCGTCGACTTCGACCCGCCAGCCCGCCGGGCGCACGGCGAGGCGGGCGGGCAGCACCTTGCCCTCGGCGTCGAGGACCTCGAGGTGGTCGTACACGAGCTGCCGGCCCGCGTGGCTCGCCAGCGCGAGTCGCTCGCCCGCGGCGGTGACCGTCGCGCCGTCGACGTCGACCTCGATCGACAGGGGGCCGTCGCCGTGCGGGCGCTCGGCGAACGACCAGGCCTGCTCGAGTCCTTCGGGGGTGTTCCGCCACCATTCCCGCACGGCGCCGAAGTCGCGCGTCACCAGGGCCTCATCGACGGTGGCCGGGCCGTCGGGCAGCGGCACAAGGCGCCCGGGCCGCCCGACGCTCCGGGTGGTGAGCGTCATCAACCACGCTCCGCTCGTGCGATCTTCGAGGCGCGTTCCAGCGGGCGTCCATCGCGCGCGGAGCCCCTGGGCCCGGTTCGGCGCCGTCGGGTGCCGGTCGCGAGTCGACGGGCGGTACTCCGCGGCCTCGACCAGCGGGCGAACGTCGTCGACCGTCAGGGTTCGCCCCGGCGCAGGCTGAGGCCCGCTCGCCCGCGCGACGAGCAGCGTCGTTGCACACACCAGCCACCGCATTCGCACGAGCCGGAGGATAGCACCGGCTCCTCACACCCATCAGGCACCCCCATCGGCGCAGGTGCAATCCATTGCGAAGACACAGGGTCCTTCTGTATTGCGCCGCCCCATGCTCCAACCGCTCGACACCTTCGCCCGCCGCCACGTCGGACCGTCGTCTCGCGACATCGAAGAGATGCTCGCCGCCATCAAGGCGCCCTCGCTCGACGCGCTCATCGACCAGACCGTGCCGAAGGCGATTCGCCTCAAGAAGCCCATGAGCCTGCCGCCCGCGAAGGGCGAGGCCGAGCTGCTCGCGGAGCTGAAGGCGATCGCCGCGAAGAACCAGGTCTTCACCTCGTTCCAGGGCCAGGGGTACTTCGGCACCCTCACGCCCGGTGTCATCCTGCGCAACATCCTCCTCAACCCCGGCTGGTACACCGCGTACACGCCGTACCAGGCCGAGATCGCCCAGGGCCGCCTCGAGGCGCTGCTCAACTACCAGACGATGGTGGCTGACCTGACCGGCCTGCCGATCTCGAACGCGTCGCTGCTCGACGAGGGCACCGCCGCCGCAGAGGCGATGCACCTGGCCCACTCGCTCGTCAAGGACGCCGACGCGAAGGCGATGTTCGTGTCGTCGCGCTGCCACCCGCAGACGATCGAGGTGGTGAAGACGCGCGCCGAGCCGCTCGGCATCGACGTCGTCGTGGGCGATCACGCGACGTACGACTTCTCGAAGAAGTGCTTCGCGGTGCTCGTGCAGTACCCGGCCACCGACGGCGCGATCGTCGACTACCGGCCCTTCGTCGCGAAGGCGAAGGCGCACGGCGCGATGGTGGTGATGGCGACCGACCTGCTGGCGCTGTGCCTGCTCACGCCTCCGGGCGAGCTCGGCGCCGACGTCGCCATCGGCTCGGCGCAGCGCTTCGGCGTGCCGATGGGCTTCGGCGGCCCGCACGCCGCCTTCCTCTCGACGAAGCTCGAGTTCGCGCGCTCGATGCCGGGGCGGATCATCGGCGTCTCGGAGGACGCGCACGGCCACATGGCGCTGCGCATGGCGCTGCAGACCCGCGAGCAGCACATTCGCCGCGAGAAGGCGACGTCGAACATCTGCACCGCGCAGGTGCTGCTCGCCGTCATGTCGTCGATGTACGCGGTGTACCACGGGCCCCAGGGGCTCCGGTCGATCGCCACCCGCGTACACGCGCTCGCCCGCACGGCGGCCGCGGGCCTCGCGAAGCTCGGCTTCGGGCTCGAGCACGACGTGTACTTCGACACGCTCTCGGTGAAGGTCGACCCGAAGCAGGGCGACGCGCTCATGAAGGCGGCCGAGGCCGCGCGCATGAACCTGCGCCGCCTCGACGCGAACCACCTCGGGCTGTCGTTCGACGAGACCCATGCGGCCGCGCAGCTCGACGCGCTGCTGGCCGTGTTCGCGGGCAAGGCCCCCGGCTTCACCGCCGAGTCGCTCGCGGCCGCCGCCACCGCCGCGCCGCTGCTCCCCGAGGCCCTGCGCCGCACGAGCGCCTACCTCACGCACCCGGTGTTCAACACGCACCACACCGAGCACGAGATGCTGCGGTACGTGCGCGGCCTCGAGGCGAAGGACCTGTCGCTCTGCCACTCGATGATCGCGCTCGGCTCGTGCACCATGAAGCTCAACGCGACGAGCGAGATGGAGCCCGTCACCTGGCCCGAGTTCAACGGCCTGCACCCGTTCGCGCCGGAGTCGCAGTGGGCCGGCTACCGGCAGATCTTCACCGACCTCGAGACGTGGCTGTCCGAGATCACCGGCTTCGCGGGCACCTCGCTCCAGCCGAACGCCGGCAGCCAGGGTGAGTACGCCGGCCTGCTCGTCATTCGCGCCTACCAGGAGGCCCGCGGCCAGGGGCACCGCAACGTGTGCCTCATTCCGGCCTCGGCCCACGGCACCAACCCGGCCTCGGCGGTGATGGCGGGCTACCAGGTGGTCGTCGTCAAGACGGACGACGCGGGCAACGTCGACGTGGCGGATCTGAAGGCGAAGATCGCGGCCAACGCCGGCAAGGTCGCGGCGCTGATGGTGACGTACCCCTCGACGCACGGCGTATTCGAGTCGGCCATCAGCGAGATCTGCGAGCTCGTCCACACCGAGGGCGGGCAGGTCTACATGGACGGCGCGAACATGAACGCCCAGGTGGGCCTGTGCCGGCCGGGAGACTTCGGCCCCGACGTCTGCCACCTCAACCTGCACAAGACGTTCTGCATCCCCCACGGCGGTGGCGGGCCGGGCATGGGCCCGATCTGCGTGGCGAAGCACCTCGTCGAGTTCCTCCCGGGCCACGTCCAGGCGAAGACCGGCGGCGCGAAGGGCACCGGCGCCGTCTCGGCCGCGCCCTTCGGGAGCGCCAGCATCCTCCTCATCTCGTGGATGTACATTCGCATGATGGGCGCGGACGGCCTGACGCACGCGACGAAGACGGCGATTCTCAACGCCAACTACGTGGCCGAGAAGCTCCAGGCCTCGTACCCGGTGCTGTACCGAGGCTTCGGTGGGCGCGTGGCCCACGAGTGCATTCTTGACACCCGCACGGTGAAGGGCACCACGGGCGTCGAGGTTGAAGACATCGCCAAGCGCCTGATGGACTACGGGTTCCACGCGCCGACGGTGTCGTTCCCGGTGGCTGGCACGATGATGATCGAGCCCACCGAGTCCGAGTCGAAGGCCGAGCTCGATCGCTTCGTCGACGCGATGGTGTCGATCCGCGCCGAGATCGCCGAGATCGAGGCCGGCACCCTGCCGAAGGATCACAACCCGCTCAAGCACGCCCCGCACACCGCGGCCATCGCCACCGGCGACGAGTGGACCCGGCCGTACCCGCGCAGCCGCGCCGTGTACCCGCTGCCGTGGGTGAAGGCGCACAAGTTCTGGCCGTCGGTGGGGCGCGTCAACAACGTACTGGGCGATCGCAAGCTCGTCTGCAGCTGCCCGCCGATCGAGAGCTACATGTGACGAAGGCCCGCCTGGGCGCGCTCGCGGTGGGCGTCGCCCTCGCCGGGGTCTACGGCTTCAACTGCGTGAAGAACGTGGTGGTGGGGCGCCGGGTTCGGCTGGTGTGCCCGGCGCTCGCGGCCTCGGCCAGCGAGCGGCTCTCCTCGACGGGGCCGCTGTTCGACAGGCTCTTCGGGGCCGACGCGTCGCTCATGCGCACGATGCCCGATGCGGTGGTGGGCGACACCTGCGCGCAGCTCGAGCACGAGCTGGTCTGGTACCGGTGGAACCTGGGGCGCACCATTCGGCTCGATCGGTCGCGCGAGCACCGGCAGCAGCTCGTCGCGGTGCTCGACCGCGCCATTCCGGCGTGCGTCTCGCGCGCGGCCGCGGCCACCGACGCCGAGCATCCGCTCGATCAGCCGCTGGCCGAGGCGATGTGTCAGGTACTCAAGACGCTCCGGGCGACGCTCGACACGCCGCTCGTCGATGGGTCCGTGTGGGCGCTCGCGGAGCACCTCGAGCGCCTCGTGCCGGCGCCGGTCCGAAAGCCCTGACGACGCCGCTTCGTCGCGAGCCTGTACGCCCCGGACCGGGCTGGTAAGGTGCCCGCCGCGCGATGGCTCAAGGTGACCCGAAGAAGAACATCCGGTTCGGCAAGTACACCCTCATCGACCGCATCGCGGTCGGCGGAATGGCCGAGATCTTCCTCGCCCGCCAGGCCGGCATCGAGAACTTCGAGAAGACGATCGTCATCAAGCGCATTCGGCCGCACCTGTCGAAGCAGCCGAACTTCGTGAAGATGTTCCTCAACGAAGCCAAGCTCGCCGCGCAGCTGAATCACCCCAACATCGTGCAGATCTACGACCTCGGCAAAATCGGCGAGTCGTACTTCATCGCGATGGAGTACGTCTTCGGGCGCGACATGCGTCGCATCATCCCGAAGGCCGACTCGTTGGGGATCCCGTTCCCCATGGTGTACGCCCTGAAGATCGCCTCGAGCGTCTGCGAGGGCCTGTACTACGCGCACCAGAAGACCGACACGTACGGCACCGCGCTCAACATCGTGCACCGCGACGTCACGCCCGAGAACATCTTCGTGTCCTTCGACGGCACGGTGAAGGTGCTCGACTTCGGCATCGCCAAGGCGGCGAACCAGATCGAGCAGACGCGCGCCGGCGAGATTAAGGGCAAGCTCTCGTACATGTCCCCCGAGCAGTGCATGGGGAAGCAGCTCGACAACCGCAGCGACCTCTTCTCGCTCGGCACCGTGCTCTACGAGTGGCTCACCGGCTTCAAGCTCTTCACCGGCGACTCCGAGGTGGCGATCCTCAAGTCGATCACCGAGGGGAAGATCTACGCCCCCAGCTACTTCAAGGCCGACATCCCCGAGGCGGTCGAGGCGATTCTCATGAAGGCGCTCGAGAAGGACCGCGAGCGCCGGTACCAGACCGCGTGGGACATGCAGTACGACATCGATCAGTTCCTGTCCCAGTACGAGTTCACGCCGTCGAACATCCACCTCGCGAACTTCCTCAAGCAGCTCTTCGACGACGAGCTCGAGGAAGAGAAGCAGCGGCTGACGCGCCTGCGCGAGCCGGGGGCGCCCGGGCCGGAAGAGATCGTCGAAGAAGAGGCCGAAGAGATCATCTCGACCATCGAGCCCATCAGCGAGTCCCAGGGGCTCGGCGATGGGCAGGGCAAGTCGGTCACCATCGATCTCGCCTCGACCGAGTTCGATCAGCTCGCGGTGATCGCGCGCCGACATGGCTTGTCGATCTCGGCCCTGGTCCGCGACGTCGTCGGTGGGTTCCTGAAGTACCGATGAGTCGGCCGGGCGCGCTGCTGCTGGTGCTCGTCGCCCTCGACGCCTCGGCGCAGGTCGTTCGGCCCATGGGTGAGACGCCCGGCGATCCCGGCCCGGCCGCCGCGACGACGCCCGAGGCCCCGGTGAACGCCACGCCGCTCGCGCCCCGGGCCGGGCGCTTCTCGCGCTTGTCGGCCGGGCGCGGCGGGCCACTCTTCGCGTTCGCCGAGATCCTCGATGGGCTGGTGGTGGGGGCGCTCATCGGCACGGGCGTCACCGCGGCGCAGTCCACCTCGCCGTTCGCCGCGCCCCAGGGGGCCTACCTCGGCGCGCTCATCGGAGGCGTCGGCCTGGGCGGGCTCGCCGCCGTGCTGCAGTACTTCCAACCGATCGGCCTGCTCTCGGCGGGCGCGGCGGCGCTGGGGCTCGGCGTCGGCGCGTTGGCGGGGCTGGGCGCGTCGGTGCTGCTGGCGGAGCGGGTGCCGGGGCTGCCCTCGGTGCTGCCCGGCGTGCTCGCCCTCGTCGGCTCGCAGATCGGCGCGCTGGTGCCGTTGGCCCTGCTGTGGACGGTGGACGATCTGTCGGCCGGCGATCTCGCGCTCCTCGGGTCGGGAGCCCTCTACGGCCTCGCCCTCACGGTGCTGGCGAGCGTGGCCGTCACGGGCGGGCTCTCGGCGGGCCCGGCGCTCCTGGCGCCGGCCATCGGGACGGCGATCGGGGGTCTCGTCGCGGCCCTGACCGAGCTGCCGCTCGGCGCGGTGCTGCGCTTCACCGGGCTGCCTTTGGGCGTCGGCCTCGCGGTCTTCTACGTGGGCGCGGTCTTCTTCGGCGCGGCGCAGCTGGCCGCGGTCAGCGCGCTCGTCGGCATCGGGCTCACCGCCGGCATCACGGCGCTCGTGTCGGCCGCGACCGAACCGCCGCGCCCGCGCGACGCGGCGCCGGTCGAGGTCATGCCGACCGTGTCCTTCGTTCCGCCCGGCCCCGGGGTCGCGCCGTGGGCCGCTGGCCCTGCGCTCGTCGGCCGCTTCTGACGCCAGGGAGACGACTCGACGATGCGCGGCTTTCACCCTTCGCTCGCGGCCTTCGATCCCCTCCCGCTCACCGAGCGCCTCTTCGTGCGCGCGCGGCTCTTCTCGGCGCCGCTCGAAGCGATGGCGGCGCGGGCGCGCGGCTCTCGACTGCTCGACGTCGGCTGTGGCCACGGCGTGTTGACCGCGCTCCTCGCCGTCGGCTTCCCCGAGCGCTCCGTCGTCGGCGTCGACCCCGACGCACGGAAGATCGACTGGGCCCGGCGCTCGGTCGGTCGGTTCCCCAACGTTCGGCTCGAAGTGGCCACCGTCGACGCGCTCGCCGAGGCCTCGAAGGCCGCGTTCGACTCGGTCTTCGTCGCCGACGTGCTGTACCTGCTCCCGCCCGCGCAGTGGCGCGGCTTCCTGTCGGCCTGCCGTGCGCTCCTCGTGCCCGGCGGGCGCCTCGTGTTGAAGGAGGCCGAAGACGATGGCTCCTGGCGTGCGAAAAAGACGCTCTGGCAGGAGCAGCTCATGGTGCGCGTGCTGGGGCGCACCCACGAGAGCGGCGCCGTAGGCTTCGAACCTCGCGAAACGTTGATCCGTGCACTCGAGGAGACAGGTTTCTCGATTCGTGAGAGCGCGCCGATGACACGCGGCTACAGCACCCCCCATGTGATTTTCGTCGCAGAGTGTGCGTAGAGTCCGACCCGGTTCAAAGGGGCCGCCGCACTTAGGGAGCGCGGCAGCATCAACAAGGGAGTCCTCGCTCATGACGCGTTTCACTTTCGTCGCGCTGCTCGGCGCTGGCGTCATCTCGTGTAGCCCGCCGGTTCGCACCTGCACCTCGTCGGCGGAGTGCGCCGCGGGCCAGACCTGCCTCGGCGGACAGTGCCGTGGCTCGACCGGCAACGTCGGTGGTGGGCTTGGGACTGGCGGCTCCGGCGCGGGGAACGCGACGGGCGGTTCGGGCGCAGGCACGGGCGGCAGCGGCGCGGGTGGTGGCAGCGCGGGTGGCTCGACGATCGTCACCGGCTGCGACCCGGTCGCGGTCGACAACGGCACTCGCGACACCGACTGTGACGGCCTGACCGATCTCGAGGAGTACGGCACCGACTACGGCAACGGCGCGCGCAGCGACCCGTGCAACTCGGACACCGACATGGACGGCCTGCCCGATGGGCTCGAGATGGGGAAGACGTCGACGGTGAACGCCTCGTGTGGGGCCTCGTTCATCCACGACGCTGACGGCGCCAGCAAGACGAACCCCACGCTGGCCGACACCGACGGCGACGGCCTGAAGGACGGTGAAGAGGACGTCAACCAGGACGGGCGGCGCGACGCCACCGAGGCCAACCCTCTGCGCGTCGACACCGACTGCGACGGCTACTCGGACAAGCAGGAGGTGCGCGACATGGCCGCCGGCTGCGCCACCAACCCGACGCTGAAGGACACCGACGGCGACGGCCTCAACGACGGCATCGAGGGCAAGCTGCAGCCGCCCGGCGCCGACGCCATGGGCTGCATGTACGTCGCAGCCACCACCTTCGACGCCGACCCCGCGACGGGCACGAACGCGTGCGGTGGAGACACCGACGGCGACGGCATTCAGGACGGCGCCGAAGACACCAACTCGAACGGCCGCGTCGACATGGGCGAGCTCAACCCGAACAGCGCTGTCGACGGCATGGGCCCCGCGCAGCAGGCGTGCGCCACCGCCAACCTGCGGCCCGTTCAGTTCCACAGCTCGGGCCTCGCCGACGTGCAGCTCGCGCTGGTGCCCGAGTTCATGGAGGTGACGAAGCTCACCTTGAGCAACGGGGAGCGCGGCATCGCGTTCTACAACCCGGCCACGAAGGTCTCTGGCATCGCGTTCTCGAAGACGATGGGGGTGGCGGGCGACGCGACGGGTGAAGAGAACGCCGGCCGCGGCACCATCGCCGGCCTGGGTCAGCTCAGCTCACCGATCACCCAGACGTACACGACGTGGGACAACTTCCCGGCCATTCGCGCCACCTACGACGTCAACTCGCCCCGCGACGGCAAGGACTTCGCCAACGAGCTCGCGCGGCGCTTCATCGGCATGGCGGTGGGTGGAACGCTCCAGGGCTCGGCCGGCTCGAACGGGCCCTTCAAGGTGCAGGCGGTCTACGTGCGCCGCACCGCCACGCGCGCGGTGACGGTGATCGCGGCGATCCCCACCTCGCTCTACACCGGCCAGGCGCTCTTCCAGCTCGATGACGTCGGCGGTGGCACCGCGGTGGCCCAGGCGGGCGATCTCACCGCCACCCAGTGCGAGGTGTTCAACGCGACCGTCAACGCGAAGGTCGACTTCCTCTGGGTGGTCGACGACTCGTGCTCGATGGGCGGCTACCAGGCGGCCATCGGCAACGCGGCGAGCGTCTTCTCGCAGAAGCTGCAGTCGGCCGGCCTCGACTGGCGCGCGGGCGCGGTGACGACGGGCTACTGGAGCATGGACTGCACGCCCGGCACGAACCCGTTCTGCTTCCGCCCGTTCACCAACAACACGCAGACGATGCAGTCGTGGTTCTCGCAGTCGGGTGGCGCGGCCAACTGGTTCGGCACCAGCGGTGACGCCGACGAGCGGCTCCTCGAGTCGTCGCGCAACTACATTCAGAGCGTGCTCTTGCCCCGGTCGGCCAACGCCACCGCCAACAAGGTGCGCGACGGCGCCAACCTGCACCTGATCCTGCTCGGAGACGCCGACGATCAGTCGGGCATCAACATGAACCAGCTCAACGGCTTCTACGCGAACTTCGACGGCCAGGGCGGCCGCGCCGTGCTGCACGGCATCGTCTGCCCGCAGGGGCAGTCGTGCAACGAGACCCAGGCCAACCCGCGTCGAAACCTCGCGGCCGTCGCCGCCTCGAGCGGGGTGCTCGGCGACATCAACGTGGCCCAGAACAACAGCCCCGCGCTCGCGAACACCATCGACGCGATCCTGTCGGCGGCCATCGGTGGCACTGGCCGGCAGCTCCAGCGTCCGCCCATCTCGGCCACCATCAAGGTCTCCATCGAGGCCGGGCAGACCACGGGCGCGTGCAACGCGAACGACGTGCCGCGCAGCCGTCAGAACGGCTGGGACATCGACTCGGCCACCCGCCGCATCGTGTTCTACGGCGCGTGCATTCCGCGCATGACGGGCGTGAAGGTGGCCGTCAGCTACCGGTACTGGATCGACAACTCGCCCGACGCGAACGGCGACCCCTGCGGCGCCACCTGCGTCGCGCCGTTCATGTGTGACCCGAACAGCCGGTCGTGCGTGTGCGCGCCGAACTGTGGCAACACCTGCTCGGCGGGCCTCGCGTGCCGTCAGACCACCTGCACCTGCGAGCCCAGCATTCAGTGACGAAGGGCGTCCGGTCGCGATCGGAAGGAACACCAGGCTGAGCCGGTCTGGTGCTCCGCGCGTCGCGGCGATGGAGCGACTCAAGGGCCGCGTCGTTCCGTTCGGCGGTCACGCGCCAGGCTGTTCGTCGTGGGCAAGCCCGCGAGGCGCCAGGACGAGCTGGCTGGCGCCGAGCTGGTCACCCACGCCGTGAGCGCTGTGCTCGATGGCCGGCGCAGGTGAATCGTTTCGGCCGCTCCGGAGCCGAATGGGAGGCAGACGGTCATGTCGAAGGTGGCCACGACGCGGCCACCGGCCGTGCGTCAACCGAGCTGCGCGTACGTGACCAGCTCGGCGTTGCGGCGCGTCACCGCGTCTCGTACGGCCGGGCTGGTGAGCGCCTCGAGTTCGGCTTCCCAGTCGTAGCGCCACGACGGATCTTCCGGCACGACACCAGGCGCCAGCCCCGGGTGCATCACCAGCTCGTGATCGCCGTCCGGGAGCCGCTCGATGAGGCGCACCAGCCGCGTCGTCGTCAGCTGCCCCGACTCGAAGACGCCCCAGGCCCGCACGCGCGTGGACCGTGGCGTCAGCCGCGCCCGGGCCAGGCTCGAGAGCACCGCCGCCTTCGCCGCGCGGGCCGGGCGGGCGACCCACCGCAGCTGGGGGCGCTCCCTGGGCCAACGCACGGGCAGGCCCTCACGCGCCGCGAGGCCCTCGACGATCGACGCGAGGCCGGGCAACAGGTGCAGGTGCTGGTGCGTGTCGAGGTGATCGACCCGTGCTCCGAGCGACCGGGCGCGGTTGAGCTGGGCCTCGAACTCGAGCGCCACCTCGTCGCGGGGAATGAGGCCCGACAGCCACGCCACCGACAGCTCGGCCCAGTCCTTCCGGAAGCGGCCGCCCGGCGCCACCCAGCGCACGTCGCTCGCCTTCGCCGCGGGCGAGAGGTGGGTGGTGAGGCACAGGTGCACGCCGAGCCCGAGGCCCAGCGCGCTGGCGCGTTCGATGGCCCGACGCGCGGTGCGCCCCGTCACCAGCACGGTCGCGCTCGTCAGCACGCCCTCTTCGCGGGCGCGGAAGATGCCCTCGTCGATGCGCGGGTGCAGGCCCAGATCGTCTGCGTTGAAGACGAGCCTCATGCTCCAGACGCCGAGCGCTTGCTGGTGCGCTTGAGCGGCTTGACCGACTCCGGCAGGCGCACCGGCCGCACGGGCTCCGTGGGGTGCTTCACCTCGCCGTAGAGCTCCGAGAGCTCCTTGACGATCTTTACGATCACCGACGGCGAGGCCAGCGTCGACACGCCGCGCGTGCGCGGGAAGTAGTCGACGCCCATCTGGAACACCTTGAAGCCCTTCTTCACCGCCTTCACCACCAGCTCGGCGTCGATGAAGCTGCCCTGGCTCTTGAGCTCGATCGCCTCGAGCACCCGGCGGTGCACCACCTTGAAGCTGAAGTTGATGTCCTTGATGTGGGTGCCGAACAGCCCGGTGATGAGCGCGTTGTAGACGAACGAGTAGAGAATGCGCTTGGGCCCCTCGCTGGTGCGATCGTGCCGGAAGGCGCAGATGAGATCGGCCTCGAGGTACTCCATCAGGTGGAGCGCGCGGCCGATCTCCTGGAGGTCGAACGGCAGATCCATGTCCGAGTAGACGACGATGTCCTTCGTCGACGACGAGAAGCCCGTCTTCATCGAGCCGCCGAGCTTCTGGTTCACCTCGTGGGTGATGCAGCGAACGCGCGCGTCTTTCGCGGCCATCGCCTCGGCCAGCTCGCGGGTGCGGTCGGTGGAGGCGTCGTTGATGACGAGCACCTCGAAGTCGTCGGTGAGGCGCTCGAGCACCGCGACGGCCCGGGACACGGCGCGCTCGACGTAGTCCTCTTCGTTCCACGCCGGGAGGAACAGGCTGATCGACGGTCTCGACATGGGGCCGCAAAAACCACGATCCCGCCGGGCTGTCACGGGCGCGCGCCGACATTCGTCACCCCCCAGTGAAGGATTTCAGCCACCTCAAAACCCGTGGTTGGTGCTGTTTCGCCGGGTGGAGAACGCTAAAGCTCCCCGTATGAAGGCCGCGGCCGCTCCGCCTAGCCCGCTGTTGCTCGTCGACGCAGGCGCGGCGGTGGGCGCGGCGTGGGCGCAGGCGCTCGAGGCGGCGGGGTATGCGGTGCACCGGGCGGCGACGGTGAGCGACGCCATTCAGCGCACGATGGACACGACGTTCTGCGCCGCCGTCGTCGAGCTCGCGCTGCCGGGCGAGAGCGGCCTGTCGGTGGTGACGCACTTCGCGTCGGACGATCGCGGCGCGCCGGTGCTGGTGCTGGCCGACGAGCGGGTGGTCGAGCTGCTCGACGCGGGGGCCCACGACGTGCTCGCGCGCGCGACGCCGTTGCCGGAGCTGGTGGCGCGGGTCCGCCGCTGTGTGCAGGCCTCGGAGCGGGTTCAACGGTTGTCCCTCGAGCGCGATCAGCTCAAGGCGCTCTCGACGACCGACGGCCTCACCCAGCTCGCCAACCACCGCGCCTTTCAGGAGCGCCTGCGCGAGGAGTTCCGCCGCGCCCAACGGTACGACGACCCGATGGCGCTCATCTTGATGGACGTCGATCACTTCAAGGCCATCAACGACACCCACGGGCACCTCGCGGGCGACGAGGTGCTGCACCGGGTGGCCCAGGCCCTGCGCGGCGCGGTGCGCGAGACGGACTTCGTGGCGCGCTACGGCGGTGAAGAGTTCGGCGTGCTGCTCCCCAAGACGCACCTCGCGGGCGCGCTGACGGTGGCCGAGCGCATGAGTCAGGCGCTCAAGGCCGCCCGCGCCGGGGCCGACGGGGCGATCCGGGTCACGGCCAGCTTCGGCGTCTCGGGCTTCCCGGGTCGGGGCGTCACCACCGCCGAGCAGCTCCTCAAGACGGCTGACGAGGCCCTGTACCGCTCCAAGCGTGAAGGCCGGAACAAGATCAGCCTCTTCCAGTCGTCGCTCTTCGTCGCCCAGTCCGGCTGACCCGGGACGCGCGGCGCCCCTGGGTCGCCCAGCACCCACTGACACCCCAGTGGGTCAGGAGTGACCTCGACACGAGGGGCTCCGGTGTCGCACACTCCCAGAAACATCATGGGTTTGCTCTGACTCATGGGTTGGCAACCGACTTGCTGAAGCCCGCGTCACCGTGGAGCCCGCCACCCTCATGACTCCGCAGAACGCTGCCGCCCGCCCGGGCCGATTGTTGTTGGTGGACGACGAGGAGAACATTCTCCGGTCGCTCAAGCGCGTGCTGCGGCGCGGCGACTGGCACGTCGAGACGGCGCCTGACGGCGAGGCGGCGCTGGCGATGTTCGCGCAGTTCCAGCCCGAGGTGGTGTTGTCGGACTTCCGCATGCCGGGCATGAACGGCGTCGAGTTCCTCGCGCGGGTGAAGGAGCTCGCGCCCCGCACGCAGCGCATCATGCTGACGGGGCAGGCCGATCAGCAGGCCATCGAAGAGGCGATCAACCGCTCCGAGGTGTTCCGCTTCATCTCGAAGCCGTGGAACGACGCGCAGCTCGTGCTGACGGTGAAGAGCGCCTTCGAGCAGCACGCGCTGTTCGCCGAGAACGAGCGCCTCTTCCGCCTGACGCAGCAGCAGAACCAGGAGCTGCGCACCCTCAACGCCGATCTCGAGGAGCGCGTCGCCCAGCGCACGGTGATGCTCTCGAAGGCCAAGCGAGACTGGGAGCTCACCTTCGACACCATCGACCACCCGCTGCTGGTGGTGCAGCTCGAGGATCTGACGGTGCGACGTGGCAACCGGGCGGCGGCCCAGGTGGCGAAGCGCGAGATCGTCGCCATCGGCCAGAAGCCGAAGTGTTACGAGTTCCTCTTCGGGCGCGAGACGATCTGCCCGGGGTGCCCCATCGGCCGCGACTTGAGCGAGCCAGCGACGGTCGAGATGCAGAAGGAAGGGCGCGTCTTCGTGGCGCAGCTCTTCCCGATGGAAGACGAGCCGGTGGCGGTGTGCAGCTACCGCGACGTCACCGACGAGCGCAGCCTCACCCGGCGCATGGTCGAGAGCGAGAAGATGATCGCCATCGGCAACCTCGCTGGCGGGGTGGCGCACGAGATCAACAACCCGCTGGGCGGCATCCTCGCGTTCTCGCAGCTCATGCAGCGCGACGGTGCGCGGAGCGCGTCGGATCTCGAGTCGCTCCAGCTGATCGAAGAGAGCGCGCTGCGGTGCAAGCGCATCGTCGAGAGCCTGCTCAAGTTCAGCCGGCGCTCGAAGGCTGAAGATCGCCGCTCGTTCGATCTGTCGAAGTGTGTCGAAGACACGGTGGTGCTCTTCCGCGCGCAGGCCAAGAAGTACCCGAAGCTGGTGCTCGACGCATCACTCGCGGCCCAGTTGCCGCACGTCTACGGCGACCCCGCGCAGCTCGGGCAGGTGGTGCTGAACCTGCTCCAGAACGGGCTGCAGGCGCTCTCGAACGGTGAAGGCGCGCTGAAGGTCGAGACGGGCCTGGTCGACGCGCACTGCTTCTTCAAGGTGACCGACACGGGCTGCGGCATTCCCGAGGACCACCTGTCGCGCATCTTCGAGCCGCACTTCACCACCAAGCCCCCCGGCGAAGGGACCGGGCTCGGCCTGGCCATCGCCTACCGCATCGTCGAGGACCACGGCGGCCACTTCGTCGTCGAGTCGTCGGTGGGGCAGGGCACCACGTTCACCGTCATGATTCCCGTTCAGCCTGGAGGGGTTACCCCATGAGCATCACGCAACAGACGACGAAGAAGGCCAAGGTGCTGGTGGTGGACGATGACAAGATCGTCCTGCGCGCGGCCAGCGAGATCCTCTCGCGTGAGGGCTACTCGGTGGTGGCCATCGACGACGCGGTCGAGGGCCTGGCGGCGGCGAAGGACCCGTCGATCGACGTGGCGGTGCTCGACATCAAGATGCCGAACCTCTCGGGCATGGATCTGCTGAAGGCCTTCAAGCAGAGCCGCGCCGACGTCGAGGTGATCATGATGACGGCCTTCGCCACGGTCGAGACGGCCGTCGAGGCGGTGAAGGCGGGCGCGTACGACTACCTGACGAAGCCCTTCGAGAACATCGACGTGCTGTCGCTGGCGGTGGCGCGCGCGGCCGAGAAGAAGGCGCTGCGCGATCGCACCCGGGTTCTGGAAGAGGCGCTCAACGTCAAGCACCAGTTCGAAGACCTCGTCGGCCAGTCGCAGCAGATGCGCTCGGTCTTCAAGCTCGTCGAGACGGTGAGCTACTCGACGGCCACGGTGCTCATCCAGGGCGAGAGCG
Source organism: Myxococcaceae bacterium (assembly GCA_033763395.1). GTDB lineage: Bacteria > Myxococcota > Myxococcia > Myxococcales > Myxococcaceae > Xiheimicrobium. Next base: position 199,045 of record JANRKQ010000230.1, read on the forward strand.
GTACCGGCAAGGAGCTGGTCGCGCGCGCGATCCACTTCCGCAGCCCGCGCAAGGACAAGCCCTTCGTGGCGGTCAACTGCTCGGCGCTCACCGACACGCTGCTCGAGAGCGAGCTCTTCGGGCACATGAAGGGCAGCTTCACCGGCGCGACGGCGAACAAGAAGGGCCTCTTCGAGGCGGCCGACGGCGGCACCATCTTCCTCGACGAGATCGGCGACATTCCGGCGGCGACCCAGGTGCGCCTCCTGCGCGTGCTGCAGGAGGGCGAGGTGAAGCGGGTCGGCGCGAACGACACCCTCAAGGTCGACGTGCGCGTCATCGCCGCCACCAACGTGGATCTCGCGAAGGCGAAGGAGACCGGAAGGTTCCGCGAAGATCTCTTCTACCGGCTCAACGTCATCTCGGTGCAGCTGCCGCCCCTCCGCGACCGCCCAGAGGACATTCCGCTGCTGGCGAGCCACTTCCTCAAGATCTACGCCCAGAAGATCGGCAAGAAGGTCACGGGCATCTCGACAGGCGCCATGGAGGCGCTGACGACCGCGCGATGGGTCGGCAACGTGCGCGAGCTCGAGAACGTGATCGAGCGCGCGGTGGTGCTCAACGCGACCGACGCCATCGAGGTCGACGACCTTCCGGCCGAGATCCGCAGCAACCAGAAGGGCGGCGGTGAGGTCGAGCTCTACAGCCTCGCCCACCTGCCGTACGCGCAGGCGAAGAAGCTCGCCATGCGGGCCTTCGAGCGGCGGTACCTGTCGGCGCTCCTCGACAAGTCGAGCGGCAACGTCTCGAGCGCGGCGCGGGCGGCGGGGGTCGATCGCTCGAACTTCCGCCGACTGCTCAAGCAGTACGAGGTCGCGGGCCGCACCATGAAGAAGGACGGCTCGGCGGCGAACGACGACTTCGACGATGTGGACGGTGACGAGCTGGCGATGCCCTGACCGGCCTCACGCGATGGTGTAGCCGCCGTCGACCACCATCGTCTGGCCCGTCATGAAGCTCGAGGCGTCGGAGGCCAGGTAGAGCGCGGCGCCGGCGATCTCGTTGGGCTGCGCGTGGCGGCCCAGCGGCGTGCGGCCCGTCACCAGCTTGAGGATCTCGTCGTTGGTGGTGAGCGCCGCGGCGAACTTCGTCTC
>JANRKQ010000231.1:0-47139 GCA_033763395.1 Myxococcaceae bacterium
GGTACACGTAGAAGGTGTCGGGCGGCACGTTCGTGTGCAGGTACAGCCCGTTGCTCCAGGTGCCGTCGGGCGCCTGCGTCCGCAGCAACAGGTCGACCGCCTTCTCCACCGCGGGGCTGTCACCCTCACCGACATCGAGCAGCGCCTGCACCACCAGCGCCGTCAGCGGCAGCATGGTGGGGCCCTTCCCAGCCTCGGTGATGCTCACGTAGGACGCGGGCCCTTCACCCCAGCCGCCGTCGGCGTTCTGGTGTTGCAGCAGGAAGTCCACCGCGCGGCGCACCCAGGGCTGCTTCAGGTTCACCTTCACCGAGGCGAGCCCCATCAGCACGAAGGCCGTCGCCGAGAGGTAGTTCACCACCCAGCGGCCCCACCACCCGCCGTTCGACGCCTGCTGCACCTTGAGGAACGCGACGGCCTTCTCGACCGCGGGGTGCGACTCGGTGAGGCCGAGCTGCCCCAGGCCATGCAGCACGCGGCTGGTGAGGTCTTCGGTCGACGGGTCGCCCATGGGCGGCGGCACGTCGATGACGGCCTGGAGCATGTCGACGAGGTTCGTCATGTCGACGTGGGGGTTCTTCTCCATGATGGGACCGGGCGGTTTTCCCGAAAGCCCCCACACGAAGGCCGACCAGCCGCCGTCGGGGTTCTGCATCGAGAACAGCCACTGCATGCCCAGCTGCGAGGAGCGCTGCACCTTCGCGAAGGTGGCGCGGTCGAGGGCGCTGCCCCCCGTGGCCGCCATGGCGTGCCCGAAGGCCGACAGCACCACGCCGGCGTCGTCGCAGTCGGGCATCGTGTGGTTGGTGCGCTGAAAGGCCCAGCCGCCCGTCAGCACCGCGTCGGGCTTGCGGTTGTCCACCTTCGGCATCGGCCGGGTGAGCTGCGCGTCGACGAGCCAAGCCAGCGCCTTCGACATGCGCGGGGAGGACGGTGGCTCGCCCGCGGCGAGGAGCGCGCGCGCGTTGAAAGCCGACGACCAGACCTCGGTGCCGAAGCCATCGAAGCGCAGGCCCTTCGCGTCGCGCACCTTCTGGGCTTCGAGCCACACGAGGGCGCGCTCGAGCATCTGCCGTGACTCGGTGGAGTCGATGGCGTCGAGGCACGGCAGCGCCAGCACCGAGATGACGGCCGAGTCGTTCCAGCTGCCATCGTCGTTCTGGAAGGTGCGCAGCACGTCGATGGCGCCGCGGCACTTGAGGTGGTCGAGGAAGGACTTGGGGCCCCCGTCGAGCCCGAAGTCACCGCGCAGCTTCTTCACCAGCAGCTCGAACTCGAACGCCATCATGAAGACGCCCGAGTGGAAGCGCGTCTCGAGCAGGCGCATCACCGGCGGCAGCAGCATGGCCGTCGTCGAGGGGCACGGCAGCTTCGACGCGGGCACCAGGCCCGCCATGCCCAGGAAGAGCGCCGAGAGGTCGCCCTCGTCGATGCGCGCGAGCACCTGGCTCACGCCGCCGTTCGCCTCGACCCAAGCCTTCGCCTTCGCCGCCGCTGCGCTGGCGCCGCACAGGTGGAGCGCCGCCCAGCCCGCCGCGGTGGTGCCGAGGTCGCCCCGCGTGGAGTACGCGTGAATGGCGAAGCTGCCGTCGGCCCGCTGCTGTGACGAGAGCCACGTCGCGGCGGCCTTCGTGTCGGCGTCGTCGAGGCGGCGCAGGTACTTCAGCACCGTCACCACCTGCGCCGTCACCCACGCGCCCACCTGGCCCGGGCAGTCCCACGAGCCGTCGGGGCGCTGGGTGTTCCACAAGACACGGGTGGCGCGGTCGAGCGCGAACTGCACCTCGTCCAGCGATGGAGCCATGCGAGTCCCCCTTCTCGAAACGGTGCGGCGTTCGTCAGCGCGACGGCTTCGCGCTCTTGAGCTCGTAGAGACAGCCGGGCCCGTCGAGCTGCTTGATGCGCATCTCGTGAACCCAGCCTTCCATGAAGTCCGAGCCGGCCTCGACGAGGCCCGCGTAGAAGCCCGGCACGCCCGAGACGTCGCTGATCCACAGCTCGTGCGTCGTCTCGTCGATCTCGGTGAAGCGCGTCTCGATGAAGTTGGCGCCGGTGCGCAGGTTGTGCGTCATGCGCTGGAGCGAACGGCGGGCACCGAAGACGCGCGCCGCGGTGAACATCGCCTTGCCCATGACGGTGTCGGCGAAGTTCTTCACGGTGAGGCGCGCGAGCTTGTTGGCCTGGGTGTCGGGCGCCTCGGTGGGGAAGAGGTCGGCACCGATGAGGCGCACGGCCTCGGCCCAGTTGGTCGCCGGGTAGGCGGGCTCGAGCTTGCGGTCGAGCGCCATGCCGAGCCGCCGCAGCTTCGCGTCGGTGTCCTTCGAGACCTTGCCGCTCGCCGCCTTGAGGAGCGCCTCGACGGATGAGCCAAAGATGAGCCGCTCTGAAACCCCCATGCGGCCGCGGAGCGTAGGAGCCCGGCACCTCGTCGGTCACCGGGATTCTCGCTGTGTGTGGCGCAGCGCCGATGTCACCGCGACTCCGACCTTTCGGCGTCGATGGTCAGCGAGGTGGGTCGCCCGAGGAGGCGCTCCATCGCTAGCGTGCGCTCTTTCGTCGGGGAGGGCGCATGGCGATTCGCAAGGTGGGCGACTGCCGGCTGCTGGGGCCTCTCGGCAAGGGCGGCATGGCGGTGGTGTACCGGGCGGTGCACGAGGCCCTGCAGCGCGAGGTGGCCATCAAGGAGCTCTCGGCCGACGCCGCGAAGAACGCCGAGGCGATGAGCCGCTTCAAGCGCGAGGCGATGGCGCTCGCTGGCTTCCACCACCAGCACATCGTCACGCTCTACGACCTCATCGAGAAGAACGGCGCCTGGTACATGGTGATGGAGCTCGTCGACGGGCCGACGCTGGGAGAGCTGATCAAAGAAGCGCCGCTCCCGCCGGCGGTGGTGACGGTGGTGGGCCTGCAGGTGGCCCGCGCGCTCGAGCACGCGCACTTCCGCAAGGTGGTGCACCGCGACTTGAAACCCGCGAACGTCATGCTGACGAAGTCGGGCGAGGCCAAGCTGATGGACTTCGGCATCGCGCAGAACGAGGACCTCGGGCGGCTGACGCAGACGGGCCTGGCGGTGGGAACGCCCGCGTACATGTCGCCCGAGCAGGTGACGGGCGCCGCCGTCGACGCGCGCAGTGACGTCTATTCCCTCGGCGTGGTGCTGGCCGAGGCGCTCGCGGGCAAGCGCGCCTTCACCGGCAGCTCACCGGGCGAGGTGTTCGTGAAGGTGACGAAGGGGCTCGTCGAGCCGCTCAAACGTTCGGCGCCGATGACGCCAAAGCCCCTGCGGCGCGTGGTGGAGAAGATGATGGCGGTGAAGCCCGAAGACCGGTTCCAGAGCGCCACCCAGGTGCGCCACGCGCTCGAGCCGCTGCTCGCCGGCCTCGACCAGCCGCCCGACGCGCTCCTGGTGAGCTTCCTCAAGGACCGCCAGCGCATCACCGAGAGCGAGGCGCTCGCCCGCTTGAGCCGCACGGACTTGTCGGCGCTGTCACAGCTCTCGCCAGCCGAGCTGTCGGCCGTGAAGGGGCCTCGCATCGGCCTGGGCCTGGCCGTGGGTGGAGTGCTTGGCGCCGGCGCCGCCCTCACCCTGGACCGCTGGTGGCCGCTGGTGCAGCAGTGGCTCGCCGCGCGCTGAGGGCACGTCGGGCTGGGCTCTCTCGAGGGCCGCTCGTGTCGTGCCCCAGCGGCGAGGTGAGTGCCGTCGGAATCACGACGTCTGGCGCACCCCGCGCGTCGGAGCGATGGGCCTCCTCGTGCAGCGGTGGCTCACGGCGCGGTGAAGGCGGCGCGGTACTCTGGTGGCAGCGGCGCCCAGCCGGGGCGGCTCCACCAGTCGACCTGCGCAGAGAAGACCCACACCACGCTGTCGGCCTCGCGCCGGGCCGCGCGCAGCACGTCGCCGAAGCCTGCGGGCGAGTGGAAGTTGCGCGAGAACGGCGCGGCGTCGAACGGCTCGCTCTTGAAGTCGACCATCACGCCGAAGCCGACGCCCACGGTGCGGGTGAGCTGCGCGCGGACATCGTCGGAGCAGCGCCACGGCTCGCTCGTTCGCCACGGAAACTCGTCGGCGTCGCCTGCCTGGCGTGGGAACCGATAGCTCACCGGCGCGCCTCCGCCGGCCCGCAGCCCTGCTTCATCGAACGCGATGGCGCTGCGCAGCGTCGAGAACGCGCGCCCGTCTCTCGTGGCGTAGGCGGGGAGAAAGCCATCGACGAGCTGGCGCTCGAAGCCGGGCGCGAGCGCGTCTCGCATTCCGTCGAGGAACGCTGGCAAGAGCCCGTAGCGCTCGGCCTCGAGCGGCAGTCCGTCGAGACACGCTGCCCGGAAGACGTCGGCGTAACCCAGCGTCACGACGACGAGCGCGTCGGGGTGCTCGGCCAGCATCGCGCGCATCACGACCTCGCCCCGTCGCCGCATCGACGCCTGCACCGTGTCGAAGGCCCGGCCCCGGCCGACCGCCGCGAACGAGAAGAGCTGGCGGTCGTACGTCTGCGTGTCGAGCATCACGCCGCGCGCGCCGATTCGACGGGCCGCGCGCGCCAGCGCACCGAAGTTCGCCGCCACCTGCGAGAAGCCCACGTCGTCCTCGTCGTCCACGCTGCCGGGGCCCATGCGGGTCGACAGCAGGTGCCCAGCGAGGCCGAGGTACGGTGGCTGGCCGAGGCGAGCCTCGAGCGCGAGCGCCGGCGTCACGTCGAGCAACGCCGCTTGCCACGGTGAGTCGACGCCGGGCGACAGCACCAGGCCGTCGAACGCCGGGCCCTGGCTCCACACGCCGGCGACCTCGTTCAAGTCGGCGACGGTGCGGGGCGCGGGCGCTCCCCACGCGAGGAGCAACGGCGCGGGCCGCGGCGTGGGTGGCGCCGGACGGGTGGTGAGCAACGGCCCCTCGGTGACGCCACACGCCTGCAGCAGGACGACCAGCGGCGCGCACAGACAAAGCCGGCTCACCACGTCACCCCCACGCCCAGCGACACCAGGCCGACGGGGCCGACGAGCGACACCGCAGGGGCCCCGTCGACGAGGCCCTGCACGCCGCGCAGCGCCCAGCCCACCTGCACGTCGACCCCGAGGGTGAGCCGCTCCCAGAGCATGACGTGCAGCCCCAGGAGCGCGACGGGCGCCACCCGCACCCCACGCACGACGCCGGCATCGACCCCCTCTGCGGGGCTCGCGCTCAGCCAACTGTGGCCCACCCGCACGCCGAAGCCGACGGGGACGAGCACCGCTCCCAGCTTCGGGCGCACGAGCGCTGCGACGAGGCCGTCGACCGACAGGGCAGACACCCGGCCCTGCGGGAAGTCGCGACCGCCGCCGCTCACGCGCAGCTCTCCGAGGAGCCACACCGGGCCTGCCCGCACCGCGCCCGAGGCGCCGCCTCCTCCGAGCAGCGACGAGAAGCCCTCGACTCCACCCACGGCGCGGAGCCACCAGCGCGCCAGTGCTGGTGGTGGTGGCACGGCAGGAGGCGGTGGCGGCGCTGGGCGCGGCGCGGCCACCGGGTGCAGCACGAGCTCGGCGGCGGCGAGGGCGAGCGTGCGCGCGAGCGCGACCGTCGGCACGTCGTCGATGCCGACGACCGAGCCCGTCTCACCCGTCTCGGTGGCGGCGTTCAGCACGGCGCGCGTCGCCTCACACACGACGCGCACGCGCGTGGGCGGAGGCGCGGCGCGGGCGAGCTCGAGGGCCAGCTGCCGCTCCAGGGCGCGGAGCTCGACGCGCGGGCAATTCTCGAGCTCGACGCGCACGCCGCTGGCCGCGAGCACCACCGGGAGGACGGCGAGCCACATCGAGGCCGTCAGTCTGGACTTCTCCGCGGCTCGCCACAGCTCATTCTTCGAGCACCCCACCCCACTGACGCACGGCGGCCGCGCGCGGGCCCGACGGCCAGGTGCGCAGGTACTCCTTCGCCCGCGCCAGCGCGGCTGTCTTCGCGCCGGCGCGCGCGTGCGCTTCCACCTCTCGCGCCAGCGCATCGGCCGCCAGCGGGCCCTTCGGCGACAACGCCCTCGCGCGCTCGAACGCCGTCGCCGCGCCAGCGAACGCGCCCAGGTCCTCGAGCAGCACGCGCCCGAGCGTGAAGGCCGCGAGCGGCGCGCGCGCGTCGGCGGGGAACCGTTCGATGACCCGCTCGAGCGGCGCGACAGCGGCGGCGGCGTGGCCCGAGAGGCGGGCGACGTCCGCGGCGCGGAGGAGGTCCTCGGGCTCGTCTCGCGGCGCCGTCGCCTGCAGCGCCCGCCAGGCGTCGTCGAACGCGCCCTGAGCCGCGAGGTCTCTCCACGGGGCCTGCGGCGCCGTCGCCGGGAGCTTCTTCGCTGCGCGCGTCGCGTTGGCGACAGCGCTCCGGTCCGCCGGAGGCGACGACGTGCCCGCGCGTTCGGCCGCCGCGGCCGGCTGGCGCTCTGGCGGGGCGCCCTCGCTCACCTCGAGAGGAGTCGCCGACGCGCGCTGCCCCAGCACTCCGGCTTCCGCGCCAGGCGCGCTCGGCGGCAGGCTTCCCGCTCCGGCCAGCGCCGTCTCGTCGAAGAGCGAGACCTCGCCAGCGCGCACAAGCCGCTGCACCACGCCGTCGAACGACACCCGCACCACGCCCTCGTCGACGGCCACCCGCACCTCACCGGCCCTGCGCTCCACCACGAAGACGGTGCCCACCACCTCGACCTCGACGCGGCCCGCCTGCACCACCACCCGCCGTTGCCCCTGGGGCTCGACCGAGAAGCGCGCCGCGCCAGCCACCACCTCGAGCTTCGTCTCCATCGCGTCGACCACCAGCGTGCGCACCCACGGCGCGTCGCGCACCACGACCTCTCCCGACGAGGCCACCTCGACGCGGGGGCCCGCGGGGACGCGCGTCGACACCAGCGCCCCCACCAACAGCACCAGGGCCGCGCTCACGCCAACGGCCGCGCCGAGGCGACGTCGCTGGACGAGCCGACGGCTGGTGACGGCGGCCTGTCGGGTGAGCTCGGGCTCGGCCCATGCCGGCTCGAGTCGGCTCGCGGCGGCCTTCAACCGTGACGCCAGGTCAGCCATGGAGCGCCTCCTCGATGACGGTCTGGACCGCCGAGATGCGTCGCTTCGCCGTCGCGAGCGAACACCCGCACAGCACCGCGACGTCTTCGAGCTTCTCGCCCTGCAGGTATCGCAAGGACCAGGCGATGCGCTCGTTGGCGGGGAAGTCGTCGAGCAGCCGGTACACCTGCCGCAGGAGCGCGCGCTGCTCGGGCTCGGCCTCGGGTGCCTGGAGCCACGAGGGGTCCCACGTCTCGGCGAGCCCCAGCAGCCGCGCGATGCGCCTTCGCCGCAGCCGCCGCATCACCACCCGCACCGCCACCGACGCGAGCCACGCCTTCTCGCGGGCCGGGTCCTTGAGCGTCGACAGCGTACGCAGGGCCTCGACGAAGACGTCTTGCACCACGTCTTCGATGTCCTGGTCGCGCCCCATCAGCCGAATCGCCACGCCGGCCACGTATGGCGCCCATGTCTGGAAAGCGCGCTCGATGTCCGACCCCGGCGGCCTCGGGCTGTCCTGCCGGAGTGGAATGATGCGGGCCACCATGGTCACGATGCCCTCTGAGTGAAGAGGAGCCTCGAAAAAAGCTCACGCACCCGGCCGTGAGCCGCTTTTCCGGGACCTCCACACTTCACAGGCCGTGACGAAAGGTGCCATGCGACGACTGGGTGGAGTGGTGCTGAGTGCCCTGCTCGGCTGTGTCGGGAGCATCGACGGCGGTGAGCTTCTCCCAGGCGCGGGGGCAGGCCCCGACGCGCCGGGGACGGGCGGTGGCGCTGCCGGTCCCGCCGCGGGAGGTGGCCTGGCGGCGTCCGGGGCGATGGGGCGCACGGTGCTCCACCGGCTGAGCCGCGTCGAGTTGACCAACGTGTTGACCGACGCCCTGGGCGCCGAGGCCGCCTCGCGCGTGCCCGAGCTCAACGACCCGCTGGTGCAGGGCCTCGACACCAACGCCGACGCCCTCACCGTGTCGGCCAGCACCGTCGACTCGATGTTCGAGATGGCCCGGCACATCGCGAGCGGGGTGAACGTGACGACGCTCGGCGCGTGCACCTCGGGCACCCCGGAGCGGGACTGCGCGCGGCAACGCCTCACCCGGCTGTCGCTCCAGCTGCTCCGGCGGCCCGCGACGACGGACGAGCTGACGAGCTTCCTGTCGCTGTGGGACTCGGTGCGGACGCGTGAGAGCGCCACCGTGGCGACGCAGGCGGTGGTTCAGCGGCTGCTGCTGACGCCCGACTTCCTCTACCACGTCGAGGTGGGCGATCCGGTGACGGGCCGGCTCGACGACTATGAGATGGCCTCGCGGCTGGCGTTCCTCGCGTGGGAATCGGCGCCAGACCAGGCCCTCTACGACGCGGCCGCGGCTGGCACGCTCACGACCCGGGCGGGAGCCCGCGCGCAGCTCGAGCGGCTCCTCGCCCACCCGCGCGGCGTGCGCACCATGCAGCGCTTCTTCGAGCTCTGGAGCGACCTGGGCAAGCTCGACACCCTCACGAAGGACCCAGCTGCCTACCCGGACTTCGAGGCGCTCCGCGCGCCCATGCGCGACGAGTTCTCCCGCTTCGTGGCCGACCTGCTCGCGCGCGGTGGCACCGTCAGCGACCTGCTCACCTCACGCGAGACGACCGTCGACGCACCGCTCGCTGCGCACTACGGCGTCACGGCTCCGGCCAGCGGCATCGCGCGGGTGACGCTCCCGCCTCAGCGCGCGGGAGGCTTCCTCACCTAGGCCGCCTTCCTCGCCATTCACGGCAAGGCCCAGCGCAGCGGGCCCATTCTGCGAGGGCTCTTCGTGCGCGAGCGGCTGCTGTGTGCGCCCGTGCCGCCACCGCCGCCGGGCGTGAGCGCCACGATTCCCCCGGGCACCGTCACCGACCGCACCACGCGCGAGTACTTCCACACCCTCACCGCGGGCCCGGCCTGTCAGGGCTGCCACACCCTCATCAACCCGCTCGGCTTCACCTTCGAGGGCTTCGACGGCATCGGCCGCGCGCGCACGCTGGACAATGGCCTACCCGTCGACACCGCCACCGACATCGTCAGCACTGGAGACGTCGATGGGCCGACGAGCGACGCCGTCGCGCTCGCCAGCCGCCTCGCGCAGAGCCAGCAGGTGCGGGGGTGTCTGTCGCGCTCCTGGTTCCGCAGCCGCTTCCGCCGGCAGGAGCGCGGAGGCGACGAGCGCGTCATCGCGGCCATGACCGAGGCGCTCCAGCGCGACGGCGACCGGCTCTCGTCGCTCGCCACGGCGCTCGCCCAGCAAGACGCGCTCTTCTTCGCCCACTTCCAGTCGCCGGAGACGCCATGAACCGCTTCGACCGTCGCGCCGTCCTGCGGGGCCTGGGCGGCGTCCTCATCTCGCTGCCCACGCTCGAGGGCTGCACCAGCCTCGAAGGGCTCGCCAGCGCGCCGGCCCGGGAGCGCGAGGTGGCCCGCGCGTCACTCAGCACGGCCCGCGCCAAGCGCTTCGTGGGCCTCATGTGCCCCAACGGCGTGTACCCCCCGCGCTGGTTCCCCACCGGCAGCGAGCGCGGCTTCACCCTCAACACCCACAACGCGCCGCTCGAGCCGATTCGGCAGCACCTCATCCTCACCCGCGGCATCGCCAACAAGGTGGCGCTCGACGGGAAGAACTCGGGCGACGGCAACGGGCACGCGGAAGGGGTGCAGTCGCTCCTGACGGGCTGGGCCGTCGACGACGTGGGCGGCAACACCTGGCGTTCGAAGGGCGGCCCCAGCATCGACCAGCAGCTCGCCGACTTCTTCGCGGCCAACGGCTACGTCGCGCGCGCGCGGCATTCACCTCGGCGAAGAAGGCGTGGGCGGCTCGTACAACTCCATCTCGGTGCAGGCGAACCGTGACACCGAGGGCTCGACCAACATCGGCGTGCTGTTCGACTCGCCGGGCGCCATGACGTCGGTCGAGAACGCGCGCCTGCGCAACCAGAGCGTGCTCGACGGCTCGAAGGCGGACTTTCAGCGGCTGGCCCAGCGGGTGAGCGGCGTCGACAAGCAGCGCGTCGAGGCGCACCTCGAGGCCCTGCGCAGCATCGAGCAGCGCCTCGCCCTCACCACCTCGTGCACCAGCCCGAACCTGCCGAGCGCGATGAACGGCGACCAGCAGCGAGACCTCTACTTCGACCTGCTCACCGCGGCCTTCGCCTGTGACGCGTCACGCACCGCGACGGTGCTCTTCTTCCACTCCGGCGGCGGCGGGCCGAAGCTGCCGTGGCTGAACATCTTCGAAGACATTCACGAAATCTCGCACCAGGTCGAGGGCGACTCGCCGCCGGCCACCTCGGTGGCGAACTTCGACGCGTACCACCAGTGGTGGTCTCGCAAGACGCTGCGCTTCGTTCAGCGCCTCAAGGCGACGGCCACGGCCGACGGCGGCACGCTGCTGGACGAGACGGTCATCTTCCAGGGCTCCGAGATTGCGTGGGCACACACCACACCTGACATGCCGTTCCTCCTCATCGCGGGTGACAAGACGCCCTTCGACACCGGGCGCTTCGTCAGCTTCACGCCGCGCGCGATGCACACGCACCTGCTGACGACGGTGCTCCACGCCTTCGGGCACCCGGCGACGCGTGTGGGCGACCCGCAGTACGCGCCGGGCAACCTCGACGCGAGGCTCTTCAAGGCATGAGGCGCGCCGCGGCGATGCTGAGCCTGTGGCTGCTGGTCGGGTGTGAGCCGGAGCCGCGCCCTCGTCCTCCACCGCTCGAAGACGCAGGGCCGGAGGGGATGGATGCGTCGACGGCGCCGTCGGACGCGGGCGGGGCCGATGCGGGCCAGACGCTCAACCTCGACGCCGGGATGATGCGAGCCGACGCGGGCGGCGCCCAGGACGCGGGCCCTCCCACCGAGCGGCTCGTCGTGGGGCTGGGCACCGGGCAGGTCGTCTCATGGCCATTCCGCTCGAACGACGCCACCGTCGGAGACGCGGTCGTCGCCGAGCTCGGTGCGCCGCTCGCGGCCGTGGCGAGAAGGCCCGGCACCGCGACGTACGTCGCCGCCACACAGCAGGGCACCGCGATGGCGACGTTTCAGGTGCTGACGCTCGACGCCGATGGCCGGTGGACGGTGCGCGCGGGTGGGCCAGTGGGTGCGCGCGAGGTCGGCGCGATGACGTTCGACGCGACGGGCACCTGGCTGCTCTTCATCGCGCAGGGGGCGTTCCGGGTGGCGCGCTTCAATGCCGACGAGACGCTGGGGACCTCGCGCAGCCTCTACTCGTGTGACGCCCAGGCGTTGCTCGAGACGTCAGCGGGGTTCCTCGGCACCTGCCGCTACGACAACCGGCTGGTGCGCTTCGACTTCACGCCTGCGGCGGGGCCCTCGAACCCTCGCGTCCAGGGCCAGTTGCCCGGCGGCTTCAACCCGGTGAGCCTCATTCCTTTCGGCTCGATGGTGGCGCTGCACGGCGCGAAGTCGAACGGGGTGATGGGCAGCGAGAACCGCGCGGGCCTGGTGACGCCGACGTCGACGTCGATGTCGGCCTCGGTCGTGCTCAAGCCGCCGAACAGCGACCTGTCGGCGGTGTACGCGACGGTGGCGGCGGCCCACCCCACGCTGCGCGTCGGGTACTTCGTGAACGGTGGCTCAGCGGCCTACGGCGGCAACCACCTGGCGGTGGTAGGCGGCACGGCGAACGACGGGCTCGAGGTGCGGCAGTACGTCTCATTGCCGTGGGACAACTCGTACAACTCGGGCGCGGTGGCGGTGACGCCCGATGGCCGGTGGCTCCTCGTCGGGACCAACGTGGTGACGGAGGTGCGGGCGTGGCCCATCGACCCAGCGACGGGGCAGCTGGGGACGAGCCGTGTTCCGGTGCTCGCGGACGAGCCGGTGTTCATCGAGGTGCGGTGAGCGGCCAGGCGTCGGGCTGACGCCTCTGGGCGAATCCAGCACGGAGAGGTGCTCGTAGGCCCGATGACCGACTGCCGGTCCATCGCCATGAGCCTGTTCCCGCCCCACCTGACAGAAGTCCTGAGACTCCCACCAGGAGAGGCGCGCGTATGGACCTGGTGACGCGCTTTGTCGACCTCCGCGCCGACCCGCCGGCGCACCTCGAGGCCTTCCTTCGGGAAGCGGGCGCACCCTCGTCCGGGCAGCTCCGTCGGCTCCTCGAGCACCTCACCTCGTCTCCGGGTGACGCCGGGCAGGTGAAGACCCAGTGCCAGGCCGTCGAGCGGCTCGTGCGCCGGAGCCCCGACCGCAGCCTCTTCATCCCCCTCGTGGCAGCGCTGCGGAGCGGCGACCCGCACGTGCGTGGCATGGCCGCGACGCTGCTCCCCCTCGTGGACAGTCCGGGGGACCACCGGCAGCTCGCGCTCCTCCTTCGTTCGCCCGATGGGCAGGTGCGCCAGCTGGCCGCGCGCGTGCTGTCCCAGACGGGCGGGCGCGTAGCTTTCGACACCCTCGTCGAGTTGGTGAAGGAACCGTCGTTTCATGGGAGGCGTGAAGCTGCGGACGCCCTGGCCCGGTTCGCGGCGCAGCGCGCGATTCCGGCGCTTCGAACGATTCTCCGGGTTGGCACCGTGCCCGAGCAGGAGCGGGCGCTGCGCCACCTGGGAGACCCCTCGGTCGTCGGGCGGTCTCCCGGGGCGGCCATGGCCGCGCTGGCCGAGTTCATCGAGAAGCCCGGGCCCCTGCGCCTGGCGGCCGTCACCGCCTTCTGTGCCATCTGTTCGGAAGACGCCTTCTTCGTCGCGGTCGCCCCCATGCTCGAGGCGCCGGCCCTCGAAGACCAGCGTGCTGCCATCGCAGGGCTGGCCCGATTTCAATCGCCGCGCGCGCTGGCAGCGCTCGAGCGCAAGCTCCGCGCGGGGCCCAACGCTCTGCGATTGGCGGTCCTGGCGAGCCTCGAGTCGCTCGGCACGAGCGCGGTGCTCCCGGTGCTGGTGAAGGCGCTCACCCACCCTCAAGTCGTCGTGCGCACCCGCGCAGCCGACGTTCTTCGAACGATGAGTCAGAAAGGCCAGGTGGCGTTGGCAGACGCCGTGCTGTGGCTCGCCCAGAGCCGCGACGTGAACGCGCGACGCATGGCCGCCGACCTCGCGAGGACCTCGAAGGACCCCCGGTTGTGGGAGCAGCTCGTCGTGCTGCTTCGGGACGTCGACTGGTGGGTGCGGGAGCGCGTCGCCGATGCGCTCGTCGAGCTGTCGCCGCCCGGGCTCGCGCACCTCGTCGTGCCGATGCTGCACGACCCGTCAGACCTGGTTCGAGGGTTCGCCGCGGCCTTCCTGGGGCGGCTGAAGTCGGTCGAAGCGCTCTCTGCGCTGGCAGAGCGTGCCGGCACCGACCCCGACTGGTGGGTCTGCGAGCGCGCCATCGAGGCGATGGGCGAGATTGGCGACGGACGCGCGCAGGACCTCCTGCTCCCGTTCCTGTCCGAGGGGCGGCTGCGACTGGTGACGTTGAAGACGCTGAAGCAGCTCGGCCCGTCGTCGTCGCTCACGCCGCACCTCGCTCCGCTCGTCGCGTCGAAAGACGCCGAGGTGCGCCTGGCCGCCACCGAGTGTCTGGCGGCCACCCGTGAGCCCGGGGCGGCGCCGCTGCTCGAGACAGCGCTGACCGACGAGGACCCTCGGGTCCGCGAGGTGGCCAGCACCGCTCTGGCAGGCGCTCCGACGGCGGTGCGACCAGACCAGGAGCCCAAACACGTCGACCGGCTCCTCGCGCGGGCGCTCGAGCTCGGCGCAGACGATGTGCTGGTGGTGTCGGGCCAGGCACCGTCGGTGAAGCGCGGTGGCCGCACGCTCGCCTTGGGTGAGGCCCTGTCTGGCGACGCGGTCAAACAGCTGCTCGAGCGCACTCTGGCACCACGGCACTGGCAGGAACTCGCGCACCGCGGCGACGTCGACCTCTCGCATGTGACTTCGAGCGGCGCACGGTTTCGGCTCAACGTCTACCGGGCCGAGGCGGGGCTGTCGGCCGTGTTTCGAACGGTGCGACGCCAGGCCGCCACCTTCGAGACGCTCGGCCTCCCGCCGGTGGCGCGGTCGTTCACGACGTACCCGCACGGGCTGGTCCTGGTGGCGGGCCCGACAGGCTCTGGGAAGTCGTCGACCCTCGCCGCGCTCACGCACGAGTTCATCACCCAGCGCGAAGCCCACGTCATCACCTTCGAAGACCCGGTCGAGCTGGTTCACCAGCCACACCGCTGCCTGGTGAATCAACGGGAAGTCGGCACGCACACCACGTCGTACGCCTCGGCGTTGAAGACGGCGCTGCGCCTCGACCCCGACGTCCTCGTCATCGGCGAGCTGCGCGACCTCGACACCATCGGGTCGGCGCTCACGGCGGCCGAGACCGGTCACCTGGTGCTCGCCACCGTGCACGCCGCTTCGGCGGACACCGTCGTCGACCGGCTCGTCAATGCGTTCGCACCCTCCGAGCAGGACCAGGTTCGCGCGATGCTCTCACTCACCCTGAGGGCCATCTTGTGTCAGCAGTTGGTCGACCGGGCCGATGGCACGGGCCGAACGCTCGCGGCCGAGGTGCTGCTCAACACCGAGGCGGTGGCCCACCTCATTCGTCAGGGCAAGACGCACCAACTGCCCTCGCTCATCGCGTCGTCACGCGAAGTGGGGATGCAGAGCCTCGACGACGAGCTGCGTCGCCTCTTCAAAGCCGGGGTCATCACGGCGCAGGAGGCCTACCTCAAGGCGCGCGTCACGCAGGACTTCGAGGAGTTCCTCGACCCGCAAGCGGTCGGCACCAGGCTGCCGGGCCTGGCCTCGCTGCTGGAGCCCCCAACGGCCGCCGACGAATCCACTCCTTCGCCCGAGCCGCTGCCAGCGGCCGTGCGTTCTACCCCGACGCCGCCGCCGGTGGTGACGGGCCCTGCTGCACCACCGCGCATCACGCCGGTGGTGCCAGCGCAGGGCCAGAACCCCGAGGCCCCTCCCCGAGCGCCTGCCGGGCACGACGAGGCGCGGGCGCTGTGGGAGCAGTTCCTCCGTGCCAGCGACCGTCGAGCCGTGACGCCCGAGGTCCTCGCAGGCCTCGAAGCGCTCCTCGGGCGCACGCCGGGTTGTGCTCCGGCGGCCTATGCGTGTGGCCAGATTCACCTCTTCCACGGCGATGGAAAAGCCGCCCGCGCCTGGTTCGAACGAACCCTCGCGCTCGACCCTCAGCACCAGGGTGCACACCAGCGGTTGACCAGCATGCGAGGCTGATGATGGCTCGACTCGATTCCTTCCTGCGACTGGTCGCCGAGCAGAGCGCCAGCGACCTGCACCTGCACACCGGCATGCGGCCGACGATTCGGTACTCGGGCCAGCTGCTCCCGCTGCCGTTCCGCGTGCTCTCGAGCGCCGAGGCCACCTCGTTCTTCGACGAGGTGCTCACCGAAGAACGGCGCCTGGCGCTCGAGGCACGGGGTGAAACCGACTTCATCTACGGCCTCGAAGGGGTCGGCCGCTTCAGGGCCACCGTGTTCCGTCAACTGCACGGGCTGGGCGCGGTGTTCCGCATCGTCCCCGACGCGCCGCCGGTGTTCGACGACCTGCTCCTGCCGCCGGTGCTTCGCCGAATCACCCAGCTTCAGAACGGCCTGGTGCTGCTGACCGGGCCGACGGGTTCCGGCAAGACGACGACGGCCGCCGCCCTGCTCCACGAGATCAACCGCACCAGCCAGCGGCACCTGGTGACCATCGAAGACCCCATCGAGTACGTGCACCGCCCACTCCGCTGCGTCGTGTCGCAGCGGCAGGTCGAGAAACACACCGAGTCATTCGCGGCGGCCCTGCGCGCCTCGCTTCGAGAGGCGCCAGACGTGCTGTTCATCGGTGAGCTCCGCGACCAGGAGACCGTGGCCCTGGCCCTGACCGCGGCCGAGACCGGCGTGCTCGTCATGGCCACCGTTCACACCAACTCGGCGGCATCGACCATCGACCGACTCATCGACGTGATGCCGCCCGAGACGCGGAGCCAGACCCGCTCGCTCATCGCCTCGCTGCTGCGGTGTGTGGTAGCCCAGCAACTGGTGCCTCGCGCAGGCGGCGAGGGCATGACGGCAGTGATGGAAATTCTGCTCCAGTCCTGGGCGGTCTCGTCGATGATACGAGATGGGAAGACGCACCTCATCGACGCCCATCTTCAGGGTGGGTCGAGCCGTCCCCCTGGCACCCAGAGCCTCGACGAGTCCATCGCCCACTCGGTGCGTCACGGGTCCATCCTCCTGGAAGACGGCCTCGAGGTGGCAGCCCACCCGGACCGTGTACGCGCGATGGTTGGAGCGTCGAACGATGGCTGAGTCGATGCGCCCGCGGGGCACCCTGGAAGAGGCGCGGGCCCTCGAGCGACGACGCCAGTTCGTCGAAGCCGCGGCCGTCTATGACACGCTGGGGCTCCCCTACGAGGCAGCGGGCGCCTACTTCGAGGCGCGGCAGTGGGACGAGGGCTTCGATGCCCTCGCGCGAGCAGACCCGGCCGATGGGCGGTACTCGGCCACGTGCGCTCGGGCCATCGAGGCCGCCGAGCTGGCTCGCTCGACCTCGTTCGGGTTGCTCCACTTCCTTCAGCCGCTCCTGGGGGCACCCCACTGGACGCCACCGCAGCGACGACTCGTGCACCGGGTCATCGCGCTGAAAGAGGCTGCGGGCGACAGCCTCGGAGCGGCTGGGCTGGCGAGGCGACTGGTGCTGACGGACCCGCGCGACGACCAGGCTGCGACCATCCTCCGGCGGTTGACCAGGCCCCCTGTGCTCGCTGCGCCGCCCGCCCCGATGTTCGAGAGCCTCGCCACGCCGGCCGCACGTCCAGGCCCGGTGGCCCCCCCGACCGGCCCGACGAACGCGCCCGGCGCGGCGCGCGCGCCCGGGTTCGGGCCGGGCCAGCTCGTCGGTCAGCGCTACCGACTCGGAGACGTGCTCGGCCGCGGCGGAATGTCGACGGTCTTTCACGCGCGGGACGAAGAGCTCGGCGACGAGGTGGCGCTCAAGGTCTTCGAGGCCTCGAGCGGGCTCGAGGCGCTCGAGCGCTTTCGGCGCGAGATCAAGCTCGCCCGCGACATCGTGCACCCCCATGTCGTGCGCGTCTTCGACCTCGGGCTGCACGAAGGTGACCGCTACCTGACGATGGAGCTCATCGACGGCGTCGACCTCAGGCAAGCGGTCACCCGTTCACCGCCGCTGGCGACGCGCCTCGACTGGGTCATTCAGGCGTGCAAGGGCCTCTCAGCCGCGCACGAGCGGGGCGTCGTGCATCGCGACGTCAAGCCGGCCAACCTGCTCATCACGGACCGGGGAGTGGTGAAGGTGACGGACTTCGGCGTCGCGCGGCATCGCGACGTCACCACCGAGCTGACGACCCCCGGGCTCGTGGTCGGCACGGCCCAGTACATGGCCCCCGAGCAGATTCGGGGCGCCCGCGAGCTGTCCTTCGCGGCCGACCTCTACGCCCTGGGTGTCGTCGCCTATCGGCTCGTGACCGGCCATCTTCCCTTTCCGCAGACCGAGCTGGTCGCCCTCTTCATGGCGCACCTCGAGGCGGCCCCTCCGCCGCTGCGAACGTGGGTCCCTGAGCTGCCGTCGGCCATCGAAGACGTCATTCTCAGGTGTCTCGAGAAGCGCCCCGAGGACCGGTGGCCTTCGGCGCTGGCGCTCGCCGACGCCCTGGCGAACGTGCTGCGAGCAGGGTGACGCGGCGCTCAGCGGTCGTCGAGCGGCTCGGTGCGCAGCTGCGTCGTCTGCCGAATGGTCCCGTCGAGAGCCATCGTCACCATCGACCCGTGCCAGGAGCCGTGCTCCCGTTCGCTGCGCTGCACGGTGACGCGGTACCCGACCAGTCGGTGCTCGAGGTCGTACAGGCCCATCACCTCGATGGGGCCGTCGAGGCGCTCTCTCGACGAGGTACCGAGGTTCCGTTCGAGGTGCCTCTTTCCTTCGGCACGCGCGCGCTCGAGCAGCGCCTGCGGGAGCGCTCGACGGGCGAGCGCCTTCTCGAACGTCGGCAGCCTCGGGTCGAGCGCCGACGAGGCGCCCCAGGCGCGCGGGTTCTTCTCGATGGCGCCGAGGTTGGGCAACAAGGCGAACTCGGCATTGCGAGGTGCGCCCCCGCGCAGGCGCAGGCCCTGAATGCGCTTCAGCTCGACCGCCGCGTCGGGTGTGAAGTCGTCACGGAAGCGACGGGCCGCAGCGTCGAACCCCTCGAGTTCGCGGGGAGCGAAGCCGGCGACGCGCGCCTCACGAAACACCTGGCGTACGTTGGCGCGGGTGATGCCGCTGCGACGAAGGGCTTCGAATCGGGCGACGACGTCGGTGGACACGGGCGATGGCATGGGGAGGCCTCGGGTGGTGAAGGGAAGGAGGAACGTCGACCACCTCGACTGCGAGGAGCCTGACCGGCTGGATTTCAGTCGCTCCTCACGAGCCGCAATCCACCCGGGCGGCGTGTTCGTTGTGCCGACATGCACCGAGCGTGGCTGATCGCAGGGGTGGGCTGGTTCAGTTGTGGAGCCCTCGACCAGAGCCCCCGCTGTCTTCCAGGCGAAACCCGCGCGTGCCTTGGGCCGGGACGTTGCGAGGGAATCACGATGTGCCTCGCCGAGGGAGCGTCGCTCGGCCCTTGTGAGTGCGGCTCCATGGGCGTGGGCGGAGGAGGACCCGCAGACGCAGGCGGCGCTCCGCTGGCGGGCGATGCCGGCGACGGGCACGCGGACGCCGGCCTCGACGACGATGCCGGGCAGCCAGGACCCGACGGGGGCCTCACTCTCGCGAGTTGCCCTGCGCCACTGCCAGCGCCCTGGACCCGAGGTCCGCTGCGGCGGGTCGTCGACGTGCCAGCCGTC
Source organism: Myxococcaceae bacterium (assembly GCA_033763395.1). Lineage (GTDB taxonomy): Bacteria > Myxococcota > Myxococcia > Myxococcales > Myxococcaceae > Xiheimicrobium. The sequence goes on from JANRKQ010000231.1 coordinate 18,816, forward strand.
GAGATTCGCGGCGCGTCTCTCAACCCCTTTCCCAACTCGGGCATGACGGGCCTCTTTCTCACTCGAGACGACGAGTACCTGGCCGTCGAGTTCACCACCCCACCGTCGGTCTCGGACTGGAACGCGCGTGCACCCTCGAAGCTGTTCGAGTGGGACGAAGCGCAGGTCGGCGGCGCCGCGAGCCTCGGCCGCATCTTCGTCACCATCAGCCGCTGCCCGGGCGACTTCCGCATCGCGCCAGGGGGCCAGTCTGCGCCGGCGAACGACCCCACCTTCGCGCGTGGCTGCACCAGCTTCCGCCCGCGGCTGCCGTTCCCCGCCGGCCCCACGAGCAACATTCCCTACGTCATCGACGGTGCGCCCGCCGACGACGCCACCTGCCGGCTCGCACCGGGCCACCGCTATTTCCTCAACTTCGTTCGCGCCGACCGGACCGACGGTGTCATCGGCCTTCCGGAGGCCGAGGCGAGCTGCGCCAACCCCGACCAGACTTCCTGCGGGGTACAACTGCGAATCCACTGAAGGGTGCAGCCTTTCCAGTGCGGCGTGCGTGCGCGGGCCACGCTTTCCCTCGTCGCGAAATCTGACCTGCGCGGTCGCTCGGAGAACGAGAATGGCAACCGTCAAACGAAGCCCGCCCCCTCCGAGCCGAAAGCCTCCCCCGCCCAAAGCGACCAACAAGTCGACGGCGCCCTCCGCCAGGGCCTCGACTTCGAAGCCGCGGGCCGGCGCACCGGCTGGAGCCAGGGCGGGCGGCGTCACCCTGACGGCGGGCCAGCGCATCAGTGGGCGCGCAGACGCGAGCGGGTCGCTGGGTGCGCGAAGCGGCTTCGAGGGGAAGCGGGCCACGACGCCAGCGCGCCCCCCAACGACGAATACACCTGGAAGGGTGACGCCGGCCCAGACGCGACAGGTGGACGACAGGCTGCGACAGCTCGGCTTCTCAGGCGCCCAGCGAAAGGACGCGGTGGTCGCCTTTCAACGAAAAAATGGCCTGGTGCCAGATGGCATCGTCGGGCCCAGGACACTGGCCGCGTTGGGCCTGACGCCGCCACGCATCGCTCCCGGCCCCCTCAAGCCCGTCTCTGGCGGGGTGTCGGCCTCGGTGATGCCACCTCGAGGCACGCAGGGCCCCCTCGGGCCACCGCCGCGCGGCATCCCCCTCCCCGGGCAACAATCGGCCGAGGCCTTCCTTTCGTTCGCCCAGCGCGCGCTCAGAGACGTCCGCATCGACCCAGGCAGCCTCGAGGGCGCCAACCTCCTTCGGTCTGCGACCGACGCGACGGCCGCGGTGGCGCAGGCCGTGAGCCGGAACCCGACGGCACAACGAATCGCCCAGACCTTCGAGGGACCGGTGGGTCGTGTCTTCGGCGCCGTCGGGACCGGCCTGACGGCGCTCAATGGCTTCGCCTCGACGAGCCTCTCGACGCTGCAGGCGCGCGTTACGAACGCGGTGGCGCAGGTCGGCGCCGAGGCCGGCTTCGCCGCCATCGCCGGTCGCGGGTTGAGCGGTGCGACGGCGGTCGTCGACTTCGCGGTGACGGGTGGAGCCGAGGTCGCCAGGCGCACGGGCCTCATCTCTGATGGGCTCGCCAACTTCTTCCAGCAGGGCACCATCGGCGCCAACGTCTCGGGGCTCGTCACCAACGTCGTAGCGGTCGGCGACGCCATTCGAACGGGTGACTTCGGGGCGCTCACCCGGCTCGAGGGGGACAACGTGGACTTCCGAAATGGCACCGTGCCCGCAGCGCTCACCAACCTGGCCGATCGGCTGCAGGCCCGCCAGGCGTACCAGCGCAACGCCGCCAACCCGGTCGTGAGTCGAGCGGTCGACCTGTTCTTCGGCACCCTCGATTCGACCGTCGGCGGGTTCAGCGGCCAGCGTGAGCGGGCGGCGCGCGGCCGCCGAGCCCAGTTCGACGCCCTCTTCGGAGGTGGGTGATGCTCGACCTCGAAGACCTGCGCTTCATTCCATTCCCGGTCTTCCGGACCCTTCAGCACGACGGAGTGCTACCGACGGCCGCCCCAGCGAGCATCGTGGCCGACCAGCGGGCCGAAGACGACGCGTCTGGGCGCGAGGCGGCGCGGCACCTCGGTCTGCTCGTCGGCGCCTCGGGGGTGCTGACGGCTCCGGGCCTCCTCGAGTCCCTGCGCATCATCAGTGAGAGCGACACCCGGCTCCTCGTCGATTGGAATGGCCTCGAGTTCGGCTTCGTGGCGCTCGGTGAGTCGTTGGTGCCCTGGGCTGACGTGAGCGGCGGGCTGCTCGTCGGCGAGCCTCGTCACCTCGGCGAAGTCGCGAGGCACTTCAAGCGCCGGCTCCAGTCGACGGGGGGCCTGGGAGACCTGACGGTGTTGCGGCACACCACCCAGGCCCTGGTGGCCGTGTGGACGGCGTGCGGGCGCTCGGCGCGAGAGGCCGTCAGCCTCCCCGAAGCCGCGGCCGCGCTCGCGCTCTCGGGCCTCTTGCTGACCGTCGACGAACTCCGGCTGTGCGCCCAAGGCTGGCTCGTCGAAGACTCAGAGGCCTGGTCCATCGCCCCGAGCCGGCGGAAGTGGTTCGCCGCGCTGCTCCAGGGGCACACGATGCGGCTGATGCGACAAGAAGGCCTCGCGTTGGTGCTCGACGAGGAGCTCGTAGGCCGCGACGGCGCGTGGGCCTTCACCTTCAGCTTCGAGCCCGAGACGACGGAGGCCCTCGTGGGCACGCTCGGCGACGAGCTGGTGACGCTGGTCTCAGCGGCCCCCGAAGACATCGACGCGGTCGTTGGCGCGTGGGTTGGCACCCACCCCACGCCCGCGTTGGCGCCAGTGTAGGCAGTCCCACCCCGTGCCTGGCGGAAGTCGCCCGCCGCGATGCCCGCCTCGAGGAACCGGCGAATCTGCTCACGCACCGCGTCCCCCGACGAGTGCTCCCCGCTGGGCACACGCCATGTCATCATGCCGTCCACGTGAGTCAGCGAGCCACCACGTCGTGAACACTCTGGTCTGGAGGTCTGTCGTGCGCTGCCGGCCCGTCGTCGTGTTGCTGGTGCTGTCGTTGGGGTGTGAACGGGGCGCAAGCCCGCGCGCGGCGCCGTCCGGTGCGGCGGGCGCAGCGCGCGCGAGCGTCGAGGCGGTGCCGACGAGCGACGAGGGGGTGCGCGTCGTGACGAACCTGCGCCAGGCGTTCGCGCCGCGGCCGGCGGCCGTCGCGCCGGGCAACACCTTTCAGCACTCGGGGGCGCTCTTCGACGACCCGACGACGCCCGTCGAGTGGCGGCTCGACGCTCAGCGCCTGACGCGTCAGACGCCGTTCACGGCCGGGCGAGCCCGGGTGCCGGCGACGGTCACCCTGCCGGCGCTCGCCACGGGCGCCATCTCGGTCGACGCGGGGGCCCTCTCGGCGCGCGTGCGACTCGAGGGCACCCAGCCGGTCGCTGCAGCCCCCGCCGGCGCCACCCTGGTGTACCCCCGAGCCTTCGAGGGCAGGGACGTGCTCGTCAAGGTGAGCGACGACGGCGTGGAAGACTGGGTCTCCTTCGCCGACAAGCCACGCGCCGAAGCGCTCGCATACCGGCTCGAGCTGTCGCCCGGAGTGGCGGGCCTGCGGCTGGTCGAGAACGCCCTCGAGCTGCTCGACCCTCACGGGCGCCCGCGCCTGCGCATGTCACCGCCGCTGCTGGTGAACCGCGCGCGCGTCGAAGTGCACGCGCAGGTACGGGTCGAAGGGTGTCGCGTCGACACCGACCCGGCGCTGCCCTGGCTGCGCAAGCCCCTCGCCCCGGGGGCGGACACGTGTCGTGTCGTCCTCTCGTGGTCGGCCCCCGACACGTATTACCCGGCGGTCCTCGACCCCACGTGGACCACCACGGGCTCCATCACGGCCTTCGCGGGCCAGGGGCGGTTTGGCCTGGGCGTGACGAGCCTGGGCAACGCTGGCGTGCTGGCCTGCAGTGGCTACGACGTCAACGTCGCGACGGTGGGGTTCTGTGAAGTCTACAGCGAGGTGCTGGGCGTGTGGACCTCGGCGGGCGTGCAGGCCCTGCCCGTGCCGCGGGCCAACTTCCCGCTCGTCTTCAGCGCCAGCGCGAACCGCGCCGTCGCCGTCGGCGGTGAAACGTCGTCAGGCGTGCTGAACCGCATCGACGTTTTCAGCCCCATCACCGGCACCTGGGCCGCCGGGCCGGTGATGGCGCTGGGGCGCTCGTTCGCTTCGGCCACCCCGCTGGCGACCAACGACGCCCAGATTCTGGTGGTGGGGGGCCAGTTCCCCGATGCGGCCAACGGCAACTGCTCGGCGCGAACGGCGAGCTTCCTGCGCTACAATGTCGCCACCAACCTCATCGAGCTGCAGGGGGCGCTGGTTCTCGGCCGGGCCCTCCACGTGGCGCACCCGCTGCCGACCGGGCAGGTCCTCATCGCGGGTGGCTTCACCGACTGCTGTGGGGGCAGCTGCGCGGCCACGCCGACGGCCGAAATCATCGCGCCAACCAACACCGCTGGAGCGCCGGTGGGGTCGATGGCGCGGGCCGCGCGCGCGGGCGCCGCCACCTTCCTGTTGCCGTCCGGCGAGGTCCTGGTCGCGGGGGGGTACAGCGACATCATCGCGACCGCGGCCTGGTCGGACAGCGAGCGATGGTCGCCCATCAGCCTCGGGTTCCTCGGGCTGACGACGATGGTGTTCGGGCCTGCCGGCGCCCAGGGTGCCTTTGGCCGCCTGGCGAACGGCACCCTGGTGGTTGCCGGGGGCGGTGACAACGCGCTGCCCGCCGGGGCCACGACGCGCACGTACATCTCCACCAACGGGCTGTCATGGACGCTCGACGGCCCCCTCGCCGCAGCCCGGCGGGGCGGTGGCTCAGCCACCACCTTCACCGGCAAGGTGCTCGCCGTAGGAGGTGGTTCGGTGCCCGGAGCGCTCGTGCTGCCCCGCACCACCGAACTGTTCGACCTCGGCGCCAACGGGAATCCGTGCACGGGGTCGGGGCTGTGCGCGTCACAGCTCTGCGTCGATGGCGTCTGTTGCAACGCGGCCTGCACCGGTGACTGCGATGCCTGCAACCTCCCGGGCAGCATCGGCACCTGCACCAACCAGCCCAGCACGACGGTGTGCCGCGCGGCCACCGGGCCGTGTGACGTGGCAGAGACCTGCACGGGCAGCTCGCCCAGCTGCCCTGCGACCGACGCCATCAGGCCGAATGGCTTCGAGTGCCGCGCTTCGATGGGCGCCTGCGACCCGGCCGAGGTGTGCTCGGGCAGCTCGAAGTCGTGCCCAGCCGACGTGCTGTCCTCGGGCGTGACGGTGTGCCGGCCGTCGGCGGGGTCGTGTGACGTGCCCGAGAACTGCACGGGGAGCAGCGCCGCATGCCCCGCCGACGGCTTTTCGTCGGGCACGACGGTGTGCCGCGCGGCGAACGGCCCCTGCGACGTGGCGGAGCGCTGCTCCGGCGGGGCCCCGGCGTGTCCGGCCGATGGGTTTGCGTCGGCGACGACGGAGTGCCGTGCAGCGGCCGGGGCGTGCGACGTGGCCGAGCGGTGCACCGGCACGAGCGTCTCGTGCCCGGCCGATGCGCTGGCGCCCGCGACGACGGAGTGCCGGGCGGCGGCCGGCGCGTGCGACATCGCCGAGCGGTGCACCGGCACGAGCGTCTCGTGCCCGGCCGATGCGCTGGCGCCCGCGACGACGGAGTGCCGGGCGGCGGCCGGCGCGTGCGACGTCGCCGAGCGGTGCTCCGGCACGAGCGTGTCGTGCCCAGCCGATGGTTTTGCACCCGCGACGACGGAGTGCCGGGCGGCCGCAGGGGGGTGTGACGTGGCGGAGCGCTGCTCAGGCGGGGCCGCTGCGTGCCCACCCGATGGGTTTTCGCCCGCGACGATGGAGTGCCGGGCCGCCGCGGGCGCGTGCGACGTCGCCGAGCGGTGTACCGGGGTCGCCGCGGCCTGCCCGGACGACACCCGTTCGGCGATGGGCACCGTTTGCCGGAGTGACGCTGGCGCCTGCGACGTCACCGAGGTGTGTGACGGAACGGGCGTGTCGTGCCCTGGCGACGTGCTCCAACCACGCGGCACCGTCTGCAGCGCGTACGTGTGCACGGGGGCCGACGCTGGTTGCCCTGACACCTGCACCACTTCGACGGACTGCGCACCGCCGGCCACCTGCGTCGGCGGACGCTGCATGGGCGTGAGGCCCGACGGCATGCCCTGCCAGCGGGACGCAGAGTGTCAGTCGGCGTTCTGTGTCGACGGCGTGTGTTGCAACACCCGCTGCGAGGGCGCCTGCAACGCCTGCAATCGGCCGTCGGAGGTTGGCACGTGCACCGTCGCCCCGGCTGGCGCTGAAGGCGAGCCAGCCTGCCGCCCCTTCGTCTGCAACGGCCAGGGCTCCGACTGTCCTACACGTTGCGACGACGGGGCGGCCTGCGCCAGTGGCTTCTCCTGCATCGACGGGCGCTGCAGTTCGATGGTGCCCAATGGGCGCCAATGCACCATGGACGCCGAGTGCGCCTCGGGCTTCTGCGTCGATGGGGTGTGCTGCAACGCGCGGTGCGCTGGCGCCTGCAACGCATGCAACGTCCGCGGCGCCGAAGGCAGCTGCGCCTTCGTCCCCGCTGGCTCTGCTGGCGCGCCTTCGTGCGAGCCCTTCGTCTGCGCCGGCAACAGCGCCGAGTGCCCGACCGTCTGCGCGACTGACGCGGACTGCGCCCCGCCCGCGAGGTGCGACTCGGCCCTGTGCACCGCTCGCCCCCGGGGGCACCTCGGCTTTGCCTTCGGCTGCTCGTCCGGCCCCGGCTCGTTGGTGACGGTGCTGGCCGCGCTCGCGGTTGCCCTTTTCCGCCGAAACCGGAAAATCTGACGACCCCCTTTCCCCGGAAGACCGACATGGCCACTGTCAGACGCACCACGCCCAGGTCCCCGCCCGCCCGCAAGCCCCCGCCCACGAGCCGCTCCCCCAGCCCGGGCTCGAAGAACGTGTCGGGCAAACCGGCCAACCCGTCAAAGGCCCCATCGAAGACGGGAACCAGGCCGCCCACCACCGCGGTCCGCCCCCTGGGCACACGGTTCCAGGACCGACTGGCGAAAGACCTCGACGCGAAGACACGCTCGACGCTGAATCAACCGCCGAAGTCCTCGAGCCGGGTCGAGCAGAAGCTCACCCGGCGCAGCGAGGAGAAAGTGACGGCCGTGCTCACGGAACGTCTCACCGCGAGGCTCTCGAACCCCACCGCTCCCCGGAGCCAATCGCGGAAGGGCCCGTTGGAGATGGCGCAGGCGGCAGGCGAGCGCGTCAAGAATGCAGCCGACGTCGGCGGCGACGTGCTGGACGCGGCGAAGGGTGCCAACGCGGCGGTCAAGAAGCTGCTCGACCTCGAGCTCGCGAAGAAGGTCCCGCCGGCCGTGAAGGCCGCGGTGGGCCGCATCGAGACCAAGTCAGCCGCGCTGCAGCAGCTCGTCGACCGCCTCGCGAAGTCAGGCCGGCCCCCCACCGCTTCCCAGGCGGCCCGCATCGCGAGTCTGCAACGCGACATCAGCGCGAACGCGCGGTCCGTCGCCAACGCCGGTCCGGAGGCGCTCGCGACGCTCGGGAGCGCCGAGGTCTACCAGCGGGCGCAGGCCGGGCTCAAACAGGTGCTCGATCGCCCGAACGTCGCCAGGACGCTGAAGGGCGTCGAGGTGCTCGGCAAGGCTGCAGACTTCGCTGAGGCCGCGAAGACGGCCTACGACACCTATCACAACAGCGTCTTTTCGAGCCGCACCGGCCGGGCCATCGACGCGGGCCTCACCGGCGCCGTCAACCTGGGCGCCAACACGGCCTTTGGGGTGCCAGACCTGCTGTTGACCGTCGCAGGGGTCGACGAGAAGAACCGAATCGCGAGCACGGTGACGCAGGCCAGCCGGGCCCTCACGTCGTTCACCCAGGCGCTCGCGAGCGGCGACACCGCCGCGCTCCAGAGGTACCGGCAGCAGGTGCAGGACGGCCCGGTCCTCCTGCAAGAGCTCGATGGCATAGGCCAGCGCCTCGCGGATACACGGGTGCTCGACGTCGGCTTCAGCTACCTCGACTCGCTCATCGGCAGCATCACCGGAAACCAGGACCAGGTGCGTCGCGCGCGCGCGCTGCGTGGTGGCGGGTAGGTCTGCGCGAGGCTCTGATGACCGAGACGCTGAACGAACTTCCCCTGACGGACGCAGTCCTCGCGACGCTGGTGGCCATCGGGCTGCCAGCGCCCAGCCCCGGCTCCCCGCTCTACCGCACGACGTGGCCAGAGCCCGACCACCGCCAGCTCGCCATTGGGCGGCTCTTCCTCGCCGGCTGCGGCATGCTCGAGTCGGACGAAGCCACGCCCACCGAGGGGGGCGAACGACTCTGGCTCGCGCTCGAAGCGCTCTGCGAGCCAGCGGAGCAGGTGCTGGTGGTCAAGGCGCAGCCCGGCAGCGTCGAGGTGCGCACCCTGCTCGCCATCGCCGACGAGGTCATTGCTCCGCTTCATCTGATGCGGGGTGGCATGACGGTGGGAGCGGCCATGTCCCGCGACGAGCTGATGCCGCTTCTCACGAAGGCCTGGAGCGCCGAGGCCGTCGACCGCGCTCCCGTGTTGATGCCATCGGCTGCCTTCGAGATCCTCACGCGGGTCTGGGCCCGTGCCGGCCACGACGTGCGCGCGGCGGTCGACCTGGCCACGCTGGGCGCCGACGAGGCGGCGGCGATTCGGGAGGTCCTCCCACAGCTCGAGGCCCTCGACCTCGTCACGGTGGTGGGCGACACGCTGGCGCTCCGACAGGAGCTCAAACGCCCCCTGCGGAGTCTCTGGCAGGGCCCGCGCCTCGAGGTCCGCTCGATGCCGCTTCCCGGCGACACCGAGTTGGGGCTGTCGGAAGACCAGCTCCCACACGTCATCGTCGTCGGCGAAGAAGGGCGGCGGTACTGCGTGTTGACGTCGCGGTCTCCCGGCGGCGCGTGGGTGGCGGAGGGCTCGGTGGCGTTCGTGCCACTGACGACCGAGCTGTTGCGTGAACAGCTCGACGTCGTCGTGCCCTGACGGTCTGCGACGGCGCGGGTGACGACGGGTCAGCGGCCCCGCCGTCACCGACGGTCGACCCGTCCCGTCACTCCTCACCGTCGGCTGCGTACGGAGCGCGGGCCTGTCGCACCAGCTCGGCTGCGACCTGGGTGAACGGGTCTTCGTCGAAGGCGGCGCCGGCGAGCGTCGGTGCCTGCTGCATCATGCGGAGCGGCGTGTTCCGAAGCACCTCTGCCGAGCCTGAGAGCCCGATGCGGAGATTCCCGAAGGACCCGCCATTCTCACGGAACGCGGTGACGTGGTTCCGAATGAACGTCTCGTACTGGTTCCCCGTCGACGTGGCGCGGTGCAGCACCGCCGTCGCGTGGAGCGTCAGCCGCATCGACTCACTGTAGGCCCGCGTGCGCCCGTCGTAGCCCGGCTCGGCGTCGGCGAACGAGCGCTGCACCTGCGCCATCTCGAGCCAGGCGCCGCGGTGGTCACGGTCGAAGCGTCCCATCGTGCGGTAGAAGGAGGGACTCCCGACGTCACGCACCAGTGGCGCCAGCTCGCGCGCGACGTGAGGGCTGTACGCCTCGAGTTTGGCCTCCAGCTCCCGGCGAACGACCCGCGCTACCGATTCCTGGTGGTGGGTGGGAACGGTCCGAAACTCGGCGCCGCGGGAGTCGGCCGGGCCCCTGGGGAGCTGGACGCCGGTGTCCATCAGGCGCCGCGTCGCCTCGAGCTGGCCTCGCAGCGCGCTGGTCGACGACGTGAAGGACGAGCGGCGGGGGGCCCCGACGGCCAGGCTCGCCTTCACCTTTGCATCGACCCGCTGCGCCAGCCGCTGCTCGGCCTTCGCCGAAGGGCCGACGCTCGCGCGCGTCTGCTGGTCGAGCTTCTTCGTCAAGGACTCGGTGAAGCGGGTGCTGGGGCCACGAGTGGGCGTCGCCGGCTTCGCCGACGTCGGTCTCTGCTTCACCGCAGCGGTGGGTTTGCTCGCCGACTTCGGAGCCGGTGGCTTGCGGGAAGTCGGAGCCGGCGGGGTGCGCTTGACGGTGGCCATGCAGGTTCTCCGGGCAACACCCACCGATGGATTCCGGCTCCCCACCAACCGCTGACTCGAAGCCTGCCTTCAGCCCGTGCGGCCCACGGCTTCATCGGCGTCGGCGACGGCGTCGAGCAGCACCTCGACCACGGCGCGCGCCGAGGTACGGGAGAACACGAGCGACCCCACCACCTGGCCCGCCTCTGCAGTCGACAGGCCCGCGTCGGTGTCGCCCACGTCGTCCTCGTCCACTGGGGTGACGAGCAGCCGGTGTCCTGGAGCGCCCACCAGCTCGAGCACGGTCGCGGCGTCGTCGACGACATGCTGCGGCAGGTCGCTCTCGGGCGTCTCGCGGAAGAAGAGGCGCAGGCGCTCATTCGACCAGACGGCCTGGGTGACGGCCCGCGCCGAGGGCACCAGCTCGAGGGTGTCGCCGGCGCGCATCACCACCTTTGCCTGGACGAGCGCCGTCACAAGGGCCTCGACGTCGGCAGCCGGCACGTTCGCCCCGGCCAGCGCCTTGACCGCGGCCGGCACCGCGCGTGGGGCGCCATCGAAGGCCCCCGCCCACAGCAGCGACACCCCCTCGAGTTGCTGCGGGTGCATGAGCACGGGCTCGAGTCCCTTCAGCTCGCTGGTGACGGCCAGTGACACCACCAGCGCCTCGAGGCCCTCGGCCCGCGACTGCGCGGCGCCGATGGCAAGCGCGTCAGCCGACACCTCGACCTCGACGACGTCATGCTCGCCGAGCACGAAGAGCCGCCGCGTCACCGTGTCACCGCGCGCGTGTTCGATGAGCAGCTCTCCGCGCGGCGCCGCCAGACAGGCCAGCTCGCGGCCAAAGCGCGTCGCCAACAGGGCCTTCTTCCCGTCGGGCAGCCCCCGGCTCTTGAGCGCCGCTCGCGCCGCGTGACGGGCCTCGGCCGAGGCAGGGACGAGGAGGAGCTCCTTGAGTCGCGACCGCCGCGCCGGCACCAGCACCTGGTCGGTCACCAGCACGTGCGCCTCAGGCGCCGTCAGCGTCAAGACAGTCTCGCCCATCGTCGTCCCCTCGAGGGTGCTTCAGGTCAGGTCGGCAACCGTAGCCCACCAGCCGGCACGGCCCTGCGGTCCTTCGCGCGGGGCTCGTCGGTGGATTCTCCCACGCAAAAATCTGCCCGGCCGAGGTCGTCGTACCCACATCGACACACCTTCTTCCTGGAGCTTTCCCATGAGCCTGACGTCCCTCCGCCTTGCCACCGCCGTGCTGTCGACCTCGAAGGACCCCATGAGCCCTGCGGGCAAGCAGGTGACGGTAGAAGAGCTGCGCGCGGCCTTCTCTCAGCTGGGGGCCCGGCTGACGCCCGACGAGCGGGCCTTCGTCGAGCGCACCGCGGCTCGCTCCGACTTGACCCCCGAGGCGAAGGCCGAGGCCCAGAAGTGGCTGCGGAAGGCGGTGGCACGCAGCGGCACGTCCGAGGCGGTGTCACCACGGGAAGCCGTCCCTCGCCTCGTCGACGCCTTTGGAGACGAGGCCTCGCTCCGGGGCCGAACCTTCACCCGGGCCGAGGCGAAGGTCGTCATCGACGCCCTCGCCGAGCGGCCCACGCCCGAGACCGCGCGGGCGATGGCCGAGCTGCGGGAAGAGGTGAAGTACCTGGGCGCCGACGCCGAGCGTGGCGTCGCCGGGCTGGTCGAGAACTGGTTCGGCACTCGGCCGGCGCCCACCGCCTTCACCCGCGCCTTCGATGCCTTCCGCCGCCAGTGGGGCTCGGCCCCGACGCCAGGCGTGTCAATGCGGCACTTCGAAGCCGTGTCGCTCGAGGGCACCTCGCTCAAGCCTGCTGACGTCGCCGCGGCCCTTGGTTCCCGCCGGGAACCCACCATCGTGGAGTCCGTCGCCGACTACATCGCCTCGGCGGCGCACGAGCAGTCCGATGCCAAGGTGGCCCGGCTGCAGGCGCTGCGGGCGTTTCTCGACCAGGAGCTCCCGGGAGCACGCGTCTTTCACACCGACGCCGGCGTCTACGCCCTCGCGCTCCAGCAGGGGAACGTGGTGGGTGTCTGTCTCACCTGAAGCGCCTGCGCACGGTGCCGCCCATCTGTTCTGGTGAGGTGCGCGTAGACTCTTCGAACCCGCTGTCGAGCCTGACCGGAGACCTCGTTCATGCGCATCAAGCCCCCGAGCCGCCGCCCACCCCCGCCGCCGCCCCAGCTGAAGCCCCTCAGGCTCACCGACGAGCAGGCGGCGGCCCTGCAGAACCGCGGAACCCCCGTGCAGGCCCCTGAGCTGCGCTCGCGCACGCTGGAGGCACCGCCCGAGACGCCCGAGTTCCAGCAGGCCGCGGCCGAGCAGATTGAAAAGAAGTTCGAGCTCGAGGCGGCTCAGGGCCCCGTCGACGCCGCAGCGGTGGGCCGCGCGCTCTCGAGTCAACTGCACGGCCGCCTCGCGGACCAGCCCGCGGGGGTCAACATCTCCGCGGTCGTCCTTCCTGGCGACCGCCGCAGCGGCATCAGCCAGGTCGAGGCCGACACCCTGCGGCGCCTCCAGCAGGACCCCCGCGTCACGCCCTCGGGCAGTCAGGCCATCGAGGCCTTCATCGCGCGCACCACGCGGCCCCCGGAGCCGGTGGTTCCCGAGGGAGAGCGGCTCAAGCCGGGACGGCTGCAAGATGGCATCGAAGAGCGCCGCAAGCCGCTCGAGCTTGACCGCGCCGTGCCCCGCTCGCTGCGCCAACGGCGAGACGTCGTCCGTTCGGTTGGCACGCAGGCCCGGGCCCTCGAAGCCTCGCGGGCCGAGAGCACCGGCGAGCCGGCACGCGCTCCGAAAGGCAAGGCTGCGCTGCAGGCGAAGGGCAAGGCGAAGAAGGAGCCCGTCACCCTCGATGCCGAGACGCGTGAGAAATACCTCGACGTGCTCAAGTCCATCGGCGTGCCCGACAAGTTCCTCGCCAAGGCCAGTGACAAGTCGCTCGTCGACAACATCGCGCGCGTCGAGAAGGACCTGGCGTCGGGGAAGGGGCAAATCAAGACGAAGTTCAAGAAGTTCACCGTCACGTCGAAGTTCAACCCCGAGGGTGAGCTCGTCGACGTGAAGGTGAAGAAGAAGGTGAGCGGCTTCAAGAAGGCGCTGGGCGCGATTCTGAAGGTGGCGTCCTTCATCCCCGGCCCCATCGGCGTGGTGGCTCGCACCGTGAGCGCCGTGCAGGGCGGCGTGGCGGCCATCAGGGGCGGGAACCTTCTGGGCGGCATCGCGGGCGTGTTGGGCGGTGTCAGCGGGCTCGGGCAGCTCGGCGGCGCGGCGGGCCGGGCCTTCTCCGGCATCGCCAACGGGGCTGGCCGCATCGCGAACACCATCGGGCGCGTCGGCAACGCCGTCGACGCCATTCGCAATCGGGACCTCGGCGGGCTGCTGGGCAGCATCGGTGGCAACAGCCCCGGCCTCAACCGCCTGGCCAGCATCGCCAACGGGGTGCAGGCGGCGCGGAACGGTGACATCGGTGGCGCCCTCGGTGCGTTGGGGTCGGCCACCGGCAACGAGCGGCTTGGCCAGGTGGGTGGCGCCGTCAGCGCCATTCAGAACCGGGACTTCGGTGGCTTCATCGGCGCGGTGGGTGGCCTGACGGGCAACCAGGGCCTCATCGACTTCGGCGGCGCGGTGGGCACCGCGCAGGCGATTCGCGCTGGCATTCGCTCGGGCGACTTCGGCGCCGTCGCCGAGGCCTTCGCGGGCTTCGCAGGCAGCCGCGCCACCACCCCCCAGCAGCAGGACCGGGTGAACTTCGTGTCGGGTGTCATTCAGGCCTTCGGTGAGATTCGCGCCGAGCGCCGCTCGAACGAGCAGGCCCTGCCGCTGCCACAGACTGAGGGGCTCGCGCAGGCCCTCGAGGCCGCGGGCCTGGGTGCCCTCGCCGGTCGGCTCCGCGCAGCCAACGACAACGTCGAAGCCGCCATGGAAACGGGCGACGCGGCGGCGATGGAGCAGGCGACCCAGCGGCTCGACGAGACGCTCGACGCGGGGCTCGAGGAGTTCACCGACGCGGCGCTCCCCCCGACGGGCTAAAGCCGAGCGGCGCTCTTCGAGCGTCACCACCGCCAGGTTCCCTCAGGGGAGCCTGGCGTTCGTCGTTGGGGACGGCTGAAGAACGCGCGGCGGCTCTGCCAGCACAGCCGGGTGCGCCGTTGACCAACTCCACGCGGCTGCCTGGTCGGGCGCCTTCGACCGTCACTGCTGCGTAATGCGGAACTGCACCCGCCGGTTCTTCGCGCGCCCCGCCTCGGACTTGTTGCTCGCCACCGGCTTCGTCATGCCGAAGCCCTGGGCCTGCAACCGCGTCGCGTCGACGCCGTGCTCGACGAGGTATTTCACCACCGCCAGCGAGCGGTTCTCCGACAGCGTCTGGTTGAACTCCTGCCCACCGACGTCGTCGGTGTGCCCTTCGACGCGCACCTGCCGCACCTGCGGGTTGCGGATGAGGACGTCGACCACTTCGTCGAGAATGAAGAACGAGTTCGGGAGAATGGTCGCCTGGTTGAACTCGAACTGAATCTGCTGGGCGATGGTGACCTCGCTGCGCGTCAGCTCAGCCGTCTTCACGCGGGGCACTGGGCGCAGCACGAAGTCGTAGCTCGACGTCTCGCCTTCGGACACCTTCAGACGCCGGCCGCGGATGAGGTAGCCCGGCGCCTCAGCCTCGACGAGGTAGTCGCCTGCTGGCAGCTCGAGCTCGAAGCTGTTCGAGGCTTCGTATTCCTTGCCCTTGATGCGCACCACGCCGTTGACGGGCCTGTCGTCGAGGTCCACCAGCCGGCCTTTGAGCACCGTCAACGCCTTCGGCGGAGCCACCACCACCTTCTCGCGCACCACCACCCGCTCGGTGCGCACCTCGGTGTCCGTCGCTGGCCGCAACAGGTCCAGCTCGTACCCCAGCGCCACCACCACCGAGTACGGCACGAAGCCCTGGGACGGTGCAAAGACGTACCCGGCTGGACCGGCCTTCAGGCGCCCGGGCCCCAGCTCCACCTCCACGCCAGCCCACGCACCGCCCCCGTAGCCGGCTGACGCGAACTGCGCGAGGCCCCGCAGCTGAATGAAGGCGCGCACCAGGCTGTCGGGGCGCCATGGCAGGTGCGCGTCGACGAGGGCCATCAGCCCGATGCTGTTGCCGAAGTTGGCGCCGAGGCCCAGGTCGAGCCACGCCGTCGGGGCGTAGGTGGCTCCCAACTCGAAGCCCACGTTGAGCCGCCGTGGTGTCTCGCCCAGTCCAGCCAGGTCGACGAAGCCGTTCGCCAGCAGGTGAATGCGTGGGAACTCAGCCCGCGTCGTCACCGTCTGGGAGCGCGTCACCTGCCCCTCATCGGCGTCGCTCTCGTCCTCGGCCCGAACCGTCAGGGCCATCAGCGCCCACAGCACCAGGAGCCCGCGGGACATCAGTCTGACCTGGGGAGTTCGCACCACCGACATGTTGGCCCACCTCACGCCACCGGAAAACCGCTTTTCCTTGGCGTCGGGCCCGGTGTGCGACGCCTTCAATCCGGACGAGGGCGCTCTTCGGATTGCAGGGACCATGACTCGACGAGTGCCTTCCAGCCTGCTGCCCGCGCGTGCGACGCTGGAACAGGCCATGGCCCCGCCGGGAGCGCGCTTCGGAAAGTACGAGCTGCTTCGGCGCCTTGGGCACGGCGGCATGGCCGAGGTGTACCTGGCCCGCCAGGACGGGCCGGCCGGGTTCGCCAAACAGGTCGTCCTCAAGCAGGTGCTCCCCCAGCACGTCGACAAGGCCAACTTCCGGGCCATGTTCCTCGACGAGGCGCGTCTGGCGGCGCGGCTCACCCACCCCAACATCTGCCAGGTGTTCGACCTCGGTGAAGTCGACGGGCGCTTCTTTCTCGCCATGGAGTTCGTCGATGGGCTGACGGTGAGCCAGCTGCTCTCGGGGCTGGCCCGGCGGAGCCTGCAGATGCCGCTCGACGCCACCATGCGCGTGGTGGGCGCCGTCCTCGAGGCCCTGCATGCCGCCCACACCCTCACCGACGAAGCCGGCCAGGCGCTCCAGGTGGTGCATCGCGACGTCACGCCATCGAACGTGATGGTGACGGCCCAGGGCTCGGTGAAGCTCCTCGACTTCGGCATCGCGAGGGTGCGGGGCCGCTCCACCGAGACGCGCGTCGGCATGGCCAAAGGGAAGCTGGGCTACATGGCGCCCGAGCAGCTGCGCTCTCAGCCGCTCGACGCGCGCACCGACGTCTTTCAGGTGGGCGCGCTGCTGTACCACCTCGTCCTCGGGAAGGGACCCTACGCCGCCAGCATGGGCGGCCCCACCATCTTCGACGACATGGCCGCGACGCGGTTTCCCCCGCCCCGGTCGGTCGATGCCTCGGTGCCCGCGGCGCTCGAGGCCATCATTCTCACCGCGATGCGCCGGGCGCCGGCCGAGCGGTACCAGTCGGCGCTCGACATGCACGTGGCCCTCGAGGCCTTCGCTCGCCAGCACCAGCTGTCGATGGGCCCGCAGGTGCTGACGACGCTCATTCAGACGTTGAGCGGAGAGTTCGACGTGCCCGACGAAGCCGAGGTGGTGGCGCTGGGAAGTGCCGACCTCATCGAAGGGAACACCACCACGGTTCGCGGCCGACCAGCTCGGGACGGCGGCGCTGCCAACGAGCCGGGCGGGGGAACGGTGTCAGTCGTGCAGCCAGCCCGCGCGCGGCGCCGCGGCCCGTCGGCGGCCGTGCTCGTCGCCGTCGCTGTCACGGCCGTGGGCGTGGGCCTCGGCGCTTCGCTGGCGCTCGGCTTCCGCGCTTCGGGCGAGCCGGTGGCGCTGCCAGAGGCCACCTCTCTCCACCACGGCGGCGACCGCCTCCTGGCGCACCGCGCGCCTGGTGGAGCGGCTCACGAGCAGCCTCCTTCCAGCCCGGCGCAGGGGTTCGGCGAGCCCGCCCGGCAAGACGGAGCCAAACGAGTGCCCAACCAGGGGATGCTCCTTCGCGGCGTGGACGTGGTGCCGCGGGACCGGGCCGGGTCCACGCCGGGCGAGAGCCCTTCCGTCAGCGATGAAGGCACGGGCCCGCCTGTCGTGGTGGCGAGTCCCGACGAGCCACCGGTGCCGGGGCGCCTGGCCCCCGGCGCCGGGCCCGAAGCGCGTGCAGCGTCACGGCCCGCGCGGAGCGGTTCGGCGGCGCCTCGGGCGACGGTGCCTGACGATGAGGGCAGCGCGCTCGCGGGCGGCACCCTCGACGTGCAGTGTGAGCCGGCCGCAAAGGTGCGCGTCGCCGGCCGACTCGTCGGGAGCTGTCCGATGCGCGTGCCGCTCCCGGAAGGCATGCACCGCATCGTGCTGGAGTACCCTGGCGCTCCGCCGCGAACGCTCCTGGTGACGATTCTCCCAGGCGTCACCACCCCCCTCTTCGACCGCCGGTAGCGCGGCGAGTGCCCAGACGCCAAGGCCGTGCCTGGGGAGCCCGGGCGTGGCGCTCACACGTCGGCCAGGCCGACCCACCCATCGACGAGCGCGGCGACGGCGTCGGTCGTCATCGGCGTGAGCGCGATGGACTCGTCGAGCTCACCGCGGCGCGCCCGGGTCACGACCGCCCACCGGCCACTGCGCCCCACGAGCTCGACATCGAGCACCAGCCGGAGCCCCTCCTGGCGCGACAGGGTGACGGTGCGGCCCTTCAGCAGGAGCGTCGCAAGCGGCTGCCGCGCCTCGATGATGCCGAAGTCAGCCAGCCGTCGCTCGAGCCACCCGGCCCCGAGCTCGAACCACCCCTCGACGTCCACGGGAGCGAGCGCCGCGCCGAGCAGCACGCGAACCTCCGGCGCCGTCACCGGGAGCTTCACCGCGCGTCGCAGGGCGCCCCACACGAGCTGTACAGCCTGGGTCCCCCGCAGGTGCACCACCTCGCTCGCCAGCCGTCCAGGGCTCGTCTCGAGCAGCTGCCGCAGCCGTTTGACGAGCTGGGAGAGGTGGAGCGGCTCTCCGACGACCACACCCCGCGGCACCGGCACCACGGGGATGAGCGTCTCGCCGAGCGACGCGAAGGTGAGGCGGTCGCCCTGCACCTCGAGGTGCAACAACGTCTCGCAGGCTGCGAGGTGCTTCAAGGCCTCGAGCAGGCGCGGCCGCTCGAGGGGCGCGCCAGGGGAGGCGACGAGGCCAAGGCGACTCGAGGCGGCCGCTCCTTCGGGGGTGCGCGCCGCGCGGGCATTCGCCAGCACGCTGGCCGCGCGGGGGGCCTCGATGGCGCCAACGGCGATGAGGTGTGCGACGGCCTCGAGGGGAACCGGGTCGAGCTGCAGCGGCAGACTCATGGGCGCGTCTCAGGCTCCGACGAAGAAGCGGAGCGCCGTTGTCGCATGCCCCTCGGCACCGGCCAAGCCTGGCGCGCGCAGCTCACCCAGCACACGCGTCGCTGCGGTGTCGAACGACACGGCTGAAGGGCCGCCCGCTCTCAATGAGGCCACCGCCGGCTCTCCACCCACCGCGTTGGCGTCGAGAGCCAACGTGAGGCCGGGCCCGACCGCCGACAAGGCCTCAGCGAGCGCGCGCGCGCGGGGACTGAGGGAAGGCCGGGTGACGGAGGGCTCGGCGACCTGCCCCAACACCTCCACCACGGAACCCGGGAGTTGGTCGCGGTTGGAGGCACCAACGAGACGCAGGAGGGCGGGGCCGGGTACCCCATCAGCCACGAGGCCTGCGGCGCGCTGCCTCGCCTCGACGAGCGCCGAAAGAGAACGGGTGCCCTGGTCGCCAAGCGCACGACTCAAGGCCGCGACGTCTTCGGCGGTCGTGGGCCGAGCCAGGCGGACGCGTGCCAGCGCCGGGGTCGCGGACGTCTCGGTGCGACGTCCCTCACGCTCGAAGGTCGAGGGGCGGCGGCTCGTCGTCGTTCGCCTGGCCTCCGTCGGCGCGGCAGGGCGTTTCGGGGCACTCGTACGGCCGGCCGCCGAGGCGCGTGGACTTCGGGGGCCTGGGGGTCGCGCTCTCGTCATGAAGGCCTCGTCTCCATCATCCTACGACTTCGTGCCTGGCCCAGATTGCCGCCAGCGGGGCCGCTGCGCTCGAAGAAAATCCAAAGGCTCCGAGCCCCTCGTAGGCAGCTCAGTTCCTGACACCGGAGGAGTGCATGTTCACACGAACGATGGTCGTACTGGGAGCGGTGTTGTCTGCGCTGGGTTGCTCGTCGAACAGTGGGCCGGAGGGGCCAGCGGGCCCACCGGGAGCGACGGGCCCGCAGGGCGCAGCGGGGGCACCGGGGCCGCAAGGCCCGGCTGGCGCCGACGGGCTGATGGGCGCCGCCGGTCCGCAGGGCCCCACAGGTCCGCAAGGGCCCGCGGGGTTGCAGGGGCCAACTGGACCGGTGGGGCCGCCCGGCGCGGTGCTGATCGTCGATGGTGGCGTCGTGACCGGGCCGCCCGGACCCGGCGTCTTCGTGTCCTCCCTGGCCACCGGCAGCTCCGCCTGCCCCGCCGGTGGCGCGCTCGTCACCCAGCTGGCCGACGGTGGCACGGTGGCGGTGTGCAATGGCGCCACCGGCGCCGTGGGGCCGGCGGGTGCAGTCGGTCCAGCGGGGCCGGCGGGTGCGGTGGGTCCAGCAGGGCCGGCGGGCGCGGTCGGTCCTCCGGGGCCAGGCGCGACTCCGGCCGACTTCATTCAGAACCAATCGACGGTGGCCCAGACGGCGTCGTTCCACATCACCGGCTCGGCCATCGCCGGACAGGGCTTTTTCCTCGGCGGCGGCAATGGTGATGCGAACAACGACGGCGCGGTGAGCGTCGGTGACCGCGCCACCATCACGGCCTATCTCGCGGGAACGGTAACGCTCACGCCTGTCCAGATGACCCGCGCCGACGTCAACGGCGACGGGCGCATCACCGCCCTCGACCGCGACCTCATCACCGAGCTGATTGGTGGCCGGGCGCTGGCCGATGTCCAACGCGATGGGCGTCGACTGACGGACCTCCGCGAGAATGCGGCGAACTCGGGCGGCTCTGGCGACGTCAATGAAGACGGCGCCGTGAACTCGGGCGACGCGGTCGTCCTCGTCAATGCCCTTCGAGGCTTTCGCCCGCTCGCAGACGGTGGCATCGAACCGTTCGAGTTGACGCCGACCCAACGGGCTCGAGCTGACGTCGATGGCGATGGCTTCATCACCCTGGCCGACGCCAATGGCATTCAGTCACTCTTCTTTGGAATCCCCAATGTGCAGGCGGGCGGGCGGTACCTCAACGACCTGGTCATGAATAACCTCAACGGCTCGGGTTCAGGAACGGGCGACGTGAACGGAGATGGCGCCATTGGCGTGGGCGATCAGATCGTCCTCCGCAACTATCTGCAGGGCACCGTCGACCTGACGCCCCTCCAGCGCGCCAGGGCCGACGTCAACGGTGACGGCCGCCTCGGTCAGGTGGACCTCGACATCATCCTCCAACGGGCGTTGGGATTGAGCCCCTCGCTGGCCGCGAGCAAGCGAGCGAACGACGCGGCGTTTGGGTCGAACCTCGCGGGCTACTTCATGCTGGGCAAGCAGGCGGCCGGGGCTCCTCCGGCGGGAGACTGTACGACGGGCGCCCTCGGCGCGATGGCCCTCGACACGACGAATCTCAGGCTCTACGTCTGTACACCCAACGGGTGGCGCTCCACGCTGTTGAATTAGTCGGGTTTGACACTTCAGACATCGGCTCGCCGAGCGGCGGACTCGTCGAAGACGCTGTGACCCGCCATACGCGCGCGACCTCCAGCGCGCAGCTCGGCAGGTCAGCATCTTCAGCAGTCCTTCTTTCGCGCGGCCTCGGCGTGGGGTGGATTTGTTCGCGCTCGCCTCGCCCCAGCGCTGGGCTAGGGTGCGAGCGCTCCATGGCTCAGTTTCCTCCGGCGCCGAACCTGACGAAGGCCCTCGCTGATCTGACACTCGTCGACTCCGACGGCGCACCGGTCGCCCTCTCGTCACTCTGGGCGAAGCAGGGCTGTCTGATTCGCCACGTGCGCAGCTTCTCGAGCCTCGGCTGCCGCGCGGCCGTCCAGGAGCTGCTCGGCGCCCAACGGCGCTTCGCCGAGTACCAGGTGAAGCTCGCAGTGATTCTGCCGGAAGAGCTGGCCAAGGCGAAGGCGTGGCGCTCCGAGGTGCGCGTGACGTTCCCGGTGCTCACGGACCCCGAGAAGCTCAGCTTTCAAGCGGTCGGCGCGAAGGAGATCAACTGGGGGACGCCCGAGAACATCAAGGGCATGTCGAAGACGAGCCTGTCGACGTCGGTTCGCCTCAACCGCTCCCTGCGCTTCAACCCGGCGACTCACCTCTTCGAGGCGGGTGGGCGGCCGCTCTTCTGCTGGCTCAACACAAACCTCAAGGACGACTGCACCCTCAACCAGCTCTTCGACGCGCTCGACGACCTGTGAACCAGGGCGGGCTGCGGCGCCGGCACGACCAGGGGAACAGGTCAGAGGGTATCGGTGAGGGGGGTACGCTGACCTGCGACGATGGTGACGAGGATCCGGCGCGGCGGCTGGCCCGGGTAGACGAGTTCGATTCGTTGCGTGCCCTCGGGCAGTGTCACTTCCAGCGGCGTCTCACCAAGCAGGCGTTTGTCGACACGCACCTGCGCTCTCGGTGTGCTGGTCACCATCAGCGTGCCGGTCCGGGTCCCAGGAGGAAGGACCACCGGCGAGGCCATTCGCGGAGCCGGTGCGGGCGCTGTCGGAGGTCGAACGCGAGGCGGACCTCGAGAAGGGCCTGGCGGCGCGAGCACCGTGGGCGCTTCACCTGCGTCTGCGGAGCTCGCGACCGGACCCGTCACCACAGCCGCTTCAACGGCTGGCGCCTCGGGCGGAGGAGCGACGCCGAGCGCTTCTGGCGGCGGCTCGATGACCTCGGCCTCGTCGATTGGCAGCGGCCGCTCAGCCTGGCGCGACACGAGCGAAAGCGCCGCTGCGGCGACGACCCCCAGGGCCACCACCGCGAGCACGAGGGCGATGACCATCGAGGTCCTCGGAGCGCTGCGAACGGGCTCGAGGGTGCGCGCCGTCGCAGACAGCTCCTTGTTGGAGGGAATGGTGTCGATGTCGGGAAGCGGCAGCTTGACCGGGCTGGCAGCGGCCTCGAGGGGCGGCACCACCGGAGGCAGGCGCTCGGTTGGCGCCCCCCTCGGACCGGCTCGCAGGTCCTTCGTCTCGACGCCTTCGTCGTTTCCTCCGCCCGGAAAGGAGCGGGTCTCGACGCTCGCTGCGGGCAAGGCACCGGTGACGTCGGCAGGAGGAGGCGGGGGGGTGACGGGGCGCACCAACCGCTCGCGAGAACCGGTCGACGGTCGCGCCCGGGTCTGCGCCTCGTCGACGGGAGGCAGGGGGGCCGGCGGTCCCGCGATGGCCTGGACGACCTCTGAGAGCTGGTTGGGCCCCAGCGACACGCCAAGCTCCTGCGCCACGCCCTCGACGTCGCGCAGCATGTCGAAGGCGCGTGCGTACCGGTCCTTCGGGTCGGCCGCCATGGCGTTGAGAATCACGCGCTCAAGGGCGGCGGGAATCGCAGGCTGCACGTCGCTTGGCCTGGGAAAACGCGCGTACACCATGTCTTCGAACGTCTCGGTCGACATGTTGCGGGTGATGTAGGGCGTGCGCCCCGTCGACAGAACGTACAAGATTGCCCCGACGGCAAAGAGGTCGGAGCGGTTGTCGAGCGGGTCGGCACGGCACTGCTCGGGCGACATGTACCCGAGCTTGCCCTTCGTCATGCCGACCTGCGTCTGGTGGCGCCGGGTGGACGCGCGCGCGATGCCGAAGTCGAGCAACTTCACCGAGCCCTGCGGCGTCACCATGATGTTCGACGGGGTGACGTCGCGGTGGACGAGGTTCAGCGGGCGCCCGCGCTCATCCTTGAGGGAGTGTGCATACTCGAGCGCTTCAAGCAGCTGCGCCACGGCGCGCAGCCCCACCTCGTACGGCACGAGCTTGCCCTGCTTGCGGAAGAACTCGATGACCTTGTTGAAGGCCACGCCCGGCACGTGCTCCATGACGATGAAGTACGTGCCCTCATGTTCTCCAAGGTCGAACACCTGGCAGATGTTGGGGTGCTCGAGCCTGGCGGCGAGGCGGGCTTCGTCGAGGAACATCTCGACCTGGTTCGGGTCGGCCTCGAGGCTGGGCAAGACCCGCTTGAGGACGAGCTTCTTCGAGAAGCCGGCCAGGCCCGGCGCAACGGCGAGAAAGACCTCAGCCATGCCACCCTGGCCGAGCCGCTCGAGCAGCTCGTACTTTCCAAACCGGTCCTCCGACTGCATGTGGCCAACCATGGCACAGTTTCTGGTGGATCAGGCCCTTCGGCGCCGCCGAAAGAGGAGAAGCCCCAGCAGTGCAGAGGCGGTGACGTCGACGCTCTGGCAGCCCCGGCATGAGAAGCCGAGGTGACCGGCCGGGTCGGCGCAGACGCCGCCCGTGCAGACGTCGCCCATCACGCACTCCGCGTCGGAGCGACACGGGGTGCCGCCGTCAGGCCGGAGGCCGGCGTCGGTAGTGCCTCCGGACGAGCCGCCACCCATCAGGCCGCCCGCCGAGCCGCCGGCACTTCCTCCCGCCGAGCCGCCAGCGCTTCCACCCGCCGAGCCGCCCGCACTTCCGCCCGCCGAGCCGCCAGCGCTTCCGCCCGCCGAGCCGCCGGCACTCCCGCCCGCTGCGCCACCGCCCGCTGCGCCACCGCCCGCCGAACCACCGTCCGCCGAGCCACCGCCTGCCGAGCCACCGCCTGCCGACCCACCGCCTGCCGAGCCACCGCCTGCCGAGCCGCCGGCGGTTCCGCCGTCTCCGGTTCCAGCGTCGGGTACTGGCGGCAGGCACTGGCCGCCGCGGCACTCAGTCCCCGCGACGCAGGTCGAGCTGCTGGAGCAACTCGTCGGACAGTCCAGGCTGGAGCCGTTGCAGCGAAAGTTGCCACAACTGAATCGTGACGTGGCCCCGGCGGGCCGGGCAACACACCCCGCCCCAGTCGTTGCGCATGCTGAACACGCCTGGGTGCAATTGGAGGCGCAACACCGGTCGATGCCGTTCGTGTCTGCACTGCAGAACTCCGAGCCGCACCGCGCATTCTGGTCGCAGGTCGTTCCGTTCTCGTGCAGGCCATACAGTTCGACCGAACCGAGCGCCACGCCCGCGCTGCTCATGCCGCCGATGAGCGCCACCATTCCAAGTGGCGTCCGGGTTGAGGTGTGACTTGCGCGAGCCTGATTCAGAGAGCCAACGCCCGCGTCAGAGCTGAGAAACGAGCCCGCGCCTACATTCAGCACCGCCGCCTCGCGCACGGCCTCATTGAGCGATGGCATGTTCTGACAACAAACGCGCCCGCCTCCTGCTACGAGAAACCCTCCATCCAACAATTGAATGGGTGTTGTAAAGGCGATGTTATAGGGCGCTGCGACCGAGGAGAGTCGGCTGGGATTCCCGGATGCCGGGACTGTGTAGCGCTCGAAGGCAGCTCCGATTGGCGTGTAGGTGAAGCTCTCAGAGACTCCACCCAGGACGAAATGGTACCCCGAGGCCTGGTCGAAGCCCGCCGCGTGGAAAGCCCGCGTGTATGGCAGCCTGGTCTCTCCCTGAAAGGGCCCCCGCGCTGAGAACGCGGCGGCCGTTCCGTTGCGATCGGTCCTGCCAGTCTCCACCCACCCACCAACCACGAGGGCGCGATCTCCGATTGGATCGTAGGTCACTGAAGAGCCAATGACACCCGGGTAGGGGTCGTTGGGGCCTCCCGAAGAATTGTAGAACCGAGCAAAGAACCACGGTTGGGGAGGATTGAACCTTGTACAGAATGGTGGCGAATAGCTGCTTTCGGACGGCCGGCCCCCGCAAACATAGACGCCCCCGTCCTCCACCGCATACGCCACCGCCAGCTCATTGTCTACCATGTTCCCCCCGTCAACCCATCCACCGTCGAGAGTCCGAACGTCAAGCACTTGAGACGATCCGAGCGAGGGGCCGCCTGTGCCAGACAAGGTTCGGCCGCCGCCAGAGACGACCAGGTTTCCGACGCGCTCCATGATGAAGCTGGCGCGTTGGGCGCTCATCGACGGGCCGGCCGCGAAGGTGCGGCTGAGCTCGTTGAAGTACTCGCAGCCCGCGGTCGTCGGGGTGAAGCCCGTCATGAGGTCGGGCGGGTATTGGGTCCACCCGCCACAGACCAGGATGAGCTGTCCACCGGGCCCCGGCGGCAGCAGGAGCGCCCGGTGGCCAATCCGCCCCCCCGACATCGACGCCCCCGTCTTCGTCGGGAGGGTGAACGGTGGGTCGAACACCGCCGGGTAGAACCCTTCGTCCTTTGACTGCCAGCGGTACGCCACCCTGCACGACCGGGCCCCGGGCGGCGTGACCGGCCGGCCCCAGGGTGGCGCGAGCGACCGGTCTGCCTCACACCCTCGCAACGCCACTTCGGCCGGGTGACGCTCGCCCCTGGCGTCGACGACCTGCGCCTGCCCGATGCGAACCCGTGGCGCCCCACCTTCGTCGAGGAACTCGACGACGCCCTCGACGACGCGCAGCCCGGCCACGCCTGCGCCGAGCTCGACCTCGTACGCGACCTGCTCTTGCTGTGGCTGGCGCGCGAACGAGAGATAGTCTTCGACGCCCTGACGGCCAGGCCGCAACACCAGGTCGGCGCGCTCGTAAGCGGCCCGGTACACGACCAGCGGCCCTGCCCGCTCTCCAACAACCGCGCTCGCTCCCTCGAGGCGCCACCCCACCGACACCCCATGCCTGCGGTCTTCGAGGCTCGCGTACCCGCTCGCCAGGCGCGGCAGCCGAAGCGTCATGGGCGTCTCGACCAACCAGAACCCACCCGACGCAGCCAATGGCTCGGTCGAGACCTCGAACCCCTCGGGCCGCTGGGACACCTCGACGACCTCGTTCAATGGCAACAGCGGGTGTCCCGGGTGTCGCTCGAGTGCGGCTGCGACCGCTTGCGGCCGCTCTTCCGGAGGCGCTTCGGAGGCCGTACAGCCCACGAGCATCACCACCCACCAGCCGAAGCGCTTCATGCGTGCTCCCTCAGAACATCCTTGAGTGTCATCAGCGCCGTTCTCGTACGGGTCTTCACCGTCCCGAGGGGGAGCCCCGTCCGCGCGGCAATCTCGGTGTGCGACAGCCCCTCGTCCCACGCGAGCTCGAGAAGGGACCGCTGCTCGACCGGCAGGGTCGCCAACACCCGGCGCACGGCCGTTCGCGACCGCACCGCTTCGACCACCTCGTCGGGCTGTCTGGGGGCCGGGGCCTCGACCTCGTTCGCCACCGCCCGCTCCGCGACCGCCCGGCCCCGGAGCTTGTCAATGGCGCGGCTCTTCGCGATCGTCACCAACCACGCCGCTACGTTGGCCCGCTCTGGCTGGTATTGCTCGGCCCGCCGCCAGGCCTCGATGAAGGTCTCCTGGACGATTTCCTCGGCCTCGGCGCGGTTCCGCACCAGCCGGAGCACCACCGAGAGGAGCGTTGACGCATACGCCGTGTACAGCGCTCCAAGCGCCGCGCGGTCGCCCTTCGCGAGCGCGTCAGAGAGCACCCTCGCCTGCTCGGGCGTCACGGGCGTTCCCCCGGCGCGAGCACGCACGCGCACAGACAGGGCGGCCCTTCGAGCGCGAGGACCATGCCCCGCTCCCCAGGCCGCTCGTCGAGCTGTCCGCGCCAGACTTCGACATTCTGCCCGTCACGGTACGAGCCTTCGAGCACCAGCACCCGACCCCGTGGCAAGCGCACCGATGACCCCGGCTGGACCCGATAGACGACGGCCACCCGCCCGGGCCCCGCGTCGACCTGCATGACCTCGACCCCGTCGGCCGGCCCGTCTTCCCACACGTCGTCGTCGTCGAGCGTGTCGACGAGGGCGCGCCCGGCCGTCTCGCTCACCTCGAAGAGGGCCGCCAGTCGCGGGACCAGGTGCTCGAACCGCCGCCCGCCTTCGAGCCACGCGGCCACCGCGTTGAACCCCGACCAGCCATCGGTCGGCGGCGGCGCCTCGAGCCGCGCGCGCACCGACTCGAGCCGCTCCCGCGCTTCGGAGGACCGCTCGAGTTCCTTCGCCACTTCCGCCGCTTCGTCCGCTTCGAGCGTGCCCAGCAGGTACTCTGCCAGGAGCCCGTCGAGGTCACTTGAAACCAGCATCAGTGCCAGCCTACTCGAACCGGGGAGTCTCTGGAGCGAGAGGCGATGAGCTGCTCGCGGATCGCTAGAAGTACCGCATCTGGACACCACACCGTGTGACCTGCGGGTGAACGGTGTTGCAGTTGCTTGAAAAGCCGGGGTCGACTTCGTCACTGGGCGATCGGAGTCCCACGAAGTCGGGGTTCGCCCGCACGAAGTTGATGAAGTACGTCTGCCCGCATGCGAGCTCGCAGGCGTACTCATCGGAGGGGCCCGTGCCGACGCGGTAGGCGATGTTCGACCGCACGCTCGGCTGGGAGCCTGGCGACCGGCGGAAGTTGCGACACCCGCGTGCGTAGGTGGGGTCGGTGGCGGGCGCGGGGGCCTCGGTCGGGAAACGGAAGTCTCCAGGACACTGCGAGAGGGTCACGTACGTCCTCGACATGTCGGCCTCGCCGTCGACCTGGCTGGGGTCCCACTGGAAGAGCTTTGACTGGGCGGACGCGCAGGCGGCGGGGTCAACAGGCATCGTGAACTGGAGCGAGAGGTATTCGCCGTGCGTCGTCACGACGCGTCCTGAGCCGCCCGAGTGCGGGACGGGGTTCCAGAAGGTGCCAGGAATCTGGACCCACTCGATCTGCGAGACGGAGGTCTGGGCCGTCGACCGAGTCCAGCCTGGCGGCCGCGGCACCGAGGCGCACACACCGGAAGTCCCGGACGGGACACCGACGACGATGCGCGTGAGCGCCGAGGTGACCTGCGTCGAGGCGTTGCGCGCGAAACCTTCGAACCACCCCTGGGGAAAGGTGCCCGGTGGGTACTGAATGCGCCAGAGTTGGCGTCCTGCGTCCCACGACCACCCGCTCATCGTGAGGCTCTGGAAGGGCGCGTTGGCCCCCTGGCACCCGGTGGTTCCGACCGGCTGAATGCAGCCAAGGGCGCCGACGCTCCCCAGTCCCGAGATTCGTCCGTGAATGGTGTCACTCGTCGTGAAGTCGATCTGGGCCGCGCCATCGAGCGTCTTCGAGAAAGTGATGATGACTGGCTGGGGACCGGCGGTGCCACCACCTGCACTGCCGCCAGCCGTGTTGCCGCCAGCCGTGTTGCCGCCAGCCGTGTTGCCGCCAGCCGTGTTGCCGCCAGCCGTGTTGCCGCCAGCCGTGTTGCCGCCAGCCGTGTTGCCGCCAGCCGTGTTGCCGCCAGCC
>JANRKQ010000232.1:0-63770 GCA_033763395.1 Myxococcaceae bacterium
GGGCTCGGTGATGGCCGCCGACGTCATGAAGATGAAGGACGGCTCGAAGGTGAAGACGGTCGAGGGGCGTGAGTTCGTCCTCGGTCTGAAGGACGGCAAGGTGAAGGTCGACGGCGCGAACGTCGTGAAGACCGACATCGCGGCGTCGAACGGCGTGATCCACGTGATCGACACCGTGATCATGCCCAAGTAACCGACGTTGCTGTTCTTTGAAGCCCGGCGCGCCTCCTGGTGCGTCGGGCTTTGTCGCGTCTGCCGAAGCGCTGGAGCGCCCAACCTCGCCTCGCGTGAGGGGCCTCGGCGTGAGCCTCAAGCCCCGCCGCCGCTCCCGCAGCCCGGCTCACCGCTTCGGTGATGGTTCCACCCTGAGCTCGAACCGAAAGCGGCAGCCGCGCGGCTCCTCGATCACGTCGCCGGGGAGCAACCGCGTGGGCACCGCGGGCCGGCCGTTGAGCCGAACGCCGTGCTCGACGGGCACCAGGCACCACTGCGGCACCTCCTGCCGCACGAGGAAGCTCTCGATCACCCCGTGTCTGCGAACGCCCGGCGCCATCGATCTCAGCCGACCCGGGGACGAGGCGCCCACCCAGACCCCTGTGTGGAGCGGGAGCCGGCCGCGCTCGGTGGGGCCGATCGGCTGGAAGTCGAGGCCCGGCGGTACGTGCTCCGGCACCAGCCACGCGTGGCGCGCGACGGGGAGCACGTCACGCGGCGCCGTCCGCAGGTGGGGGAAGCGCGCGGGGAGGCGGTCGAGCAGCGCCTCCCGAAAGTGCGAGGGCGGCAGCGGCGTCGGGAGGTAGCCGAACGAGAGCCCCTCGAGCGCGGACAGCTCGGGCCCGCTCAAGAGGCCCCGGAGCGCCGCCGCCGCGTCGGACTGGATCCGTGACGTCGCCGGCATCGTCCAGGTGCAGAGATCGACGGTCAGCTCGCGCAGCCAGCGCGCCACGCGGAGCGACAGGAGCCGGCCGAGCAGATCGACGTCCTGGAAGGTCGCGTCGCTCGTGCAGCGCACCTGGGCGCGCTCGATGAGCCCCTGTCGCCAGTGCAGCTCGAGCCGCCCGGCCTCGACGAGCTCGAAGAGGCCCTCGAGGACCCGCGGGTCCACCGCGTCGCCGACGAGCTGGGGCCCGAGCGGGTCTCCGTGCTCGATCAGCCGGTCGCCCCACACCTCGAGGGCGCGGGAGTCCCACGGCGAACGATCGATGGCGGCCTCGAGCGCCGCGTCTCGGTGCTCCGGCGTCTCGAGGAAGACGAGGAGGGTGCCGTACAGATCGATCGTGTCGCCGTGCGCCAGCTCGGCGCGGGTGACGCGGTGCCCGTTGACCCACGTGCCGCTCGACGAGTTGCGATCCTCCACCAGCCAGCGGCCTGCGGCGCGGCGGAGCACGCAGTGCACCCGGGCCACCTTGTCGCGGGTGATCACCAGCGTGTTCTGTTTGCCGCGCCCCACCTGCACCGGTCCGACGCCGGCGTGCAGCTCGAG
Source organism: Myxococcaceae bacterium (assembly GCA_033763395.1). Taxonomy (GTDB): domain Bacteria; phylum Myxococcota; class Myxococcia; order Myxococcales; family Myxococcaceae; genus Xiheimicrobium. Next base: position 1,484 of record JANRKQ010000232.1, read on the forward strand.
CCGCTCGGACTCGAACGTCTCGAGGTCGATGCGCCGGATCCAGGCCGTCACGGCTGCACCTCGAAGCGCAGCTTGCCCGCGCCCTGCACCTCGATCACGTCGCCGGGAAGCAGCTGGTACACCGAGTCGACGCGCTGGTTGACGCGCACCTCGCCGCGCAGCCGGCCAGCGAAGAGCTTCCACGTGCCGTCGCCCGGCGCGAAGTGGCACGGGTTCCCGTCGGCGATGAACGGAATGCCCGGCGGCGACTCGAAGTGGAGCTGGTTCTTCGTGCCGCGTCGCACGCGCGTGACGGCGGTGAGGGGCCGAAAGCCCTCCGATACCCCGATGAAACGAACGCCGTCGACGATCGAGAGCAGCTTGAGTCGCGCCTGTCGCACCGAGACGAAGACGTCGTGGCCGCGCACGCGTGGGGCCCGCTGGGCGAGCTCTTCGATGCTCGACAGCCGCTGCGACCGATCGCCGAGGCGATAGCCGAGGGACACCCGCTCGAGCGTCGAGGGCAGGGGCAGGGTGCCGAGGAAGCGCTGGGCGTCGACGAGATCTTCGACGTCGAGCGCGCGCGTGCCCTGGTGGAGCCGCGGCAGATCGATCACCAGCTCGCGGAGGAACTGCGCTACCCGCGTGCGCAGCAGCGTGCTGACCGCGTCGTGCCAGTCGTAGGGCAGCTGCCCGACCGCCTGCCGGAAGGTGGCCCGGCGCACCATGCCGAGCTGCCAGTCGATCTCGAGCTCTCCCGTGAGCAGCCGATCCCACAAGGAGCCCAGCCACGGCGCGTGATCGAGCCGCCCATTGGCGCGGGCCTGGGCCATGCGTTCGCCCAGCGGGTCGCCGCGCTCGAGGAGCCAGTCGGCGTAGACGAGCCACGGCTCGGGGGCGTCGGGCTCGCGCGAGATCGCCTCCTTCAGCACCGGATCGTCGGCGCGCACCTCGGAGCGGAACCGCAGTTCGATGCGGCCGAACTGCAGCCTGTCTTCGTCGAACAACGCCCGGGGGTACCGAATGTCGCGCCCGTTCACGCGGGTGCCGTTCTCGGTGCCGAGATCCTTCACGCGCCAGAAGGTGCCGTCGCTGAACAGCTCGCAGTGACGCGCCGACAGGAGCGCGTCGTCGAACACGAGCGTCGCCTTCGGTGAGCGGCCGAAGACGAGCGAGGCCCGGCCTTCGGGCAGCTCGTACTCGTCTCCTGGAGGACTCAACCGCTCGAGCCAGCAGCGCACACCACCATCATGCGCTCACCGCCGGCCCGAGGTCACTCTTCCTTCTCGCGCTTGCGGTCGCGCTCGGCGCGATAGCGGTCGTTGAAGCCCAGCATGCGCTTGCGCAGCCGAATCGACTTCGGCGTCACCTCGACGAGCTCGTCCGAGCCGATCCACTCCAGCGCCTTCTCGAGGCCCATCTCGGTGGGCGGCGTGAGAATGACGTTCTCGTCGCGGCCCGCGGCGCGAATGTTGGTGAGCTTCTTCTCGCGGCTGGCGTTCACGTCGAGATCGTTCGGGTGCGCGTGCTCGCCGATGATCATGCCCTCGTACAGCTGCGTGCCGGGGGCGACGAAGAGCTTGCCGCGCTCCTGGATGCTGAAGAGCGCGTACGGAATCGCTTCGCCGATGCGGTCGGCGATGATGGCGCCGTTCGACCGGCGGGGGATGTAGCCCATGTGCGGCTCCCAGCCGTCGAACTGCGACGACGCCAGGCCCTCGCCCTTGGTGATGGTGAGGTACTCGCTGCGGAAGCCCACCAGGCCGCGCGCGGGGATGCGGTAGGTGACGCGCGTGCGCCCACCACCGAGCTGCACCATGTCGACCATGCGGCCGCGGCGGGGCCCCAGGCGCTCGGTGACGATGCCGATGGCCGTCTCGGGCAGGTCGCACACCAGCAATTCCATGGGCTCGTGACGAACGCCGTCGATCTCCTTGATGATCGGCTCGGGGTTCGACGCGGTCAGCTCGTAGCCCTCACGGCGCATCGTCTCGATGATGACCGCCAGCTGGAGCTCGCCGCGGGCGACGACCTTGAACGCGTCGGGCGCCTCGGTGTCCTCGACGCGGATCGACACGTTCCGGTACGACTCCTTCTGCAGGCGATCGCGCAGGTTGCGCGAGGTGACGTACTTGCCTTCTTTGCCGGCGTACGGGCTGTCGTTGACGCGGAACACCATCATCATGGTCGGCTCGTCGACCTTGATGCGGGGCAGGGGCTTCGGGTTCTCGACCGAGCTGATGGTGTCGCCGATCGACAGATCTTCGATGCCGGCGACGCAGACGATCTCGCCCGGGCCGGTGTCGGCGATCTCGACCCGCTTGAGGCCCGAGAACCCGTAGAGCTTGACGATCTTGCCCTGCTCGATCTTCCCCGCGTCCCGGCAGATCGCGACCGGCATGTTGGGGGCCAGGCGGCCCGAGCTCATGCGGCCGATGCCGATGCGGCCCACGAAGTCGTCGTAGTCGAGGTTCGCGATGAGCAGCTGGGTCGAGGCGTCGCTCTCGGGCGCGGGCGGCGGCGAGATGTGCTCGACGATCTTGTCGAACAGCGGGTGCAGGTCGGCGTTGGGCTCGTCGAGCTTGAGCGACGCCTTGCCCTCGCGCGCGATGGCGTAGATGACGGGGAACTCGAGGTCTTTCTCTTCGGCGCCGAGATCGATGTAGAGCGAGTAGACGGCGTCGAGCACCTCGCGGGCCCGCGCGTCCTTGCGGTCGATCTTGTTGATCACCAGCACCGTCTTCAGGCCCAGGCCGAGCGCCTTCGAGAGCACGAAGCGCGTCTGGGGCAGGGGGCCCTCGGCCGCGTCGACGAGGAGCAGCACGCCGTCGACCATGCGCAGACCGCGCTCGACCTCGCCACCGAAGTCGGCGTGGCCCGGGGTGTCGACGATGTTGACCTGGTGGCCCTTCCACATGATGGCCGTGTTCTTGGCCATGATGGTGATGCCCTTCTCCTTCTCGAGATCGTTCGAGTCCATGACGCGCTCGGCGACCTGCTCGTTCGAGCGGAAGGCGCCGCCCTGGCGGAGCATGTGATCGACGAGGGTCGTCTTCCCGTGGTCGACGTGGGCGACGATGGCGATGTTGCGGATCTTCTCTCGGGGGAACATGGCGGCGGCGCCTCTACACGGGTCAGGGGGCAATGAACAGCAGGGAGGGCAGTCGTAACCGCCTTCTCACTTGCCCGCCGCTCGGGCGGGGCCTAGGTGCGCCGGTCTTCGCTCATGTTGCTCCCGATCCGTTCGACCCCCGGCCTGCACAGCGTCGACAGTGAGATCTTCACGCTGCGCTACTTCATGCAGTGCATGCAGTGCACCTTCTGTCACGACAGCTGCTGCCAGTACGGCTGCGACGTGAACTTCGGCGAGCGGGAGCGGTTGCTCGCGGTCAAGGCCGAGCTCGAGGCGTTCCTCGGCGCGCCGTCGAGCGAGTGGTTCAAGCCCGAGGTCTACGACGACCCGGACTACCCGACGGGCAAGTTCGTGCGGGCCAACGTGAAGAACGGCGCCTGCGTGTTCCTGAACCGGGGTGGGCGGGGCTGCGGCATTCACGCCTTCGCCCTGAAGACCGGTCGCGACTACCACTCGCTCAAGCCGATGGTGTGCTGGCTCTTCCCGGTGACGTGGGACAAGGGCGTGATGCGGCCCAACTCGGACGTGAAGGACGACCTGGCCTGCGCCAACACCGGCCCGACGCTGTACGAGGGCGCGCGCGACGAGATCCGCGTGCACTTCGGTGAGGCGCTGGTGGCCGAGCTCGACGCGCTCAAGGTGAAGGTCGACGCGGGGGAGCTCGCGACGAGCGAGACCGTGCGGGCGCACCTGCCGCGTCAGTCGGCCTGAAGGCGCTCGAGCACGATGCCTCCGACGAGGCCGAGCGCGAACCCGGCGGCGTGGGCCACCCAGGCGATGCCCGAGCCCGACTCCGACGCGCGCAGCACGTCGATGAACGCATAGACGGCCATCGCGAAGGGGAGCGGCACCCGCAGCGCCATCAAGGCGCTGCCACCACGCAGCTTGAAGAAGGGCGCCGCGCCGATGAACGAGAGCAGCGGCACCAGCCACTTGCCCTTTCGCTGCAAGACCGCGCACAGGCCCATGAGCGCGTAGACGCCGCCGCTCGCCCCGCCGATGGTGAGGTGCGCGTCGTCCATCGCGCCGTCGATCACCAGCGCCATCGCGCCCATGCCGAACAGCGCCGCCGGCACCAGCGCGTGAGGTGCGCGCCGCTCGACCGCGTCGCCGAACAGCCAGGCGAAGAGCAGGTTTCCCCCCAGATGGAGCCAGCCGTCGTGCGCGAACGTGGCCAGCACGGCCTGGAAGGCGCTGTCCTTCCCGGGCACGTAGCCGAGGGCGTCGAAGCCCAGCGTCTCTGGCGCCGCGAGGCCGCCGATGAACACGAGGGCGAGCAGCGCCAGCGACGCCCACGTCGCCACGGCCGGTTGCGCGCCGCGCAGCTCGCTCAACACGGGCACCCCGAAGGCCGCGCGCACCGCCTCGCCCATCGTCAGCTCTTCCACGAACTCGGACTTTGGCGGAGCCACCGCCTCGGCGACCCCTGCCGCGAGCTCCTTGCGCTCGGTCTCGTCGAGCGTCGCCCACGCTTCCCGCCGCGCTTGTGACCTGGACACCATCTTCAAGGAGCGGAGATCGGACACCTCGACCCAGTGCCGCTCACACGACGGGCAGCGCTCGACCCACGCCTCGAGGCGCGCGATGCGCAGGGGCGTCATCGCCGTCGCGCAGTCGGGGCAGGCGCGGGGCTTCTTGTACGCGATGGCGTCTGCGCGGGCCTCGACCTCGAGCACTTCGTCGACCGCCCCTGCCGCGTCCACGAGCTGCGCGTGCGTCATGAGGGTGCCCCGGCACAGCGGACACTGGAGCCCCGACGGGTCTGGCGCCAGCTCGCGCGCGTGATCGGGGCAGCGGCTCACGGGAGCGCCGTCACCGGCCGCGGATCGGCCGCGATGCGGCTCGAAAGGAAGTGCTCGATCTCACCGTTCACCAGCGCGGCGCGCTCGAGGGGCGCGGTGTGGCTCCCGCCGGGCACGAAGAGGTACTTCGCGTCGGGCAGGTGCTCGGCCATGCGCTGGCTCAGCCAGACGGGGGTGAACTTGTCGATCTCTCCACCCACCACCAGCGCCGGCACCTTCACGAACGGCAGGTGATCGAGCGCCGAGTGATCCTTCAGCGAGTCGAGCGTCCGCACGAAATAGAGCGGGTGCATCTTCGCCAGGTGCTCCATGTACGGGTGGAAGTCGTGGTGATCGATCAGCAGCGGGTTCAGCTCGGCCCGAATGCCGAGTTCCACCGCAAGCTCGTTGCGCAGCACGTGCGAGGTGAGCCAGCGCGCCTGCGAGGGGAACTTCTCGACGAGCGCCTTGAGCCGGGGGAACACCACGCGCAGCAGGGAGTGATCGTGCCAGGTGTCGAGCGGCGTTCCGTACGAGCCGCAGATCAGCACGAGCCCGGCGACCCGCGACGCGTGCCGGCGGTGGAACTCGAGCGCCACCTGCACGCCCATCGAGTGGCCGAAGATCACCGCGCGGTCGAGTCCCGTGTGATCCATCAGCCGCGCGAGATCGTCGCAGATGTACTCGACGCCGATGCGTGAGTCGTCGCGCGGCACGCCGCTCTTGCCGTGGCCCCGGTAGTTCCAGTGCAGCACGCGGCGCTTCGCGGCGAGCGGGCCCCACAGGTAGCGCCAGATGAAGCCGTCACAGCCCAGCCCGTCGCAGAGCACCGCCGGCACGCCGGGCCCCTCGCCGCGCTGCTCGAACCAAAGGGGCGCGCCGTCGTCGGTGGTGAAGTGGGCCTGTTGGAAGAACCGCGCGCCGCCGTCAGGCATTGGCCTCGGCCTCCTCCTCCTCGGTGCCGGGCATGCCCGGCCGCTCGAGGCCGTACTTCTGGATCTTGAGGATCAGGTTCGACCGGCTGATGCCGAGCTCACGCGCGAGCTTCGACTTGTTGTGCCGCGTGCGCTGGAGCCCCTGCGAGATCATGTCGCGCTCGAGCTGCTCGACCGCGTCGTTGAGCCGCCCCGCGGGCACCACCGCCAGGCGCGCGCCGCCGATCACGTTGGTGCCGATGGCGCCGCTGACGGTGTCGCGAATGCGGCTCGAGAGCAGGTCGGGCGTCAGCAGATCCTGATCGCCGCCGAGCACCAGCAGCCGTTCGATCTCGTTCTCGAGCTCCCGGATGTTCCCCGGCCAGTGGTAGCTCTGGAAGACCGACATCGACTCGGGCGCCAGGCCCCGGGCCTTCTGCCCCTCGCGCCGGTGCTTGCGCATGAGGTGATCGATCAACATCGGCAGGTCGTCCTTGCGATCGCGGAGCGACGGCACCGTGATGCGAATGACGTTGAGCCGGTAGAACAGGTCTTCGCGGAACTCGCCCTTCTTCACGAGCTCCCCGAGATCCTTGTGCGTGGCCGAGATGACGCGCACGTCGACCTGCTTCGGCGTCGTGCCGCCCACGGGCAGGAAGGTGCCCTCTTGCAGCACGCGCAAGAGCTTCACCTGGAGCGACGGCGACATGTCGCCGACCTCGTCGAGGAAGAACGTGCCTCCGTCGGCCACCTCGAAGAGGCCCTTCTTGTCTCGCAGGGCGCCGGTGAACGAGCCGCGCACGTGGCCGAAGAGCGCGCTCTCGAGCAGGTTGTCGTTGAAGGCCGAGCAGTTCTGCACGACGAACGGCTTGTCCTTGCGGGGGCCGTTGTAGTGGATCGCGCGGGCCACCAGCTCCTTGCCGGTGCCCGACTCGCCGTTGATCAAGACCGTGGTATCCGACTGGCACACCCGCTCGAGCACCTTGAAGACGTCGAGCATCGGCTGGCTGCGGCCGATGATGTTCTCGAACTTGTAGCGGTCGGTCAGCTCGGTCGAGAGCGACTGAATCGTCTCGTCCTTGCGCGACAGCTCCGCCTCGAAGTTGCCGATCTCGTTCGCGCCGAACTCAAGCAGATCGCAGATCTTCTCGACCTCGCGGTCGTCCATCACCGGCACCCGCTCGAGCGCCCGCTCGAGATCGGTCGCGCCCTGGTTGAGCTCGGCGATCTTCGCCTTGAGCTGCTCCGCCTCGCGCGGGCTGACCTCCTGCCGGGAGAAGCCCTCGACGAACAACATGCCCTCGTACTCGCCGTTGATGTGCAGCGGCGCGCCGACGATCGTGAAGCCCAGGTGGCACTCGTGGAACTGGCTGCGGCGGAGCTTCTTCGAGGCCTTGAACTTCTCGTGCAGCACCCGCACCGAGGAGCAGCACCGCCGGAAGCCCTCTTTCGAGAAGAGCGACAGCCGGCAGAAGTCGTTCGGCGGTGGAGTGATCTGCCCCTTCGACCACTCGATCACCTGGCCCGATTTGTCCGCGAACGAGAGCTCCGCGCGCCACCACTTCCGCAAGATGTCCCGCAGCATCACGATGGTGTGCAGGTTCTGGTAGCGCTCGTAGTCCATGCGGGGCTGGCCTCTGGCTTCGTCTGAAATCACGACAGGTGTAGCCCATCGCTGTCCGAAGTGTGGACGAATGCGTGCAGGGAAAAGCAGGGAAAGGTAAGGGCCTGGCGGATGCGGATCGTCGCGGGCACGGCCAGAGGGCGCACGCTGAAGACGCCGAAGGGCGGCGACGTGACGCGGCCGACCGCCGATCGGGTGCGCGAGACGATCTTCAATGTGCTGGGGCAGACGTGCGAGGGGCTGCGGGTGCTCGATCTCTTCGCGGGGACCGGCGCGCTCGGCCTCGAGGCGGTCTCACGCGGCGCGGTGCGCGCGGTGCTGGTCGATCAGGGGCGTGAGGCCATCGGGCTGTGCCGCGAGAACGTGGCGGCGCTGGGGTTTGGTGATCGGGTCGAGGTGCTCGCGCTCCCCGTGGCGAAGGCGCTGGAGCGGCTCGCCGGCGAAGGCGCCCGGTTCGAGCTCGTGTTCTCGGACCCGCCCTATGCCCTGCGGGCTGGAGTCGAGGTGCTCTCGGACATCGCGCCGCTGGTGGTCCCGCACGGCGTCGCCGTCATCGAGCACGAGCGCGCCGAGGTGCTGCCCGAGACGCTCGGCCGCTGGACGCGCGAAGACGAGCGGACGTTCGGCGCGACGGTGGTCTCGATCTACCGGTTGGGAGCGCCCGGCTGATCGGCCTGCGGCTCGACCGCGAACACAGGCCGACCCATCTGACGGGCGCGCACGGGTTGTCGACGAGAAAGCCCTGCGCTAGTGGCCGGACATGCTGACTCCCAACATCCGCCTCGGGCTGACCTTCGACGACGTGCTGCTCGTGCCGGCCGAGAGCGCGGTCCTCCCGCACCAGGTCGAGCTGTCCACGAAGCTCACCCGCAACCTGCGCCTGCCGATCCCGCTCCTCTCGTCCGCGATGGACACGGTGACCGAGGCGCGCATGGCCATCGCCATGGCTCAGGAGGGCGGCATCGGCATCATCCACAAGAACTTCACGCCCGAGCAGCAGGCGGCCGAGGTCGTGAAGGTGAAGAAGCACGAGAGCGGCATCGTGCTCGACCCGATCACCATCGAGCCGGGCGCGCCGCTGTCGCGCTGCCTGGACCTCATGCAGCGCCACGGCATCAACGGCATCCCCGTGGTCGAGGGGCGGCGCCTGGTGGGCATCATCACCAGCCGTGACGTGCGCTTCGAGAAGAACCTCGACCAGCGCGTCGAGCAGGTGATGACGAAGAAGCTCATCACCGCGCGCGAGGGCGTGAGCCAGGAAGAGGCGATCGATCTCCTCCACAAGAACCGCATCGAGAAGCTGCTGGTGGTGAACGAGGAGCTCGAGCTCAAGGGGCTCATGACGATCAAGGACGTCGAGAAGCGCCGCGTGTACCCGAACGCCGCCATCGACTCGAAGCAGCGCCTGCTCGCCGCCGCGGCCGTGGGCGTGGGGGCCGACCGCGAGGCGCGGGTCGAGGCCCTGCTGAAGGCCGGCGTCGACGTCATCGTCGTCGACACCGCGCACGGCCACTCGAAGGGCGTGCTCGAGGCCGTGAGGGACACGCGCAAGAACTTCCGCGGCAGCTTCGAGCTCGTCGCCGGCAACGTCGCGACCGCCGAGGCCACGCGCGCCCTCATCGAGGTGGGCGTCGACGCGGTGAAGGTGGGCATCGGCCCGGGCTCCATCTGCACCACCCGCGTCGTGGCGGGCGTCGGCGTGCCGCAGGTCACCGCCATCGACGACTGCGCGCGCGCCGCCGATGGCTCGGGCGTGCCCATCATCGCCGACGGCGGCATCAAGTACTCCGGAGACGTGGTGAAGGCGCTGGCGGCTGGCGCGAACACGGTGATGATCGGCTCGCTCTTCGCGGGCACCGAGGAAGCGCCTGGCGAGGTGATTCTGTACCAGGGCCGCTCCTACAAGTCGTACCGGGGCATGGGCTCGCTCGGCGCCATGAAGGCCGGCTCGAAGGACCGCTACTTCCAGGGCGGCGTGCAGAACGACTCGAAGCTGGTGCCCGAGGGCATCGAGGGCCGCGTGCCGTACAAGGGCTCGGTCGGCATGAACGTGTTCCAGCTGCTCGGCGGCCTGCGCAGCGGCATGGGGTACGTGGGCTGCCGGACGATCGACGAGCTGCGCACGAAGGCCCAGTTCGTTCAGATCACCAGCGCGGGCCTCAAGGAGAGCCACGTGCACGACGTGATCATCACCGAAGAGGCCCCCAACTACCGCCGCGAGTGACGGCCTCACGAAGGTGACGGGCGTCGACGACGATCGGTGCGCGTTGCCCTCGCCGCGGTTCGGCGACACACGGGTTCCCGGAGGCAACACCATGGACTTGATCGCACAGTTGTCGTCGCAGCTCGGCGTGTCGTCGGATCAGGCGCAGGGACTCGCAGGCGGCCTGATGGGCCTCGTCAAGGGGGCGGTCGGGCCCGAGGCGGCAGGGCAGGTGGCGGCCGCCGTTCCCGAGGCGAAGGGCTGGGAGCAGTCTCCCGCGGCGGCGCAGGGCGCTCGGGGGTGATCCGGCGTCGATGGTGTCGGGGCTCCTCGGCGGCGTGGCGGGCGCTGGCGGCGGCCTGGGCGCCTTGCTGGGCTCGGCGGGCTCGCTCGTGGGCGGTCAGGCGGGGGGCCGCGATGCAGGCGGCTGGTGGCGCGGCGGCGCTCTCGGGGGTGTTGTCGAAGTTCGGGCTCAAGGCCGAGCACGCGACCGTCATCGCGCCGATCGCCTTCTCGTTCCTTCAGTCGCGGCTGCCGCCGGAGCTGTTGTCCAAAGTCACCGCGGTGCTGCCGATGTTGACCGGAGGCGGGGCGGCGCCAGCACCCCAGGGCGACGGCGGTGGAGCGCTGGGCGCGTTGACGGGCCTGCTCAAGTAGCCCCACGCGCGTCGAGCCGGCGCCCGACCCACACGAGGACGGCGCCGAACGCCACGAGGAGGTCGGCCAGGCCGTACACCCGCTCCTCGGTGACGAACCACACCACGCCGAGCAGGCCCACCGCGACGACGTACCCGACGCCGACGAGGTGCGAGACCTTCGGCGCGCGCGTCACCACGTACCAGCCTGCGAGCCCCACCATCAGCACCAGCACCGCGACGAGCGGCGTGACGATGGGGTGGGGCGGCTTCGTGGCCTGAAGGAACTCGAGGGCGACCGAGGGGCGGAACAAAAGCCACAGCCCGGCGCTCAGGTTGAGACCGACCGCCACGAACGCAGCGAGCCGGGTGAGGGGACCTGCGGGCTTCACTTTCCGCGGCTGCGCTTCTCGGCCTTCACGTCGACCTGCTTCTCGGCGTTGTTGATCTTGTTGAAGAGCATCTCGCGGTCGTCGAGCTCGAGCTTCTCGATGGCGCCCCGCAGCGGCGAGAAGTCGATGCGCGCCACCTTGATCGTCTGGCCGCCCTTCACCTCGTCGACCACCAGCACCTGCATGATCTCGCGGATCAGGCTCTCGAGCTCGAGCCGCACGTCGGCCGTCATCTGAATGCACGACTCGCGCGCGTTGACGAGCTCCTGGCTGCCTTCCTGGAACGCCAGATCGGGGTTGCGCGAGAACGCCTCTTCGAAGCGCTGCGCGCGGTTCTTGAGGCGCTCGTACACGTCGGTGAAGGTCGACAGCCGCTCCTCTTCGGTGCGCACCGGGTCCCGTGCCTTGCCGAGGTCGGCGTTGAGCTCTTCGCACTTGATCTTGCCGAGCTCGGCGGCGGTGTTCGACCGCAGGGCATCGCTGCGCGCCGTCTCGCGCTCGAGGCGCTCGTCCGAAGTGATCTCCTTCACGCACGCCGAAGAGAGCACCAGCGCGCACAGCACCAGCAGGGGTCGCGTTGTCATTGGCGAGCGGAGTCTTGAAGGGGTAGAGGCCCAAGTCAACGACAGGCTGTCCGCGCCGCTCGAAGGAGCCAGAATGCACGCCGCCCACGAGAAGATCCTCATCCTCGACTTCGGCAGCCAGTACACGCAGCTCATCGCGCGCCGGGTGCGCGAGCTCGGCGTGTACTGCGAGATCCACCCGCCCACGCTGTCGATCTCTGACCTGAAGGCCTTCGCGCCGAAGGGCATCGTGCTCTCGGGTGGCCCGTCGTCGGTCGAGTCTCCGGGGGCGCCCATGGTGACGCCCGAGGTGTTCGAGCTCGGCGTGCCGGTGCTCGGCATCTGCTACGGGCTCCAGCTCCTGTCGAAGCTCCTCGGCGGCCGCGTCGACAAGAGCGCGCACCGCGAGTTCGGGCCGGCGAACGTCGAGGTGGTGGCCTCGCGCGGGCCCTTCGCGGCCTTCGGCAAGGGCACCTCGCTCAAGGTGTGGATGAGCCACGGCGATCGCGTCGAGCAGCTCCCGCCGCACTTCGTGCCCATCGGGACGACGCCCAACGCCCCGTTCGCTGCCGCGGCGCACGAGCACAAGCCGATCTACGGCCTGCAGTTCCACCCCGAGGTGGTGCACACCGCGCAGGGCCGCGAGATGCTGCAGTCGTTCCTCTTCACCGACTGCCGCTGCAAGGGCGACTGGACGATGAAGAGCTTCATCGAGGAGTCCATCTCCGAGATCCGCGCGAAGGTCGGCGAGGGGCGGGTGATCTGCGGGCTGTCGGGCGGCGTCGACAGCTCGGTGGCGGCGCTGCTGCTCCACCGCGCGATCGGCGATCGGCTCCAGTGCATCTTCGTCGACAACGGGCTGTTGCGGCAGGGCGAGCGCGAGCAGGTCGAGGCGCTCTTCGTGGGCCGCTTCCACGTGCCGCTCAAGACGATCGACGCGCGCGAGCGGTTCCTCTCGAAGCTCGCCGGCGTCACCGACCCCGAGACCAAGCGCAAGACGATCGGCTACGAGTTCATCGCCGTCTTCGAAGAGGCCGCGCGGCAGTTCACCGACGCGAAGTTCCTCGCGCAGGGCACGCTGTACCCCGACGTGATCGAGTCCGTGTCGGTGAAGGGGCCGTCGGCCACCATCAAGAGCCACCACAACGTGGGCGGGCTGCCCGAGAAGATGAACCTGAAGCTCGTCGAGCCGCTGCGCGAGCTGTTCAAGGACGAGGTGCGGGCGCTGGGCCGCGAGCTGGGCATGCCCGACGAGATGATCTCCCGCCACCCGTTCCCCGGGCCGGGGCTGGCGATTCGGGTCATCAGCGACATCACCCACGAGCGCCTCGAAGTGCTGCGCAAGGCCGACGTCATCGTGCAGCAGGAGATCGCGAAGGCGGGCCTCATGAAGGAGCTCTGGCAGGCCTTCGCCGTGCTGCTCCCGGTGCAGTCGGTGGGCGTGATGGGCGACGAGCGCACCTACGAGAACACCTGCGCGGTGCGCGCCGTCACCTCGGTCGACGGCATGACGGCCGACTGGGCGCGCCTGCCGTACGAGCTCCTCGCCACCATCAGCACGCGCATCATCAACGAGGTGCGGGGCATCAACCGGGTCGTCTACGACATCTCGTCGAAGCCGCCCGCCACCATCGAGTGGGAGTGACGCAGATGCACCACCTGCTGCTCGTCGCCCTGGTGTCGGCCTCGCCCGACGCGGCCCTGAAGGGGCGCTTCGTCAGCAAGGGCTCGGTGGTGTTCGACGCCTCGACCATCACGCTCGAGCAGGAGCCCGCCGAGGTCGCCGACATTCTCATGCAGACCGAGGCTGGCGTCGTCTTGAGCGACAACGTGCTCTTCGTCTTCGAGAAGGCCCTCGACTCGGTGGGCGGCATGCCGAAGGAGCCGAACAAGCGGTACGCCCTCATTCGTCAGGCGACGACGGTGAAGCGCCGGGGGAACTCGCTCATCCTCGACATCGAGGTGTCCTTCGATGACCCGCAGGTGTCGAAGTTCGTCTGCGGCAAGCTGCTCACCAGCTACATCGAAGAGCGCGTCGAGCGCCGCGCCGTCACCTCGGAGCGGCGGCTTCGCCTCATCGACGAAGAGCTCAAGAAGGCGAAGGGCCCCAGGGCCGATCAGCTGAAGGACGAGCGCGCCCGCGAAGAGCGCAAGCTGCGCGACAGGTTCAACGAGCTGCGGCTGCTCGAGGCGTGCACCGAGCCCTGACGGCGCCTCACACGATGCGGGACTTGTTCCACATCTCCTCGAAGCGCGCCTGAAACGCCTTTGCAGTGCCTGCCTCGTTCTTGATCGAGATGCGGTTCTCGGAGTGCTTCGTCGACGACGAGCTCGAGAAGTTGGCCGAGCCAAAGAAGACGTCGTCGCCCATGACGCCGAACTTCTCGTGCATCGTCTTCGCCTTCTGCACGCGAACGTCGACCGGCAGGCCCTGCGTCTGGAGCGCCTTGAGCGCCGCCACCGTCGGCGCCGTGTAGTCGTCGTTGAGCACCACGCGCACGACCGCGCCGCGCCGCGCCGCTGCCACCAGCGCGTTGTATTCGGGCGCGCCCACGCTCATGCCGTACATGGCGACGCTGATCTCCTGGCCCGGCTTCGCGCGGTTGAACAAGTCGGTGGCCGCGGTCACCACGCTCGCCCGGGTGTCGACGACCTGGCCGGTCGCGTCCATCGCAGGCGTGGTGCGCGTGCCGCCGGAGCCGTAGCCGGTGCCGCCCTGCGGCGCCCCGAAGGGCCGGGAGTTGAAGAACACCTCGACGTCGGTGGCCGTGAGCAGATCCTTCAGGCGGGTGAAGGTGCTCGCGGGCACGCCCAGTGCGCGGATTTGCTCGACCGACTCGAAGTCGCCGTTGGTCTTTCGGAACTGCACGATGGCCTCGGCGGCCTTCTTGCTCAGGCCCACGGCGTCGAGCTCTTCGAACGTCGCGGTGTTGAGGCTCACCTGGCCCGAGCCGAAGTGGAGCGCGGCCAGCACGTCAGCCGAGAGGCTCTGCGAGGCCGGCACGCGCTCGTGGAGATCTTCCACGCTGGTGAATCGGCCACCAGCCCGGCGCTCGGCGGTGATGGCCCTGGCGAGGGTGCTGCCCGCGAGCTCGGTGAGCCGCTTCGAGTCCTGCGGGCGGAACCCGTTGACGTCGGCGCTGCGGTCGACCGGCGCCGCGTACAGGCCGTAGTCGTCGTCGGGGCGCGGGCGCGCCTGCGTGGGCGGCCGGCCGTTGGCGCGCAGCATCGCGTTCCACTGGTCGCTCTTGAAGTTGGCGAAGTTGTTCGGCGAGAGCGTGGCGTCGCGGTTGTTCCAGAAGCCAGCGAACTCGTCGTTGAACTGCTCGATGCCGCGGCGGCTCGACGAGTCGGTGTTCTTCATGAACACGAGGTTCTCGTAGTTCTTCGTGTCGGCCGTGTCGGACCAGTTGAACGAGCCGGTCGCGAGCAGATCAGGCTTGCCGTCGATCAGCGTGACGAAGCCCTTGTGGTGGTTGAGCCCCTGCGAGGCGCCGTGGTTGTAGCGGGGCCGGCCCAGCGTGGCGTCGAAGACGTAGGGGAAGTCCTTCTTGTACTTGACCTGGATATTTGGGATCTGGGCCTTGAGGATCGACGGGAGCGCGTTGCCTCCCGAGTCCGACGCCTGGCCCGAGTCGCCGATGATCCGAATGGTGACGTTCGGGTTCTTCTTCGCGAGGTCGACGAGCGCCTTCTCGAGCGTGTCGGACTGGAACTCGAAGATGAGCATGTTCACTTCCATCGGGCGGCCGTTGGCGCGCGCGACCGAGGCCGTCAGCTCGGTGATCATCTTGTCCTTGATCGACCCGTCCTGGAACGTGAAGACCGACGAGACGCCGTCGAGGTCGGCGAGCTGCTTCATCGAGTCGATGGTCGCCGCGGCCTTCTCGAGCCCGAGCTTCAGCGCGTCGGGGGAGAGCGGGCCCGTGCCCAGCTGCACCGAGTTGAACGTGTCGAGAATCGCGCGCGCTTCGACCGCCGAGAGCGTCTTGTTGCCGTCGCCACCCGCCGCCTGGCGGAGCAGGTTGCCGAGCTGCGTGCGCTCGGCCGACGTGCTCGCGCGCGCGAGGAGCTGATCGACGAGGGGACGAGCGGCAGCGGCGATTCGCAGGTTGGGTACGAACATGTAGGTGTTTTCGGCAGGCGCGAGGGCAAGTTGCGTGAAATCAGCGGGATGACACCCGACCGCAGGCGGTTGTGCAACTGGTTGATGTCAGGACGGCGAACGGCCGAACGAAGTCGGGCGCCTGCCACCCCCGGGGCTGACCGAGCGGGAGACGGTGCCCACTCCGGCGGAGCAACCTTCGGGTCGAGCCTCGCGACGAGGCCACTCCCATCAGCGGTCTCCGCGTCGCGGCGGGGTTTCAGGGCTGGGAGCCCCGTGCTACGGCCCGCGCCCCATGAGTCGTCGGTTGATCCGCGTGGTGGGCGCCATGCTCGAGCAGGAGCCGGGGAAGTACCTGATCACCCAGCGCTCGAAGGCCGCCTCGCTGCCGCTTCTCTGGGAGTTCCCCGGCGGTCGTGTCCACGACGGGGAAGACGACCGCGCGGCCCTCGCCCGTGAGCTCAAGGAGCGCCTCGGCCTCGACGTCGTCGTCGGCGCGCAGGCCATGAGCACGCATCACGAGTACCCGAACTACGACATCGACTTCCGGGTCTTCACCTGCACGCTCGCGCGGCCGGGCCAGGACGTCAGCCATGCGAAGGTGAACGACCACCGCTGGGTGGGCCTCGGCGAGATGGGCCAGTACCAGTTCCCCGACGCCGACGCGCGCACGCTGGAGAAGCTGCTCGACCTGGACCACTAAAGGGCGCCCATGCACCAGTTCCCCAAAGACATCGGGTGGATCGAGGTCATCTGCGGCTCGATGTTCTCGGGCAAGACCGAAGAGCTCATTCGCCGCATCAAGCGCGCGCTCTACGGCAAACAGAAGGTGCAGGTCTTCAAGCCGCAGATCGACACCCGCTACGACGAGCTCAACGTGGTGAGCCACTCGCAGCTCAAGGTGGTGGCGACGCCGGTGCAGCGAGCCGAAGAGATCCTCCAGCTCACGCGCCCCGAGACCGAGGTCGTTGGCATCGACGAGGTGCAGTTCCTCGGGCCTGAGGTGGTGCAGGTCTGCGAGACGCTCGCGGGGCGCGGTGTGCGGGTCATCTGCGCGGGGCTCGATCAGGACTTCCAGGCGCGGCCGTTCGAGCCGATGCCGCAGTTGCTGGCGGTGGCCGAGTACATCACCAAGGAGCTCGCCATCTGCGTGGTGTGCGGGAACCCGGCGAACCGCTCCCAGCGCCTGGCCGACTCGAAGGAGCGCGTGCTCGTCGGCGCCTCGAGCGCGTACGAGGCCCGCTGCCGAAAGTGTCACGTGACGACCCCGGTGGAGGCGACTCCGCCGCAGAACCTCGACCTCTTCAGGTGAACGATGCGCGATTCGCTCTACGAGAAGCTTGGCTACACGTTGAACGAGCAGAGACACTTCTACGGGCCCGGCGTGCACCTCGTCGGCTCGCCGTATCTGTTGTCGTTGCTCGCGCGGCTGTCGGCGAAGGAGACGCAGCAGCCCGAGGTGAACACGCTCGTTCGCACCATCTACGCCGAGCTCGTCACGATGGCGGTGAACCATGAGTTCCCGCGCAAGTCGGTGACGGTGCCGACGCGCATGATCGAGCACACGCCCAAGGGGCTGTACCAGGGTGAGGTGCTCGACCCGCAGGTGCGCGCCGTATCGGTGAACATCGCGCGCGCTGGCACGCTCCCCTCGCAGGTGGCGTATGATCTGCTGAACACGATCCTCGAGCCGCGGCTCGTCCGGCAGGACCACTTGATCATGAGCCGTGAGCTCGATCAGGCGGCGCACGTGGTGGGCTCGAACATCGGCGGCGCGAAGATCGGCGGAGACGTCGATGACGCGTTCGTGTTCTTCCCTGATCCGATGGGCGCGACCGGCTCGTCGCTGTCGACGGCGATCAAGCTGTACAAGACGAAGGTGCCCGGCAAGGTGCGCAAGATCATCTGCCTCAACCTCATCGTCACGCCCGAGTACATCCGCCGCATGGTGACCGATCACCCCGACGTGGTGATCTACGCCGTGCGCCTCGATCGTGGGCTGTCCCCCGACGAGGTCTTCCACACCGCGCCCGGCGAGCTCTGGGACAAGGAGCGCGGGCTCGATGATCACCAGTACATCGTGCCCGGCGCTGGCGGCATGGGCGAAGTGATGAACAACGCATACGTCTGATCCAGGAGTCTCATGCCGTTCTACGACCGTGATGTGGATGTGATGATTGACCCGGCGAAGCTGCAGGCGCGCATCGCCGAGCTGGGCGCGCAGATTACCCGCGACTACCAGGGGAAGGATCTGACCATCGTCGGGATCATGAAGGGGTCGATCTTCTTCATGACTGATCTGGCCAAGGCGATCGATCTGCCGATCACGCTCGAGCTGATGGGCGTCAGCTCGTACCACGGGGGCACCGAGACGACGGGCGAGGTGCGCATCAGCTTCGACCTGACCAAGCCCATGCACGGGAAGCACATTCTCGTGGTGGAAGACATCATCGACACGGGCCTCACGATGCAGTTCCTGCTCGAGAACCTCGGGGCGCGGCACCCGGCGTCGGTGAAGGTCTGTACGTTGCTCGAAAAGCCGGCGCGCGCGAAGACGAAGGTACCCATCGACTACAAGGGCTTCGTCATCGAGGACAAGTTCGTGGTCGGGTACGGGCTGGATTACGGGGAGAAGTACCGGAACCTGCCGTTCATTGGCGTGATGCGCACGGAGTGAGTCTCGCTGCGAAGGTGAGGCCCGAGTGAATCGCCTGGAGGCGAAGAAACGCGTTGCAGCACTCCGGCTTCGTGCGCTTTCTCTTCAAGCGCGGAGGGACCTTCTGGAAGCTTGGTATCCGGTGGCCGCCTCGCTCGCTCACGAGGCTGGGCATTCCGTTTTTGAGTTCTTCTGCGAAAGAGCACTCGTTGGCCGGTTGCGGGGCGTGACCAACGAGTACTTGTGCCACCAGTTGAGCGGTGAGGGCGTTGAGGGCGCTGTCGAACCGATGGAACGCTGTGTGTGCTGCGATTCGCTGAGCCTGGCTCGCCGCTTCGACTTCGAAATCTGTCCTGTCTGTTTCTGGGAGGACGTCGGTGATGTTGATCTAGATGTGTTCATCGGCCCGAATGGGATGACGCTTCGGGAGGCGCAGAAGTCGTTCCGCGCGATTGGCGCAGTCTCGTCCGCTGCGCTTCCTGAAATTCAAAGGGATGGTCGCCAGTATCTAAAGGCTGACAGGAGGGCCGTGGGCTCACCGCTGCACCGAGGGCGCACGGTCTACGAACACCGCAGCGATCAGAAGGCTGAGGCCGACGGCGTGCAGCACCGCGGTGACCAGGTATCCGCCGACGTAGAAGCCCACTCCGCCCGAGCCGGCTCCGTCGGTCGAAATCTGAGGAGCAAGACTCGGGAAGGCGTGGCCGACGAGGGTCGCCATGCCCATCAGCCCCGTGGCAGTCAGCGCGAACATTGACGCACGCGGGTGGCGCTGCCAGCGCGCAATCGACACAACCACTCCGACGCCGAGCGCGATGAAGGTCGGGCATGACACGAGCGCGCCCGAGAGGATGCGGAAGGCGGACTCCATCGATTCATCCTGCATCTGCTGCGCTGACACCCGCATCGAGCGGCTCCGTGGGTGGGACGACCGGCTGGAGCGGAGCCACCGGTGGCGGCGGCGGGAGTGCAAGGCCCTGCACGGCGGCACGGAGCGAGTCCGACAACGTTCGCACCTGAGGCTCCACCGCGAGGAGCATCTGCGTGGCCTCCTTCTTGTGCCGCGCGTCCGCGTCGGCCGCGAGCTTCAACTGCGCCACCGCCTCGTCCAACTGCTTGCGGGCCTCGTCGATGCGCTGCTTCGCCAGGAAGTACGCCACCTCGGCGCGCAGCGTGACGAGCGTCGCGCGCTGGGGCTCCGACAGACCAGACAGCGCCTCGGCGCGGCGGACGAGCGCCACCCCCACGTCGAGATCGGACTTGAGGTCCGACGACACGCGCGGACGCGCCAGCAGCTCCAGCACCGAGAACAGCGCACGGTCGAGCTCATCGCGATCCTGAAACCGCTGACCCACGACCGCGAGCGCCGTGTTCCCGTTCAGGTCCAGCGGCGCGTACGCCTCGGCGAACTTCGGATCCGACGGCTGAAAGGCCTCGGAGCCGTACGGCAGCATGCGCCCCTTCATCACCACGAGCTGGCCGCCCACCACCTCGAGGCTCCACGTCTTCGCGTTGAGCAACGACAGCGCGTACAGCCCGCCCGTCGTCGCGGCCACCACGAGGCTGAAGATCACGAGGTTGCGGAACGCGCGGCCCAGGCGGGTCAGGAACGACGGGCCCTGCGGAGAGTCGAGGTCGGTGGGCATGGTGGTGTGCAACAGGCTCGTACGCGATGGAACACCCGCCGATTGCCGGGTGGTTTCCTTGGGGGACCCTGCAGGGTGGGTAAACTGTCGCTGACGTGTCGACTTCCTTCAAGCGCCTCGGCCAGAGCGAGCTGCTCCCGCGATACATCTTCGCGGAGAGCCTCTACGCCCGTCGGCGAGTGCTCGAGATCGGCGCGGTCGCCTCGACGCTCGGCCAGTCGGCGCGGTTCCTCTCGACGCGGGGCGCGCGCGTCGTCGTCGCGGCCGACTCGGATCTCCAGGCGATTCAAGAGGCCCAGGCGAAGCTCGCCGGCCCCAACCTGCGCTTCCGCCCGCCCGTCTTCGACGACTTCGAGCCCGGCAGCTTCGACCTCGTCATGGTCGCCGATCTCGCGCCCTACGTCCGCGCGCCGGAGCTGCTGAAGGATCTCGCGCGCCTCGTCGCGAAGAGCGGCTACCTCATGGGGGGCTTACGCAACCCCGCGGGCCTGGCGCTCTCGAACGTCATCGATCCCGAAGAGGCCGACGTGCCGCCCACCTACGGGCAGCTCCTCGATGCCTTGTCGTCACACTTCGCCTCCGTCGAGGTCGCCACCCAGTCACCCGTGCTCGGCTACCAGCTCGCCTTCGAGCGCGGTGACGGCCTGCAGGTCGATGGGTCGCTCGCCGGCAGCAGCGAGGCCGCCTACTTCATCGTGATCGCCGGCCAGGAGCCCGCACGCAGCTTCGATCCCACCTGGGTGCAGCTCCCGCCCGAGCCGCTCGCCTTCACCGGCGGCAAGCTCGAGGACTTCTCGACCCGTGCCCGCGACTGGCGCGAGCGCGCCGATCGCCTCAAGGACGCCCTCCAGAAGAAGACCGCCGAGCTCGAGACGCGGCAGGCCGACCTGCGCGAGACGAAGGAGCAGCTCGAGGCGACGAGAGAGGCCGTCGCCCGCCTCACCGCGCAGCTCGAGACCCAACGAGAGAAGCCCGAGACGCTGCGCGATCGGGAAGAGCTCGCGCAGCGCGTGCGGCGGCTCGAGGCCGAGCTCACCGTGCTCCGCGAGCGCGCCATCGACGCAGAAGGCCGCGCCACCGCGGCGCGCAACGAGCGAGACGCCCTCGACCGCGCCCAGAGAGACGCCGCCGTCGGCGCCCTCGCCGCGCAGGAGCAGATCCGCCTCGAGCGCGCCCGTCGGGAAGAGGTCGCGACCCAGCTCGAAGACGCCCGCACGCGGCTCGCCCGCGCGTACGAGGCGCTGAAGACCGCCCAGGAAGACGCCGTCGCCGAGCGCCTCGAACGGGAGCGGGCGCTCTCGCAGGCCGATCGCGTTCGTGAGGCGCTCTCGACGAAGGAGAACGAGCTCGCGGCGGCCCACCAGCGCGAGCTCACCCTCGCCGACGCGCGCACGCAGTCCCTCCAGGCCATCGAGGGCCTCGAGCGATCTCTCACCGAGGCGCGTGGCCAGATGCAGGCGCTCCGCGACGAGGCCGGCCAGCGGGAAGCCGATCGCCTCTCGCTGGCCCGCTCGTTCGAGGTCGAGTCCGAGTCCCGGCGGCACCTCGAAAGAGAGGTCCAGCGGCTGGGCGCCCAGGTGTCGGCGCTGACCGACGAGCTCTCGGCGAAGCAGGGCGCGGTCACCGGCCTCGAGACGGAGCTGCAGGCCGCCGCGTCTGCCCACGCGCGCGCGCTGCGCGACATCGAGACGTTGTCGAACTCGGAGCGCACCTGGCGCGAGCTCGCCGGGCAGTACGAGCAGCGCCTCGCCGAGACCAACGTCAACGTCCAGCAGCTGAGCGATCAGATCGCCCAGCTCACCGCCGAGAAGGACGCCGAGCTGGCCCGGGGGCGACGGCTCGAGCGCGATCTCGAGACGGCCCTCACCGCCGAGCGCACCTCTCGCGAGCAGTCAGACGTGCTGAGCGCCGAGCTGCGCCGGCAGATCGACGAGCTCTCACAGGACCGTGACCGGCTCATCGACGAGCGGGGCGATCTGCGCGGCGCGGTGGACGACCTGCGCAAGGCCCGGCTCGGTGAGCAGGCGCGCGTGGCCGAGCTCGAGCAGGGCGCGGTGGCGCTCACGGCCGAGAAGCTCCGCCTCGAGGGAGACGTCGCGGCGGTTCGCAACGAGCTCACCGAGCAGGCGCGCGCGGCCGCCCAGCAGCAGCGAACGCTCGAGGCCACGCTGGCCGACCGGGAGCGCGACCTCGCCACCGCGCGCGCCACCTCCGACGCCCTCAGACAACAGATCGTCGGCATGGACTCCGAGCTGGCCCGCTTCGGCGGCATGCTCCGCGATGGCCAACGAATTCTCGACGAGACGCGGGCCTCGCTCGACGCGCGCACCGTGGAGCTCGAGGCCGAACACGCTGCCAACACGAAGCTGCGGCAACGCACCGAGAAGCTCGAGACGACGCTGGCGCGCGCGACCGAGGCCCTCGAAGACTCCGCCGCCACGATCGAGGCCAACCGCTCCGAGAAGGTCGCGCTCCAGGCGCGCCTCGACGAGACGACCGCCCGGGCCGCCGGGCTCTCGGAGCAGGTTCAGAACCTCCAGCGCATCACCATGGCCGCGGACGAGGCCCTGGCGGCGGCGAAGTCCCAGCGGAACGGCTTCGAGCGCGAGCTGCGCGCCCTTCGGGAGTCGACCGAGCTCGAGCGCAAGCAGGCCGCCGAGCGCATCTCGAGCCTCGAGGGGGCCGTCGCCGCGGGTGGCAGTCGCGCCTTTGAGCTCGAGGGACGGCTCGCCGACGTCTCCCGGCAGCTGCAGGACACGGCCCAGCGTGCCGCGGCCGAGCGCCAACAGATCGCTGCGCTGCAGGAGACCGCCGCGGAGCAGGCCCGCACGCTCGCCACGCGGGACGAGCAGCTCGCTACGTTGACGACGCGCCTCGAGGTCGAGGCGACCGCGCTGGTCGCGACGAAGGCCGAACGTGAGGCGCTCGAGGGCGCGCTCCGAGAAGCCCAGGCCACCGTCGAGCGGCGCACCGCGAGCTTCAACGAGCTCCAGACGACGTTCGCCGCCACGAAAGACGAGCTCGCGAAGCAGACCGCGGCGGGCGAGGAGCAGCTCCGGCAGCTCGCGGCGATCACCCAGGAGCGGGACGCCCTCGCCTCGACCGGAAGCGCGCAGCAGCAGCGAGCGGCCGAGCTGTCCCGCCGGTTGTCGGTACAGGACGATCGGGTTCGCGAGCTCGAGCGGCTGCTCACCGACGCCGAGCAGCGCCTCACGGGCACTTCGGCCGAGCTGAACGCCGAGCTGCAGCGCCTGGGCATCGAGCTCGCCCAGCGGCAGGGGCTGCTCGACACGCTCGGCGAGAAGGCCGCGAGCCTCGAGGCGACCCTCGCGACGCGGGACCAGGAGCTGGAGCGGCTCCGCGACGAGCACCGCGCCGCCATCGAGCGCCTCTCGTCCGAGCTCGACACGCACCGTGGCGAGGTCCAGCGGTTGTCGGGCGAGCTCCAGCACCTCCAGGCCGAGGTCGAAGAAGGGGCCCTCGCGCGCGCCGCCGAGCACGAGCTGCGCGAGAAGGCGGACGCCGAGCAGGCGCGCCTGTCGACCGAGTTGGCGTTGAAGCTCGAGGCCCTCGCCGTCACCGAGACCGCGAAGTCCGCGGCCGAGGCGGCGCTGGCGGAGCGAACCGCGGCGCTGGAAGACGCGAGGCGGACGCTCGAAGCGCGCGCGGCGGAGTGGGAAGCGGCCCGCGCCTCGCTCACCGAGACCAACCGCGCCGAGCTCGAGGCCGCACAGAAGCGCTTCGAGGCCGGCGCGGCCGAGTGGGAAGCGGCTCGCGCCTCGCTCATCGAGACCAGCCGCGCCGAGCTCGAAGCCGCGCAGAAGCGCCTCGAGGCCCGCGCCGCGGAGTGGGAGCAGGCTCGGACCGCCCTCGTCGAGGCCCACCGCGGAGAGCTCGAGGCCACCACCCAGGCCGCCACGCGCGCGCTCGATGCCCGGCAGGCCGAGCTCGAGGCGCAGCTCGAAGCGATGCGCGCCGATCACGCCACGTCGCTCGACCAGCACGCGACCGCGTACCGGCAGAACCTCGAGCAGAGGTCGTCAGAGGCCGCGAAGGCGCTGGCTGCTCGCGAAGACGAACTCCTCCAGCGGGTCGCCAGCGCCGAGGCGAAGGGCCACGAGCTGGAGCGTCAGCGTGAAGGGCTTCGCGCCGACCTCGAGCAGGCCCGCGAGGCGGCCGCGAAGGAGCGCGCCGAGGCCCAGACGCGGCTCGAGGCGGTCCAGACCGAGCTCGCCAGGGTGCAGTCGATCGTCGACAAGGCGCACTCAGAGGCCCGGGGGCACCAGGTCGGAAAGCAGGCGCTCCAGCAGGAACTCGATCGCGCTCGCGTCGAGCTCGACCAGCTGCGCACCTCGCTGGCCCAGGCGGGTGGCGAGAGCCGGGCCATCGCCGAAGCGCGCGCGCAGCTCGAGGCCGAGGTCGAGCGGCTCCGTCAGCGCGTGCCGGTGCTCGAAGGGGAGCTCGAGCAGCTGCGCGCGTCACAGCCCGAGCTGGCTGGCTTGCGTGATCGGGTGCCCGCGCTCGAGGCCTCGCTGCTCGAGGTGACACAGCGGGCCGAGCTGGCCGAAGAGGCGCGCACGGGGCTGGTCGCCCGCAGCGCTGCCTCCGAGGTCGAGCTGATCGAGGTTCGCGCCCGCACCGAGGCGCTCGAGGCGGGGCAGGCTGAGCTCCAGGCCCGCCTCGGTGAGCTCCAGCAGCAGCTCATCGACGCCGAGGCCCGCGCCGCCAGCCTGGGAGAGCAGCTCTCGCACTACCAGGACGAGCGGCCAGCGCTCGAGACCGAGCTCACCGAGCTTCGTCTGCGGGCCAACGTCGCGGAGCGGCAGCTCGCCGAGGCCAAGCGCGCGGCGCCCGTCACCGATCCCGAGGTCGACGCGCTCCGCCGACGGATCCCCGAGCTCGAGGCCGAGCTTGAGATCGCCCGCGTCAACGCCCGCAACGACGTCGACGCGGCGGCCGCCGGCCGCAAGCAGGCCGAAGAGCTGCTGCTCGCGCTGCGCGTGAAGTACGGCGATCTGCAGCACGAGCTGACCCGGGCGACGGAGCAGCTCGAGCAGGCCCGCGTGGGGGCACCGGATCTGAAGGAGGATCTCGCCGAGCTGCGCGCCGAGAACGAGCTCATCGAGTCCGAGCGCGAGCGGCTCGCCGAGGCCGTCGACGCGCTCGAGAAGCGCCTGAAGGAGCAGGATCAGCTCAAGGACCGCCAGCTGAAGCTCGAGACCGACCTGGCGCTCACCCGCACGTTGCTCGATCGCGCGCGCTCCGATCTCGACGCCGCCCGTGCCAGGGCCGAAGCGCCCCCCGATCCCCTCAGCGACTTCGAAGAAGAGACGCCCACCGCCGTGACGCGCCTGCCGGACCTCGCCGCGCTGCGGAAGGCGAGCTTTCCCGAGGACGAGTCGCCCACCGGCATCACCGCCATTCCCGATCTCGAGGCGCTCAAGCGCGCGAGCAGGCCTGCGCCACCGGCCGACCCGAAGGCTCCACCCCCGCCGCCGCCCAGCTCACCACCGCCGCCTCCACCCGTGCCCGGCGCAGAGCCCGAGGTCTTCGAGCTCGACGTCGACGAGGGCGAAGCCGATGCGGAGGAGATCGTGCTCCTCGACGAAGAGGTGGGTGAGAACGGCTCCAATGGGGGCCAGAAGAAGTAAGACGACCACGTGTCGCGAAGGGTCGTCGTCGCCAGCCTCGTCGGTGTCCTCGTGCTCGCGGTCGCGGTGGTCGTCGGTGCGGATGGCGACGAATCGAACGGGACGGTCGAGGCGAGCGGAGCCACCGAGCCAGGGCCCGAGCGCAGCTCCGGCAACGCAGGGCGACCGTCGGTGCCACGGCTGGGCTCGATCACCGGGGTGGTTCGTCACGAGGGGCGCGGCGTCGCGCGGGCGCGGGTCTCGGTGAAGGCGACGGTGCCGCTCACGGTCGACACCCTCGACGACGGCGCGTTTCGGGTCGATGGCCTGTCACGCGAGCCGGTGTTTCTCGCGGCGGCGGCGCCGGGCCTGGCGTCTGGAGTCACCGGCCCCCTCGTGGTGGAGCCGGGCCAGACGATCGAGGGCGTGGTGCTCGAGCTCGGCCCCACCATCGTGCTCGAGGGCACGGTGCGCGATCTCGTGACGCGCGCCCCCATCGCGAGGGCCGTCATCTCGTGGTCGGGCGGCATGACGCAGACCAGCGAGGCGGGGGCCTTTCAGTTGCCGGCGCCGACCAGCCAGGTGTGGGTCGACGTGCTCGCGAAGGGCTACCTGCCCCGCACCGAGTGGCTGTCGCTCGAGCTCGCGCGCGCCGGCGGCCGACTCGATCTCGCCCTGTCGCCGGTCTCGACGCTCGAGGGCACGGTGGTCGAGCAGGGCACGCCGCGCCCGGGTGTCACCGTGTGGGCCGAGTACACCGAGGGCCTCCGCCGCGGTGAGCGCACCGCGCTGGGCCTCACCGACGCGAAGGGCCAGTTCCGGCTCGAGTGCGCCGAGGGGCTCCGGCGGCTGGTGGCGGTGACGCCCTCGGGCGTGACGGTGGCGGGGCCCGAGGTGCGCGTCGCGGTGGGTGAGGCGAGGAAGGATCTCGTCATCGAGCTCGGCGATCTCGGCGGCGTGTCGGGGATCGTGCGCCGCGACGGGCAGCCCCTGCCGAGCGCGAGCGTCACCCTCGTCAACGCGTTCAACGAAGACGCCGTCGCCACGACGAGCACGCTGCTCGACGGCCGGTTCTCGGTGCAGGCGGTCCCTGTCGGCCGGTACCTCGTGCAGGTGCGCGCAGGCGCGTTCTCGACGATCGCGGGGCCCTTCGATCACCGCGATGACGGGCAGCCCTGGACCATCGACGTCGCGCAGGGGCAGGCGCTCGAGGGGCGGGTCGAGCCGCCCGAGGCGGGCGTCGCGGTGCGCTGGAGGACGGGCGATTGGGCAGGCCCAGCGACCCAGACGACGACCGCGGCCGATGGCACCTTCCGCTTCGAGGGGGTGCCGGCCGGAGCGCTGCTCATCGACGCCGAGGGACTCAAGGGCGCCGCCACGGCGACCGCGAGGGCCGGTGATCCCGTGGTGCTGCGGCTCGAGCGCGGCGGGGTGGTGGTGCGCGTCGTCGATCAGAGCGGAGCCCCGGTGGCTGACGCGGTGGTGCTCGCCCGCAGCGACGAGACGGGCGCGGTCCGCAAGTACGTGCTGATGGCGCCCGATGGCGTGTTCCAGCTGGAGCTGCCTCGGGGCCGCTGGGTGGTGCTCGCCGAAGTGCAGGGCCGCGGCCGCACGGCCGGTCAGGTGGTGACGGTGGCCGGCGCGCCGGTCGAGGTGACGCTCTCGCTGACCGCGACGAACCCGATCTCGGGCCGGGTGCTCGACAAGGCGAGCCGCCTGCCGCTGCAGGGCGCGCGCGTGCGGGCCGAGTCCACCATGGGGCGGGTGAGCGTGCTCACAGACAGCCGTGGCGTCTTCACGCTGCCGCCCCAGCCATCGCAGGTGACGATCATCGTCGGGCGCGATGGCTACGAGCCGCAGGGCTTCTGGCTGCCGAGCCGGCCCGACGCGTCGAACCTCACCGTCGAGCTGACGCCGTCGCCCAACCGCACCTGGCAGGACGAGACGCCGCGCTTCGAGGGGGTCGGCATGACGCTGCGCCCCGAGCCCACCCGCATCGTGGTGCAGATCGTCAACGAAGGCAGCCCCGCGGAGCGCGCCGGCGTGCAGGCCGGAGACGTGATCGTCTCGATCGACGGCGCTCCGGCTGGTGCCGATCTGCCGGCCGCCGTCAACCGAATTCGAGGGCCCGCTGGAACGCCGGTGCGCATCGGCTTCGAACGAAGTGGCCGGCCGTTCGAGCTGGTGATGCGGCGGAAGTCGCTGCTGATCACCGCGTGGTGAGTGCGCTCAGGCGCGCTGCTTCTTCTTGCGCTCCCGACGGCTCAGCTTCGGCTCGACGCGCACGGCGTCGGGGGGAGGCGCGATGGTGCCTGGCATCGGCGTGCCCTCGGGGAGCGGCGTCTCGGCCGCGGGCTGCTCCACCGGCAGGGACGGCAGACGGATGATGAACGTCGAGCCTTCTCCCACGCGGCTCTGCACGCTGATGCTGCCATTGTGGCTCTTGACGATGCGCTGGCAGATCGCGAGGCCCAGGCCAGTCCCCTTCTGCTTCGTGGTGAAGAAGGGCACGAAGATGTTGAGCTGCTGATCCACCGGAATGCCGGGCCCATTGTCCGTCACCTGCACCTCGACGAGCTCGGGCTGGCGGAAGTCGCCGAAGCGCTCCGGGCGCGAGGTCTTGATGACGATCTCCCCGGGCGCGGCGCCGATGGCCTGGGCCGCGTTCTGAATGAGGTTGATGAGCACCTGCTTGAGCTGCTCCGCGTCGCCGTCGACCCGCGGCAGCTCGGCCGAGAGCTGCTCGATGATGGTGACGTTCCGGGGCAGGTCGTTCTGAATGAGCCGCAAGGTGCGCGTCACCACCTCGTTCACGTCGGTCGGCCCGAAGCTCTGCTTGAGCGGGCGCGCGTAGTCGAGGAAGGCCGTGACGACGCCGTTGAGGCGATTCACCTCTTCGACGATCACCTCGATGAACTCGCGATCGTCCGCGGGCACCGTCTTCGGGTCGAGGCACTGGGCGGCGCCCTTGATCGCGCCGAGCGGGTTACGGATCTCGTGGGCCAGGCCGGCCGCCATCTCACCGAGCGCGGCGAGGCGGTCGCGCTCGCGCATGCGCTCGTAGAGCTTCGAGTTCTCGACGACGGTGGCGAACCGATCGGCCAGCTCGAGGATGAGGGCGATCTCGTCCGACGAGTAGGCCTCGGGCACGCGCTCGTCCCACAGGTTGAGGAAGCCCAGCACCCGATCGTTCCCCATGAGGGGCACGGTGATGCCCGCGCGCATCTGCTCCATCGCCGAGCGAACGTCGTTGAGGCGCTTGACCTCTTCGCGAGCCTTGCGCGCCTCGAGGGGCTGGGCCTTGAGCTCGGCGGAGCGTCGGTTGACCGTCTCGAGCAGCTGCGCGCGCTCGGTGCGGCTCACCAGCGCCCGGGCGGTGCCGGCGTCGAGGAAGAGGGCCGGCTGCGGGCCGCGCGAGTCGAGGAGCCGGAAGCCCGGGCGGTCCTCCGCGAGCAGGTAGATTGACGCGTGGGTGACGCGCCGGGTCTCGTTCAGCCCGTCGAGCAGCATCGCCGCGAGCTGCTGGCCGTCGATGACGTTGGCGGTGCGCCGGAGCAGGCTGCGCACCGAGTCGAGGAACGCGAAGCGCTGCCGGAAGAAGACGGCGACCGAGCGCTCGCCGATCCAGTTCGACAGCGGCTCGAGGAGGATCAACATCACGAAGGCCGCGACCGTGGTGTTGAAGAGGTACAGGCTCGTGTTGTCCTTCTGGACCCACACCGTCAGCACGATGAAGACGAGCGCCAGCACGGTGGCCAGCACCGTCTGCGAGGCGATCTTCCCGAGCAGCTCGTGCAGGTCCATCAGGCGCAGCCGCAGGAGCGTCTGGGACAGGAAGAAGAGGTACAGCGTCGCGATGATGGGGCCCAGGGTGGGGAAGGGCACGTCGAAGCGCGCGAGGAAGTCGAGGCCCGAGAACAGCACCGACGCGGCCGCGCCGATGGCCAGGTACATGAGCCGCAGCCGATCGATGCGCGACTCGCTGTTCTGCATGCGCGAGAGGAGCAGCGAGACCGAGAACGACAGCGCCAGCAGCACCCACGCCGAGACGGCCACGCGGGCCCAAAGCTGATCGGCCAGCGGCGTCGCGCCCACCGTGAGGCCCAGCAGGAGCGAGAAGAACGAGGTGCGCCGGCCGTAGCGCGCCGCGCGCGGGCTGAAGTTGAGGAACTCGAGGAAGAACGACAGCGCCGTCGACGGCACCAGCGCGCCCGTCACGATGGTGAGGCCGAGCATCACGCGGGCGGCGAGGCCGGGGCTGTCTGCCTCGAAGGGGAAGAGGCCCTCGAGGAAGCGCGCGAAGTGAAAGGCCCCGACCGACAAGGCGAAGACGCCGAAGAGGGTGACGACGCGCGCGCGCTGCTGGCGCAGCAGCATCGAGATGCCCAGGGCGAGCCCGATGATGCCCGCGAGGAGGGCGCTTTGGGTCCTGATGTCCATGCGTCGCGCTCCAGTGTAGCGGCTTCGGCACCCGAAAAGGCCCTGGTGCCCGGTCGGAGGGGGCGCCGTGAAGTTGACGGGTGGCTGGCCCGTGTACGATGGCGCCGATGCGCGCTGCGTGGTTGAGCCTGCCTTTCGTCCTCGTCGCTTCGTCCGTGCTGGCCCAGGCGCTCGCCGACGAGGCGCCGGGTGAGGCCGAGACGGCCCCGGTTCCGGACTCCGCGCCCGAGAGCGTCGAGCTCGACAACCCCTTCTTCCCGGCGCCCCCAGCGCCCCTGGCCGAGACGCCAGTGCCCGCCAGCCGGCGCGTCGAACGGAAGGACCTGTCGCCATACTTCACGGGGAAGCTCCGCGAGGCCCGCCAGGCCTTCGCCCAGGGGGCGTACACGCGCGCGCGAGAGAAGCTCACCGGTGTCGACGAGACGCCGCAAGTGCGCTTCCTGCTGGCCCTCGCGTCGTTCCGCGCCAAGGACTTCGCCACCGCCGCGCCCGAGTTCGAGGCGCTCGCCGAAGGGTACCCCGCGCTGGCGCCCCGGTGCCTCGTGCACGCCGGGTGGGCCTTCGAAGGGCTCGAGGACTTCGAGGCCGCGACGCGGGTGTTCGAGCGGGTCGCCCCGAGCTCGAGAATGTTCGCCGATGCGCAGCTCGGCCTCGCGCGGGCGCTCCGGCGGACGAAGGGCGTCGCGCCGGCCGTCGCGCTCCTGGCGAAGCTGGGCGACCGGCCCGCGCCTCCCTGGGGCCGAGACGTCGGCGCCGAGGCCCTGTTGGCGCTCGCCGACCTCCACGCCGCCCGAAACGACTCGAAGGCGGAGCAGTCGGCCCTGGCCGCGCTGTGGTCGAAGCACCCGCTGTCGGCGCAGGCCCTCAAGCACGAGAAACGCCTGCTCGAGCCCGAGAAGCTGCCGACCGCCGTCGTGGTGACGCGCGCCGAGCAGCTGGTCGAGTTCCACCGCAACGCCCAGGGCCTCGCGCTCGTCGAGCCCCTGCTCGAGTCCCTCGCGCTGCCCGACGCGCTCGCCTGCCGGGCCCACCTCGTGGCCGGGAAGGCGCATCGCAAGCTGCGCGCCCACCCGAAGGCCGTCGCCGCGCTGGCCCCGGTCGCGCGCCGGTGCACCGACCCCGAGGTGCGGGTGAAGGCGCTGTACACCCTGGGCTTCAGCCAGACGGTGACGAGCCCTGACGCCGCCATCGAGACGTACGAGACGCTGGCGCTCGAGTTCCCCGACCACCCCCTCGCGGACGACGCGCTCTTTCACGCCGCCGAGGCCCGGCAACGAACGGGCGATCTCGAGGGCGCGGCCGATCGGCTCGCCGAGCTGGCCGACCGGTTCCCCCGCTCGGACATGGGCGCCGACGCGCTGTTCAAGCTCTTCTGGCTCCAGCGCTCGAAGAGCGAGCTGCCCGCCGCGCTCGAGGTGCTCGACGAGATCGAGGAGCGGTTCGACGAGGTCGAGGACTCCCACGAGGTCGAGCGCGCCCGCTTCTGGCGGGCCCGGGTGCTCGAGGCGCAGGGCCGGCGGGCCGAGGCCGTCGAGGTGCTCGCCCAGAACGCCGCGGCGCACCCGGCGACGTACTACGGCCTGCTGTCGCGAGAGCGCGCCGAGCAACTGGCGCCGGGCCGGGCCAAGGCGCTCCAGCGAACGGTGGCGGCGGCCACCCGGCTCGACGACGTCTTCCCGCTCGAGATCGGGAGCATGGGCGACGACGTGCAGTTCCAGTCGGCGGTCGAGCTGTTGCGCCTGGGCTTCGGTGAGCTGGTGCCGATGGAGATCCTCGGCATCGATCGCGCGAAGGCCCCGCCTGAAGCGCACCGACTGCTCGTGATGATGCTCGCGATGGCAGGCGAAGAGCGCCCGGCCCACGGCATGGCGAGGCTGTGGCTGCGCCGCGATCTGTCTGGCCCCATCACACGCAAGAACCGGCTCATCTGGGAGATCGCCTACCCGAAGGCCTTTCGCGAGCTCGTCGAGGCCTCGTCCGAAGAGGCCGACGAGCTCGATCCCGATCTCCTCCAGGCCATCATGCGAGAAGAGAGCGCGCTCGACCCGAAGGCGCTCTCGTGGGCCGGCGCGCTGGGGCTGTGCCAGCTCATGCCGTACACGGCGGCCGAGGTCGCCGCGCAGCTGAAGCTCCCGCGGCCCACGACGGCGGCGCTGCTCGAGCCCGAGCTCAACATTCGCCTGGGGGCGCGGTACCTGGCCGATCTGGTCGCGCGCTTCGACGGCACGCGGCCCTTCGCCATCGCCAGCTACAACGCAGGGCCGGGCGCAGTGAACCGGTGGCGGCGCGAGCTTTCGCAGGACGACCTGGCCGCCTTCGTCGAGCAGATCCCACTCCAGGAGACCCGGCAGTACGTGAAGCGCGTCTTGCGGAGCTACAACACCTACAAGCTCCTCTACTCGCCCGACGAGCAGGCCCGCACGGTGTCGCCGCCGGCCGAGAAGGCCGCGAAGAAGCCCGACAAGAAGGTGTAGTCGTTCAGGAATCACCCGGGTCGCTCGTCGGTCGCCTCACGAAAGGAGGCACCCATGGAGACCCTCGTCCTGAACCGTTCCTACCAGCCGGTTGCCCGCATTCCCTGGCAGCGCGCCATCACGCTCTTGTTCCTGGGCAAGGTCGAGCTGGTCGAGTCGTACGAGGACCAGACGATTCGCAGCGTGAGCTTCGAGTTCAAGGTTCCGTCCGTGGTGCGCTTCCTGCGCATGCTCGTCCGCCGCAAGCCGGTCATCCGGTTCAGCCGCGAGAACGTGTACGCGCGTGACCAGGGCCGCTGCCAGTACTGCCAGCGGCGCGTGACGCGGGCCGAGGCCACGTACGACCACGTGCTGCCGCGCGCCCAGGGTGGCCGCACCACCTGGGAGAACATCGTGATCGCGTGCGTGCCCTGCAACCAGGCCAAGGGTGGGCGCACGCCGGAGCAGGCCCGGATGCCGCTGAAGGTGAAGCCTGTGAAGCCGACGAAGCTGCCGGACTCGCTGCGCCTCACCTTCCGCTTCGAGAAGGGCATGCCCGAGTCGTGGCAGACCTGGCTGCGCGACCTGACCTATTGGCACGGGAGCCTCGAGGAAGTCTGAGCGGGGCTGGCGTGTTGAAGGCAGCAGTCACGAATCGATGACCATCGACGGGCCGGCGCGAGCCCCCCGAACGGGTAGACAGAGAGCGCTGGCGGTGACTCGCTGGCGCGCTGGGTGCTGGTCCACGCTGCACAGGACCCTGGCGCCCCCGTTCGGGTGTGGCCGTCTCCGACCCCGTCTCCTGGCCGTTGGACTCGACGCCCCTTCGAGAGCGATCTCGGAGGGGCGGTCGTTTCACGGTACGCTCCTCGTCGATGTCGTCTTCGTCCCCCGAGGCGAGCCGTCGACGGGCGCTCTTGCAGGCGCTGCCTTCCATCGACGAGCTGCTCAGTGAGGCCCGCATCGCGGCCCTGGGCGAGCGCGTCTCCCGGGCCCTGTTGCTCGAGGCGTGCCGCAGTGCCGTGGCCGAGGTGCGCTCCGAGATCCTCGCCGGGGCCGAGGTGTCCTTCACCGTCGAGCGCGTGGAGCAACGCCTCGCGCGCCTCGCGCAGCCCAACCTGCGGCGGGTGCTGAACGCGACCGGGGTGGTGCTGCACACGAACCTGGGGCGGGCGCCGCTCTCGGCGCGGGCCGTCGACCGGGTGCGCGAGGTGGCGAGCGGGTACTGCAACCTCGAGCTCGACCTCGACGAAGGTGAGCGCGGGAGCCGGTTCTCGCACGTCGTCGAGCTGCTCTGTCGCCTCACCGGCGCGGAGGACGCGATCGTCGTCAACAACTGCGCGGCGGCGACGGTGCTGACGCTCGGCGCGTTGGCGCAGGGCCGCGAGGTAATCGTCTCGCGCGGCGAGCTGGTCGAGATCGGCGGCGGCTTCCGCGTGCCCGACGTCATGCGCCAGTCGGGCTGCACGCTCGTCGAGGTGGGCACCACGAACCGCACGCGGGTGGGCGACTACGAGGCGGCGCTCACGGCGACGACGGGGCTCTTGCTCAAGGTGCACCGGAGCAACTTTGCGGTCGTCGGCTTCACCGAAGAGGCCACGACGTCTCAGCTGGTGGCGCTGGGCCGTGCCCGGGGCGTCCCCGTCTTCGAAGACCTGGGCAGCGGAGCGCTCGAGCCCCTGCATGGCGAGGGGCTCACGTCGGAGCCCACCGTGCGCACCGTGGTGGCAGCTGGCGCCGACGTGGTGGCCTTCTCGGGAGACAAGCTGCTCGGCGGTCCGCAGGCCGGCATCCTCGTGGGGCGGCGTGAGGCGATCTCGAGGCTCGCCAGGCACCCGCTCCAGCGGGCCCTGCGCGTCGACAAGCTGACGGTCGCGGCGCTCGAGGCGACCCTCGAGGCCTACCGCGACGGAACCGCCGACGCCGAGCTGCCAGCCCGCGCGATGCTGCTCGAGGCTCCCGCGGCGCTCGAGCGTCGGGCCGCGGTCCTGGCCGCGGCGCTCGCCCGCGAGCAGGTGCGCCACCGGGTCGTCACCACCACCTCCCGGGTCGGCGGCGGCTCCATGCCGCTCGCGCAGCCGCCGTCGTTCGCCGTCGCCATCGAAGGCGCCGCCGCCCAGCGCCTGCACGACGAGCTCCGCGCGGGCAGCCCGCCGATCGTCGCGCGCATCTGCGACGACGAGCTGTGGCTCGACGTTCGTTGTCTCACCGAAGCCGACTGTCTCATCGTGGCGAGCCGGGTCGCCCACGCCGTCCGGGGAACTCCATGCTGAACACCGCCGTCCTCGTGCTGAACCGCAACTTCCAACCGATTCACGTCACCAGCGTGAAGCGCGCCATCTCGCTGCTCTATCAGGGCGTCGCCCGCGCGCTCGACGAGCAGTACCGCCAGTACGACTTCGCCGACTGGGCGCAGCTCGCGGCCGCCAGCACGCACGACTCCATCGGGTCGATCGACCGTCGCTTCCGCGTGCCGCGGGTGCTGGTGCTGACGGCCTTCGAGAAGCTGCCGCGCACCCGGGTGCGCTTCTCGCGCATCAACATCTACGCGCGCGATCAGGACACCTGCCAGTACTGCGGCCGGCAGCTCAAGCGCGTCGACTTGAACCTCGATCACGTGGTGCCGCGCTCCCAGGGCGGGCGAACCTGCTGGGAAAACGTCGTGTGCTCGTGCATCGCCTGCAACCTGAAGAAGGGCGGCCGCACGCCGGAGCAGGCCGGAATGAAGTTGCTCCGGACCCCCGTTCGGCCAAAGTGGACGCCGCTGTTCAGGAACGCGGCGAAGCCGCAGGCGTATCGAGAGTGGTTGCCCTTCCTCAACCTCACCGATGCGTCGTATTGGAACGTCGAACTGAAGGACGACTAAGGCTCCATGGCTGAGAACGAAGCCCTCGATCAGGGCGCGGTGATCGAGTTTCCCACCCGGAGCCGCGCAGCCCCGAAGGGGAGGCCACGGGCCCGGCGGGTGGTGGCCATCGGCGGCGGGAAGGGCGGCATCGGCAAGTCGCTCGTCTCGGCGAACCTGGGTCTCGCGCTCGCGGCGCGGGGCTCGAAGGTGGTGCTCGTCGACGCGGATCTCGGCGGCGCCAACCTGCACACGTGCCTCGGCGTGCCGCAGCCGCGCGTCACCCTGTCCGACTTCGTCGAGAAGCGCGTCGAGCGGCTGGAAGACGTGCTGGTGCCAACGGGCCAGGAGCGCCTCGAGCTGGTGTCGGGGGCGATGGACGAGCTCGACGCCGCCAACCTGAAGCACGGGCAGAAGACCAAGCTCTTGCGGCACCTCAAGTCGCTCGACGTCGACTACGTGCTGCTCGACCTCGGCGCCGGTACGAGCTTCAACGTGCTCGACTTCTTCCTCGTCGCTGACGTGGGGGTGGTGGTGATGCTGCCCGAACCCACGTCGATCGAGAACGCCTACCGCTTCATCAAGGCGGCCTTCTTCAGGCGCCTGCAGACGCTCGCGCCCGACGATGACTTCGCATCGATGGTGGCGCGCGCGCTGGCGCCGCGCGATGGGCAGCTCGCGATGACGCCGCTCGACGTGGTGGCCGAGCTGCGGAAGAGCGATCTCGAAGCCGCCGCCCGGCTGGAGCACGCGCTCGCGGGGTTCTCGCCCCTGGTGTTGGTGAACCAGGCGCGCACACGCGGAGACTTCGACATCGGGCCGACGGTGGTGAACGCGTGGAAGAAGTTCTTCGGGCTCGACCTGGGCTACCTCGGCGCGGTCGCGCATGACGACGCCGTCTGGCAGGCGGTGCGGGCCCGTCAGTCACTCATGAAGGCCGCGCCTCAGAGCGCCGCCGCCACGGGCTTGTTGCGGGTGGCGGAAAACCTGATTGCATTGGAACGGTGAAGTCGTTCCAGGCACAGACGTTCTACGAGCTGCTCGAGGTGTCGGTCGGAGCGACCGCCGCTGACGTGCGCTCCGCGTTCGACCGCCTGTCGAGGCTCTACGCCGACGATCAGGTCGCCCTCTACGGCCTCATCGACGAGGCCCGGGCAAAGGCCCTGCGCAGCCGGCTGCAGGAGGCCGCGCACGTGTTGCTCGATGAGGAGCGCCGCGCCCGGTACGACGCCTCGATCGGCCTGCCGCCCCGCGAGGTGCCTCGGCCGCGAAGTGCCGGGGCGCCGACGGGAGCCCCTCAGCCGCAGGCGGGGTGGGGTGGGGCCTATACCTTCGTGACGAGCGCTCCGGCCTCGGGCGGCCCGGCGATGTCGACGTCGTTCACCTACACCGTGAGCACCGTCGCGGTTCGCGCTTCCGGCGCGGTCGAGGTGCCCGCGCCCGTCGTTCCCAGCAAGGCGCCGGTCCTGGACCCGCCCCCGGCTCCAGTCGTCCGAGACGCGGCCCTGGAGTCGACGTCACGGGCCCCGAGCCCCGCGCTCGTGCGAGGCCCCGCGGAGGCTGCGACGGCGGAGGCACCTGCGGCCGCTGAGGCTGCTGCTGTCGAGGTGCGCCCGGCGGTGATGGAGGAAGCCCCGGCTGCGCCCGCTCGCACCGAGCACGTCGAAGGGCTCGAGCCACGGGAGGGAACGACCGCACCCGCCGCCGTCCAGTCTCCGGGTGACGCGGGGTCCCCGAGCGCAACGGAGACGAGTGATCGACCCCAGCCAGGAGAACCAGCGTCGGAACGTTCGGGGAACGTCGAGTCCACACCGATGGCACTCGAAGCGGAGGCGAAGCGCGGCGATCCCGAGGTGGTCAAGCGCTCCGAGGCGTCCAGCCCTTCGGCAGGTCTCGTCAGCCCGCCCGTCGTCGTCGTCGAAGCTCCGACGCCCAGCACGGTTGCACCCAGTGCTGCGCTTGAGTCGGTGGCCGCTCCGATGCCAGACGTTCCGCCTGCTGCCGTCGACGAGGCGTCGAGCCCCTCGAGAGCGCCCGTCGACGTGCCGCCTGCCCTCGAGGTGGTGGAGGCTCCAAGGCCGAGCCCCGTGGCGCCTGACCCGGTGATCGCTCTCGAGCCAGACGCCCCGCCTGCGGCACCGGAACCGCCCCAGGTCGCTCGCGCCTCGTCGGGCACGGAGCCGGGCCCGGACCGTGAGGCCGCCGCGCTGGCGCTCCCTGCACCGCCGCCGGTCGAGGCCCCACCCGCCGAAACGCCATCGAGCGCTGCGACCGAGCTGGCCACCGTGCGGCCGGTCGACCCGCCCGTCGCCGAGGAGTCCGCCCTCGTCCCCACGCGGCCCTTCACGCCCCGCGAGTACCGTGCGCCGGAGCGCCCGCGGCCCTTCGAGGTCCCCGCGGGCGTCGAGTTCAACGGCGACCTCCTGCGGCAGGTGCGCATGGCGCGGGGCTTGTCGTTGCTTCAGCTCTCGGAGCGCACCCGCATCGGGGTCCGCCACCTCGAGAACATCGAGTCCGACCGGTACGACGGGCTCCCCGCGCTGGTGTACCTGCGGGGCATGCTCATGAACGTCGCCCGGGAGCTCGGCCTCGACGGGCTGCGGGTCTCGAAGAGCTACCTCACCTTCGTCGAGGCCCATCAGGGGAAGGCGAAAGGTTGACCTCGCAGGCATTCGGCCCGAAAGATCCGACCCCATGACCGACGAAGAGAAGATGAAGGCGATGCGGCTGGCGCGGGCCATCGCGTCGGACATCTCGCTCTACAACGAGGCGAAGATCATCCAGGGCATCGAGCAAGACACGCTCTTCGACGTGCTCAGGGACGAGATCGAAGAGGGCCGCGAGCTGTTCAAGACCCGCGTCAGCTCCGAGATCTTCACCCGCACCAACTTCTTCGATCGCGCGATCGTCGACATCGTCATCAAGCCCAAGGGGCACGTGAAGTCGAAGATCTGGTGAAGCGCAGCACGGTCGAGGCGAGCGCGGCAGATCGGGGCGAGCGCGTCGACCGGCTGTTGGCGCACCGGCTGCCGCACCTGAGCCGCTCGCGGCTTCAGCAGCTCATCGAGCAGGGGTTCGTCACCCGGGGTGGTACCCCCGTGAAGGCCTCGGCCCGCAGCGATGGCACCGAGCGCTTCGAGGTCGTCGAGCCACCGCCGACGCCCGCGGTGCCCACGGCCGAGGCGTTACCGCTCACCGTTCTCCACGAAGATCGCGACGTGCTGGTGCTCGACAAGGCTGCCGGCATGGTGGTGCACCCGGGCGCGGGGCACCAGGGCGGCACGCTCGTCAACGCGCTGCTGCACCACGTGGCCGACCTGCAGGGCGTCGGCGGCGAGCTGCGGCCGGGCATCGTGCACCGCCTCGACAAGGACACCTCAGGGGTCATCGTCATCGCGAAGAACGAGCAGGCGCTCACCGCGCTGCAGCGCGCCTTCGCGGCCCGCGACGTCGAGAAGATCTACCTGGCGCTCGTCGCTGGCCACCCCGCAGACGCCGGCACGTTTCGCACGCTCCACGGCCGGCACCCGGTGCACCGCAAGCGCTTCAGCGGGCGGGTGAAGGTCGGCAAGCCCGCCGTCACCCACTGGGTCGTCCAGGAGCGCCTCGAGGGGGCCGCGCTCGTCGAGGTGTCGCTCGAGACCGGGCGGACCCACCAGATCCGGGTGCACTTCGCCGAGGCCGGCCACCCGCTGTTGAGCGACGCGCTCTATGGAACGCGCAGCTCGCTCCGGTTGACGCAGGCGCCGCGGCTCGCGCTCCACGCCCATCGGCTGGTCTTCCCCCACCCGCGGACGGGAAAGCGGGTGACGGTGACGGCGCCGCTCCCGGCCGATCTGAAGGCCGCGGTGACCGCGCTCCGCAAGCGCCGCGTCAGATGAGGCCGATCGACAGCGACTGCTGCCGCTTGGTCAGCACCTTGATGGGCTGAATCGCCATCACCCGCATGAACACGCGCAGCAGCTCGGGATCGAACTTGTTGCGCATCTCGGTCCACATGAGCATCAGCGCGACCTCGGGGCCGTAGGCGTCGCGGAAGGCGCGCTTCGAGCTCAGCGCGTCGTAGGTGGCGCAGATCGAGATGATCTTCGCGTAGAGGCCCAGGTTGGCCTTGGGAATGATCATCTGGATGTTGCCCTGCCCATCGCGCACGGCGGTGCCGAACTCGACCTTGTGCTCGAAGGTCGTCACCAGGCGCAGCAGGGTCGAGCGGTTGATGGCCTTCTCACGCAGGATGTTTCGAATCGACACCAGCGGCGCGCGGGCGATGAGGGCCCGCTCGTCGGGAGAGAGGGCGCCGCGCTTGTTGAGCACGGTGTCAGGCACCGTGCCCATGCCAGCGTCGTGGAAGAGCGCGATGTAGCCGAGGTCACGGAGCTGGATCTTCGTGAGCCCCAGCTCGTTGCCGAACACGATCGCCATCAGGCACGTGTTCACCTGGTGGTACGTCAGGTACTCGCTGTCGACCTTCGTGGTGG
Organism: Myxococcaceae bacterium; assembly: GCA_033763395.1. GTDB lineage: Bacteria > Myxococcota > Myxococcia > Myxococcales > Myxococcaceae > Xiheimicrobium. The sequence goes on from JANRKQ010000232.1 coordinate 40,961, forward strand.
TGAGCCCGAGGAAGTGGGTGCGGTGATCCATCGAGATGTCGACGAAGTCCTGGATGATGCGCAGTGACTTCGACGTGTTGAGCGGCGTCCCCTGGCGCAGCGACTTCATGTACTTCTTGGTGAAGAAGATCGCCCGGCCGTAGCAGGTGAGCGCGTACTTCTTGCGATCGAGGCGCAGCTCGCTCTCGTCCTTCTCCTTCTCGAGCTTGTCCTTGAGCTTCGACCACTTGGCGAGCTTCATCGACACGAGCTTCTTGCCCTCGGTGCCGTCCTCGTTCGCCAGCTCGGGCTGCTCCTTGCTGAAGATCCAGATGAAGTTCTTCAGCTCGGGCACCGTGACGGAGCGCAGCATCGTGAAGCCGCCCACGTCCTTCGCGCGCATCTCTTCGAGCAGGTATTTCACGTTGTCGAGCGAGGCGAGGTCGACCTTCACCAGCATGCCGTTCAGGTAGAACGACTGCTTCACGCCCATCAGCTCGAGCTTCCCCTCTTTGCGGATGATCTGGTTGATCGTGTCCTGGAGCTGGGCGAGGGGCTTCTCGAAGACGTTGTTGTCCGGGTCGTACATCTTCACCGACCGGATGAGCATGTAGAGCGCGGACACGAGCCCGCGCGCCATCGCCTGCAGCTTCTCGCTGTGCTCGCGGCCGTACGAGTCGAGCAGCTCGCTGTCGCCGGTCGACGCCTTCGTGATCTGGAGGTTCTCGGCCATGACGTCAGCCCTCCTTCTCGGCGGTGCCGAACAGCACCTTGCGCACCCGACCCAGGTGCAGCCGGGCGTGGTTGACCACCTCGGGCGGCTGGGTCTTGTCCTCCGAGATCTCCTGCAGGAGCTTCGCCGTCTGGATCGTGCACGCGCCTCCGAGCCCGGCGACGGCCAGCAACTTGTCCTTCAAGACTTTCTCCTTGTTGAAGAGCCCCGGCTTCACCTGGAGGAGCTGGGTGAAGTAGGCGAGCGCGCCCTGAATGCCGGTCGAGCCGATGGCCGCGTAGAAGGCCTCGTGCTCCTGGGGGCTGCGCTTCTCGAACAGGGGCTCCTTGACGATCTTCATCAGGTCGAGGAACGCCTTCTCGCGGTCGAACTCTGGCAGCACGCGGGCTGCCTGCATGCGCACCGGCTGGCTCTCGTCGTCGAGGAGGGCCGAGATCAGCTTGCGCGCGTCGCCGGTCCGTCCGCGGGCGATGATCGCCATGACCTCGAGCTTGATCGCCATATTCTTCGTCTTCAGCACCGAGCCGAAGAACTTGAGCTTCTCGGGGTGGTTCGATCGGTCGAGCACGTAGATCATGTCGCGCACCACCTGCGGCTTGTCGCTCTGCAGGCGATTGACGAAGGGGTCGGGCAGCTCCTTCGCGTGCTGAATGAGCACGTCGCAGAGCAGCGTGCGGTTCTCGGGCAGCTCGATCACCTCGAGCGCGTCGAGGAGGAGCGGAACCACGTCGCTGCCCAGGTTCGACAGGTACTTGATGATGTCGGGCGCGTTCTTCAGCTTCTGGAACTTGAGCACGTCGGCGACGCGGTTGACGCGCTGCTCCTCGCCCATGCGCATCAGGAAGTTCCGCAGCAGGCGCCCGACGGCCGAGTCGGCGCCAGACCGCTGCTCCATCGCCTTCAGCTTGAGCACGACCTGGTTGATGATGGTGAAGTCTTCCTGGAGCAGCATCGCGTCGAGCAGCTGCGTGAACATGTCGGTGAGCAGCTCGGCGTCGTCGACGCCGCTCTCGACGACCTGGAAGACGGCGCTGATGAGCTTGGGGAAGAGGCGCTGGTTCTCTTCGTCGTGCACGTCCTTCTGGAGGCGCGCCTTCGTGCTCGCGTCGGCGGTGACGCCGGTGATCACGACACCGCGCATCTGCTCGACGTGCTCGAGCTTCATCTCGAGATCTTCTTCGGTGACGCGCGCGAACCGCAGGAAGTCGTCGCTCGCCGTACGGAGGCGGCGTTGCAGGTAGTCGACCACCTTGTCGACCTCGACCTGGACCTCCTCCTCGGAGAACTCGTCCATGCGGAAGCCTTCGACCATGATGTATTCGAAGTGCGGCATCTGGGCGCGCCAGAGCTGCGCGTTGAGATCTTCCGCGCCGCGATCGGGGTCCGACAGCGAGATCACCGTGAAGGTCGTCAGCTCCTCGATGGTGAAGCCGGGGCGGAAGATGAGCTGGCGGATCCCGTCCTTGAAGTACTTGTACGGGAGCGAGCTGTCGTCGGTGAACAGCTCCTGCTTGTGCAGGAGGAAGTTCGTCAGGTCGACCTTGAGCGTCAGCGCGCCGTGCTCCTCGTGGAACTGCTTGAGGGCGTCGTGGGCCTTGCCGAGGAACTCGCCGTACTTCGACTCGTTGTGGCGATACATGCCGATGGTCTTGATGCCCTTGAGCAGGTGGTAGGCGACGGTGCGCGCCATCACGACCTGCTTCTTGAGCTTGGGATCCGACATCGGATCCGCCTCGGGCGGGGGAGCATTGATCGCCGAGGGCCTCGAACCGGGAACGGGAGCTGCCATGGACCGCAGTGTACCCGTGACCGGGGGCGGGCCAGTGCTCCAGTCGGCAGGTGCGAGGAAGGCCTACCTCGTCGCGTCCCGCAGGCGCCGGGTGAGCACCTTGATGATGCCCATCGCGATCTCGGGCTTCTCGGTCATGATCTCCTGGAAGTCCTCGCGGGTGATCTTGAGCAGCGCGGTGTCGTCGACGGCCGTGACGGTCGCCATGCGGGGCGCCGCGTCGAGAATCGCCATCTCCCCGAAGCACTCGCGCTCACCAAGCTCGGCGATCACCCGCTCCTGCTTGTGCACGCGCACCTTGCCGTCGATGACGAGGTAGAGCGCGTCGCCCGACTCGCCCTCGGCGAAGATCTCGTCACCCTGATCGCGCCGCTCCTCGTTCGAGATGAGCGCGATCGCCGTCAGATCCTCTCCGGGGATCTGGGAGAAGATGTCGATCGACTTGAGGAACAGCACCTTCTCGACGGTCGAGATCATGTCGTGGCCGAACTGAGACAGGGGAGCATACTCTCCACGCCCGGCCGCGGCCTGGAGATTGTGCGCCGCTCGAGAGAGGCCAACGATGGACTGGAAGCTCGTGGGGACGACGTTCGCGGCGGTGTTCATCGCGGAGCTGGGCGACAAGACCCAGCTGGCCACCCTGTCGTTCGCGACCTCGGGCCAGTCGCGCGTCTCGGTCTTCGTCGGCTCGGCGCTCGCCCTCGTCGCCACGTCGGCGATCGCGGTGGTAGGAGGTGAGGCGCTCGCGCGGGTGGTGCCCCCGCTGGTGCTGCAGCGCCTGGCCGGCGTGGCCTTCGTGGCGATCGGCGCGTGGGTGCTCGTCTCGACGTGTCGGGCGGGCTGACGGCCTTCGATCAGGCGGCCGAGCCCGCCTCGGCGGCCTGGATCGACTGCACCAGCTCCTGGACGAGCGGGGAGTCGTCGGCGCTCCGCGACACCGCCACGGCGCGAGCGCGGGCCGGGTCCCGCGTCAAGAGCGATGCGAGGGCGATCTCACGCACGATGGGGCTCGGGTCGGCGCTCGCCGCTTCGAGGAGGCTGCCGCGGGTGTCCTGGGTGAGGGGCGACTCGGCGCAGCACCAGATCGCGCAGGCACGAACCCACGCCACCTCGTCCTGGGTGAGGGCCAGCAGCGCGGCCCGCGGGTCGAGCCCCGGTGAGGGGTACGACTCGGCGACGTGCTTGAGCTTCTCGGTGCGGGGCAGCTCGTCGAGCAGCGGCAGGAAGCGGGCCTTGAGCTCGCGATCGAGCAGGTTGTCGAGCAGCTCGACGGCGTTCCCCCGGCGGCGGGCGGCGTCGGTGGCCAGCGCGTCACGAATGCCCGCCGAGATCTGCTCCATGTCGGCGTCGGGGTAGAGGACCGCCAACAACAGGAAGATGCGCCCCTCGATCTGCACCACCTTCTCCGTCAGCGCCGACGAGAGGAGCGCGAGCGTGGCGGGCTCTCCACCGCGGGGCGTCGACGCACCGGGCCCCCCGCCGAGCGCGAGGGCCTCGCCGAGGTGCAGCGTGCGCCAGGCCCGCGCGAGCTCCTTGTCGAGGGCGGCGCGCACCGGCGTCGTGTCCTTCAGCACGAGGCGACGGCCCTTCACCGTTCGCGCGAGCGACTTGTAGAGCCGGCCGCGGAGCTCTTCGTCGGGCTCGTCGAGGTGCCGGGTGATGACGTCGACCGCCTCGCTCGTGCCCAGGCGTCCCATCACCCGGGCGATCGATCGCCGGATGTTCGGATCTTCGAGGTGGTTGCCGAGCACCTTCGAGAGCGTGGCCACGATCGAAGGGCCGAATGCCGTCAGCGCTTCGGTCGCTTCGCGCGCCGTCTCGTGGCTCTGCGTGCGGTAGATGAGGGGGATCACGAACTCGGGGCTCTTGAGCTGCCCCGCCGCCGTCACCGCGGCCCGCCGCACCCGCGGGTCGGCGTCGCTCATGAGCTGCAGCACCGGCTGGTAGAAGTTCTTCACGCCAATGAGCCCCAGCACCTTCGCTGCGTGGAGCCGCATCACCGGGTCGGTGTTGGCGATGAGGAGCTTGAGCGCCTCGGCCGCCACCAGAACGCCGTCGAGGCCTCCGTAGCGGATCATGCCCGTCACCGCGGCGCTGCGAATACGCGGGTCCGGGTCCGAGAGGAACGAGCGCACGCTCTTGACGGCCTTGTCCCGGCCGATGGCACAGAAGGCGTCGATGGCCGCTGCCCGCACCGCCGGGTCCGCGTCTTCGAAGCGCCGGAAGACCGAGTTGGCGAAGCGCATCGTCTGCCGGTGGGCGTAGTACTCGAGCGCCTTGACGCGCACTTGAGGGTCGGCGTGCTCGAGCAGCGTCTCGACCTGGTGGTCGAGGGCCAGCTTGTCGAGGTGTGGCAACAACGCCAGCGCGTTGAGCACCTCGCGCGTGTCGTCGCTGGCCAGGGCGCGCTCGAGCACGGTGCTGGTCGAGGCGTCCACCACCGCCGTCCGGGCCGTCGACAAATCGAGGCGGCGGTGCTTGAGGTTCTCCTGGAGCGTCTTGATGTACCGGCTGCGGAGCGACGACACGACCGCCAGCCACGCGCCGCCGAGCACGAGCGAGATCCACGCCAGCCGGTACGGGTCCTTTCCGACGATGAGCCCCCACACCTTGAGCACCACGCCCGCGAGGCCGATGGCCATCGGCTTGACGACGCCGTCGATGAAGGCCTTGGCGGCGACGCGCGCCTGCGAGGGCACCGGCAGGTAGAGGATCTGCGTGGTGGCGTCGTTGACCGAGTACCGGAAGAGCGTGTCGGCGCCCTTGGTGAGCGACGCAGCCCACAGGGTGGGGAACAGCACGAGGGCGGCGTTGCCGAGGGTGAGCGAGAGCGGGAGCACGGCCAGGGCGGCGACCACCCCCGCGCGCGTCAGGAGCCGGCTCGTGCCGAACAGCTGGAGCCCGAGCGCGAGCACCCCCACCACGGCGCTGAAGTAGCCGAAGTACGTCGCGAGCTCATCGGGCGCGACCTTGTCGGCCGCCACCACCTTGAACTCGAAGTCGACCAGGGTGGTGGTGAAGAACGTGACGGCCGCGAGCAGCGCCACCGTTCGCAGGTGCGCATCGGCGAGCACGCGCGCCGCGCCTCCGGCCCGCTTGGCCGCGCTTGGCTTGCCCGTCGCCGCTCGCGCGAAGAGGCGTTGCCGGCCGATGCGGCCTGCCACCGAGCTGGCGATGGCGGTCGCGAACAGGAGCACCAGGCACATGAGCAGCAGCGCGCTGGTGCCGAAGGCCTTCGAGACCCGCGCGGACAACAGCCCGATGAGGATGTTGGCGAACGTGCCGCCCGCGCCGATGAGGCCGTACAGGCGCTTGGCCTCCTGAGCGTTGAAGAGCTCGTTCGACAAGGTCCAGAACTGCACGAGCACGAGCGCGCCCATGACTTCGACGTAGACGTAGATGACCGAGTAGACCCACGGAGGCTGCCGTCGCTCGATGACGTAGAGCACGCCGAAGAACACCGCGAAGGCCGACGCCGAGACGAGCGCCATGAGGTCGCGGCGCACGCGCGTGGCGTAGAGCCCATATAGCAGCCCGAACGCCGTCACCGCGACCGCCGAGAGCACGTACATCCACGCGAGCTGGGCGCGATCGCCGTGCGCGAGGAAGAGCGCGTCGCGCACGCTGCGGCCGGTGAGAAACGAGCCGACGGCGAAGAGGCTGTGCAGGAAGAGCGCGCCAGTCAGCCGGCGCTCGCCGCGCCGCACCGGGAGGACCGCCTCGAGCACCCGCACGATCACGGCCCGAAGCCTATCAACCGGGCCGCGCCGCCGGGCGCCTTTCGAGTCCCGCGAGCAGCGCCCGACGCTCTTCGGCTCCCATGGGCCGATTTCCGAACCGCGCCTCGAGGTAGCGGCGGGTGGCGCGGGCGAGCGGCGCCGAGAGCGCATGCCCGCGCTGCGCGAGGCGCAGTGACAGCTCCTCGAGTGGCGCCTCGCGGGGGTCGACGCCCGCCGCCGTCAGCCGCGCCTCGACGGCCGCGAGGAAGCTGCTGGCCACGTGCACTCGCCTCCGGCGCGTCAACGCGATGGCCAGCGCGATCGACCCGACCACCGCGAGGGCGACGGGGCCCCAGCGCGCCGGCGTCACGGCCTCGTCACTCGCGTCCGGGGGCTCGTCACGCCCCGCGCCGGGCGGCGGCCGCACGAGGCCGCGGACGAACTGGAACTGATCCTGAAAGCTGTAGTCGAGCACCCGCTTGCGCCACCACTCCTCGAGCTCCTCGTATCGCTCCGTCAGCGTGGCCAGCCACCTCGGCGGAGAGGCGCCTCGGCCGTCCTCAGGGGTGGCGTCGAAGCGCCGCCAGGCCCCATCGATGAACGCCTCGGTCCAGGCGTGCGCGTCACCCGCCCGCACGTGATAGCGATTGCCGACGCGCTGTCCTCCCACGAAGCCGGTGGTGACGCGGCTCGGAATGCCCTCGAGGCGCAGCATGATCGCGAGCGCGGTCGCGAAGTCCTCGCAGTGGCCCGCCTTGCGGTCGAACAGGAAGTCGGCGAGCGGATCGTCGACTTCCCCGGGCAGCTCGAGGGTGTAGGCGTACCGCCTCGTGAGCTCCCGCTCGAGCCGGCTCGCCTTCTCGAGGTTCGAGGTCGCCGGCCCGAGGAGCTCGGTCGTCAGCGCGCGCAGGCGTGGATCGACTGGCGGCAGCTCGAGCGTCTGCTGGGTGGGCTCGGCGTGGTCGGACCCGCGCACGTCGACGCTGGTGGCGGTGTAGGCCAGCTGCACACCCTCGAGTGAGGCGTAGACCTGGTCGCCCGGCACGTGGACGAGGGTCGTCGGGAGCATGCCCTTGAGGCCGATGGTGGCCGCGCGGGCGAAGAGGGCTGGCGTATCGAGCGCGACGAGGGTGCGGCTGTCGTACGCCGCGGTCAGCTCGATCTCCTGCCTCACGTCGAGCCTGAGGCCGGGTTGGCGGGCGATGGGGAGCAGCACGCGCGGCGCGGCGGGCTCGGCGGTCGACGGGGCGCTCCACTCGCGCCCATCGAAGCGCGTGAAGTGGCGCCCGACCCAGTACGCGGCGAGCTGCTCTTGTTGCGGATCCGGGTCGAGCGTGGCGTGGAACACCACCCGCGGGTTCGACTTGATGCCGCCGCCGCCCCCGAGCCGGACCGTGTCCGACATGCCGGTCACGCCGCCGGCCAGGCCAGGCGTCGCGCGGCGCCGCGATTGGCTCCACGACAGGCGGGGGAACAGCACGAAGAAGGCCACGCCGAGCACGAAGATGAACGCAGTCCCCACGAGCACCTGTCTGCGCGCCGGGGCCGTGTCGACGCCGGGCAGCGGGGCGCCATCGGGGCCATCGAGCACCAGCCTCGACATCGCCCAGCTCGCGGTGGCGATGAAGCCGACGACGAAGGGCGCGAACGTCACGTCACCGACGATCGCCGCCCCACCCGCGAGGACCAGCAGGCTCGTCAGCAGCACCTGGCGCGTCGTCTGGGCCGTGGGGTCGGCCAGGAGCCGGTGCGAGACGACGACGAGCGCGAACGACACCGCCGCGATGACGAGATCGAGCGACCCGAAGAAGGACCAGCCGAAGAGGCCGGCGGCGACGGCCAACAGGACCACCACGCTCGCGGCGCCGCGCTGGCCGAAGGGCCGAACGCCGAGGAGCGAGAGCACGACGGCGAGGGGCACGAGCGGCAGCACCGGCAGCGGCAAGCTGCCAGAAACGGCGACGGCGCCGTACGAGACGAGCGCGGTGAGATCGCGCGCGAGGGTGGCTGGCAGGCGTCGCCCGATCATCCGGCCGCCTCCGAGGCGTACCCGGCGCGCGCGAGGGCCGAGAGGAGCCGCCGCTCGTGCTGAACGCCGCCCCCGGGCCGGATGCGCGACGCGCCGACTTCGAGGCCCACGTCCCACCCCTGGGCGAGCAGCCGCGAGAGCTGCCCCGCGGCCTCTTCACAGTCGCGGTCGAGGGCCTCCATCGCCCGGGTGTCGTCGACGCGCAGCACGTGCTGTCGGCGCTCCTCGCGCTCCCGCTCGACCACCACGAGCTTCCCCAGGGCCGCGCTCCGCCGCCAGTGCACGCGGCGGGCGTCTTCACCGTCGACGAGCTCGCGGAGGTCGGCGACGTCAGCGGTGCCGTCTCGGTGTCGCGTGCCCGACGAGTCGCCCTGGTGACGCCGGCCGGTCTGGTCGGGCACCTCGCACGCGAAGCCCCGCCGCGGGTACACCAGCAGCGTGTCGGCCACGCGCAGCGTGCGCTTCTTCTCGAAGATGCCGAAGGGGAAGGTGGTGCTCACCTCGACGGCTTCGAGCGCCCAGGGCCCCCTGCGTGGAGCGGTCGCCGACGTGCGGACGACGACGGGCTCGCCGGCGCTCACCACCGGCGCCCAGGCACCCTCCGACGCCAGGCCCGCGGCCTCCTTCACCTGCACCGCGAAGGCGTGGCCGCGCTTGCGGGTCAGCTCGTAGCGCAGCGTGAAGGGCTCGTGGGCGAAGGCGCCGTCTGGGAGGATGCGGCGCACCGAGAGATCCCAGATGACCCGCTCGGACAACACGCCCGAGACGACGATGCTCGCGAGCATGAAGCCCAGCACCAGGTACAGCAGGTTGTTGCCGGTGTTGAGCGCCCCGACGCCGATGCCGACGGTGAGGACGAGGTAGACGCGCCCCATGGGCGTGACGCGCAGCACCCGGCCCGGGTCGAGCGCGCGCCGCAGTCTGGCGACGAGCGATCGCAGCACGGCCGTCACCGGGGCGGGGCGACGCGGCGGGCGATCTCGTCGACGAGGTGCGCCGCCTCGTCGCGGCTGAAGGCGCCCTGCATCGAGCTCTTGAGGAGCAGCCGGTGCGAGAGGACCGCCTTGAGCACGGCCCGCACGTCGCCGGGGCTGACGAAGTCCCGCGCGTCCCACAGCGCCCACGCGCGGGCGGCGGCCATCAACGCCAGCACCGCGCGGGTCGACACGCCGCGCTCGACGTCGGTGTGCGTGCGCGTCGCCGACGCGAGCTGGACGGCGTAGTCGGCCACGTCCTTCGAGACTTGAACCGCGTCGGCGGCCTGCTGGAGCGCCTTGAGCTCGTCGGGGCTCGCCACCGGCTCGAGCGCCGCCAGCGGGTCGCCGCGACGCGAGACGAGCAGCTCGGCCTCGAGGCTCGCCTCGAGGTGCCCGAGGGACACGCGCATGAGGAAGCGGTCGAGCTGCGAATCAGGCAACGGGTAGGTGCCCGCGAGATCGAGCGGGTTCTGCGTCGCGATGACCACAAAGGGCGCGGGGAGCGGGCGGGTGACGCCGTCGAGGCTCACCTGGCCCTGGGCCATGGCCTCGAGGAGGGCCGATTGGGTGCGCGGCGGCGCCCGGTTGAGCTCGTCGGCCAGCACCACCTGGTGGAAGATCGGGCCCGGGCGGAACTCGAAGGTGCCCTGCTGCTGCAGAAAAACCTGCGCCCCGAGGATGTCGGAGGGCAACAGGTCGGCGGTGAACTGCACCCGGGCGAACGAGAGGTCGAAGGCGCGCGCGAGCCCCTCGGCCAGCGTCGTCTTGCCCACGCCCGGCACGTCTTCGAGCAGCAGGTGGCCGCGGGCCGAAAGGCACGTGAGCGCGAGCTTCGTCTGGTCCGGTTTTCCGAGCACCACCTGCCCGAGGTGGGCGTGGAGCTTCTTCAAGAGGTCTGTGGCGTTCACTGGCGATTTGGCCGAAAAGGCCTCTGGCTGACTGTAGCGAACGCCTCGACACCGGCGCTCGGAATTCGTGCCATGGGCAGAATCCGTCGACTCCCGCCTGAGCTGATCAACCAGATCGCCGCTGGCGAGGTCGTCGAGCGCCCGGCCTCGGTGGTGAAGGAGCTCGCCGAGAACTCGGTCGACGCGGGCGCGACCCGGGTGACGGTGCGCCTGTCGCGGGGCGGCTGCGCGTCGGTGACGGTGATCGACGACGGGTGCGGCATGTCGCGAGACGACGCGCTGACGAGCCTCGAGCGGCACGCCACCAGCAAGCTCGTCGACAAAGAGGGGCTCTTTCACATCCTCACCAAGGGTTTTCGGGGCGAGGCCATTCCCGCGATCGCGTCGGTGTCACGCTTCTCGCTGGTGACGAGCGAGCCCGACGCGCTGGCCGGCACGAAGCTCACGGTCGAGGGGGGGGCGGCGCCCGTGGTGGAAGACGCGCCCGCCGTCGGAGGCACCCGCATCGACGTCGAAGATCTGTTCTTCAACGTGCCGGCCCGCCGGAAGTTCCTCAAGCGGGAGCAGACCGAGCTGCTCCACTGCGAAGACGCCGTCACCCGCCTGGCGCTCGCGCACCCCGAGGTCGGCTTCACGCTCGAGCACGAAGGCCGCGTGCTGTGGTCGAGCCCGCCGTCGGGGGCGGAGCCGAAGCAGAGGGCGGCGGCCGTGCTGGGGAGCGAGGCGGCGCCCCACCTGTTGGCGATCGACGAGCGGCGCCTGGGCATCACCGTCACCGGCTTCATCGCGGTCCCCGAGTTCACGCTGGCGAACGCCCGCGGGCTCATGACCTTCGTGAACCACCGCTACGTCCGCGACCGGGGGCTCACGGCCGCGATTCAGCGGGCCTACCAGGACTCGTTGCCGCCGGGCCGGCAGCCGGTGGCGCTCGTCTTCATCGAGGTCGACCCCGCGGCCGTCGACGTGAACGTGCACCCCCAGAAGCTCGAGGTGCGCTTCTCGGACCCCCGCTCGGTGCAGGAGGCCGTGGGCGCCGCCGTCGCGCGCGCGCTCACCGCCGCCCCGTGGCGGCAGCAGCAGGCAGGCCCGGCCTCGGCGCAGGTGCAGGCCGAGTACGCGCAGGCGATCGATCGGTTCCTCGCGCGGGCGCAGACGGCGCCGGCGTTCCTCGAGCCCCAGGCGCCGCTCCAGGTCGACGGCACGCTGGGGCGGCCCGCGTTCGGCACGGCCCGGCCCACCCTCGACACGGCGCCGCCGCCCCGCTTCTTCGCGCAGCTCACCTTCATCGGCGTGCTGGCGCGGCGCTTCTGGGTGACGGAGTCTCCCGCGGGCTCGCTGGTGGTGATCGACCCCCGCGCGGTGAGCGAGCGCATCGCCCTGTCTTCGCTCCTCGTGAAGCATCAGAAGGGCCTCCTCGCTAGCGCGCCGCGGACGCTCTTTGGGGCCCGCCTCGGCCTGGGCCCGACGGAGCGCGAGCGGGTGCTCGAGGCGGCGCCGCAGCTCCTGGCCGTCGGCGTCGAGGTCGAGGACTTCGGGCCCGGGTCGGTGTCGGTGCTGCGGGTGCCGGCCGAGGTCGAGGCCCTCGACCCGGCGAGCTGGCTGCTCGAGCTGGCGTGCGCAAAGGATGATGGCGCGCGGCTCGAGCTCCTCGCCCGCGAGGTCGGCCGGTTCGCGGCGGTGAACGTCACCCACGACGAAGCGCGCGCGCGGCTGGCCGCCCTCGACGAGGTCGCCGACAAGGTGCACGCGACCGCGACCCGGGTGGTGGTGCGCGATCTGCCGCTCCTCGAGCTCGAGCGCGGCTGACCGATCGGCGCCGCGCGGCCGAAAAATTGCCCGCGCGATCGGCGCTGCTACCGTCTGCGTCAGACCTGTAGCGGAGGCGAACAATGAACGGTGTCATCACCGGTCGTGAGCTGGTCTCGTACTTCCGCCTCATCTGGAGAGAGTTCGGCTTCAGGTGCCTGGTCCGGTGCGCGGCGTGCTGTCTGGCGAGGCGTCGGCGCACCTTCCTCGAGATCGCCTGGGAGAGCCGTCGCGCATGAGCCCCGTCGAACACCACCTGACGCTTTCCGCCCCGCAGCCGCTCCCGGTGCCCGCCGCCTACGCCGAGAAGGCGATGGCGTCGCTCATGCAGCTCCACGGCGAGCTGATGGACGAGAAGGAGCGGCGCGTCGAGCTCTACCGCCGCCTCATGGAGCGGGAGCAGGCGCTCGCCGAGCTCAAGATGTACGTGAAGATCCTCGAAGAGAAGGTGGCGGGCGCTGCGCCGGTGCCCGCGGCTCCAGCTCCACGGGTCGCGACGGCGGAGCCTTCGCCGCCGCCCCGCGCACACGCCCAGCCCCGCCAGGTGACGCCGCCCGCCGTGCCGTCGGTCGCCCCGCGTCCGGCAGGCAGGCCCGAAGGTTGGAAGGTGTGGTGATGCGCGCAGCCCTCGTGGTGGCGCTCCTGTTGGCCCCGCAGGTGGGGCGCGCCGACATGCCGACCGACGGCATGGGCCGCATCAGCGTCGGTGGGACGCTGCGGTTGACCCCGAACGACTACTTCAACGGCAAGGCCGCCGAGGCCGGTCGCGAGCTGGTGGCCGACGGCACGACGTCGCCGTTCGGCGCCGGCGGTGTCGCGAGCTTCGGCTATGGCGCCTTCGAGTACTTCGAGGTGGCGATCGACATCTACGCCGCGTGGGAGGCCTTCGTGCTCCAGGGCCTCAGGCCCTTCAGCTCGACCAACTATGGCATCCTCATCGGCTTCCGCGTCACCCGCTACGACGTGCTCTTCAAGGGCTTCGCGCCCTACGTTGGGGCCCAGACCGGGTTGTCCCTGGCGACCGTCACGTCCCCCGACGCCCCGGGCAGTGAGCGCGCGCTCCAGCCGTGGTCGGTGAACGGCGGGTTCGCGTGGCGCTTCACGGACCGGCTGGGCGTGTTCGTCGACGTGCGGTACCTGCTGTCGCGCCTGTACGTGGCCGACATCGCGGGCCGCAACGTCGGTGGCGTCTTCGTGTCGGCGGGGCTGGCGATCTTCTTCCCCTCGGCGACCGAGCGGCGCGACACCAACGAGGTGCCGGGCTTTTCCCGGCCGCTCCAGTGACGAATCGGGCAGGGGGCGTTCGGGAAGCGCCAGCCTCCGCTCCGCACCGTGGTACAGGGACAGCGCCATGCCGCAGGACACGCCAACCGATCTGAACAAGTCGCTGGAAGACATCCGTCGCGAGGTCGTCGAGGCCCGCAACATGACGATCAAGACGGACAACGCGCTCAAGTCGCTCCACGCCGAGCTCAAGGTGGTGAGCAACCAGCAGGCCGACTTCCAGAAGCGCACCTGGTTCTCGACCGGCGCGGCGTACCTGGGCTTCCTGGGCGTCTGCGTGGCGGGCGCCATCGCGTTCTCGGGGGCCCGCGCAGCGTCGGCGACCGAGCAGAAGCAGCGGCTCGAGGCCCAGGTGGGGGAGCTGACGGCGCAGCTCGACAAGACGAAGGCCGAAGCGGCCGCCGTGGAGAAGGCCGAGAAGGCGGCGGCCGACGTCTACAAGATGATGACGACGCTGCCGGGCGAGGAGCGCCTCAAGGGCGTCGAGGCGCTCGCGAAGCTCGATCTGACGCGCCTGTCTCCGCTGACGCAGAAGGCGCTCCAGGACCGGGCGACGCTCCTGCGCAAGGAGGTGGGCGCCTCGGTGCTCGAGCGCGGCAAGGCCGCCTTCCGCCGCAGCGACTGGCCCGAGACGATCGAGCAGCTCGGCCGCTTCCTCGCGATGAACCCCACCGAGGAAGACGCCCTTGACGCCTTGTTCTTCCTGGGGAACGCCTACTTCCAGTCGCGCAAGTACGACGACGCGCTCAAGCCCCTCACGCGCTTCGTCGAGGGCGACAAGAAGGCGCGCACCCGCGACTTCGCCCTCATCATGCTGATGCAGTCGCACGACATGCTGGGCAACAAGGACAAGGCCGTCGAGTACGCGAAGGAAGGCTGGCAGACCTACCCGGCGAGCGAGTTCCGCATGCAGTTCATCAACCGGCTGCAGCGGGCCACGCAGCCAGCGGCCGCGCCCCAGGCTCCGGCAGCTCCCGCTCCAGCCCAACCGGCGACGCCCGGGCAGGCGAGGTGAGCGCCGTGGCCGAGCAGCCGAACGATCCGCGTCTGCGGCCGTTCCGTGGCCTGGCGTGGGCGCTGTACCTGGTGATGTCGGTGGGCTTCTCGAGCCTCGTCATCTTCAGCGTGTCGAAGTCGGTCTACGAGATGTCCCCCGGGCGGCCGGCGACCGCGAGCACCCGCTCCGTCGCCGAGTGCGTCTCGGCCCTCTCGGCGTCGTTCGACGAGCTCGAGCGCGAGCGGGCGGCGCTGGGGCGCGAACGGGCGGTGGGCGCCGACCAGACGTGGATGGTGTTCCGCAACGGGTGGGTCCGTCGCATGCGCGAGCTCGAGGCCACGTGCGACGTCGAGGCGAGCGACCGGCAGGCGCTTCAGCGCGCGTTCGGCGCCCTCCACGAGGTGATGGACGTCGCGACGGTCAACGCCACCCAACTGTCAGGACAGATGGGGCCAGCGCTCGACACCTTCCGGGCCCAGCTGAGGGGGCTTCAGGGCGGCTGAACGTTGAGGCTCACTGCGCCGCGCGTGGCTGCTCGCGCGTCGGCAGAATCACCACGTACGTGCCAAGGCCGTTCGTCACGCCGGTGCCGAGCAGCACCGCCGTCGGCTTGTTCTCGATGCGGGTGACCCGGAAGAACCGCACCTCTGCGTTCGACAGCGGCGTGGGCCCACGGTTGGCGATGTTCGAGGCGACGGTGCCGGTGATGCGGCGGCCGCGGGGCAGGGTGATGGGGGCGAGCTGCTGCCGCTCGAAGGCGCCCCCGTCTGCGGCAGCGGTGGCAGAGACGGTGATGAGGCGGCTCGTCTGCGGCAGATCGACGGCCGGCAGGAACTCGAGGCGCCACGCGCCTGGGTCGAGCCGGAGATCATAGGTGCCGTTCTCGTCGGTGAGCACCTCGACGTCTTCGAGGGGGGTCGGCCTCGTGGCCGCGCGCGCCGTCTCCACGGCCCGCACGCGCATCATCGCCGCGGGGGTCTGATCGGGCAGCATCACGGTGCCGCGAACCGCGATGCGCTCGATGCACCGAATGCTCGACGGGCTCAGGCTCGGCGCCACGCCCGGCATGTTCATCACGCGGACCTGGGCCTGCGTCACGGCGGAGCGGGCGCCGGGCGGCGGCACCGCCGTGACGGTGTAGCTCCCGTCGCTCGGCAGGAGATCGACCGAATAGGCGCCGTCAGCGCCGGTCTGCACGGGCCGCGAACGGAACTGGCCGCCGCCGGTGGTGCGGCCCTCGAAGAGCACCGTGGCGCCCGAGAGCGGCTCTCCGTCCAACCCGAGCACCACCCCGCGCACCGAAGGAATCGGCTCGCCGAAGTCGCCCAGCTCGAGGGTGAGCGTCGAGGGGAACGGAGGGCTGACGGTGAAGCGCTGCGTGGGCACCAGGGCACCGAGCTCGCGCGGGCTCGCGACGAGCTCGACGGACGCAAGGCTGCGCGCCAATGGTGACATGATCAGAATGAAGTCACCCCGTGAGCCGGGGCGGCCGGTCGAGGTCTCGATGCGCTGCGACAGCGGCTCGCCCGTCACGGGGTTGAAGGCCTGCAGATCCATCTCCGCCTGGGTGATGTACAGCTCGGTCGGCGGTGAGCCTGGAAGCCGTCGGCGGAGCAGCCGGCCAGACAGCGTGATGGCGCCCTCCACCGATGGGAACGCGAAGTTGAGGGCCACGCCCGCGTCGAGGCTCGCCACCACGTTCGTGAAGGTGACCGGAGGCACCTCGCGGCTGGTGGGGAACGCCGTGACCGTGTAGCGGCCCTGGCCAACGCCCATCGAGAAGGTGCCCCGGTCGGTCTGGCTGAAGCGCGCCTGGGACGTTCGCGTGACACCCGGGAGCAGCACGCTCTCACCCGTCGCGCGCACCAGCACCTCCTCGGTGTAGATGCTGCGCTGAGTCGGGTCGACGCCCGCCGTGCGCTCGCGCTGGAACGAGCCGCCGATGGTGATGGGGCCCGGCAGGAAGAAGTCCTGCGAGGTGCCGAGCTCCTTCACCTCGAAGTCCTGGGCGAACAGCCCCGTCGTCGAGCCGCCGGTGACCTCGACGGCCAGATCGCGCGTGGGGTCGCCGCACCCGTCGACGAAACACACGAGACCGGCCTGGCAGTCGTTGTCGGTCAGACAGGGCGGCGGGTCTGAGGGGCCGCCCGTGCACCCTGCAGCCAGCCCTGCGAACAGTGTGAGGCGAAGGCTCAGAGACATGGCGTGGTGCTCACTTCGACGAACCAGACGGTGTCGTCACGAAAGGCCTCGAGGGGGACGACCTGGCCCGCGGCGGTCCGCACGGAGGAGCGGGCGACCTCGAGGAAGGGCTTCGGCTCGCCAGTCACCGGGTCGGTGATCGTGCTTTCGATGAAGTCGCCGTCAGTGACGATCACCTCGACCCGGAGGCGCTGCCCGTCCGCGAACGCCTGGAGCCCGACGCGCAGGCTGATGGGTGAGGTGACGATCCGGTCCGTCGTCCCGGTCACTGGCACGCCAGGGTTGCCCCGGAAGACCGGCTGTTGAGGCGTCGGGGCGTACCGCTCATTCGGATCGATGAACCACGTGGCGTTGATCGTGTCCTGGAGGTCGGGGTCGCTGACCCTGACGGAGAACGTGGGCGGAGGGCAATTCGCCCCGACCCGAACCACGGAAGCGGACCGCTCGGGCGTTTGCGTTCCGGCGACGATGCGCACCGGCTCGTTCTTCGGCAGCGGGGGCCCGGGCTCGGGCTGCCCGCAGGCCGCGGTGACGAGCGACGACCTGATGAGGTGGCGAGCGATCATTGGCATGGCGTGTTGCTCACCTCGACGAGCCAGAGGTACTCGTCGCGAAAGGCTTCGACCATCGTCACCGTGCCGTCTTCGTTGCGAATGACGTCGCGCCGCACGTCGAGGAATGGGCGCAGCTCCATCGTCGCGGAGTCGACCAGCTGAGACTCGATGAAGGTCCCGTCTGTCACGACGACCTCGACGCGGTGCTTCTGGCCATCGTTGTATTGCTGAAGGCTCGTGCGAAGGGCGCTCGTCGACGTGACGATGCGCACGTCGGTCCCGGCGACGAGCGTGCCGGGGTTGCCTCCGAACACGGGAGTATTCGGGGTCTGCACGTATCGCTCGTTCGGGTCGATGAACCACGCGGCCGAGATCGTGTCCGTTCGGTCCGGGTCGCTCACGCGAATCGAGAACTCGTCACGCGGGCAGTTCAAGCCGAACTGAATCGTGCTCTCGCGCTGCGCGGGTTTGGCGCTCCCCGACACGATGCGTACGGGTCGATTCGGCGCCCTCGGCCGCTCTGGAATCACGTCGTCCTGAGGAAGCACACACGCCATCGGAGCACCCACACACGCCAGCCTGAGCAACAACGTTGCCAGCTTCCATCGCGTGGTGGCTGCGAACGAATTCAAGCGCTTCGAGCCGATCAGGCTTCCTCGTACTCTGTCTCCGGTGGCAGGGGTTTGCCCTCTGACTCGGCCTTCATGGCCTCGAGGTGCCGGAAGATGGTGCGCGGATCGACGCCCAGATCCTTCGCCGTCTTGGTGCGGTTCCCGTTGTTCCGCTCGAGCACTTCGTTGATGTACCGCTTCTGGAACTCCTCCTTGGCGTTCGCCAGCGGGAGAATGGGCGGCAGGTTCTCGGGCCTCAGGTCGAGGTCCTCAGGCCCCAGCAGCGGCTTGTCCGCGAGCACCGCCGCCTTCTTGATGCGGTTCTCGAGCTCTCGAATGTTGCCGGGCCAGTGGTACTTCTTCATCGCCACGGTGCCAGACGGGGTGAAGCCCTTCGCCTTCGAGGTGAACTCCTTCGAGTAGCGGTTCAAGAAGAAGCGCGAGAGCGTGACGATGTCGTCGCCGCGCTCACGGAGCGGCGGCAGCTTCAGCGTCACCACGTTGATGCGGAAGTAGAGGTCTTCGCGGAAGGTGTTCTTCCGCACCTCGTCTTCGAGGTTCTTGTTGGTGGCGGCGACGATGCGAATGTCGACGGGCTCGGGGCGGTTGTCGCCGACCTTGTAGACGACCTTCTCCTGCAGGGCGCGCAGCAGCTTCACCTGGAGCTGAATCGGCATCTCGCCGATCTCGTCGAGGAACAGCGTGCCGCCGATGGCCGCCTGGAAGCGCCCGAGCTTGGTCGCCACCGCGCCGGTGAACGCGCCCTTCACGTGGCCGAAGAGCTCGCTCTCGAGCAGGTTCTCGGGAATCGCGCCGCAGTTGATCGAGATGAACGGCCCCTTCGCGCGCGTCGAGTGCCGGTGGATCTCGCGGGCGATCAGCTCCTTGCCGGTGCCGGTCTCGCCGGTGATCAGCACGCTGATGTCGGTGGGCGCGATCTTGTCGATGCGCCGGTACACGTCGCGCATGCCCTGGCACGCCCCGACGATGTCGCCATAGGTGTACTCCTCGATGCGGTTCTTCAGCTCGAGGTTCTCGAGCTTCAGATCGTTCACCAGCATCGCGTTCTGGAGCAGCAGCGAGGCCTGGGCCGCGAAGATGGTGAGGGTGTCGAGCGCCTTCTTGTCGAAGCGGTTCACCAGCCGGTCGTTGCCGACGTACAGCACGCCGATGAGCTCGCCGCGCAGCATGAGCGGCGCGCACATGACCGACAGCAGCTTCAGGTTCACCACCGACTCCGAGGCGTTGAACTCGGGGTCGTCGAGCGCGTCGGCGATGATGATGGGCTTGAGCGACTTCACCACCCGCGCGACGATCGAGTCCGACACGCGCTCGATGGCGTCTTCGATCGTCTCTCGCTGGACGTTGCGCGCCACCTTCACCCGGGGCTGGTTCGACTCCATCAAGATGAGGAAGCCCTTGTCGGCGCGGGTGACGTCGATCACCTCGTCCATCAGCGCTTCGAGCGTGCGGTCGACCTCGTAGCTCTGGAGCAGCCGCTCCGAGAACGCCGTCAGCCGCCGCAGCGCCGCCAGCTCCCGGCCGGGAATGCCGGGCTGCTCCTGGGTCGAGGCGTCGGGGTTGTTCGAGTCGGAGCGGGTGAACTTCGTCGTCGACAGCGCGGGCTGCGCCATCGGCGCGTTGCCGAGCGAGAAGGCCAGCTCGGTCTCGCCCACCTTCACCACGTCGTTCGCGTTGAGCTGGCTCTCGTCGGTCTTCTTGCCGTTGACGAAGAAGGCCGTCTCGCCACCGGCCTTGTAGCCGGTGCCGTCGAAGATGATGGCGAAGGCCGTGTCGGGCACGCCGGGATCGTCGAGCACGATGTCGTTGTCGGTGCTGCGCCCGATGCTGGTGACGCGCTTGAGCAGGTTGACCGAGCGGCTGGTGCCCTGGGGGCTCTTGATGGTGAGGCTGGCCATGGTGGGTTCCTTGCGAGCGCTAGAACGAGAGGTTGACGCCGGCGAAGACGCCGCCGCCGGGGAGAAGGGTGACGCTGAGGCGAGGCGGAGGCGCGGGGGCGTCTCGCGTCTCGGTCTGCTTGTCGCCCTCGTGGTGAACGATGGCGTCGACGATGCCGACGACCCAGGTGGCGTAGAAGGCGCCGCCCGTCGAGAACTTCACGACGTTCCAGGCGTCGCGCTGGGCCCTGGCAGACTGCGGAATGCCACGAATCGTCCGCTGCACCTCGGTTCCCTGCAGCCCGTCGTAGATCTCGACGATGTTGGTCTTCAGCAGCTCGATCGCCCAGTACGCGATGATGCTGGTGACGGCGAACACGCCCTCGGTCACCGCGAACGCGATGCCCCAGCCGGTGCGCTCCTGCACGAACTGCCCCGCCCCGAAGGGGAGGAAGTTCATCCAGAACGGGCGCCGCTCGATCGTGATCGTCCGGCCCGAGCCGCGCGCCTCGGCCGCCTTGCGCTTCTCTTCTTCTTCGCGGCGCTTCTGCTCGGCGCGCACCTGGAGCAGCTGCCGCACCAGCGTCAGCTCGTCGGCGTTGTCCTTGCGCACCTGCTCGAAGAGCCGCAGCGCTGGCGGTGGGGCGATGAACGGATCGAGCACGTAGTCCGGGTTGAGCCGCAGGAGCGCGAGGAAGCTCTCCTTCGCGGCGGGCAGCTCGAGCAGGTTGAAGGACGACAAGCCGGCCATGCGGTGCAGCTCGATGCGCTGCTCGTCGGTGAAGTTGGTGACGCCCAGCGCCTTGCGCACCAGCGCCACCGTCTCGCCGTACTTGCCGGCGTCGAAGAGCGCGCGCGCCAGCTCGAGCTCGCGCTCGGGCGTGGTCTGCGCGAAGGCCGTGGTGGCCACGAGGGCGAGGGCGAGCGCGACCCTCATGGGGCCCTCCGGACGACCTTGAGCTTGCCGGGGGTGATCTGCGCGACGTCCTGCGCCAGCACCGCGCCGGCGAGCGTCACCGTGTAGCGAACCTCGTGCTCCATGCGGCGGCGCCCTTCGGCCGGCGTGGTAATGCGGAACGGCGTGCTGAGCGTCAGGCCCGCGGGTCGGCTCTCGGCGCCCACCTGCACCACGGCGTCGTCGGGGAAGCCCTCGAAGCTGAGCATCGACGCCTTGAGGGGCGCGACGATGTTGATCTCGGGGCCTCCGGCAGCGACCGTCTCGCTGCGCGTCGCGCCGTTGGCCTCGCAGTAGTCGTCGCAGGTGACGAGGAAGCGGTGCGGGCCTGGCGGGAGCTTGAGCGGGTGCACCGCGAGCGCCTCGGACGAACGCGCGCCGGAGTCGACGGTCAGGTAGCCGAAGGGCCGAACCTTCACCACCACGTCCACCAGGGAGGGGGCGACGGGCTCGACCGGGCGCTCGAGGCGCTCCGGTGGCGGCTTCGGCACGAGCACCGGCGGCTTCACCGTCGGCCGCGCGACCACCGCGACGATCCCGGCGTCGCTCACGGCCTCGGGAGCCCCCGCGTCCACGGGCTCGGGCGCCACCTCGACCTTCTTCGGCCACACCACGCTCGTGAGCACCACCTCGTGCGGCCCGAACGAGAGGGGCACGGTGGGCGCGGGCGCCCGCGTCGCGACCTGCACGCCCTTGAGCGCCGCCATCGCCACCACGAACGCCGAGCCCCCGGCGGCCGCGAAGCGCACCAGCCGTTGGGTTCGCGCCTCACGCAGCTTGCGGGCCTTCATCGCGTCGAGCAGCCCGCTGGCTTCGGCGTTGGTCGGGTCGTGCGCGAGCACCTGGTTGAGCGCCGACAGGGCCCGGGCCGACTTCTTCTCCGAGATGAGGCGCTGCGCCCGCTCGAGCAACGTGCGGGTGATGCGGCCCACCACGTCCTTCCGGTAGCCCTTCGGGTCGAGGAAGAACCGCGGCAGCTCTTCGTGCGGGCGCGTCAGCCCGAGGTCGCTCAACAGGCCCGCCAGCGCGTCGCGCAGCTTCGCGGCGTTGGGGTACCGGTTGCCCGGCTGGCGCTGCAGGCAGGTGCCGATGATCTCGGTGAGCTCGTCGGAGCACGTCGGCACGCTCTGCCGCGGGTCCTCGTACACGCAGTCGAGGATGCGCTTGAGCGTCGCGGTGGTGTTCGGCGCGGTGAAGGGCAGCTTCCCGGTGACGAAGAGGTACAGCATGGTGCCGAGCGAGAAGACGTCGGCCTCGGCGCCCGACTCCTCGCCCTCGATGATCTCCGGAGCCATGTGCGCGGGGCTGCCCACCAGCGCGCCCGTCATCGTCATCTTCTCGTCGCGGTCGAGGATCTTCGCGATGCCGAAGTCGGTGAGCTTGATGACGCCGTCGTCGCGCACCATCACGTTCTCGGGCTTCAGATCGCGGTGCAGCACGCCGGCCTCATGCGCGTGCGCGAGCGCGTTGGCGATCTCGTGCATCACCATCGCGGCCACCTCGGGCGGCGTGAGCGGCTCCCCCGAGATGAACTCCCGCAGCGTCTTGCCCCGAATGTACTCGGTGACGATGAACGCCTCGGGCGAGTCCGCGCCCGAGAAGTCGTACACCTCGAGAATGTTCGGGTGGTGCAGCCGGGCCACCGCGCGCGCTTCGCGATCGAGCCGTTTGCGGCTCTCGGCCTTCTGCGACAGGTGCGGGTGCAGCACCTTCACCGCGACCTCGCGGTCGAGCGTGGTGTCGAGCCCCTTGTAGACGACGCTCATGCCGCCCTGGCCGAGCTGCTCCAGGATCCGGTAGCGGCCGATCTGGCGTCCGACGAGCGACACGGGGTGGGGTCAGTCTCCGAAGCTGATGCCCATGGCGCGGGCCATACGAACCTTGTCGCCGTTCACGTCGACGTGGCGCTCCTTGCGGGACTCGCCGAGCGAGGTGAACTGGAGCCGCCCGTCACGCAGGCACACCATGTGATCCCACTTCTGGTCCCGCACCAGGTCGAGCACCATCGCGCCGTACATGGTGGCGAGCACCCGGTCGGCCGAGCTCGGCGTGCCACCGCGCTGCAGGTGGCCGAGCACCGTCACGCGGATCTCGGCGTCGATGTGCGGAGCGAGCAGATCGGCCAGCACCTTGCCCGACCCACCCAGCCGCACCACGCCGCGCCCTGGAATGTCTTCGGCCTTCTGCGCGACCGCCACCGTGCCGCCAGCGGGATAGGCCCCCTCCGAGATGGCGATGATCGAGAACTTCGAGCCGCGCGTCGCCCGATCCTTGAGCTTCTTCACGATCGCCTCGGCGCGATACGGGATCTCGGGGATCAAGATGACGTCGGCGCCGCCGGCGAGCGCGCCCTCGAGCGTGAGGAACCC